>NZ_JAKUDL010000002.1:0-889386 GCF_022484835.1 Shewanella zhuhaiensis
CCCAACACCGCCGTGACCATTGAAGGTCACTGCAGCCGCACCGGTGGTTACGACTACAACATGGACCTGTCCCAGCGCCGCGCCAACGCGGTCACCGAAGTACTGGTGCAGCAATACGGTATCGAACCCGGCCGTCTCAAGGCTATCGGCTTTGGTTACAACAACCCGGTTGACCCGAGTCATACCGCCGAAGCCCATGATAAAAACCGCCGGGTTATCGCTGAAATCACAGGTGACGACACTACTGCCGACATGAAGTGGAACATATATACTGTTGATAAAGAAATTAAATAACTAATAAATTACATCATTAAGAGATCACATCGCTGACGAACAGCCGATTTGACCTCATGTGCAAACGCCCGCGCTAAGCCCGGGCGTTTTTTATTGGTGACAGTGTAGAATAAAGCTGCAGGACTGGGGTGGCGCCTTGACGAGGGTATCTGCCGTTTAGCGCACAGGCTCAGGCGCACAGCACCTGATTGCGGCCCGCTTCCTTGGCGCGGTACAGGGCTTCATCGGCAGCCTTAATCGCCTTCTCCAATCCGCCCTGCATCTGGCTGACTGCAGCAAGCCCTGCGCTGATGGTTACCCTGATACTCTGGCCGGCAAAATTAAAGTGGCTCGCTTCAATCAAAGCGCGCAGCGCCTCGATACGCAGGCTCGCTTCTTTAAGCTCTGTGTCCCGAAGTTCCAGCAAAAACTCTTCACCGCCCCAGCGGAAAAACTGATCGCTTTGACGGATTTGGCTGCTGATGAGTTTGGCAAGCTCCACCAGGACAAAGTCACCGGCGGCATGGCCCAGGGTGTCATTGATTTGCTTAAAGTGGTCCACATCCATTAATACAAACACCGAATTGCCTGCGCTGGCCGGCGGCACCAGCGCCCGGCGATTGAGGGCACCGGTTAAGGGATCGGTACCGGCAAGCTTTTGCAGCAGTTGGTTTTGCTGATGCTGATGTTTCAGTAGTTTGAGCAGACCAAAGCCCGACAGTAATAAGCCCGCAGACTGCATCACATCCTCCACCGGATGAAAGGGGGCAATACTCAGCACTTCATCGAGCCAGTCGAGCAGGGCGCCAAGGTACGACAGTGCCGTGCCACAAAGGAGCAGCAGATACAGCCGCCCCAGATGGGATGTCAGCCTGGCTTGAAACATCAGCACCAGCCAGAAGATGACCGGAATGGTTTCCATAATAAATTCGGCGTACTGGGGCGTGTCCTGTGCTTCTTCACGGTAAAGCAGCAGCCCTGCCAGCACAATGCCCAGCAGGGTAATAACGGGGGGTAGCAAGCTTGTGGCAGACGACTTCGGCGGCATAGCGAAAACCTTGTCCGATGCTTGCCCTGAGTGTAGTTCGCAAGGGGGATTTTGCCAGCGGGTGCCGGCGCCAGTTATACTTGCGCCAGAAGTCACAGTGGAAGTTCTCGCCTTGCAACAATCTGAGCAAGATATCCTTTTTATGTCGATGGCCCTGGAGGCCGCCAAAGAAGCCGAGCAGCGCGGTGAAGTGCCCGTGGGCGCGGTGCTGGTAAAAGACGGTGAAGTCATCGCCCGGGGCTTTAACCACAATATTGGCCTTAACGATCCCAGTGCCCACGCCGAAATGCTGTGCCTGCGCGAAGCGGGCAGGGCGCTTGGCAATTACCGGCTGCTCGATACCACCTTATATGTGACTCTGGAGCCCTGCGCCATGTGTGCCGGCGTGATGGTTCACAGTCGCATCAGCCGTCTGGTGTTTGGTGCCCGGGATGAGAAAACCGGCGCGGCAGGTACCGTGGTTAATCTGGTGCAACACCCCGCATTTAACCATCAAATAGAGGTGACCGCTGGCGTGCTGGCCGACGAGTGCAGCGGGATGCTGAGCAGCTTTTTTCGCCGTCGCCGCAAGGAGCAAAAAGCACTGAAACAGGCTACTCGCACTGAGCAGCCTGAGTCTTGATTTAAGGTGGGAGAGCCGGGCGATAAAGGAGAGACTGTCGCCCCTAAGTCTGGTGAGACCGGTTTAGTCTTCCGGTTGGATTAAGCTGAAGAAGAGTTTCTGTCGACGCAGCAAGCGGCTATGACGGAACTTAATCAGTGTACGGCGCCGTGCTGCCGCATGGGTGTGGTTGTTATTCGCTTTTCTTTTCATGTAAGGCCCCTTTTAACGCATTGGTCCTTAACGGCCAATTTCTTTTTCTTCCAAGCACATTAGCAGTGGTATCAGCCCCTTGCAAGAGCGCCAAAGCATGGTTTGCGCGTCGCTGATGCTTTTATCATCGGCAGTAAACCGGCTTTGTGCGCGTCTTTGGTTGCGGGGCTGTTTTGCCATGTTCACAGCCGATATTAGCGCCTTTGGATGACAGATTATTTGGGCGCCTGTGTATCTTCTGTGACTACCGACGTGGAGGCGGTTTCTTCCGGCAACACGGCATCGGGTGCGGGATCTTCCAGCGGTTTATTCTGGTTATCGACCCACACCAGGGTGTCGTAGTAGCGGCGGATGGAGTCGACGTAATGCACCGCCTCGCTGCCACGGGCGTAGCCATAACGGGTCTTTGAGTAGAACTTGCGCTTTTGCAGCAGCGGCAGCACTTGTTTTACATCGCGCCAGGCACTGGGGTTGAGCCCCTGGGCCTCGGCCAAACGACGGGCATCTTCCAGGTGGCCAAGACCAATGTTATAGGCGGCCAGCGCAAACCACATCCGCTGGTTTTCAGGGATGGAGTCCGGCAGGCGGCCAATCAAATCTCGCAAATACTGGGCGCCGCCTTTGATACTCTGACGTGGGTCGAGGCGGTTGGTGACCCCAAGGGAGCTGGCGGTGGCGTTGGTCAGCATCATCATGCCGCGCACTCCGGTGGGTGAGCGGGCATTGGGGTTCCAGTGGGACTCCTGATAGCTGGCGGCAGCAAGCTTTCGCCAATCCAGATCGCCGGCGTATTCTTCAAACAAAGGCCGGTAGCGCGGCAGCTTGGCGTCAATGGCGCGGATAAAGGCGCGGGTATCGACATAATCGAAGCGTTTTACGTGGCCAAAATACTTTTCATTGAGATGGGCCAGGGTGCCTGAACGCTTCTCCAGATGCCAGAATGCCAGCAATTGGCTCATCAGTTCATCGCTGTTTTTGGCGGCGAGCAGCCAGACCACAGGCACCTTTTCTTCCAGCACCAGGCCGGAGCGCAGCTCAGGCATATAGCGGCGGTTAATATCCAGAGTGGTGGAGTGCGCCAGAGTAAAAGGCAGCTCGCCCGCATCAATCAGGGCGATAAGCTCGTCGTTGTCCTTTTCGCTGGTCTGCTCCCAGCTCAGGCTCGGGCTGGTTTGCTGCAGTTTTGTCAGGGTTTCCACAAAGGCGGAGTCGGCCACTACAGTGAGCCTGCCACTGAGCTGCTCAATGGACTCCGGTGGCCGGGTGCCCTGCTTATATACCACCACCTGATTGATGCGATACAGAGGCGGCCCCATACGGAAGCGGTTGCGGCGGTTGGGAGTCTCGGTCAGACCGGCGGCAATAATGTCGATATCACCCCTTGATAGGGCATCATAGAGTTCGCTGCGGCTGTTATAGGGCTGCATTTCCAGCGGCTTGCCAAGGTAGTCGGCAAAACGCTGCGCCAATTCATAATCGAAGCCCGACAGGCCCTGACCCGTGCTCATATACACCTGAGCGCCATAGAGGGTGCCGACTCTGAGGGTAGGGGATGGGGTGGAAGGCTGGTTTTCAGCCACGTCGACCACTGGCGGCTGACAGGCGGTCAGCACCAGCAAGGCGGCGAGCAATATCCAGACTCTTCTCATAATAATCAACGCATTAAACCCATTATTAGCAACATCAGCGACCAAAAGCGGCGCTATTCTACCCTAATTCTTCTGAGCCTTGGCTGAACAGCAGGTTAATCCTTGTCAATCTCGGCTTGTTATATCACAGGAAACTCTGTTTTGAGTATGCGAGGCAGGTGATTTACGGGGCGTATTTCCCTATAATAGCGCCACCTCTGACCCTGTAATTATAAAAAGTAAGGTGAATTGACGTGATGGAGATCATCCGTGGAGCTCCTGCACTCTCGGCGTTTAGAGTGCAAAAGCTGATGGAAGCCTGTGAAAATGCAGCACTTCCTGTACGCCAAATCTATGCTGAATTTATTCATTTGGCGGATTTGAATGAGGCACTCGACGCAACTGAGCAAGAGCGACTCGCCAAAATCCTGACCTACGGTCCCGCCATCGAGCCCCATGCCCCCACAGGAAGCCTCCTGTTTGTCACTCCCCGCCCCGGCACCATCTCTCCCTGGTCCTCCAAAGCTACCGACATTGCACACAACTGCGGCCTTGAAAAAATCAAGCGTCTGGAGCGTGGTGTTGCTTATTATGTTGAATCGGATGCCCTGAGCGATGCCCAGCACAAAGAGCTCAAAGCCCTGATCCACGACCGCATGGTGGAAGTGGTACTGGCGAGCTTTGACGATGCGGCGGTGCTTTTTACCCACACCGAGCCCAAGCCTTTTACCAGCGTCAACATCCTCGGCGAAGGCCGCGCTGCGCTGGAGTTGGCCAACCGCAACATGGGTCTGGCACTGGCGGAAGATGAAATCGACTATCTGGTCGAAAACTTCACCCGTCTGGGTCGTAACCCCAACGACATCGAGCTGATGATGTTTGCCCAGGCAAACTCTGAGCACTGTCGTCACAAGATTTTCAACGCCGATTGGACCATCGACGGCGCCGAGCAGCCAAAGTCGCTGTTCAAGATGATCAAAAACACCTTCGAAACCACCCCGGACAACGTGCTGTCTGCCTATAAGGATAACGCCGCCGTGATGGTGGGTACCGAGGCTGGCCGCTTCTTCCCGGATGCCGACGGTGTGTACAACTACCATCAGGAGCCTGTGCATATCCTGATGAAGGTGGAAACCCACAACCACCCAACCGCTATCAGCCCGTACCCTGGTGCTGCCACGGGTTCCGGTGGTGAAATCCGTGACGAAGGCGCTACTGGCCGCGGCGCCAAGCCAAAGGCGGGTTTGACCGGTTTCAGCGTATCCAACCTGAAAATCCCGGGCTTTGTGCAGCCTTGGGAAGGCAACTACGGCAAGCCAGACCGCATTGTAACGGCACTGGACATCATGACCGAAGGCCCACTGGGCGGCGCTGCCTTTAACAACGAGTTTGGCCGTCCGGCGCTTTTGGGTTACTTCCGTACCTACGAGCAGGAAGTAGCAAGCCACAACGGCGTTGAGGTGCGTGGTTACCACAAACCGATTATGCTGGCCGGTGGTATCGGTAACATCCGCGAAGATCATGTGCAGAAAGGTGAAATCACCGTTGGCGCCAAGCTGGTTGTGCTGGGTGGCCCTGCGATGAACATTGGCCTTGGCGGCGGCGCGGCTTCTTCTATGGCCTCGGGCCAGTCCAGTGAAGATCTGGACTTTGCTTCTGTACAGCGCGACAACCCTGAGATGGAGCGTCGCTGTCAGGAAGTGATTGACCGCTGCTGGCAGATGGGCGACAACAACCCCATCCAATTTATCCACGACGTGGGTGCCGGTGGTCTGTCCAACGCCCTGCCTGAGCTGGTAAACGATGGCGACCGCGGTGGCCGTTTCGAGCTGCGCAAGGTGCTGTGTGACGAGCGCGGCATGAGCCCGCTGGAAATCTGGTGTAACGAGTCTCAGGAGCGCTATGTGCTGTCTGTGGCTGCTGAAGATATCGACACCTTCGCCGCCATCTGTGAGCGTGAGCGTGCGCCATTTGCCGTAGTGGGCGAAGCCACTGCTGAGCCGCACTTAAGCCTCAATGACGAGCACTTTGGCAATACCCCAATCGATCTGCCGCTGGAAGTGCTTTTGGGCAAGCCGCCCAAGATGAGCCGCCAGGTTGAAAGCAAAAAGGCGGTAAGCCCTGCGCTGGATCAGAGCAAGATTGCCGTTGGTGAAGCCGTGAAGCGCGTATTGTCGCTGCCAACCGTGGCCGACAAGACCTTCCTTATCACCATTGGTGACCGTACTGTGACCGGCCTTGTGGCCCGCGACCAGCTGGTTGGCCCCTGGCAGGTGCCTGTGGCTGACTGCGCCGTAACCGCCGCCACCTTCGACACCTACGCCGGTGAAGCCATGTCCATGGGCGAGCGCACGCCGCTGGCACTGCTGGACTTTGGTGCTTCTGCCCGTATGGCGGTGGCCGAGTCCATTATGAACATCGCCGGTGCCGATATTGGCTCGTTCAAGCGCATTAAACTGTCTGCCAACTGGATGGCCGCTGCCGGTCACCCGGGTGAAGACGCAGGTCTCTATGAAGCGGTAAAAGCCGTGGGCGAAGAGCTGTGCCCTGAGCTTGAACTCACCATCCCTGTGGGTAAGGACTCCATGTCCATGAAGACCGCTTGGGAAGTGAACGGCGAGAAGAAAGCCGTGACCGCGCCTATGAGCCTTATCATTTCCGCCTTCGGTGCGGTGAATGATGTGCGTAACACTGTGACCCCAGAGCTGCGCTCAGACAAGGGTGACACCAGCATCCTCTTTATCGACCTTGCCAATGGTCAAAACCGCCTCGGTGGTTCGTGCCTGGCGCAGGTGTTTGGTGAGCTGGGTGATGTGGCCCCGGATCTGGATAACGCCGCCAGTCTGCGCGGTTTCTTCGAGACCATGCAGAAGCTCGTTGCCGCCAAGCAGGTGATGGCTTACCACGATAAGAGCGACGGTGGTCTGTTCACCACGCTGGTGGAGATGGCCTTTGCCGGTAACACAGGTCTGGATATTAATTTGGCCGGGATCAACGGCTCTGACCTTGAGCGTCTCTTCAACGAAGAGCTCGGCGGTGTTATTCAGGTAAGTAAAGCCGATGAAGCTGCTGTACGCAGCGCCTTCGAAGCCGCCGGTCTTGCCGTACACGCCGTTGCCAAGCTGAACACTGATGGTCAGGTGCGTATCCACGATGGCGAGCGTCTGGTGTTTGCAGATAGCCGCGTAGCCCTGCGCACTCTGTGGTCTGAGACCACCTACCGCATGCAGGCGCTGCGTGATAACCCTGAGTGTGCCCGCCAGGAGTTTGAGCTTAAGCAGCAAGCTGACGAGCCGGGTCTGACCGTGAAACTGGGCTTCGACCCAAGCGAAGACGTGGCTGCGCCTTATATCCTCAAGGGCGCCGCGCCCAAGATGGCTATTCTGCGCGAGCAGGGTGTTAACTCCCATGTGGAGATGGCAGCTGCGTTCGACCGCGCAGGGTTTGAGAGCCGTGACGTACACATGTCCGATATTCTCTCTGGCCGCATCAGCCTCGAAGAGTTCCAGGGCCTGGTAGCCTGTGGTGGCTTCTCTTACGGTGACGTGCTGGGCGCCGGTGAAGGCTGGGCCAAGTCCATCCTCTTTAACCAGCGTGCCCGCGACGAGTTCAGCCGCTTCTTCGAGCGAGACAGCAGCTTTGCCCTCGGTGTGTGTAACGGCTGTCAGATGATGTCGAACCTTAAAGACATCATCCCAGGTGCCGAGCACTGGCCACGTTTCGTGCGTAACCGCTCTGAGCGCTTTGAAGCCCGCTTCAGCCTGGTGGAAGTGCAGTCGAGCCCATCGCTGTTCTTCTCGGGTATGGAAGGCTCACGTATGCCAATCGCCGTGTCACACGGTGAAGGTTTTGCTGAGTTCGCCAACGCCGAAGCACTGGCCCGCGCCGAAGCTACAGGTACTGTGGCGCTGCGTTATGTGAATGGTCATGGCGAAATCGCCACTCAGTACCCGCAGAACCCCAATGGCTCGCCAAACGGCCTGACCGGTATCACTACTTTGGATGGTCGCGTTACCATAATGATGCCGCACCCAGAGCGGGTATTCCGCACTGTGGCCAACTCCTGGCACCCAGACAACTGGGGCGAGGACAGCCCATGGATGCGTATGTTCCGTAACGCCCGGGTGAAACTGGGTTAAGCGGCAGTGATAGTCAGGTTGCAAGCCTGAGTACAAAAAAGGAGCGATGAGAATCGCTCCTTTTTTTATTGATGTAACACAATGAAATATTGACGTTAATTCAGTTGTATCCAGTTGCAATTACCCCGAGTTTGGCTTTCAGCCCTTTGGCGGAGTAACTGCCTCCAAATGGGTATAACCGTACGACAGATAAAAAAATGCCCCGGACCTGTCGGTCTGGGGCCGTTTTGCGCTAACAAAACATCAATCACTTCAAGGGAATTGCTTACAGCGTCAATTACAGTGGCTTGGCGGTGTAGAGTTCAACAAACACGCGCTTGTAGGCCTTGATGACACGGTCAAAAAAGTTTTTCATGGGACATCTCCACAGTCAGGTTCAAGGGTGCGGAGTGGGCCCCGCCGCACGTCTGGTGGGGGCCGTCTCCTTAACTTGGGCATATAGTAGCCAGTTCAATTCAGCTTCTCAAACGAGTTAAATTTGTCATTTCAATTAGAAAAACTTATCAATTAACGGCGGCATTATTTGTTTTGTCTACTTAACCGTATGATATTAAACTTTAAATAATTAAAGCTTTGTGATTTTGTCTAATTTCAGTTTATCTGTAAAAGTTGCCTATCTGTATTTTTGTGGCTTTGTTGCTTTATTTTTAAGTTACGGCCTGAAAATAGCTGTTTTCACCCTGGTTGGAGGCTTGCCTATTCCATGGCGGTTGGGGTGTCAATCACGGCGCGAGCCAAAGTGTGTCCTACTTGGCAATTCCGGTTGAAAGCGGCGAGTTTGATTGATTTGTATCAATTCCAGGTGGTATAAATTTCCTGCCAAATTCCTGTTGATTGTCAGTGTAATTAGCTGATTGCAAAAAATTTTAGGGGGTTTGACACCCGCTGGCGCAGGGTGGCCGTCACAAACTGCTGTGAAAGCGTGATCCGGATCGACAATCCCGGGGTTGCAGCAAGCAAGGGCAGGGGCGATGTGCCTGAACGTCAAAAAAGCGCCTTGGTTTTAACAAACCGAGCAAAGGCGAAAAAAACTAAATTTTAACTATCCTACAAAGGTTGCCTCCCTCGTCGATGGGGATCGGATGAAGGTGGCAGGACGCACCAAGTAAGGAGTCACTGATGATTGTTGAAGAGGTTGTTGAGCTATCGCGCCTGCAGTTTGCACTAACGGCCATGTATCACTTCCTGTTTGTTCCCTTAACCCTGGGCATGGCCTTCCTGCTGGCTATCATGGAATCGCTTTACGTGATGACCAACAAGCAGATCTATAAGGACATGACCAAGTTCTGGGGTAAGCTGTTCGGGATTAACTTTGCCCTTGGCGTGACCACGGGTCTGGCCATGGAATTCCAGTTTGGTACCAACTGGTCTTACTATTCTCACTATGTAGGCGACATTTTTGGTGCGCCGCTCGCCATTGAAGGCTTGATGGCCTTCTTCCTCGAATCCACCTTCGTGGGTATGTTCTTCTTCGGTTGGGACAGATTCTCCAAGCGTCAGCACCTGGCTGTGACCTGGCTGATGGCGCTGGGTACCAATATGTCTGCACTGTGGATTTTGGTGGCTAACGGCTGGATGCAAAACCCTGTGGGCTCTGTGTTCAACTACGAAACCATGCGCATGGAAATGACCAGCTTTGCCGAAGTGGTCTTTAACCCGGTTGCCCAGGTGAAGTTTGTACACACAGTGGCTTCTGGCTATGTGGCCGGCGCCATGTTTGTACTGGCTATCAGTGCTTACTACATCCTGAAGAAGCGTGACCTGCCATTTGCCCGTCGCTCCTTTGCGATTGCCGCAAGCTTTGGTATGGCCTCTATCCTGTCGGTTATCGTGCTTGGCGACGAGTCAGGCTACAAGGTAGGTGAGGTGCAGCGTGTGAAACTGGCTGCCGTTGAGGCCGAGTGGCACACTGAGCCTGCTCCAGCTTCCTTTACCGTGGTTGGCTTCCCTAATCAGGAAACCATGCACACCGATGGCGCCATCAAAATTCCTTATGTGATGGGCATTATTGCCACCCGCTCTATCGATGAAGAAGTTACTGGTCTTCGCGATCTGGTGGATGAGCACGAAGTGCGCATTCGTAACGGTATGAAGGCTTACGCTATGCTCGAAGAGCTGCGCGCCGGTAACAAGGATCCTGAGCTTAAGGCTGCGTTTGAAGAAGCCAAGGTTGACCTGGGTTATGGTCTGTTGCTTAAGCCTTACACCGACAAGGTGGTGGATGCTACTGAAGAGCAAATCAAGGCCGCTGCCAAGGATTCTATCCCGAATGTGGCGCCGCTGTTCTGGTCGTTCCGCGTAATGGTGGGGCTGGGCGTGATCATGCTGTTTGTGTTTGCTGCTGCCTTCTGGCAAAGCACCCGTCACAAGATTGAAGAGAAGAAGTGGGTTCTCAAGGCCGCACTCTACAGCCTGCCACTGCCGTGGATTGCCATCGAGTGTGGTTGGTTTGTGGCCGAGTATGGTCGTCAGCCATGGACCATCTCCGAAGTACTGCCAACCTATATGTCGGCGTCCAGCCTTACTGTTTCCGACCTTTGGTTCAGTATCGCCTCTATCACGCTGTTCTATTCAGTACTCTTGGTTATCGAGCTTTTCCTGATGTTCAAGTACGCCCGGATTGGTCCAAGCAGCCTGAAAACCGGCCGCTACCATTTCGAGAAACAGGAAGCCTAAGGGAAGGAGTCGACTATGTTTGATTACGAAATCTTGCGTTTTATCTGGTGGGCCCTGGTCGGCGTGCTCTTTATCGGCTTTGCTGTGACCGATGGCTTTGATATGGGTGTAGGTGCCTTGCTGCCGATTATCGGCAAAGATGACACCGACCGCCGGGTGATGATTAACACTGTTGCCCCGCACTGGGATGGCAACCAGGTATGGCTTATCACCGCCGGTGGCGCGCTGTTTGCTGCCTGGCCTATGGTGTACGCCGTGTCTTTCTCTGGCTTCTATGTGGCCATGGTGATTGTGCTGCTGGCGCTGTTCCTGCGTCCGGTGGGCTTTGACTATCGCTCCAAGATTGAAGCGCCGCAATGGCGTAAGTCATGGGACTGGGCACTGTTCGTGGGCTCCTTTGTGCCACCGCTTATTATCGGCGTGGCCTTCGGTAACCTGCTGCAGGGTGTACCGTTCAACTTTGACGAGTTCCTGCGTGCCAAGTACCACGGTGGTCTGTTTGGCCTGCTCAATCCATTCGGTCTGCTGGCTGGCCTTATCAGCGTAAGCATGTTTATGATGCAGGGCGCAACCTGGCTGCAAATGAAGACCGAAGGTGAGCTGCGTGTACGTGCCACCAATGCCGCTCAGCTGTTCGCGCTGCTGCTGGTTGTGCTGTTCGCCGCCGCCGGTTTCTGGGTTGCCAACGGTATCGACGGTTACGTGATCACCTCAGGGCTTGATACCCATGCGGCCTCCAACCCAGTGGGTAAAACCGTTGAGCTGGTGACCGGCGCCTGGATGTCGAACTACCAGACTTACCCCATCACCATGGCTTTCCCGGTGCTGGGTCTGGCAATGCCGCTGCTGGTTATCCTGTTCAGCCGTATGAATCGCAGTGGTTTTGCGTTCCTGTTCAGCTCGCTTGCGGTTGCCGGTGTTATCCTCACCTGCGGTGCAGCCATGTTCCCGTTCGTGATGCCATCATCGCTGGAGCCAAACGTGAGCCTGACCATGTGGGATGCCACTGCCAGTGAAATGACCCTGACAGTGATGACCTGGGCTGCCATCATCTTTGTACCGATTGTGCTCTCGTACACTATCTGGACTTACTACAAGATGTATGGTCGTCTGAGCCGTCAGTTCATCGACAACAACAAGCATTCACTGTACTGATAAGGAGTCGCTATGTGGTATTTCACCTGGATTCTGGGCGTACTCTTGGCCTGTTCCTTCGGGATTATCAACGCCCTGTGGCTTGAAAACACCGAAAACATGGACCGCAAGTCAGACGACGAATAAGCGCCCGTTATCTCACAAACCCCGCCCTGTGCGGGGTTTGTTTTTTCTGGCTAAGGGCTATCCTGTCGTTTCAGTTCCCATCGGTATTTTCGCTATGACCGCCATAAAAGATGCCGCCAACCTTGGCCCAAAGTCCGCCCTCTGGCTGGCACAGATTGGTATTACAGAGCTTGAGCAAGTGGCTGCTATCGGCAGTATCCAAGTGATGCTGCGTCTTAAGCGCGCCGGTATGCCGGTGAGCCTGAACCTGCTTTATGCCCTGGAAGGTGCCCTTGAAGGGCGGCACTGGCAGGAGATTAAGCGTGAACGCAAGGCTGAGTTCGTTGTCATGTGGGATGCGGCACTGAGTCAGTAAAGCCTATGACAGACCAGGGGCTGATGTGCCCGCAATATGAAAAAAGCCGCCCCAGGGCGGCTTTGGTGCAGCTGGGCCTGACTAGGTTCTGAACACCTCGACCTGCTTTTTCAGCTCCAGCGCCAGACTGCCAAGCTTATCGGCACTGATCACGGTTTCGCTGGCACGGGTTTCACCTTCACGGGCAAGGTCGCTTATCAGGTGCAGGTTATGGGTGATGTCCTCGGCCACAGTGCTTTGCTGATGGGTGGCGCTGGCGATGCTTGCCGACACTGTAGCCATATCGCCGATGCGGCGGGTGATGCCCTCGAGTTCCTGGCCTGTGGTGGTGCCCTGGCTGGCACAGGATTGCCCCAGTTGATGGGCTTCATCCATTTGGCTCGCGGTGGCGCGCACCTTGTGTTGCAGATTACTGATGGTCTGGCCGATTTCGGCAATGGAAGCCTGGGTGCGGCTTGCCAGTGTACGCACTTCATCGGCGACCACAGCAAAGCCCCGGCCCTGCTCACCGGCACGGGCCGCTTCGATGGCGGCGTTCAGCGCCAGCAGATTGGTCTGCTCGGCAATATTGTTTATCACCTCGGTGACCTTGCTGATGGCTTCACTTTCCCGCGCCACTTCTTCCACGGCTACGTGGCTGCTTGCCAGCCGCTCGCTGAGGGTGCCTAAATCGGCCACCATGCCATTGAGCATCCGCTGGCCATCCCGTGCCGCCTCATCCACGCGCTGGCTCTGATTGGCGCCTTCGCTGGCATGCTCAGCAACGTCGCGAATAGAGGTGGACATTTCCTCGATGGCGGTGGCTATCTGGTCGGTCTGCAGCATCAGGGCGGCGGCTTCTTCGCCATTTTGATGGGCGATATGGCGCGACTCCTCGGCCATGGTGCCCAGGGTCAACACCGATGACTTAAGGGATTCAATCAGCGCTTTTAGGTTTGCCGCCATGGTGGCAACACTGTTGCGGATATGCTGCACCTCGTTTTGGGTGTGCTCGGCACTGGTTTGCCAGCGCTGATCCAGCTCACCACGGCCCAGCCCTTCGAGTTGCTGTTTAAGCTCGGTAAGGGGCCGCAATGCCCGCACCAGCACCCAGGACAGGCACAGGGTAATCACCAGAATGCCGACAGTTGAGAGTAGGGCATTGATTTTCAAAAGGCTGATGCTTTCTTCATGCAGTTCAGCAGTTGGTACTGTGGCCAGCAGACGCCATTGCCAGCCGGGCACTTCCCGAAGGATTAGGTAGCGCGACTTGCCCTTATCGTCGGTGAAGGCCAGGCCTTCTGATGACGTGGGCAGTTCAGCTGGTGACAGGCCATCAAGCAGGGCACTGCTCAGGGGGCTGCCGACCTCGGCGCCGCTGGCAAAAATCAGCTCATCTTTGCGGTTTACCAGCATAAAGTGGCCGGTGGTTTCCACCTTGAGGCGGGCAACCGCGGCGCGCAGTTCCTTGAGGGAGTCGGTGATATCAAAGCCGATATAGAGCACCGCCACCACGTCGCCATTGGTATCGCGCAGAGCACGGTAGATGGTCATGTAGTCGCGGCCAAACAGGTTGGCATAGCCTTCGTAGCTGCCGCCGGACATCAGCACCTGATAGGCGGGGTGGCCTTTGCCAAGATAGGTGCCCAGAGCCCGGCTGCCGTCGGCTTTTTTTAATGAGGTGGAGATCCGCAGGAAGTCGTCGCCATCGCGCACAAACACGGTGGCAGTGCCGCCGGTGAGATTGGCGTAGCGGTCAACCTTACTCTTGGTGGCATTGATTTGCTCTTTTTCGTGCATCAGCACCGGTGTGTCCTGGCCCAGCACTTTGACGGTTCGGCCCGGTTTATGGAAGTTGCCCGGGTACATTTCCCGCAGTACGTCTGCGTTACGGCGGGCGAGGGCAGCGAGACTCTGATACTGCAATGCCAGCATATCGGTGACCGCATCAGACTTGGCCGACATGGCGGTCATGCCCTTGGTTTGCAGCGCACTGGAGGCGCTTTGATAGGCGATAAAACCCATCAAACTGAACACCAAAAATGTCAGCGCAGTCGCAAGAACCCCTATCTGTTTCGCCAGAGGCCATTCTTTATAGTTCATTATTTTTCCTTAAGTTCTTGTAAGGTCGGCCCAATTTACCCCAGCTCCAGTTGCGAAAAATTGACCAGCGTCCAACTCTGCCCACTCTCTCATTAACCAAGATAAAACATATTGTATACAAAATAATGTATGTGATATAAAAGTTGCGCTTTTTGTATCCGGCTTGCCGGAGATAACAACAACGACTAGGGAGAGAAAACGTGAAACACAGCAAACTGGCACTGAGTCTGGCGCTGATTTTGGGGGCGCCAACCTTTATCGCGGCCGCAGAAGAGGCTCTGGATGAGAACAAGGTGGAGCGTATTGCCGTCACCGGCTCCAACCTCAAGCGCATCGATATGGAGGGTGCTACCCCCATTACCACCATTACCGCAGAAGAGCTGGCCAAATCCGGTTTTGCCACTGTGGGTGATGCCCTCAGAAGCTCAAACCTGAACGCCTTTGGTTCCTGGGGCGGCGGCTCGAACAACGGCTGGGGCTCACAGGCCACGGTACAGCTGAAGGGCGCCTCGGCGTTTCACACCCTGACCTTGCTCGATGGCAAGCGGATGGCCAAGTCACCTGTGATGGATGGCGGCGCCGCCAACATCAACACCATTCCCATGGCGGCGGTGGAGCGCATTGAAATTCTGACCGACGGCGCCTCAGCCATCTATGGCACCGACGCCATTGCCGGGGTAGTGAACATTATTCTCAAGAAAGATTTTGAAGGTATTCAGTTGGATGGCCGCATTGACCGTCCTTCTCAGAATGGCGGCGAATCATCAAACCTGTCTTTTACCGGCGGCCTGAGCTCAGACAAGGGCCATCTGGTGTTCACTTTTGAACACTATGAAGTCGACCCCATCATGCAGACCGACCGTTGGTACACCCAGCCGTTCCTCAAAGAAGGCGGTAACCCCAATGACTATCAGGACTGGGTGAACATCAGCCCAACCGGCCGTACTTTGACTCAGGGCGGTGCTGGTGGTTGGGTTTACTCTGCGCCCTTTGCCAATGCCGACCGAAGCTGCGCCGATGTATACGGTGACAAGTTTATGGGGGTGCTGGATGATTCAGACTACCCAGGCGACACCCTGTGTGCTTACGATTACACCAAGGCTGCGGCCACCAGTGTTGATGCGCGTCGTGACAACACCATGCTGCATTACACCTATGAGCTGAGTTCTGAAATTCAACTGACTGCCCGCGCTTACTGGGCCGCCAACGAAACCCTGGATATTTCGGCGCCCGTGCCTTCGTGGATCTCTATTCCCAATGGTCTGCCAGCTTACACCACTGCCGATGGGCTGCAGCTGGTGGAACTGGTTGCCGATCCCGATGCCGGTATGAACTTCCGTTTCGATACCGCCGGTGACCGCATCGCCGAGCACCACGACAACATCTATGACTACATGCTGGCACTCAATGGTAACCACGATGCGCTGGCTTGGGATCTGACCGTTAATTACAATAAGTACTCCAACTTTACCTGGGGTACCGGCTATCAGCTCAAGGGCGGCACCACAGATCTGGTGGGTAGCTGGGATACTGCCAGCAACAAGTTTGTGGGCTGGGATCCCCGCGACCCCAACTCAGAAATGCCAGGTGGCGCCACTGCCAACTACGATAAACGCATGACAGCAACCTACCTGGATATTTCCGGTGGCGTGTCTATGGACTTGTTCGAGCTGCCGGGCGGTCTGTCGGCCATGTATGTAGGCGGTGCCTACCGTGAAGAAAGCCTGGACTCCAAGGTGGATGCACTGGCCGAGGCCGGTCAAATCATTGGTGGTAACGGCGGTAGCGGCGGTCAGGGCGAGCGTGATGTTAAAGCGCTCTATGCCGAACTGGTTCTGCCGCTGCTCGACAGTGTGGAGCTGAACCTGGCCGGTCGTTATGACGATTACTCTGACTTCGGCGGCACCTTCAACCCGCAGGTTTCCTTGCGCTACAAGCCAATCGATGCGCTGCTGCTGCGTACCTCCTGGGGCACGGGCTTCCGCGCACCGACCCTGTCGGATCTGTATCAGGGCACCTCTGAAGGCTTTGGCAATATCACCAATTACCTGAACTGTTACAGCAATGGCGAGGACATCGATTCCTGCAGTCGCCGTGACTATGCGCCAACCCGCACCGGTGGTAACCCAGACCTGGAAGCCGAAGAGTCAGAATCTCTGAACTTTGGTCTGGTGTGGAATATCACCGACGATATCAGCTTCTCTGCCGATTACTGGGAGCTGGAAACCACCAACCTGATTGAAGAGCTGTCTGCCAGTGAAATCGTCCGCACCCAGGCCAAGCTGTGGGAAGCGGCTGACGCTCTGGGTGTGCCACGCCCCGATGTGTCTATGGTGTACGCCGGTACCTCTATTTCCCAGAAGGGCAATGGTCGTATCGACTATGTTAACAGCCAGAAGCTGAACCTGGGTCTGTCTGAGCGTGCGGGTCTGGATATCAAGGCTGATGCCCGCTTCGATACCGAACTCGGTGAGTTCAAGCTGGGTCTGGGCTGGTCACACTACTTTAAGTACAAGTCTACCTATGCTGATGCCGGGGTACAGGTGTTGGGTGACGACCTGGCTGGCCGTGAAGGTGTGCCGGAAGACAGACTCAATCTGACCGTCGACTATACCTATGGCGACCACGCCGTGAACTACTACGGTAACTTTGTTGGCAGCCAGCAAAGCTGGGACTATATCGATGGCAGCGAAGATCTGTTTGAGCTCGACAGCCTGTGGACTCATAACCTGAGCTATACCTACAACCTGCCGTGGAATAACAGCGTCTCTGTGGGTGTGACCAACCTGACCGATGAAGATCCTGTGTTCGCCTATGACGGTACTTACAACGGTAACCTGTACGACATCCGTGGCCGTACCTACTGGGCATCCTTCCGTCAGTCGTTCTGATTGCACTGAAGGCTGAACTTTGTGACAGGGCGCCCTCGGGCGCCTTTTTCATTTGCGCAACCCGGTGGCCGGTATTATGTTGAATAGGTTGTACAAAAAGCGGGCAATCCATTGGGGGCTGCCTTCTTATCCATTCAAGTCTCACGGAGGTTAACATGCTGGGAGAAAACCACCTGCTTTCCAACGAGTTTCCGCAGTACAGCGATCTTATCCAAAGCCTCAAGGCCAATGACAGCGACTTCAATGCCAAGGCCAGACGCTATCATGAACTGGACCATAAGATCCGCGGATTGGAGGTCAACAAGGTGCCCACCACGGACGAACATTTTTCAGCGCTGAAAATCGAACGCGCTGAGCTCAAAGACCATATCTACCACGCACTCAAAGCTCACGCCGGTTGATGACATCCCTGAGGCTGCGGCATTTTTTGCATCAGCAGCCGATACATCACAGGCACCCACAACAGCGACAACATGGTCGTTAATGCTGTGCCCCCCGCAATCGCCACCGCGAAGGGGGGCCAAAACCCACCCCCTGCAATAATCAGCGGTAAAAAGCCGCCCACAGTGGTAATGGTGGTGGAGGTGATATGGCGGGTACAGCTCGCCACTGTTTTCACCAGCGTCTCCAGGCTCATTTCGCGTTTCTCGGGCACATCTTCAAGTTCGGCCAGGATCACAATGGCGGCGTTGATGGCAAGGCCCATCAAACCAAGCAAACCTATGATGACCGTAAATCCAAAAGGATAATCAAAGAGATATACCGCAAGCAGCCCAAGGCCTGCCGATTGTGCGGCGCTCAGCAATATGATGCCTGTGAGGCGGAATGAGTTGAAGCTCAGCACCACAGTGGCCAGCAGCAGTGTCATCACCAATGCCACCGACGACAGCAGATTACCCACAGCCTCGTTGCGCTTGGCGCTCTCGCCGCCCACTTCAATGTGATAGCCGGGGGGCAATGGCAGGGCGTCCACCTCTTGCTGCACTTCCCTCAGAACCTTGGCCGGCAGCACCCCGGTTTGGATATAGGCCTCGACAGTGTTCACCCGCTGGCCGTTACGTCTTGGGATGGCGCCGCGGCTGACGCTGATTTGCGCCTCAGACAGGGCTGAGAGCGGAATGCCGCGCCCGGACTGGGACACAAGCTCAATGGCGCCCAGACGGCCTTGCTGTTCACGCATGCTGTCATCCAGACGCACCCGTACCGGCAGCGACTCGGTCTGCTCGAGGATACTGCCGCCGCTGCGACCTGTGGTGGCCATTTGCACCTGATTGGCAATATCACTCAGTGACAGGCCGCTCATCATGGAGGCGTCTTCATCCACCGCCAGTTTTACCTTAGGCGCACCCGGACTTAAGGTGGCGCGGGTATGGATAACATCGCTGTGGCGCACCAGAATCGAGCGTACCTCGTCACCCAGGCGTTTAAGCTCCTCAAGGGAGGGGCCATAAATCAGCAGTTCGACCGGGGCGTTGAAGGGCGGCCCCTGTTCGAGTTTGCGCACCAGCACCTGGGCTTCGGGGAAGTCCAAATCCAGTTTGCGCTGTAGCCGGGGGATAAGCTCGTTGGCTGTTTCGAAATCCTTTACCTTCACCATCGCCTGGGCGTAGTTGGCTGCCCCTTGCTGGCGCTGGGTAATGTTGTAGTAAAACGAGGGGATATTGCCACCCACCACCCAGTCGATGCGCTCTATACCATCGGTTTGCTCAAGCAGCCTGTCCATGGCGGCTACGGTGGCCTGACTGCGCTCAAGACTGACCTGTGACGCCATATACACTTCGATTTGAAACATGTCCCTATCCGAAGGCGGAAAGAACTGTTCGGTCATCCGGCCGGCGGCCATAAAGCCGAGCAGCGGCAGCAGACCAATCAGCAGCGCACTTCTGATGGGGGCCCGCAGCAGTTTACTGAGCAATGCCTCGTAGGCGGCCGCAAGTCGTGGCATTCGCACCCCGTGGGCGCGCCAGTCGTGGCCTTCGGTGGCCGGACTGAAACGTCCGGCAAGCCCGGCTATCAGGGTGTGGGAAATAAGGTATGAGCCCACCAGGGCAAACATCACCGAAATCGCGATACCGCCAACAAACTCACCGGCCGCGCCCGGCATCAGCACTATCGGGGCGAAGGCAAGTATGGTGGTAAGGGTGGAGCCTGCCAGGGGCAACCACAGGTGTTTCAGGGTGTTGGAGACGGCTTCGAGGCGGCTTTGGCCCGCCTGTCGGCGCTGGGAAATCGCATCCACAATCACGATGGCGTTATCCACCATGATCCCGAGCGCCACCACCAGTCCGGTCACCGACATCTGATGGATTGGCAACCCTACTGCGCGCATACAGGCCAGGGTGAACAGGGCCGTCAACGGCAGCGACAGCGCCACTACCAATGCGTTGCGGGTGCCCAGGGTCAGCATCAGCACCAGCAGGATCAGCACAAAACCCTGCAACAGGTTAATGGCCAGTTCGCCAAGACGGCTGCTGGTATAGCTTTCCTGCTCGAACAGCCATTGCACCTCAATATTGCCGGGCATTCCGGATTCAAGCTCGGCTACTGTGGTACGCACCTGTGCCAGCCACTTATCGACCCGGGTGTTGTTGAGCATACGGGCGCTCACCATCAGCCCCCGTTCACCGGCAAGCAGCGCCACACTGTCAGGGGGCGTTTTGTATTGGCGGGAGACATTGGCCACATCGCCAAGGCGAATAATCTGCCCGGAGCCATCGATTTTCAGCGGCACCTGACGGATTCGGGTTTGCGAATCAAGCTCGCCTGACACCTCTACCAACGCCCGAAAATGGGCGTTGTGGATTTCACCGGCGGAGATTTTACTGTCCGCGGCGGCAAGAATACGGGCGATGGCGCCGGGGGTTAGGTCCAGCTGATTGATTTTATTGCCATCAAGTTCAACCAGAATTTCCTCTGTCGGCGCACCGTACAGGCGGGCAAAGTCGGTGCCCGGCAACAGCCGCAAGCGGCTTTGCAGCTCCTTGGCGTAACGGCCGAGGATATCGACCCTGGGCTCGCCACCACCGCGCCAGGCCAGTCCCAAAATAACGGTATTGGCGTAACCAATCTGGTCATCCAGGGTGGGGGATATGACCCCATCCGGCAGCGACTGGCGCGCATCATTCATCAGATCCCGGGCGCGGGACCAGACGGGGTCGGTCAGGTCGATTTCATCTTTCAGCTCCAACTGGATAACTGAAATGCCCGGCCGCGAAGTGGACTGGATAAGCTTGAGCTCCTCAAGGCGGCGCAGCTGATTTTCCAGCACTTCAGTAACCAGCGCCTCAACCCGCTCGGCGGAAGCGCCCGGGTAGTGGGTGATAACCGACGCGTATCTGTTGGTGATATGGGGGTCTTCCATACGGGGCAGGGCCGACAGCGCTCCGAGACCAGCAACCATCAGCAGGGCGATAAAAAGCGCCGCCAGACGGCCGTTTTCAACAAATGCCTTGACCATGGCTTACCTCGTCGCGACCTGAGTGGAAGGGCGAACCTGTTCACCGACCACGAGTTTATGCAGCCCTTGGGTGACAATCTGGTCGCCCTCGGCGAGCGCCCCGGTGAGGAAGGCCCTGTCTTTGTCGGTGTAGAGGATCTCCACATCGCGCCGCTCTATCACAAACTCGCCCTGACCTCGTTCGACCACCACATAGAGGTTCCAAAGGCCACGCAGGCCGTCGGTAAGCGCAGACACAGGCACCCAGAAGCCGGGTTTATCCACTTTCTGGCGATGGCTTAGGTAAATAATTTCGCCGTTCAGCACCTGGCTGTTGGCTGGCATGGAGAGGCGAATTTCCACGGTGCGGGTCACCGGATTGATGGCAGGACTGATGCCTTCAATCTGCGCTCTGAGGTGACGGCTGCCGGTGCGAAGCTCCACCCACTGGCCTTGACTCAGGCTACGGGCAACGTCCGCCGGCACCCCAACATGGCCCTGGGGCGCACTGTTTTCTACCAGAGTGAACACCGGCTGCCCCAGTGGAACCACTTCGCCGAGGTTAAAGCTGCGCTGACTGATGCTGCCATCGAAGGGCGCCAGCAGCCGCGATTTTTCCTGCTTGAGACTGTTGGCATAAAGGCTGGCATTGAGGCGCTCGCGCGCACCTTCGAGACTGCCAAGTTTGCCTTGTAATTCATCCAGTTGCTGCACCGAGGCATAGCCTTGTTTTTTCAGCTCCTGACTGCGCTTTAAGGTCGAGCGGGCCAGATTGAGATCGGCACTGTTTTGCGCCAGTGCCGCTTCCAGTTCGCGCTGCTCGGCAACCAGCAAACTGGTGTCCAGGGTGGCAAGCAGCTGGCCCTTGCTGACCTGATTGCCGCTGTCGGCCAGCAGGCTGCTGAGTTTACCGGCAAGCTCAAAACCTACCCCTGTGGTGTTGGCTGCCCGCACTGTGCCGCTGAATTCCAGTTGGCGGCTGTAGCCCTGGCTTTGGCTTAAGGACTCAGTGATGACGGTAGGCAGGTGCTTGCTGTCGAGCGGGACGGCGTCCTTGTCCTGACAGGCGCCAATCAAGCCCAGCCCCAAAAGGAGCGGCAAGGCCTTAATCCATGGTTGGCGATTCACTCTGTTCATTGCAGTGTCCTGGCTGTAGGTTAAAAAGTGGTTAAACTGGACTGTCTAGTCTATTTTGGTAAAACTGGACTGTCTAGTCTATTTTATGCTTAAATTAAGCGAATTTTTTGACAGGCTGCCGGCGATTGCGGTGGCCGGAACCTATGGATAATGTCCCATGATATCCAGCCAAACCGTTAGTCTCAGCCGCAGTGAGCAAAAACGTGCCGCCATCCTTGAAGCGGCCATCAGCCTTTTTTGCGGCCAAGGCTTTCCCAATACCAGTATGGACGAGGTGGCTAAAAAGGCCGGTGTCTCCAAGCAGACCGTCTATTCTCATTTTGGTAACAAAGACGAGCTGTTTGTGGCGTCCATCGAGTCCAAATGCGTGATGCACGATATCACTCCGGACATGCTGGCAGATGTGGTGCATCCCGAGCGGGTGCTGACGCAGTTTGCTGCCCGCTTTGGTGCCATGATTGTCAGTGAAGAAGCGCTGACGGTGTACCGTGCCTGTGTGTCTCAGGCCGACACCCACCCTGAAGTGTCAAAGCTGTACTTTGCCGGTGGCCCGAGTGTGATGCTGGCGCTGCTGAGTGACTACTTCCGCCGGGTCGAGGCCGAGGGCAAATACCGCTTTGGCGATACCCGCCATGCCGCCATTCGTTTGTGTCTGATGTTGTTTGGTGAGCGTCGGCTCAGGCTTGAGCTGGGCATGCCGATTGAAGACAGCGACGAAGAACGCAGCCGCTATCTCGACGAGACCATCAGCATGTTTTTGCGTGCGGCAAGGGAATGATCCAAACCGCCTGATGCTACGTATTGGCGGGAAAATTCATCAAGGAGTCAGGGATGCGCTGCGCTAACCCATTAAACCGCTTTACCCGTCCGGTCTCAGTGCTGGCTGTCGTTGCCGCTGGCATGGCGTTGCCAGCGTTGGCCGATGGCAGGCCGTCTCCCTTTTCACTGCAGGCGGCCTGGGTGTCTACCGATAAGGCCGATGTGGGGGATGCAACCCTGGGCCGCAATCTGTATATGTTTGATGCCAAAGGCAGTTATGCACTTTCGCGCCAATGGTCTGTTGGCTGGGGCCTTGGCTACGATGTGCTCGATTACAGCTGGCGCACCGCCGATGGCAAGCTGCTTGGCGGCGCTGCCAGTCCCTGGAGTTCGATTAATCGCTACAATGTGTCGCTGAATATTGGTTATCGAACCGGTAACTGGTTGTTTGGTTTCAGCCCCATGTTGCAATACGCCTGGGCTGATACTGCGTCCTCGTCCGATGCCCGCAGCTGGGGGCTGGTGGCCAGCGCAATGCACAGGTTTGAGGATGGTAATCTGCTCGGGGTGGGTGCGATTTACCTGGATGACATAGGGGAAACCCGCGCGCTGCCATTTCTGGCGGTGCGCTGGCAACTGACGGATTCACTGACCCTGGCTAACCCCTTTGACGCCGGATTCAGCGGGCCTGCGGGGCTTGAACTCAGTTATCGATTCAACCCCAAATGGGAACTTGGGCTTGGCAGCTCCCGCCGCAGTCAGCGTCTGCTGCTGAATGACGATGGTCAAACGGTGGAAATCGATGAATGGGTGTCGTTTTTACGCCTTGGCTGGCAACTGGGGCAGAAGGTGAGCCTGAATGCCTACGCTGGCTACATGTTTGGCGGTGAAATGGAACTTGGCAGCGGCGAGCGAGAGGACCTGTCGGCCGAAGGCGCCGGCGCCATTGCTTTCTCTGTGGCTTTTTAATCACAACTGCCATGAAAAAAGGGACCATTTGGTCCCTTTTTTGCGTTATTGCTCCGGCGTTATTCCAGCGGAGTTATAGCAGCGCCATCATTGCCCCAGCATATCTTGCTTCAGGCTTTTTTGGGCGGGTTTGTCGCCAAGCCAGATATTCAGCAGGGCTTTGGCAAAGTCGGTATCACCGATTTTTGGCCCGGCCACGCCGTTTTTCACCGCAATCACGCCATCATTGCCTGTGTGCAGCACAAAGCGATCGCCGGGTTTGATCTCAGCATCAAACTGCGCCATAAAGGCGGCAATATTCGCCTTCATGGCGGCATCCTGCTTGCCTTTGGTGGCAGCATCAAAGCCTTCATTGATGGCATCACGCATCTTATCGCTGGTAATCAGGCCAGACAGAATATCTAGCTGGATAATGGCGTTTTGCTGCGCCAGTACCTGCTCGCTGGTTTGCGCCCTGGCAGGCAGATACAGGCTGCCAACGTACAAATCCATAAAGAATTTACTGCGGACACCGGCGCCGTTGAGCAGATAGGCCTGATTGTCCTGGGTCAGTGAATCGGCCAGGTCCACGCCGGACACTTCTTTGGCGGATGCGAAAAGCGGCAGAACGCACAACAGCAATGCGAGTAGAGACTTCATAAAAACTCCAAATAAAGCGAATTAACTGCGAACGCCCAGCTGCACGTTGCCGTCTTGCAAAAACAGCGCAACCTGAGGCTGGCTGTCGCAGATTAGCAGTGGACCATCATCAAAAAACAGGAAGCACTTCCAGTTGCGCACAAACACATCCCAGCGGGTCTCGATGGCCTGGTATTTGTCGTAGCAAAAGAATACCCGGGTGTCGTCGGCCCATTCAAAATGGGCTTCTACCACGGCGGGCAGGGCGGGATCTTCGCTGTCCCATGGGCCTTGCCAGATATCTGATTTCACCCAGCTTTTAGGGCGTCCGCCCCAGTCGGCCTTGGAGAAGTGTTCGGAGGCACTGGCCTTATCGCTCACCAGTTGTTTCCACACCAGCATGGCACTCTTTTCATCCAGCGGATAAATACAGGCCTTGTCGTCGTCGCTCACGGGTAAATCTTTGTTGTTGAAAATCCACTTGCGACGATACTGCTCGAGGGGAATATGGCTGGTTTGCAAAAGACACTCCTGGTTAGGTAGCAAGGTTAGGTCGAAAAGTTGCCCGGAAAAGGTATTTAGGGGAGGTGCGAACTGTGCCTTGCATCTATCCACTTTAAGCACACGCAGAGCAAGCACGGGACTTATTCGCACTTTCCTTAGAAAA
Source organism: Shewanella zhuhaiensis (assembly GCF_022484835.1). Taxonomy (NCBI): domain Bacteria; kingdom Pseudomonadati; phylum Pseudomonadota; class Gammaproteobacteria; order Alteromonadales; family Shewanellaceae; genus Shewanella; species Shewanella zhuhaiensis. The sequence goes on from NZ_JAKUDL010000002.1 coordinate 24,774, forward strand.
GCACATGGGCTGGGCGGCATTATAGCCAGATGCCGCCCACAGGCAAAGGTGCAGCCACTATTGGCGATAGAGTTCGCTCAAATACTGCTTGGCCAGCGCATTGCCCGGATCGGCCTGTTCGGCCTGATGAAAGGCGCTGATGGCCATGTCCCGCTCACCGGCTTCCAGCATAAACTGGCCAAACTTAATCCAGGTCACCACATCGCCGGCGTATTTGTTCAGGTACTCAAGGTAGGTTTCTGCCGCTGCCTGATACTGACCCGTCAGCTTGAGTACACTGGCATAAAGCGGTAAATACTCATCGCTGGACTCAATCAGTTTCGACAGTGCCAGCAGCGAGATTTCCGGCTGCTTTACCTTAAGCCCCAAGGAAGCCATTTCCTTGTATTCACGCTCGGTGAGATGGGTTTCGTCTATTTCAAGCAGGGCCGCAAGTGCGTTGCCGGACTCATTTTTCAGGGAGAAGGCCAGGCTTTTGGCGAGTTGGCAAAGCCGCTTGGCTTCCGCATCTTTGCCGGCAAAACCTTGCAGGATGCGGGACATCTGCTGCAGCCCGCCTATGTGACGCTCACCAAAAAGCAGCAGGAGTTTCTGCTCCACTCTGTCTAGCGAGTTGTGCCCTGATTTCATCTCCTTCGCCACAGGCGGCGCCGTATAGAGCTGAGCCTCAAATGCTTTACTCAGTGACTCCAACTGGGCGTTGGTGCTCGATGGCAGCGGTTGTGGGTGACGGCGCAGCCAAAGCTGGGCCCGCCCCGGTTCCTGGTACTGGCGCCAACCGTCAGCCAGTTTGGCTATATCAGCACCGGGCACTATTTCATCCAATCGCAGTTGGTTCTTGGCAAGGGCCTCGTTACATAAACCGATGAGCATGTCGGCATTGACTTTAAAGGCGCGGTAATAATCCTGACTCATTTTATAGACAGCATCCTGCTGCCATTCACTGCTTTGGGCCGGGGTGAGGAAGGACGTGAATTCTGAGAATCCAAAAAACTTAATGAAATGCGCCAAAACCCGATACTTGCCAAGCAGTGTGCTCTCAATGCTGTCGATACGTTTTTGCAGGCTTTGAAAATAGTCACTGCTGTGGCCTTTTTTCTGAATTGCCAGTGCCAGCTTTTTACTGTGATTGTGGGCTTCTTCGGCCAGCATTGCGATTTCACGGAATGCCTGGCTGGCTTGAGTGAGCTCGGAGTGAACCCTGGCAAGAAACGCGTTTTGGCCATCGCCTGGATAGCTGCATACCAATCGGTGAAGCGTGGTGGTCTTGTCCCCGGCCGGTGTCAGCCCTGAAATGCTTTCCGGTGCCTGGAACGAAATTCCCTTTGCAACAGCGGCGGTGTTCGACAGGTTGATGATCTCTTGATGTGACGAGCAGTGTTTTGCCTCTTCTTCCAGCGCTTGCAGTGCATACAGCAGCTGCATGGAGGTTTCGGCATCTTCGCCGCCATAGGTTTTTACCCATTCCCCGACAATGGTGAGGTTGGGGCCAGCTGCCGCTTCGTAACTGCCACTGGCGTGGGTGAAGCCGCTGCTCGAAAAACACAGGTCCATCCCGAGCAGGAATATCCGCTTAAAGCCCATTTTCAAGGCTAAATGCAGCGCCGCGTTGGTGACCGTCGGGCCTTGGGTGTCGATATTTGGCTCTTCCTGCCACGGCAGTCTTGCTCCCATGTAAAGCGCATGGCCATGCCACTGGGATAACAGCCGCGGCTCAACATAGGTGCTGTGAACGAAGAGGGCTTTTTCGTCCAGGTGCAGCATGTCTTTACTGAGATCAAAGCTGACTTCCTGCGGGTCGACAGAGAGCACCACGTCTGGCGTGAGTTGATGGGCCAGCAGATTTTTGCTGATCCTGGATACGGCAAAAATGGTGAGGCAGTGCTGATGCTGCTTGACCCACTCGATATGCCTGTCCAGAGACGGGCCACCGGCCAGGATCACACAATCTTTGTCACTAAATCGCCCCTCAAGGTGAGCTGCTGGAATGCGGCAGTCGGAGGCGTTTTCAAGGGTTCGCTTGGCAAATATTTTTTGTGTAAGGCCAATGGATTGATTGAAGGTCTCTAAATCCATGCGCTTTTCAACCACAGTACACAGCTTGATGTAGTCGGGTAAAAACGCCATTTTTGCGCCTTGGGAGCGATGTAAGCTGGTGGACTTTTTAGTGAAGTACACCGGATAGACCCCTTCACTTACCCGTTCGCAGAAGGCGCTTAAGGGCAGCACCTCAACCTTTTCCTGCAGGGCCAGCGGAATTTCCACATTCAGCAGCGCCAGCACTTCATCAAGTTCTACAAACAGGTAGCGGCTGCCTTTTGGAAGCGGGCCTTCCATGACGTAATTGGCCAGGAGTCCCGAGTCCATTCCCACTAAGACATGCAAATGATTTTCTTTGCTGAACAGCTCAGGATAGGCGTCTTTGTACAGCGCTGCTGAGCGAACCGACTCAAACTGACGGCGGTTAATTGAGGGCAGGTAGGCTTCCCCAAAGGGACTGACAGCAAAAATGGGTTGTAGGGTGGTGGCGTCTGTCATGTGCTCTCCTGCCTGTGTGGGCGCAGCGTCAAAACTTTGTCTTTTTGGGTAAACCGTGACTAGTGAAGCGCGTGTTAGTGCTTAACCTGTGCAGTTAATGCAATCCTTATACCATCAACTATCAGAAAAACATGACACTTTTATCTATGGATCACTTTTTGCTAAGCATTGTTTGTTTGATGCGTGAACGGTTACAGCAAAGACGTGTCATAGCGCTGGACTTTTATGTCTGTCAGATTATGCTTTCAACTAATAGCTTGAATTTTACTAGAATATCAAGGTTTTGGTTGGCAGGGGGAAAGGATGTTTAATAACAAATCAATACTCATCACCGGTGGTACCGGCTCCTTCGGCCGCAAGTACGTGCAAACCTTGTTGGCACGGTATAAACCCAAACGCCTGATCATTTATTCCCGCGATGAGCTGAAACAGTACGAAATGCAGCAGATTTTCAATGAACCCTGCATGCGTTACTTCATCGGCGATGTGCGGGATGCCGACCGCTTGATGTATGCCTTCAAGGACGTCGATTTTGTTATCCACGCGGCAGCCATGAAGCAGGTGCCTGCTGCTGAATACAACCCCATGGAATGCATCAAAACCAATATCCATGGTGCCGAAAATGTTATCCGGGCATCCATTGCCAATCAGGTCAGCAAGGTCATAGCGCTGTCGACCGATAAGGCCGCTAACCCCATTAATTTATATGGTGCGACCAAGCTGGCATCGGACAAGCTTTTTATCGCCGCCAACAATATCACCGGCGGGGGCAAAACCCGTTTCTCGGCGGTGCGGTATGGCAACGTGGTTGGCTCCCGTGGTTCGGTGGTGCCCCTGTTTAAAAAACTGATTGCCGATGGCGTCGATTCCTTGCCCATTACTCATCCGGATATGACCCGCTTCTGGATCACTCTGCAGGATGGGGTTGATTTTGTTCTGAAAAATTTTGCCAGGATGCAGGGCGGTGAGCTGTTCGTGCCCAAGATCCCCTCGATTCGTATTACCGATCTGGCCAGTGCTTACGCGCCTGAGCTTAAGCAGGACATCATAGGGATCCGTCCGGGGGAGAAAATGCATGAAATCATGTGTCCTGCCGACGATTCCCATCACACCCTCGAATTTGACGACCACTTCGTTATCACCCCCAGCATTAAATTCTTTGGCCGTGAATCTGATTTTTGTACCAACGCCCTTGGTGAAAAAGGTAAGCCGGTCGAGATGGGCTTTGAATATAACTCTGGAACCAACCCACACTTTTTGACCGTGGACGAGATTATCGAACTGGATGCCAAGGCATGATCCCCTACGGCAAACAGGATTTAAACCAGGCTGATATCGATGCTGTTGTTGAAGTGCTTCAGTCTGATTGGTTGACCCAGGGCCCTAAGGTGCCTGCGTTCGAACGGGCAGTGTGTGACTACACTGGTGCTAAATATGCGGTGGCGGTTAACAGCGCCACCTCGGCGCTGCACCTTGCCTGTCTGGCGCTGGGCGTTGGTCCAGGCGATGTGGTGTGGACCTCGCCCATCACCTTCGTTGCTTCTGCCAACTGCGCACTTTACTGCGGTGCCGATATCGATTTTGTTGATGTGGACGCAGCCACAGGCAACATGTGCCCCAAAGCACTGGAACAAAAACTGATTGATGCCTACGCCAATGGCAAGTTGCCAAAAGTGGTTATTCCTGTGCATCTGTGCGGCCATAGCTGCGATATGGAAGCCATTGCAGCACTTGCCAAAGAGTATGGCTTCAAGCTGATTGAAGATGCCTCCCACGCCATTGGCGGCAGTTTTCACGGCCATAAGATTGGCAGCGGCTATTACAGCGACATCACTATCTTCAGCTTTCATCCGGTGAAAATTATCACCAGTGCCGAGGGCGGGATGGCACTGACCAACAGTGAAGCACTTGCGCAAAACATGGCCGCACTTCGAAGCCATGGTGTGACCCGCGATGCATCGCAGTTACATCGCCCTGACGAAGGCGGTTGGTATTACGAGCAGCACCAGCTTGGTTTTAATTATCGGATGACTGAGCTTCAGGCCGCGCTTGGGCTGTCACAAATGACCAGGCTTGATGAGTTCGTGAGCCACAGAAATCGCATCAGTGAGCACTACGACAGTGCACTTGCGCCGCTGCCACTTTCGATAGTTAGGCCGCTGGATAACAGCATCAGCGGCCGACACCTCTATGTTGTTCGCCTGCAACAGCCCGAAAAGCGCCGCGCGTTGTTTGACCAGCTTCGCCAGCAAGGGATCCAGGTACACGTTCATTACTTCCCGGTGCACTTACAGCCGTTTTACATGGGCTTGGGATTTAAGGAAGGTGACTTCCCGAACGCTGAACACTTCTATAAAGCGATATTGACGCTCCCGCTTTTTCCAACATTGTCCGATGTGGAAAGGGATTACATATGTTCGCAAATTGCGCGAGTTATTTAGTATGGAGAGCTTATGAAGGTGGTTATTTTAGCGGGGGGCTTTGGCACCCGCTTAAGTGAAGAAACGGCTATTCGACCTAAGCCCATGGTGGAAATAGGTGGTAAACCTTTGTTATGGCACATAATGAAAATCTATTCAGCACATGGGTTGAATGAATTCATCATACTGTGCGGTTATAAATCTGAGGTTATCAAGCAGTACTTCAACAATTACCACTTACTTGGCTGCGATCTCACGCTGGATTTCGCTACCGGTGAACGCATCATTCACGATAATGCGCCAGTCCCCTGGCGTGTCACCCTGGTCGATACCGGCATAGACACCATGACCGGTGGTCGACTTAAGAAAATTCGCGAATTGGTTAGCGAAGATGAGGCGTTTTGCATGACCTATGGTGATGGCCTTGCAGATGTCGACATCGGCGCCGCCATCAGTTTTCATCGAGACCACAAAAAACTGGCGACCTTGACCGCTGTTGTGCCTCCGCCCCGTTTTGGTGGCTTAACGCTGGAGGGGGACAAGGTGACCAAATTCGATGAAAAGCCAGCGAATGAAGGCGGAAGGATTAATGGCGGCTTTTTTATTCTGTCACCTAAGGTGTTGCAGTATATCGACGGCGATAACACCTCGTGGGAGCAAGAACCGCTTCGCCATTTAACCGAGTGCGGCGAGTTGATGGCCTATGTTCATAACGGCTTTTGGCAACCCGTTGATACGCTTAGAGATAAACTGCATTTGGAAACCTTGTGGAACTCGGGCAAGGCACCATGGAAGATTTGGTAGATGAAAGGCAATTTCTGGCAAGGAAAACGGGTTTTAGTTACTGGACACACTGGCTTTAAAGGAAGTTGGCTCACCCTACTGCTGCATGGGTGTGGCGCGCAGGTGTTCGGCTATTCCGATAAGGTGGAGTCAGGTGGCCTGTTCGACCTGGCGTCATTGGCTTCGGTTTGTGACCATGAGCTGGGTGATATCAACGATGAGAATCGACTGCGCCTGCGTGTACAACGCGTGAGGCCCGATGTGGTTTTTCATCTTGCGGCCCAACCCTTGGTGTCTGAAGGGTATAAATTTCCGCTGCTGACGCTGGAAACCAATATTCTTGGCACGGCCAGATTGCTGGAAAACTTTCGAAGCTGGGACTCCCAATTAGCCATCGTCGTCATCAGTTCAGACAAATGCTACAAGCCGCAGCATGATGCAAAAGGATTTGTTGAATCCGATCCCCTGGGCGGTTTCGACCCTTACTCCTGTTCTAAAGCCGGTTGCGAAATGGTGGTTGAGTCCTACCATGCGTCTTACTTCTCCAAACAGCCGTTAATCGGTCTGGCATCGGCAAGAGCTGGAAACGTTATCGGTGGTGGTGATTATGCTGCGAATCGCATTGTGCCCGATACCGTAGCCGCGATTTTGCGTGATCAGCCGGTAGCCCTGCGTAATCCCACAGCGGTGCGCCCCTGGCAGCATGTGCTGGATGCACTTTATGGTTACCTGCTACTCGCTGAAAACTTGTATCGCCAACCCGATGCTTACTCAGGTCCATGGAATTTCGGCCCTGCGACAGAGGATGCATGCAGTGTCGGCGAGCTGGTTGCTCGCTGTTATGCCGAGATGGGGCTTGGGTTTCAGTCTGAAAAACAGCAACTGGGCTTTAATGAAACGCAGGTGCTGTTATTGGATAGCAGTAAGTCGAGAAGGGAGCTGCAGTGGACTCCTCGCTGGCCGTTGGATGTTACCATCCACAAAGTACTCGAGTGGTATGTCGGGGTTGCCGACAACCAAGACCCGAAGATCCTCACCGAAAAACAAATAGCAGACTATCTTGCGAATGAGGGCACACTGAATGCGTCGGTTGGATGATTTACAGCAGCAGATACTGGCTCTGACGCGGGAATACGCCGAGGTTAAATATCAGCAACGGCTGTTTATCGGCGGTGAAAATTACATACCCGTATCAGGTAAAACCTTGGACGGCGATGAAATAAGCGCCATGGTCGAGGCTTGTCTCGATGGTTGGTTAACCACGGGGCGTTTCAATGACGCATTCCAGCAGCGCCTCGCTGAATGGATTGGTGTTGAACACCTTTTGACTACATCATCAGGCTCGGCTGCAAATTTATTGGCATTTTCCGCACTCACGTCCCCCAAACTGGGTGATAGGGCTATTGTTCCCGGTGACGAAGTGATTACAGTTGCCGCCGGGTTTCCCACAACCGTGAATCCCATTGTCCAAAATAACGCCGTACCTGTGTTTGTCGATATTTGCCCGCAAACCTTGAATATTGACGTTAGCCAGCTGGAACAGGCATTAAGCCCCAAAACCAAGGCGGTAATGGTTGCCCATACCTTGGGAAATCCTTTTGATTTGGCTGCCGTGAGTCGTTTTTGTCAGCAGCATGATTTATGGCTTATTGAAGACTGCTGTGATGCGCTGGGGAGTCAATATCAAGGGCGGCATGTGGGAACCTTTGGTGATTTGGCCACCCTCAGCTTTTATCCGGCGCATCATATCACCATGGGTGAGGGCGGGGCGGTTTTTACCCGTTCAAAAAAGCTCGCCAAAATAGTCGAATCTTTCCGTGATTGGGGGCGTGACTGTTATTGTGCGCCGGGAGCCGACAATAGCTGTAAGCGGCGATTTGACTGGCAGTTGGGGGAGCTTCCCCATGGTTACGATCACAAGTACATCTACAGCCATATGGGCTACAACTTAAAAATCACCGATATGCAGGCAGCCTGCGGATTGGCTCAGTTGGATAAGTTGGACGCATTTTGTGAGGCCCGCCGACAACACTTTTTGTTTCTCGAACAAAGGCTGTCTTCTATTGCCGAAATTGAAGTGTGTAAAGCCACGGCGGACGCCGATCCTTCCTGGTTTGGGATCCCCATTACATTGAAGGGGGCGCTCGCCGGTCGTCGTCAGGAATTTGTGAAGGCGCTTGAGGAGGCAAAAATTGGCACGAGATTACTGTTTGCAGGAAACCTGACCAAGCAGCCATATTTCAAAGTTGTCAATTACCGTGTTGTTGGTAACCTGGAGCACACCGATGAAGTGATGAACAACACCTTTTGGCTTGGGGTTCATCCCGGACTGAACCGGGGTATGCTGGAATATGTTGCAGACACGGTAGCAGAGCTCACCCGGAGGTTCATTGTCTAAACGCGTGGTTGTCACTGGTGCCAGCGGTTTTCTGGGGCGTCACCTGGTCAGAGCGGTCAGGTCCCGGGGCTTCGAGGTGTTGCCGATACAGCGGCAAGCGTCCCGGGATGGACTGGCGTTTGATTGCCCCAATCTTGAAGCAAGATTGTCTGAGTTTTCTCCCGACGCTGTGGTGCATTTGGCTGCAGCCTATGGCGCAGAGGCGAGAGGTGTTGGACTCAATGCCAATATCCTGCTGCCGCTGAGGTTATTGAACTGGGCGGCCACACAGGCCGATGTGAAATTCATTGTAACCGGCAGCTTCTGGCAGTTTGGCAATCAGCAGCATAACTCACCGATCGATTACTACAGTGCCAGTAAACAAGCGCTGGCAGTGTATCTGGACTACTTTCGGAACAGAGAAAAACTCGAAGTTTATCAATTGGTATTGTCATCCACTTACGGTCCGCAGGACCCCAGAGGAAAACTGGTTGATTATCTAATCCAGCAGGCCTTCACCGGTATGCCAGCCAACCTTGGTGACCCTGGAAAGCGTTTTGCGCTCACAGATGTAAGGGATGTGGTCAGTGCGATTATTGGTTTGTTGGAAGCGCAAACACAACTGCCCTTTCTGACGTACAAAGTCAGGCAAGAACACCTTTACGGCTTTGACGAATTATCGGCTTTATTCTCAGAGCTGGGCTATCCAATTCAGATGAATTTCAGCGCACAAACTTCGGGCATTGAGATATCCCAACCTGCGGACAGCTCGATTCAAACTCTTCCTGGTTGGCATCCGCAATATCGACTGGAGGACTACCTGAGGCAGAGATTTGCTGATTTAACGGGCTCGGCTTGTTCGGGCAAAGGATAAGGGGCTCCTGCTGCAATGCTATTGGGCGAGGGGCCAAGTTTTACCAACTGTTGCTCGAGCTCCGATGCTTGACCTCTATAATGCTCGGCGGCATTTGAGAAGCCTTTTTCAGCCATTTGATTGGTGTAGAGTACGGCAAGTTTAAGGTTATTCGAGCAGGCTCCCCAAAGTATGCTTCTGTTAGTTATCTCCTGTCTGGAAATAAACTCGTCCTTCATTGCAATCACTTCTTCCAGTGCGAGTAAATCCCGAACACATCTGTTGGTTTCGTTTGCTGCATGATGACGATACAGTAACAAAGGCTCATCGATATACAGAACCTGCTTTGCAATGGCACTCATGTTTAACCATGCATGCCAGTCGGTACAAAAGTGTTTGCTCTCATCGAACCAGGATATCTGTTGGATCAAGTCTCGCCTGAACATACACGCCGATAAAGGGAAGTTATTTCCTTTTAGAAAAATTTCAGCCTGTCGCATGCCCGGGATCAGTGCGCTTGACTGATAAAAGGGGACTTTGTCTACCCGTTGCTGATTGATGAGAAAGTCATACTCAAAAAAAACGGCTTGTGCATCCTGGGACTGTGCAGCCTTTATCAACCTGGCGAGGCTACCCGGCAGTAAAATATCATCCGAACACAGCACAATAATCCAGGGGGTATTGGCAGATTTCACCAGGTAATTCCAATTTTCGGCCATCGGAATGGTGGATGGTTGGCGAAATACCCTTAATTGAGGATGGTCGCTGAAACGATTGATCTCGTTCATGCTGTTATCGTTGGAGGCATTGTCGGATACTAAAACCTCTACGCCATTGAGATCCTGGCAGAACACCGCGTCAAGCGTTTGCCCAAGTACTTGCCCATGATTGAAGTTTGGAATGCAAATGCTGAGTATCGGCGTCATTAGAGTATTCCTGTACCTTCCTTGCGACTGGAGGTGGCGTAAACCGGAGCACACCATTGGCGGTCATAGGATGAGTAATGCACACCATTTTCTTGATTTTTCTGGTTAATACGTGCCCGTATTTGGGAGCCATACTCAAAGGCTTTATTCACCAGGGCCGCCGGGTACTCAGGTAATTCCACCATGGAGCCATAACTGCCGTCGTAATCCGATGAGGTAGCGATAAGCCAGTTTTCTTCCTTTGCCTTGTCGAAGAATGGTGTGCCCTGAAGCGGCGTGTTTATTGACAGGGAAAACTCCTGTATATAACCCTCGGCATGTAACTTCTCTATCGTGTTTAACGATTCGATATCGGAATCATAGTTCGCGCCGACGGTGCCGACTGACATGGTACCGTAGACTTTAATCCCCAGTGCTCTGCAGTCATGCAATACATCCAAAAGGCGGCTGACATTACTTTTGGAGCGGAATTTTGATATGTGCTGCATCACAGACTCATCAAGACTCTCCAAGCCGATACGAACTTTGTAATAACCCGCCTCTTTCATTAACTTAAGCGTCTCAGTGTCGAGGGTGTCATAATTGCCCATGCAATTGAATTTGAGGGTTTTATTCAATCCTTCTTCTATCAGGCGTCGGCATAGATCCCGTAAGTAGTTTCGATTGATTGTATGTGCTTCTTCGTTGAAGAAAATGCCTTGCAGATCCGGTATGCTTTTCTGCAGGTATTTGATTTCCGCTATCACATTGTCAAGGCTTCTGGTTCTGTGATTGGGCTTTCCGTAGTACACGTTGGCCACGACGCAAAAATTACACATAACTGGGCAGCCGCGAGTGACCCACATTTCAACTTCGTTGTATTCAGAGCCGTATAAGCGACAATAATTCCGGCGGCTAACATCTTCATCCTCGGGAAATGGCAGCGAATTAACATCGAGTAACTTTCTTCGGCCATTTGGATAAATGCCTTCCACATCCGTTGCAAAGTCAGCGTTAATGAGTTCAGTGATGGATTCTTCAAACTCACCTGTGGCGACAAAATCCACCCCGTTTGCCAATGCATCTGTCGGAGAGGCCGAAACCTGAGGACCACAGGCAATAATTTTCAGCGTGGGATGTGCCAGCTTCAATGTGCGGAAGATGGCCATCTGCTTGCGATAGATGATGGAGTCAATTTCTACGATGAGGATATCGGGCTTAAGCTGATTAACAATAGAAAGATACTCATCGCTGTCAACGCCATAGTAATTCATGTCGACAAAGCGAACTTGATGCCCGGTGTCTCTTTTCAGCATTGACGTAAGATAGGCCAAATTAAACGGGAAGAAGGTTGTGACTTTGTACTGCCCCGAACTTCCGCTCCATCGGCTTGGAAAATAGTCTATTTGCTCACCCAACTCTGTTCGGCCCACGGGAGTAGTTACCAGAATGAACATAATTAATCCTTAGCTGTGTTGGCTGATTGGCAGAAGCTTTTTGATTGCTTGAATCAAAATTGACATACCATTCGAACCAGCAAAAAGTGAGCCAGCTTTCATGGACAGCGTGTCTATCTGGATGGGGGATGATTGCAGTGTGGCCAGTAACTGCGCGGCCTCTTCCGGAGTGTGACTGATAAGACATGATTGGGTTTCGGCCAAGCCGGCTAACTCATCAGCCTCGCACAGGTGCTGTACCGGCAGCAGAATGACTGCGGCGCCGCTGGCCATCGACTCGAACAAAGACAGGCCATAGCAAGTGACTATGATTTTGGCTTTGGCAATCAGCTTTGCCAGCTTTGGGGGATTGAACATGAGTTCAATTTGCTCAATACCGGCCAATTCCGGCGTGGGGGCCAGTGGACCTTGAACCCAGACGTACCGCCATTCGGGGCGCAAAATCTTGTGTAATTCAGCTGGAAGAGATTGGCCAAATCCAAGTGCATCGCTCCCGCCTGATAAAAACAATACCAAATCTTCTTTAGGCTCTTGGCTGATGCCATCAAATAAGTAGTGATCCCAACCGAAACTGACTTTGGCATCATCAAGACGGGTAAAAAAGCTGGGAACGAACAGCAGATCTGCACAGGGAAGTAAGGAAGACATCTTATCCATCGCCACAATCGCGGCCCCCCGCTGTTTCACTTGCTTGCAGCTATCAATCAAGGCTGCTTCGTCGATGAAGTTGGGGTGGAAGTCCAATATCACCAAACTATTTGTGTCCGCTTTTAGTTTGGCAAACAGCTGTAAGTCGTTTTCAAGCCAATGGACGTTCGTGCTGAGCCAGGGCAGCTCTCGGCGCTCGCCAATGACAAAGATATCTGTGCCTGTTCCCAATTGCTCCTGCAGCGCCTGTGCAATCAGGACACAACGCTTGAGATGACCCAAGCCGATGGCCGAACTCAGATGACAGTACAAACTGATTTTGGCGTAGTCTTTATCGGGGCGCTTTTGCTGAACATGCATATTGATTTGTCGCAGCGCCGGCTCTTCCAAAAGCAACTGTTGTACCCACTGCAGACTAACAACGGAGTCAGCTGCATGAGTGCTATACCAGCGTTGGTAAACTTCAGCCATGAAACGATAATCTGCCTGGGTATCAACAGAAATTCTGTGTTTAACCAAGGAGTAATCCGCACTGTCATCGATTGCCAGTGTATCCAGAACCTGCGTTAGTTTATCGCCATAACCTACGTGCTCGCGGGACATGGCGCACTGGCTGACCGCCATCAACTTATCCCAGCCATTCTTGCTGTAAAAACCCATGCCTTCATGCAAGCTGTTCACACCCGGATGCAGACAGATAGTGTCGCTCATCGACGCCTGTAACTGCGTCAGGGCATGATCGATAAACTCAGGGTCTATCAGTGGACAGTCACCGCAGATATACAGGATATAGTCGGGTTGATGCCTTTGAATAATCACATCGAGCCGGCCCATCAAGTCGTTCACATCGCCTCCAAAAGGCTGGCACTGGAGGTGATTTTCAGAAGCCCAATCCACCAAGGGGGCGTTATAGTCATCGGCTGTGGTGGCAAGTTCAATGCTACCCAGCTTTTTACAGGCACTGAGCCTTGCAAGCAGGTGACCTATCATGGGCTTGCTGTTGCCTGTGGCATCGGCTGGCAGGGGTAACAGATGCTTGCCGGGGAGGCGGCTTGAGTTAAGGCGAGCACCAATAATGGCGAGGGTCTTTGACATTAACTTAGCCTCACAGGTTGGATACAGATACTGAAATCCAGCAGGCTTCCACCCTGTTTCAGGGTTTCGTCCGCTTCCGCCAGTGAGAACCACAGCCGGTTAAGATACTCTTCATCAATCTGCTTGCTGGATACCATGGGCAGGGCGGCGCACCTGGCCGGGTCCCAGCTAAGGCTCACGCCGAGTTTGCCGGTGCCAAAGCGGATATGGCCATCTGTTGCCCCCAGGGCACTGGATGCCGAAACGATAGACGAAACCGGGGCGCCCTGATCCATATCCGCGCGGATGTGAAAGGTTTCATTGTGATTGCCACCGAGCTTGGTGTGATACCAGGCGCGCTCGGCGCAGTTCAGCAGGGTGATAAACCCAAGCCTTACCGAGGCTTCCGGCCGCTGCTTATCTTCGAAATATACGCCAGTTTGAACCGCTTCTTCCTCAATACGATACCATTTGATGATGGCGCCACTCTTAAGCGTTTGACGGCAATACACCACCGGATAGCCATCTTGCCGGGCCAGTTCAAAGCTGACCCGGTTCAGATCCGCGACCCTGTCCCGGTCACGAAAACGCTCCAGCAGCAAATGGTTGGAGTAAAAGTCTGCCCCATAACTGATATGGTCGAAATGGCCGTGGGAGAGGGTGCCTATGACCGGCTCAAAGTCGTGGGATAAAAACGCCAGTTGGTCGATGGCAAGGCCACGGTTGCCGTTAAGGCTCAGCTGCACCGAGGCTGTACGGATATGCAGGCGTCTGCGCTCAGTATCGTAGTGAATGTCCACCGCGGCAGTGTCTTGCCAGGGGCTAAACTGCGGTGCCTTAGCGGCGACCGCTGTCAAAGGCAAGGCGTTATAGCGCGTCTGGGTGAGGTGAGTGCGTAAATCGCTGGCCCACATCCGGCACAGGTTTCGCCACTCGTTATCCGAGGCGTGCGGGCTGTGTTGGAGCCTGGCCAGCGCGCGGTAGCAGTGGCTGTTGAGCAAGAGGTCGTTGCGGCCGCTGAGGCCCCAGCGGCTGATATTGTACTTGGCCTGTTTTTTCACCGAGACAGGGTGCTCGGCATTGGTCAGGCTCAGGGGCTCATCTGGTTGCCAAAACGCGAGCAAGCTGGAAGGCAAGCGCCATTGGTACTCGCTCATGCTGTTCAGCGCGTTGAAAAGCGTCGCTATGCGTTGCCACTCGCCACTGACCTGTGCGGCTTCGGTTTGATAACGGCCGGGGCGGAAATCAAATACTTCGGCATCACTGCCATAGACCGGAAACGCCAGCATGTCGGGTCTGAGCACTTTTACCAAATAGTGTAAGTAATCCGCTAACGTCAGCTCACCGTGGACATAACGCTGGAACTTTTGAAACGCAATGGCGTGATTCCAGATGACTTTAATGCTTCTGCCGCTGGCGCTTTTCAGGCTTTGCGGCCGGTTTAATCCGTCTTTTGACCAGTCGGGATTATGCGAAAAGGGGTTATCCCACTCTACCACCACAGCCTCGAAGCCTTCGTCGATATAGACATCGAGCAGCCCGGCAGACACCGCCTGTTCGTTAAGATAAGCGATGCCTGGCCTCACGCCCACAAGCCGGTGATAGGCATCCTGGCCCAAACGCAGGTTGGCATGGTTCACTTCTGCCGGAATTAACGGGCCGATAATCTGGCTGTCACCACTGGCAACCAGCTCGCATTTACCTTCGGCAATCAGCTGCTTAAATTTGCCAACCCAATCCGGGTCCAGGTGATTGACGGCTTCCAGGGTGTAAGCCGTCATCTCAATGCCAATCGGAACCCCGGCCTCGGCAAGTTGCAGCAAAGGCCAATAGCAGTGTTTAACCACGTCGCCATGCTGCTCCACTTCGATGGAAGAGAAGGCCAGGTTTAAGTGAAATACGGTATAGAGCGCAGTGGCCATGCTTAGTCGTTCCTGAAGCTGACGCGTATACGGTCAAGGGCGTCATTGGCCCGGGCAATAGCCTGTGCCTTGGTATCGGCAACGGCAATGGCAAAGCCTGCTCTTTGGGTATGATTTGACAGTGTTTCTACTTTAGCGCCCGGTCCAATAAAGACCTTGAGTAAGCTCACTCCGGCTGCGCTGGCGGCGTCATCCAGGCCCTCAATTGCCGCAACCGTGCCGCTTGGCAGGTCAAGGTAGCGGATAGCAACAGCCTGCTCGCGAATGGGGGTCACTTCCTCTGGGGTAAGTGTCTCACCCAAGGCCAGCTTGATGGCTTTTTCAATAAAGTTCACCCCGGTCGCCAGTGGGATTTGGGTGGTGGAGAAAAAGCCCCCCGACAGGCGTCCCGCGATTTCGATAACCTTGGCGCCGTCTTGGGTGTACACCATATCGCCCTTGGCAACCCCTTGGTGAATTCCAAGGGCTGCCGCCGCCCGCTCGACGGTGGCAATCACCTCGGCTTTGACCGCAGCGCTCTCGCCGGTTGGCGCATCGCCGCCGTTTTCGATAATGAATGGCTTGGTGCGTGGCAGCCACTCGTAATTGCGATCGGCAAAGCCAAGGGTGTAGCACTTGCCGTCATCAATCAGAGTTTCGGTGCTGAATTGCGGGCCTGTGAGGTACTCTTCCAGCATCACCCTGGCGGTGGGGGACTCTTTGGCCGCCGCCGCCCAGGCATCTTCCAGCGTGGCTTCATGGTCGATAAGCTGCACGCCCCGGGCGCCGCGACTGTCCACGGGTTTGATTATCAGTGGAAAGCCAATTTCGCGGGCGCGGGACTTAAGCTTTGCAATATCAGTTACATCGGCGAAGCGGGGAATGGGAATACCTTCGGCGGCTAACCTTGTTTTCATCGCCAGTTTGTCAGACACCCAAAACGCAGACTCCAACGACAAACCGGGCAAACCAAGGGCATGGGTGACTGTGGCTACGCTCAAGGGGACATCGGCGCACATGGCGATAGCACCGTGCACGGCAACGCCGTCATCCTGAAGGCGGCGTACGGCCTCCAATATGGCCGCACCATCGTAGGTGCTGGCGATAATTTGCCAGTCGGCCATGGCAAGGCCGGGCGCCGCCGGATTGCCATCGGCGACAATAAGCTTGAGCCCCATGTCTTTGGCGATTTTTATGCCCTCACAGGCTTCGATGCCTGCGCCCACAATCAGGAGATGTTTTGTCATCAATGTGTCCGGGTGTCGTCAACGTTGTGAAGTCGTAAAGTGGTCACGCCTTTGTCTCTAAGCCATTGCAGTGCATCAAAAATTTCTTTTTCACTGGCATAAGATGATATAAGCACGCAGTCGCCCTGTTGCCAGTCGATACTGTCAGGCGCCTGACACAGCCAGTCACCCTGCCTGAGTCCCCACTTGAGATTGGATGTATCAGTGAGCCCGGCAATGGTGCATTGGGTAATTAAGTTGGTGTTGGCGACGATTTGGCTGGTGTGTATACCTGCGCCCCACAGGAATATGCGCTTGCTTTGTTTCAGCGCAGGCAAAATCGCATCCAGACACCCCTGCCAATAGGCCACTTCCTTGGCGCGGTATTCATTGAGAATGGCGCGATTACGGCTGATTTCGGCATGGAAATCATCACAGTGATCCTGCCGGCGGGTACTTGCCAGCACACCAATGATAGGTGACAGATTGCTGTTGTAATGCTCAACCAGGGACACCACCGAGTAACCGGCTTCGGCCAGACTTCGCACGAGGTTATCGCGGGTGTAGTAGTTGATGTGTTCAAAGGAGAAAAAGCCGGGGCACAGGCTGGCAGGCTTTGCCATCAGCGGCACTTCAACGTAAATAAACGCCTCTTCTGCTTGCTGCTGCAGGCTGCGGCACTTTTTCAGTGTGTCCTGTGGCTGATACAGATGCTCAAGTACGTGGGTCAGAATAATCAGCTCGAACTGCTCGTCTGTGTGGAAGTCTTCCGCACTGCCATGAATACAGTCAATTTGGTACAGGCGTTTGGCCAGCTCCACCGATGCGGTGCCCGGCTCGACCCCAAGCACCCGGCTGACACCGGCATCACGAAAGCGTGACAGGGTATAGCCATCGGAGCTGCCAATTTGCAGCGCCGATTGTGGCAGGTGGCCAATGCCGCGGCGGATAAAACGGATTTGCTCATCCAGATCCCTCACCTTGGCATCGGTGGGCTTTTCCGCTCTGCCCGGATTGGTATACACCGCCATTGAGCTGTAAAAAGTCATCATCTCATCAAAGCTTACCGATGGACTTTGGCACACTGAGCCGCACTCCGGGCAGACCGAAAAGCCTATTTCCCTTGGCAGCAACCCCGGCAATACCCAGGTTGTGGAGAACACCACCTCGGTGGCCGATTGGCAAAGAAAACAATGTCTTTTCATGGAAGTTCCTTAACCGAAATACATGCCGCCGTTGGCATTGAGGGTTTGACCGCTGAGGTAGTCGCTCTGGGTGGACGCCAAAAACAGCGCCAGCGGGGCAATATCGTCCACTGTGCCTACACGCCCCACGGGAATGGCAGCGGCCTTTTGCTTACCGGCTTCGGTGCTCAGCTCATGCTCGGTCATCTCAGTGGCCACCAGGCCAATCGAAATGGTGTTGGCGCGAATGCCATCACGGGAATAAATCTTGGCGATCGACTGCCCCAGGTTAATCAGGCCCGCCTTGGCGGCGGCGTAATGTACCTGATTAAAGCCACCCCATTGACCGCCGATGGAGCCGATATTAATGATCCGGCCAAACTGCTGCTGTTGCATGGCGGGAATACAGGCCTGTGCCAGCAGGAAAGGGCCCCGCAGGTTGGTGTTCAGCATCTGGCTGAAGTCATCGGCACTGATATCGGCAAAGGGCTTTTCCTGGGCGATGGCACCATTGTTGATAAGCACATCGATGCTTTTGCAAAAGTGCGCTTCAATGGCCTGAATACACTCTCGGATACTGGCTGGATCTGCTTGATCCAGCGCGAATGCCGCAACCTTGTCGCCTAAGGTTGCGGCCAATGCCTCGGCCTTTTCTTTGCCACGGCAGTAGGTGAGGGCAACACTGTAGCCTGCATCGGCAAAGGCTTTGACCAAACCGGCGCCAATGCCTCTGCTGCCGCCGGTGATAAGTACCAGTTTATTCATCCACGCTCCCCTTGCAGGGATTACCCTGCATGTCGAAATAGGGCCACATCTTGTCTGTCTGCTGGCCGCCCAGCAGCATTGGCAACACGTCGTGACCTTTATCGATTTCAAGGTGTAAAAGCACAGGCCCAGAGGCTTCAATAAAGCTGTCCAGAGCGGGCTTTAGCGGCTCATCTATGCCGCAGTGCAGCGCCTTGATGCCATAGCCTTTGGCGATGGTGGCAAAATCCGGCGACTGCTTGTTGCCACAGGCGGTGTCGGTTTCCCAGTTCATCAGTTGAAACTGGGACACCAGACCCAGCCTGTGGTTATCCAGCACCAGGATTTTCAGCTTGAGCCCCAGCTCAGCAATCATGCCAAGCTCTTGAATATTCATCTGAATTGAGCCATCACCGGCAACACACAAGACGCATGATTCTGGCGAGTGTATGGCAGCGCCAATGGCGCTTGGCAGGTCGTAGCCCATGGTGCCGTGGCCGGCAGATGTCATCAGGCGGCGGGCTGGCAGCGCAAAGCGGAAGTGTCTGGCAACCCAATGCTGATGCGCGCCAACACCTGTGGTAACTATGATTTCCTGCGGCAAATGGTCGCTGAGATATTCCAAAATGGCCTTGGGCGCCGCGCCCGGAAATTCGGGATAGGGCCATGGCAAGCTGGCGCGCCAGTCGTTAATTTGCGAAAGCCAGGGGCCAAGGTCCGGGCTTGCACTGTGAGCAAGGGCTTGCTTCAGCGCTGCCAGTGCAGGCTCAAGGGCTGCGCACAGGGCACTGTGATGGGCTATGCGGCTGTGTTCGAGTTCATTGGGATCAAAATCAATCCGGAAAATACGCGCCTGTTTGGCGAAGTCGGCCTTAAGGGTGCCGGTTTGGCGCACGTCCAGCCGTGAACCCAGTACCAGCAACAAGTCCGCTTCGGCAATGGCCTTGCCTGCAAGCTGACTGCCGGTATGGCCATGAAAGCCAAGACAGCCCGCATCATGGCTGTCCAGGGTGCCGACACCCAGCAAACTGTGGCTCACCGGGGCAGGCCAATAGTCGCGGATGGCGCTGAGTAAGCTTGCGTTTTGCGCATTGGCCATGCCATTACCGCAGATAATGACCGGACGCTTGGCGCTGTTGATGGCGCTTAAAAGCTCGCTGATAAAAGGCGCGATGGGCGCTGCCGGGGCGTCTGCGCTTGCCAGCGGCGTAATGATGCCGTCGAAGGCGGTGCGCTGAACATCCATCGGCAAGTCCAGCGACACCGGCCCCATACGACCTTCCAGTGCTATCTGCCAGGCTTTGGGCAGCACATCGACCAGTTCGGCAATGGTTTTTGGCTGAAACTGCGCCTTGGTAATCGACTTCATCAGTGCCGGGGTATCCACTTCCTGAAAGCCAGATTGGCGCACGGGTTTACCAGCGGTTAAGTCGCCAGTGCCCACCTGGCCGGTGAACACCAGCAGCGGAATACCGTCAAAGAAGGCGTCGGCGACCGGCGTCAGCACGTTGGTGACGCCCGGACCAGAGGTGACAGCCACAATTCCGGGCAGGCCGGTTAACTTGGCCTGTGCCAGGGCGGCGTAGCCGGCACCCTGTTCGTGTCGTGAGGTATAAACCCGGATCCCGAATCGGTTACAGGCATCCAGCAGCGGCGCTATGGTGCCGCCGGGGTAATTGTGCAGTGAACCTATTCCTTGGGTTGCCAGAAAGTGGATTACGGCGTCGGCGGCGACCTGAATTGCAGGGTGGTTCATTGGTTAACTCCAAAGGTACTTCTGATGTGTATTAACGGACGCAGACCATCGCTTGGATCGGCGCGCCAGTCTCTATCGGGGGCTTCGCTGGGGGCAAGCACCTTGTCTGGGCTGCCGTCGAGTATGCTCGCCTCGCGGCACTCGGCTATTACTGGTTGCATTTGCTCCGGCAGCCAGCAGTGGCCTGCGGCGTATTCTGCGCCTTGCTTATCAAGGTCTATATGAAACTCGATGCAGTCGGCCTGCCAGCGATTGACGGCGCGGCGGATAACCTCAGGCGCCACGCTGTGATCTGACCAACCCACTTTAATGCCATAGCGCTCGCGGAAGTGCCCCAGCACCGCCAGATTGCATTCCGCCTTGGGGGTAGGGTAGGCCGAGACGCAGTGCAGCAGGGTGATGTCTTCACAGCCAGCGTTTTTAAGCACCTGTACTGCATGGTCGATTTCATCGAAATTGGCCATGCCGGCTGAAAACACCACGGGTTTGCCTGTGTTGGCACAGGCGATTAACAGCTCGTCCCACAGCAGCTCGTAGGAGGCGATTTTGTAGAAATCCACATAGGGTTCAAGCTCGGCTACCGCATCCAAATAAAAGGGGGTGCAGGAAAACTGAATACCAGCCTCATCGCAGCAGCGCTTGAGTTCGGGCAAAAAACTGACCGGTAACTCCCAGGCTTTGCGGGCCCTGTGCTGTTCGCTGCGTTGCAGAATTTCCGGGGCAAACAGTTCTTCAATCCGAAACAGCTGAAACTTTACCGCATCGCAGCCAATGGCCGCCGAAGCCTTGATAAACTCGAAGCAGCGCTCGATATCCTGATGATGGTTACTGGACACTTCGGCGATAAAGAGTGTCATCTGTGGTTTCCTTCTGAGTGCAGTTGCTGGCAAATGTCCAGCAACTCATATTCGATATTATCGGCAAGTCCCAGCCAATCTTTGCGTTCCTGTGCGGCCAGCATCTGTGGCAGCAGGGCAATAAAGTCGCTGTTTGCCATTAAGCCATGGTTTGCGGCCAATGCCGAGATGATATCTTGCCAAAGCGAGGCTGCCAGCGCCTCTTGTCCCAATCTGAACGCATGAGCACAGCGAAGCAGTTGCGCTTTATGAAGCGGATTGGCGTTGTCATGGGGCGGCGGTGTCAGCTCAGTCATGGGCAAGTGGCCTCCAGGTCGTGCCCTCAATCATGGCGCCGGATTGGCTGGCACGGTAAAAGCTCACGGCACTGTTTGCTGCAATAAAGCGCTCGAGCGCCCGCAAATAGGTGCTGAGATTGAGCAGGGTGTTCACCCTTTCTCCCCGGCCATTAATCACCCAGTGATCGGCGGACTCTACCTGCTGCTTAACCGTTGCCGACCAGGCTTTGCCGGTTTCATCGGATTGGGGATGGCCGTGCCAAAAGGCGTGGCTCTTGTTGTCGCAAAAACAAAAATCGCAGCCGAGCAGGGTTATCTCTTTTGCCCCCAGACGGCAGGCTAAATCCACCGCCGGATGCACCACACTGCCGCCGCAAAAAAGCCGTGGCAGGGCATACTGGCTTGCCAGCGTATCGTAGCTGGCAGATGTGCCCAGGGCGCTGTACCTTGGGCCTTGCCATTGAGACAGCAGCGCCGTATCGAGCCCCGGGAAATACACCAGCGCCGAGTCAGCGCTGTGCTCAAGCGGTAAATGATAGGCCCCAATCAGTTTATCTATGCTGACCACAATATCGGGTTGAACACCATGGCTCACAAGCCCTTTCATTGCCGTATCGACCGCAATAATTAAAGCTGCCTTGCCTGCTGCCTGAAGCTTGGCCAAAGTGGCATAGTCTTCTTCCAAAGAGGGCCCGGCGCCAATCACCAGCACATGTTGGCAGGACTTGCCTGGCTTAAGCTTGGCGGCACTGGGATCAGACACTAAAAAGGCTTCATTGGCTTTAAAGCGGCTTAGCAGCAGCTCGTCGCTGGCCAGATGTTTGCGGTTGGTATGGCTGCGGTTAAGCTCGCGCAGCAGATTGTCCCTTAGCGGCGCCATCGCATCAGAGCACAGCTTAAGGTCGGCAATCATGGCGATAAAATGTTCCGGCAGCTGGTGGGCATGGTGGCTTGATGTCAGCTCAAGCCTGGGGTCAGCGAGCCATTTTGAATAATCACAGTAGTGGCAAAGCAGGCAAAAGATTGCCGGATTCATCAGTACCAGTGTCAGAGATTTCAGTGCACTTCGCTCAAGGGCAAATTCGGGTAAATCGCCCATGCCGCTGCCAAATAAGGTCAGCTCGGTGGCATCTTCAGGAACGGTTGACAGCAGCAGCCGAACTTCGGCAACCCTGTTATGGCGGCTGCTGAGCTGAATGCCATTTATGCTGATAGTCTGGGTGCGGCCCTCGGTCAGGGTGGCATCGAGC
Source organism: Shewanella zhuhaiensis (assembly GCF_022484835.1). Classification (NCBI taxonomy): domain Bacteria; kingdom Pseudomonadati; phylum Pseudomonadota; class Gammaproteobacteria; order Alteromonadales; family Shewanellaceae; genus Shewanella; species Shewanella zhuhaiensis. The sequence continues at coordinate 47,025 of NZ_JAKUDL010000002.1, forward strand.
CCACTCACATCCTGAGTGCTGAGCACCTGTGCCAGCGCTGGCCAGCGGCTGGCAATTATCTGCAGATTGGCATCAAAAAGTTCTGTCATGCACCTGTCCCGAGCTCAAAGGCCCCATCATCCGTTCCCGTTACATCTGCGGTTATACAAACTCAAATAATACAATGAATTGCCACAGTTTTCGCCCTTGCTTGTCAAATGCAATCCACTCCACGCTTTAACCGCCCATATAAAAGGCGGTTACCCCGGGTAAAACTCAGGCAACGCCATAAAAACACACAGCAAAATCATTTAGGGATCAACCAAAGCAAAACACGTTCCAGCTTTTAAGCCAGAAAACTGACACTTGCTGTGGGGCAGAGGGTTACGGAAGACAGGGGAGATGGGGGAAGAAGGGATGGGGGCTACCGGGAAAGGGGTGACCATCCACGTTCTCAGGCAAAACATTGTCAGTTGGCGCGTGCAGTTGGCGCGTGATGCGCTGACAGTGCGGCTACCTTGTTTCAGAACTAAGAGCAAACCTCCGGCATATGACTTCAGCACAGCCAGCTGCCGTTAGGCAGAGATTTAAGAAAGAGCCAGTATCACCGCCAGCACCTATGCCCACTTGGACATAGAACAGGTCAGGCGAGAGCTTGGGATCACCACAGCGGCTTTGTTGGGTTTGGGTGCGGAGGTTGGTCAAATCGTGCAGCGAGCAGAGCAAGAAAGCAGGGTAGAGCGGCTGGTCAGAGAGATAGGTGAACTCTCGCCGGAAGAGCTGCGAGAGTTGATGGAGGTATTGAATCGCGTCTAGATAGATTTTGAAGGTACTGGCCAGAATTCGACGTCATTTTTGAAGTGACTTTTTATTTTTCTGTAGTGTATCGACAGTGACGAAGTTTAACTTTATTGTAGAATTTGTATCACGTAGGCGTTCACTTTGAATCAGAGCAAGAATACCGAATACTATAAATGCTATACCTAAAATCACTGATAATATTATATAGGCAGGCCATTCAGCCAGCGAATAGGTTAAAAGCAAAATGATAAGTCCTATACTTGTAAGTACCCCGTATGCAATTACTAATACTGCTTGCTCTATTACTCGACGTCTTTTACTTGAGAACTTTTCCTTGTACTTAAAACAAACCCCATTTTCCGAAATTTCTATGTACCTTGCTTGCGAGCAATAAGTTTGTAAATGTTTAAAAGCGTTTGGGGTATCGATAAACCACTTGATTTCATTTAAACTCAGTTCTCTTTGGATCAAACAACTCAGTGCGGCACATATTTCAGCATAATTTTTAACAGGTGATTTTTTCAATAGTTCTTTAATTTCTTTGTACATCTCATAATTTTTTTATTTCTTATTTTCGCTATTGTTGCGTAATAGCGATACTGTATGAACCATTCCGAAGATAGTTGCTATCCCGGCTATGACTTTAAAAATCATATCAATTTCCATATGATAATCTCAGTTGGAGTTTGGGAGATAATTAAAACAATCCTGGTATTTATTGAATGAATGCATTGCTTGAGCCATCAATAGAGGGTTTTTAGTCATTTGAGCCCAGAAATAGCATGACACACCACAAAGCTGATTAGAATTTTTCAATACATTCTCTAGCAGTGGTATCGGGTAGCCTTTGCTTTTACGACTGATTGCATGAATCCCCCCGTGGATGTATGAACTCAGTGCTTTATAGGAGTTCTCTTTGAATTCTTGCAAAGGCTGAAGAGCATTTGGAGGGGCTTTACCTTCCATAGCCTTCATCATTTCCCCCACCATAGGGATGGAGTTCCCCGCTTTTGCAGATTCATGAGTCAGTTCAGCAAGCAGTTTCTCAACTTGAGTGTCTGATGCAGCAAAAACTAACCAATGTGCGCGTACTAATGCCTCATACTGCAATCTTAGGAGACCTAAGGCCGAGGTAAATGCATGGGAATGCATGAGTATTTTCAGGCTTTGTCCATGCTCCATTGCGACAGCACACAATATTTTTGCACCGTGTGTGCGGCTGGACGGTTCAGCTTCAGGGTAACTCAGAAGCCCATAGACAAAGTCTTCATATTCGGCTGAACGAGAAAGTAGTTTATCCATGCTATCCCTCTAAGAAGATTATGTGTCAGCCTATCATGTATTTATGATGTCGGTGCAGGATTATCTTTGATAACTAGGCAGGATGCTCCTGTAAGGTATATCAGCGGACAGTGGTTCGTGTTTCCCTCAGATAACAGCCTCACGGGCCATGTAACCGAAAAATCCAGTCAGGGCAGCTTCTGGCACCGGATAACCGACAGGGCAGGCCTACGGGGTGAAGGCAAGGGCGAGAGCGTCACCATTCACGACCTTCGGCGAACCATTGCCAGTTGGAGTGTGATGCGTGGTGGTAACATTCAAACCACCAGTAAGCTGCTGGGTCACAGTGACATTAGCATTACCGCCAGCACCTATGCTCACTTGGATATAGAGCAGGTGAGGCGAGAGCTTGGGATCACAACGGCCCAGTTGTTGGGGACTGAAATTCAGGAGCCGAGTGTTGATAGACTGGTGAAAGAGATTGCATCATTAAAAGAAAATGAAAGACAGCGGTTACTATCGATTTTGCATAAGAAATTTGGCTGATTGAAGTAGCATGAGAAATGCTCTTATGGCACTCGAGTAAGTGAGCAGGCTAAAATAAGTTTTATGTTGTGTGTGTATCCAAGGTACGAGTACCCAGTATTCATATCATAGCCTGCTCGGGTTACAAAGTTATCACGAACCGTAAGGGGTTCTCAACTCCTTTTTAAGTAGCAGTCTCTCGATATGTCCTTGAGCCGACTTTCTCCAGTCTATGAACCAGTATTTATCCGCGGTTTTCAAAAATTGACTGAGGCTTAAAGTATCAGCTTCAGGTAAATTTAAAGTTGATATGGCTTGTTCAAAAATCTCTTCTTTTTCTCTAACACTAATAAATGGGCAGCTCATGGAGTCTAAGAATAGATGTAAAGCCTCAGAGTCATCCTTAATGGACTTATTTGAAATAACCTTGACAATTTCACTGGTTATTGCGAATTTTACTTTCTCGTATTCAACATTGTTTTTAATGTAGAAGAGGCCTACCATAAGTTTAAAGTAATTTGATGTTTCAGCATTAAATCCTAACAGTTCAAGTAGTATTTCCTTATCTAGATTATAATCATCACCAATAGCACTTAGTGCTATAATTAGATTAAGCATCTCTACTTGATTGTGTGAATCAGTTGCGATAGATTTCTTTATTGCTCCCTGAGACTCGTCATGAATTTTTTTATTATACGCTCTCTTTGTTCTTGATTTAGTCTGTTTGAAAGTCTGTTTGTGATGATTATTATCTGACTAACAAGGTAAGTACTTCGAACTCTCAAATCCATGTTGTAAACAAAAAATGTTAATTCGAGAATTATTAGTGCAAATCTGCATAATCTCTCAGACTGAATTTCATCAACTATTTTTGAGCTATACCTGCTATCCATTTCTGCAACTTTCATTTTTATTAGGGTGAAGAAATACCCAGTTATACCGGAGTAATCAACGTTATTTTCTTTAATGATGCACTTTATGTCTCTGATTATTCTATTTGATATTAAATTGTATCTATTTAGGCTCTTAATAATGCTTAAGTTGTGGTGAGGCTCATCTTGAATAATGTTTTCTGGGGGGGCTATTTTTCCTTCCTGAACATCAAAAATATCAAAAAGATTGTTCAACTCATCTTGTATAGATTTCTTTGCTGATGTTATAGGGGTTATGAATGGTATGGTGAAATGCACAGATTTGGATTCGTTTAAATAGAATTTAAAGTCTTCCAGCCTATCGCTCATAACTTCCATAACAGTTCGTTTTACGGTTTCCTTATTGAAGAAAAGGAAAAAATCGTCAACGTATCTTCTGATCTCATAATCCCTTCCTTGATATAGATTTTTATCTTCCAGATCCTTCTTTATATTTAAATCAATGGATTGCAAAACAATTTCGGCAAAAATTCTAGAAAATTCAGGGCCAATTACAATCCCATGGTCTCTACCATTATTACAGTTTTCAATTCTCCTGATGAACTCGGTTTCAAAGCTAAAGGAGTTCCTTAGTTCTTTTTTGTTTTTTTCGCCTCTCAGAGCTTTTATTAACATCCCGGTTGATAGAGAGTCAAAGCATTTTGATATATCGAACTTGTAAAGGTTTGTAAATTTCTTTTCTATTCTGTGGAACTCATAGCTGTCATAGAATTTGTAAAGGAAGTCATAGTTTTTATACTTAAAAAATGAGCTGGCATATTTTAAAGAAATCTCTTCATTGAAGCATTCAACCCCTTCATCCTTATAATCTTTATGTGGGCGGCTATAACTCTTCTCATAATATGTTGTAGCTATTGAGTTAGCAAACCTCAAACTATAAGTGCTTCTGTTGCAAAGATGGGTTATAAGTAATTTGTAATCGCGATAAAATTTGCAAAATGAGAGTTGATTTGATGGGTGAATAAGATATAGCTTTCTTGATGACGCCTGGCCTTTGTTAATTGTATAAACTAAAGGGTGAGTAACAGCATCACAATGTATAATTTTTTCAATTATACTGTTTTTATCATGCATCCTGTTTAAATAGCTATAAAACCCTTCGTTTGTCAGAATAAATGGAAGCTCATATGGCTGAACATCAGTCAATATCACGCGATTAAAATTGCTTTTCCTTAAAGTGACTTTTCCATTCTTTTTCTTTTTCTTTTTATTTTGCGTGTTTTTTGTCATTTCCATATCTCACAAATTTCTTTCAGTTGAAAATCAAAAAACTGATGTGTTACTCGACTTTCAAACCCATGCTTGAAATCTGTTGATGCTAACTCTCTTCTTAACTCTATTGGGATTCTTCTTATTCTTTTTCCAAAAAGTGAGTTTTTATTTGTAAATAACAAATTTCTTATAAAGATATTTAGCTCTTCAAGTTGTTCGATATTGTTTAGTAGTGGGTTGTTATAAAATAGTCCACCCTTCAAGACGGTTTTTTCGTCATCGTCATCATTTTTGTTTTGGTTGTTGTCTCTGACTTCATAGTTTCCAGATAGGAATTTAATTCTATTTCTTAAAGTTCGGTCTCTAAAAAGTCTGTGTAAATTGTCGATGGCTTTGTTTTTATACGACTCGTTTTTAATATTGTAGTTTATTAGACTTAATACAATCCTTGTCTTTATCTTATTTATTTTATTTTTAGACATTTTAACTGAGACATGTCTTTTATTTGACTTGTTCGATTCTGAAATAGGGTGAAGCGTATATTGGTATCCTAAATAAGTTACTGTTTCAATGCTTTTACTTATTTCTTTCTCTTCAGTTTTTTCATTAACCTCTAGTTCAATATCTTTTAGTTTTTTCGTTATAATTGATTTTATACTTTTGTCAGAGTTAGTTGAAATAATTATAATGTCATCCACATATCTTGAATAGTAATAAATCCCATCTAAACTTCTAATGCTCTCATCAAATTCTTCCATAAAGATTTCTGACAAGGGCGAGCTAATAGGCAAACCTCTTGGTAATCCTGATATTTTAAGATTTTTTATTGTATTTTCTATAATTTCTAGTGACTTTCTAGATAGAATGTTATCAGTTTTTATTCTTTCAATTACTTTACCGATATTTATTGACTCGAAAAATGATGCTATATCAAGTCTTAATACCATCATGTCTGAGCTGTCTTCAAATATTCTAAGTATTTGCTCGGATATCTCATGTCGGCTTGAGTATTTTACTCGATATAGTCGTTTGATATTATCGGTTATTTTTTTAAGGCGTAATAGTCAGCAGCATCAGTTACTGAGTAAATTGTGGTGGTTTTATTATTTCTTGTGATTTTGTGACTAGAGCATGATTTCAATTTATAATGTTCATCTTCAATTTCCTTAGAAATTTCCGAAAGTGATACTTTATATTCCTCTAGGTTTCGGCCTAGAGAAAATTTTATTATCTCATGCCTTTTTGTGAGTCTCAGCAATGAGTTTTGGTCAAAGGTCTGGTTCAACATTTTTTTCGACTTTTCCCTTGTCTGTGTTGGATCTGCATTCTTTCATTGGTTGTTTTTCTAAAAAAACATCATTCTTAATAATAAAAAGTGCTAAAGTTAACAACGTGAAAGAAATGTAGATAAAAGATATTGAAAAGAATGCACAGGGCGTGGCGTACTTCTTAAAGCGCATAAAATAATCAGAGTTATTCTCAGTAGCAGAGGTATTCGCTTCACTACTTTTTTGCTCCTCCCGCTTTCTTTCTTTCTTTCCATAATGAAACTCAAAGTCCTGATGGTTTTCACTATTCTTTATAAGAGTGGTGTACTCTTTATTAAGAGCCTCTTTTTTTTCGTTATATTCATCATCACTTAAATGTTCTATTTTTCTTACTAGTTCATTTAGCTCCTCGCCACTCTTTAACATTTTAATTGATTTCTCAGAATAATTAGAGAGAGCGATAGCAAGGGATAGCGCGGAAATAATAATTGCAGATATCACTTGAAGAAGATCAATAGTGTTTTCGACAAATATTTTAGAGTCAGAGTATTTCTCTACCAAAGTTATGAATATTAGTGAGAATGAAGACGCTGTTAATGAAAATAGTGATAGCGAGTTAAGCATTTTATATCTTCTGGCCGCAAAAAACGTGCGTAGGCCGTATTTTTTGATTTTACCCTAAGGTTTTCTTTATTTGAACGTGTCATTTTAATTATTGCCTTTGTTTAGCTTTAGCTTCTGAAGTTAAAGTTACAATTGTCAATGATACCAAGTAATTATGAGACTAACATAGCTATTTCTGTACACTTATTGACAGCACTCCAAGGAACAGCGGTTTGTCGGTTCGGCCTGAGAAAGCATCCATTGGTGGACTCGGGTGATGACTGCAACCCCAAAGCTGACAATGCCTCTTAGGCGGGGGCTTCATCGCCGTAGCGGTTGGATTTGATTGAGGGATGATTTTTTAAGGGCTGTCTTTTAATGCAAACAATGCTGAAGCAGGTACTGCACCTGAAGGTTATGACAACTTCAGGCATATCCGCGGAAGTGACCGTCGACAGCAAGGATGCTGTCGTCGAGCTTACATGGATGTACTTGCAGCGTGTCACTTGGGGGGATATGCGAAAGCCCACGGCAGGTGATTGATTACACCCGAAGCCGGAAGTTGTCGGAGCGGCACAAGGTAACCATAGAGCATGCGACACAAAGGCTTTACAGCCAACCTAAAAGGCAGTGTCAGCGAGTGAATAAGCTGAATTGAAACGCCGGAAGTGGCAGAAACAAGGAATCAAAGAAAAGCTTGGAATTTGTGCAAGCAGGCACAAACAGAAATGATGGTCTCCCCACAGGGACTCGAACCCCGATCGGTCGCTTAGGAGGCGACTGCTCTATCCTGTTGAGCTATAGGGAGACCCGCTGATTATACTCGTTTTGCCTTTGATTAAAAGTGTTGATTTTTAACTGGTTAATTCTTGGGCGACTGGTTTTTTATCACCATGTCGCTGACCTGAATATTGTTCACTGTGCCGATGCCGGTTAACTCTGCGCGGGCACTGTTTTCAGTGACCTGGGCTATCTTGATGTTTGTGTTGCTGTTATTGCCGGTGGTGCGGTTGCTGTTGAAGCGGTCCGACAGGTTTTTAGCCAGCACGATAGATAGCTCGTCTCCCACCCGGAGCCCATGGCGGCGGCCCAGATTGAGGATCAGGGTTTCGCCCTGTTTGGCCACTACCTGACCCAGCACCGGCCGACACATAAGCGCATTGTCGAGTTCTTTGGCGGCCTGGGCGATGACTTTATCGACACTGCGGCCATAGGCTGAGCGCCAGAAACGGTCGCTTTCGGGGGCGACTATTTCGTTGCGGTCAAACTCCCAGGGCGCTGAGGCGGAAAAGCTTTGCCGCCAGATAATTTCGCCGCTTATGCCGTGAAACAGGGTCAGGGTGAGGGCGAATTGCCGCAGTGGGTCTTCACTCATCAGGCCAAAGTAGCTGCTTTGAGCCGGTTCGGTGGAGGCATCTGTGACTTCCGGGTACAGCACGTACTGACTGTCGCTGGCATTGGCGAGGTAGCTTGGCAGGCGGTAGCCCTGAATGGCGGCCTGGCGTGAGTCAATGGCCAGCCGCGAATTGGCTTGCAGATTGGCAAAGCCGGTGGCCGAAAAGTCATCCAGTTTGCCGGCAAGTTTAATCGACAGCGCTTTGCCGAGGCTGTTCAGTTGCCCCTGGGCCAATTGGCTGCGGTGGCTGATGGCGGTTTCCGGCACCAGAATACCCGCTTTGAGCGGTGAAGCCAGGCATTGCTCGGCCGGGTCGGCAAGCAGTTCGACCCGTAAATGTACCCGCAGGCGGTTGTTTTCAATCTGTTCGCTGAGAAGCTGCACCGGCCCTGTCATCATCGACTGATCCATCTGGAAGCTGCTGCCGGTGAGGCGCCCCCCTTCCAAGGTTTGGCTGGCTTCAAAGCTGACACCGGATTGCAGGCTGGCGTAGCTGATGGCCTGTTCTATGGCTTCGCTGCGGGCCTTGCTGATGTCGCCATCGACTATAACGGCTTCGCCCTTGGCTTCAACCCAGTCGGCGTGCGCAGGCGCTGCGCTAAGCCCGAATACCAGTCCTAGAAAAAGCAGAGTCGATTTGTAGGGTGCCATGTGCCAGTCCTGTTTGTGTAACGTGCCTTGGGCCTTAGCCGCTCGGCGATTAACGGATAACAGCCGGAGTGAAGCAAAATCCGTGCCTTGGGCGCCTGTGCCCGGCGCATTCGGGCGAAATTAAGGGGTAAAGTTTCTGCGCCCCGTGCCGATAGCTGTTTATCAAGGGATTGGCCTTTGCGGCCTTTCTGGTAATTAGCCTTTAATTTCATGGGGTTGATTTATGTACGGGAAAACTGCCGTCGCGCTGGCCCTTATGCTGGCGCTGCAGCCTGCCATGGCGGCCACCAAAACGCCCCAGTCTATAGCTTATGGCGAAGAGGGCTATCCGCAGCGGGAGCAAGTCAATGTTCTGGCGCAAAAGATAGTCAACGAACTGCTGCTGACCAATGATGTGGTAAGCCCGACGCAGCCTATTGTGGTGACCACCCCTGTGAACGTGGACGACTTTACCCACACCGGCAGCTTTGCCCGCCTGTTGCAGCAGGGCATGATGGCCGCGCTGCACGCCCGTTACTACAACGTGGTAGATACCGGCATTGGCCAAACCCTGCGGGTGACCGACAAGGGTGACTTGCTGCAAAGCCGCGACTGGCAACGGCTGCGGGATGTGGCCGATACCCAGCATGTGCTGGTGGCCAGTTACAGCCTTGGCCGCGATGGCCTTACCATCAACAGCCGGATTGTGGATATCGGCAACAGCCGGGTAGTGGCCTCGTCACAGTCGTTCAGCCGCCCGGGCGATCTGCGTGGTTATCTGGCCTATTCTGAGCAGGTAGTGGCCAAAGATGGGCTGCTGTATCGCTACGAAGCCCCCGGAATGGATGCGGTTAGCCTGCTGGGAGAAGACAAATGAGACAAGTGGTACTGATGATGTTGGCCGCGTTTTTACTCGGCGCCTGCAGCAGCAATGACCGTTATGTGCAGTGGGAGACCGTGGCGCCGGAAACCTTTCCCAGGCTGACCGCCATAGGCTATGCGCCGCTGGAAACTCAGCCTGCCAAAACCCAGGCCGAAAAGGTACTGATGGCGATGCAGGCCTCCAAGCTTGCCGCTTATCGTGAGCTTGCCGAGCAGGTGTATGGTCAGAAAATTTCTGCCAGTTCCAGCGTCAATGATTGGGCGATGCAGAACGACAATATCAAGGCGTCGGTGTCCGGTGTTATCCGCGGCGCTCGGGTCGTGAAAAGCTATCCTGTGGGTGAGCATTATGTCACCGAGCTTGAGCTGGACTTTGCCAAAGTATGGGCCGTGTACCAGCAGCAAAACCGGCCGCAGCGGGTTAAAGAGATCACCTATTTCTAAGGCCGTTTCAGGTTGCAAGTCCAAGGCCTGATGCTTAAGTTGAGGCATCCCGAACTTATACCGAAAAGCCCCGCATTGGCGGGGCTTTTTTACATAAACGAGTGAGGCTTTTCTGAGCAGGTGTTGGCCAGGGCTTGCGCTAGCCCGGACTTTTTCACCGTGCATTTGATTCCAGCGTGTTTGGCTGAAGCACTGTCAGTGCGTTTGCTGAAACGGAGCTGCTCAGTTGCAGGTTCCGGCTCAGGTTAAAAATCCAGGCTTAGGTTCAGATTAAGCCTTCGAGGTTTGGGCTTGGGAAACGCTCACACTTCGATGCTGTTACCGAGCGTAGAAATAGTGGAGGTTTTGCCCTTGTCGGTGTAGGTGAGGGAGCTTGCGTTACGGCTAACCTGAAGCGCCTGGGCCAGACGGTTAATACTGGCTTCATTGTGTTCTATCAGCTGGGCATTGAGCTGATTGGCCTGCTTGCAGCGAAGCAGCGTGGCCTGGGCGGCTTCTACCTTGCCCACCAGGGCCTGCTCTTCTGTCAGCAGCTGTTTGTCGGGATGCAGCGACAGCGCGTCATCATTCTTTTTGAGTGCCAGCAGGGCGGCAGATTTTGTTTCGGCGAGGCGTAGCAGCTCACTGGCGTCCTGGGCTATCAGCGCGGTCTTTTCGGCGTCTATCAGGACAAGCAGCTCGTCTAGCAGGGATTGCTGGTGGTCGAGCAGGGAAGTGAGTTCATTCATGGGGAAACCTCAGGCCGTGTTTGCAAAAATTTGGCGAATACAGATTACAAATTTTAAATGCAAAAAGCCGGCCACTGTTGAGTGACCGGCCGCAACCCGATGCCAAAGAAGGCTTATGCGTCTTGGTCGAGATCCTGCATTTCTTTTTCGAAGCGGGCGATATTGGCAGCCAGCTTCTCAGGATCGATTTTGTAGCGGCCTTCGGCGATAGCCTGCTTGATTTCGGCCACTTTCTTCTGGTCGACTTCAGGCAGCGATGCCAGCTTGGACTGGACACTTTGCAGTTGCTGGGCCTGACTGGTGATCACGAAAGAGTCTGCTTTTTGCGGCACCTGAGCCTGCGCAGTTTGTGCGGCAGAAGCCTGGGCACTGCGGGCGCTGGTCAGTGGGCTTGCGGTGTTGCCGACACGGTTGGCGGCGGCATTATTTTTGGGTAATTCGATGGCCATCGGGGGCTCCAGTGTTACGGATTCGGGTTTCTTAGCACTCTTATCGGCCGTAGCCAGCAAAGCTTTAGGGTATTTTACATTTTGACTTCCACTTCGCCAACGCCGATGACAGTGGCTTCCAACACCTTGTTTGAGTTGGTGTTTCTGATGCGAATTCGGTCACCTTCGTTACCATCCGCCAAGGCTTCGCCCAAGGTTTTTATCTCAAAGCTCGCAGTTTTTGCATAAATCGATACCGCATCGCCTTTGCAGACAAAACACAGATTGGCGGCAAAAATTGGCGAGTCCTGTGCAATACGGCGTTTGACCCGGGTGCCCAGCAACTGACCTGTATCGGCAAATTGCTGGCCGCGCAGCACGGTTTTATCAACATAGCGCACTTCAACGGCGGCTTCATCGAGCAAATCGCCACTTGCCAGGGGCCGTTTGGCCACCACCACGGGAAAGAGGATTTCGGCTCTTACCGAGAGAAACATTTGCCAGGGGTAGTCGAGATCCGGGCTGGTGCAGCTGATGCGTACGGTATTGTTGCGGGAGATGGGTCTGTCGCTGGCCAGGCGCGCACTGACGGGCCCCTCACAGCGGGGCAGGTTGACCCGGCTGTCGAGGCTTTGGGCCTGGATGCTTATCTTGGCTCCGGCCGGGGCGTCAATTTTTTTGGCAACCGCCTCTTCAGCCGCCGCGGCGATGGCCGATAAGTTGGGTTGTTGTGGGATCTGTGTAGCCGATGCCCCAGTTACCCATAAAAGGCTTGCCAAAAATTGTGCTAACTTTACTTTCATAATGAACAGACTAGCGTGTCACGCCAGAATACACCTATACTTTCTGTCAGGGCCGGACCACCTTTGTACAAGCTTGCTGGCATGGCTGTCAGAAGATTGACGAAGTTGGGGCACAGGTTGTCGGTGACAATTCGAAAGCAAGTTACATGCCTATGCTCCGCGGAGCCCGGGGCGCCATTCAATCAAGACAACTAAGGCGAAGTTATGTCGAGCATTCTTGAGTCAGTCAACAAGCGTACCCAACTGGTGGGACAAAACCGTCTGGAGTTGCTGCTGTTCAAATTGAACGGGCGTCAGCGTTTCGGGATCAACGTATTCAAGGTAAAAGAAGTCCTGCAGTGCCCCCCTTTGACCGGTCTGCCCAAACTCAATCCTTATGTGCGGGGCGTTGCCCACATCCGTGGCTCGACCATTTCGGTTATCGACTTAAGTGCGGCAACCGGTGGCCGCCCCATCGAGAACACCCAAAACTGCTTCATTATTATTTCTGAGTACAACCGCAGTGTGCAGGGCTTTTTGGTGAGCTCGGTCGAGCGCATCATCAACATGAATTGGGAAGCCATTATGCCGCCACCACAGGGGGCCGGGCGCTATTCCTACCTGACTGCGGTAACCGAGATTGAAGGCGAGCTGGTAGAAATTCTCGATGTGGAAAAAATCCTCGATGAAATCAGCCCGGTTAAGACCTCGATTTCTGAAGATGTGGACGCCACGCTGACCATCGACCGTGAGCAGCACTTCCACATTATGGTGATCGACGACTCTGCTGTAGCCCGCAAGCAAATTATCCGTTCACTGACTTCCCTTGAGCTGCAAATCGATACCGCCAAAGACGGTCGTGAAGCCCTGGAGAAGCTCAAAGCCATTGCCAGTGAAGTGAATAATGTGGCCGACGAAATCCCGCTGATCATCTCAGATATCGAGATGCCGGAGATGGATGGTTATACCCTGACGGCAGAAATTCGTGATGACCCCAAGCTCAAAGACATCAAGGTGATTTTGCACACCTCCCTTAGCGGCGTATTTAACCAGGCCATGGTGCAAAAGGTGGGCGCGAATGACTTTATTGCCAAGTTCAACCCTGATGAATTGGCAGCAGCGGTGAACAAACACCTGAGCTTATAACTGTGATGGCATTCCCCTTGGGTGGGGTTATACTCCACCAAGGGAGCTTGTGTTCCCTCAGGTGATAATGTATAAAGCAGCGCTTGTTTTTGGGGAATAAAATCAGAAGGTTAACAGGATGTTGCGTTAATCTTCTCCACTAAGTGCAGGATGGGATACAGTGTCGGACAAATCACTGGCTGAAGCGGAATATAATCAATTCAGGTTGTTCCTTGAGCAACACAGCGGCATAGTGCTTGGCGAAAACAAGCAGTATCTGGTCCGCAGCCGCCTGGCGCCTCTGATGGGCAAATACAACCTGCCATCCCTGTCTGAAGTGGTTAAGCATTCAATGAAACCCACCGAGCGGCAATTGCGTGCCGAGGTGATTGATGCCATGACCACCAACGAGACCCTTTGGTTTCGTGATAAGTACCCCTTCGAATTGCTCGGCAATACCCTGTTGCCCGAATACGCCCGTCTCGGCCGGCCGTTGAAAATCTGGTCTGCCGCCTGTTCATCAGGGCAAGAACCTTACTCACTGGCCATGACCATCCTCGAGTTTCAGCAAAAGCGTCCGGGTGGACTGCCGGGGAGCGCCAGCATTCAGGCAACCGACTTGTCGCCCTCCATGCTGGAGCGCTGCAAACAGGCTGAATACGACAGCCTGGCGCTGGGGCGTGGTCTTTCCGATGAGCGCAAACGGGCGTTTTTCGACTCCTTGCCCAACGGCAACATGCGGGTAAAAGACAACGTACGCCGCATGGTGAGCTTCCGCGCTCACAACCTGCTGGAAAGCTATACCTTGCTCGGCAAGTTCGACATCATCTTTTGCCGCAATGTGCTTATCTATTTTGCCCCTGAGGCAAAGGCAAAAATCCTGCGGCAATTTGCTGCCGCCCTGAATCCCAAGGGCATACTGTTTCTGGGAGCATCCGAGTCGATTGCCGGTTTGACCGATGAATTTGACATGGTGCGCTGCAACCCTGGTATCTACTATCAGAAAAAGACTTGATGCAGTAACAATAAGATTTTTAAAAGAAAACCGACCTTTTATGGGTCGGTTTTTTTATGCCTGCAGCATAGTCTATGGCGTTATCCAATATTTGGCACATGAATTGCTTTTGTTTTGCCATTCAGGCGTAGGAGGCAATTTTATGGCGATCAGTTTTGATAAGGCTCTTGGGGTGCATCAGTACACCCTCGGGATCCGCGCAGAGCGGGCAGAAGTGCTGTCGAGCAATATCGCCAACGCCGATACGCCCCATTACAAAGCCAGAGACGTCAATTTCGCCGATGCCCTTGCCGCCGCGCGCAGCCAGCAGCGCAGTATGCAAATGGCCCAAACCAGCGAAGGACACTTTGACTTGCAAGCATTGAGCCGCCAGCACGTCCAGTACCGTGTACCCAATCAGCCAGATACCGGGGACGGCAACACAGTGGACATCCAGCAGGAGCAGGCCGCCTTTATGCAAAACGCCATCGAATACCAAATGTCACTGGGCTTCCTTGAAGGCAAGTTCAATGGCATGAAAAAGGCCCTCAAAGGAGATTAATCATGAGCTTATTCAATATCTTCAATGTGTCGGGCTCGGGGATGACTGCACAGTCGGTTCGCCTCAACACCACAGCCAGTAACATCGCTAATGCCGATTCAGTGTCCAGCAGCGTCGATAAGACTTACAAAGCGCGGCATCCGGTGTTTGAAGCCGAGCTTGCCAAGGCCAGTCAGCAGCAACAGGTGTCCCGCGGCGTGAATGTCAAAGGCATTGTTGAGAGCGATAAGCCGCTGCAAAAGGAATATAACCCCGATCATCCCATGGCCGATGCCGATGGCTTTATTTACAAACCCAATGTGAACGTGATGGAAGAAATGGCTGACATGATTTCTGCCTCCCGTTCGTACCAGATGAATGCCCAGGTGGCAGAGGCGGCAAAAAGCATGCTGATGCAAACCCTGAGAATGGGCAAATAATCCGGTGGCGCTAAGGAGGTAAGCCGTGAGTTTTCTTAACTCTATTAATCAGGCCGCGGCGGCACAGTCTACCCAGAGCACCGGCAACCCGTTTTTGGACGGCGTGCGGCTTCAAAGTAAAGAAGCGGTACCCGAGGCCAAAAAGCAGGAGCTGACCCAGGAAGACTTTTTTGCGCTCTTGTCGCAGCAGTTGTCGATGCAGGACCCGTTCAAGCCGGTGGAAAACGACCAGATGATTGCCCAGATGGCATCATTCTCGACCGTGGATGGTATTGCCAAGCTGAACGACCACATTGTGAATCTCAATACCGTGATGACTTCAAGCCAGGCGCTGCAGGCATCCGGGCTGGTAGGGCAGAAGGTGCTGATCCCGTCGTCTACCGGCCATGTGTCCAGTGAAGATCCAACCGTGAAAGGCGTGATAAGTACGCCGTCCAAGATAGAAAGCATCACGGTGCGAATTGAGGACTCTAAGGGCCAGCTGGTCACCACCTACACGGTGGACGGCAGCGAAGGCGGCAATATCGATGTGAACTGGGATGGACTGGATGCCGAAGGCAAGCCCGTTCCAGAAGGAAACTACACCATCAAGGCCAGTGGCAAGGTCGATGGCAAGGCAGAGGAATTGCCTGTTTCAACCTATGCCCATGTGTCCAGCGTGTCACTGGGAACCGCGGCAACCGGCGCTATCTTGAATTTACGTGGCGTTGGTGGGATCAAACTATCGGATGTTCTGGCGGTAGCTGAAGGCTGAACCAGAATCAGGGGATTAGAGAGGTAACTGACTTATGTCTTTCAATATCGCACTCAGCGGCATCGCAGCCGCCCAGAAAGATCTGAACACCACGGCCAACAACATCGCCAACGTGAACACAACGGGCTTTAAAGAGTCCCGTGCCGAGTTTGCCGATGTGTATGCGGCGTCCATTTTCGCCAACAGCAAAACCCAGGTGGGTGGCGGTGTAACCACTACCCAGGTGGCGCAGCAGTTCCATCAGGGCAGCTTGCAGTTCACCAGTAATGCACTGGATATGGCCATTAGCGGCGGCGGCTTCTTTGTCACCTCTGCGGATCCATCCGCGCGCGACTACAGCTTTACCCGCGCTGGTGCCTTTAAGGTCGACAGCAACAATTACCTGGTGGATTCCTCCGGTAACTTCCTGCAAACCTTCCCGGTGGACAAGTTTGGTAACTCAACCTCGGTGAGCTTGACTACCACCCGTCCGGTGCAAATTCCTGACACCGCTGGTAGCCCTGTCATGTCAGAGAACGTGGGTATCGCGATGAACCTGAATGCCGGTGAGAAGACCAAGGATCCTGCCGCATTCGATCCGGACGACCCAACCACCTTCAACAACTCGACTTCATCGACCATTTACGACTCCCTCGGTGAGCCACACATTCTGACCACCTATTTTGTGCGTCCGAACGATGGCGCCTATACAGGTGAGAACAACTGGGTAGCTTACTATGCACTCGATGGTCAGCCGGTTAACATGAGCGGCGCTGCCGGCTCATACCAGGTTGATACCAATGGCGATGGTACCCCCGATGGCACAGCCAATGCCCAAACCACCGGCGGCTGGACCGGAGCGGTACTGACCTTTAACAGCACTGGTACCTTCACCGGCACTGACCCGGCCATTATCACTACCGAAGCTCTTGGGATCGGCGGTGCCGGGATTCTGGGCCCGGGTGCCGATGGCAGCCAGACAATTACCATTAACTTTGCCAATCCTACCCAATATGCATCGGCCTTCGAAGTGACCGAGCTGACCCAGGACGGAACTACCGTGGGCCGCCTGACCAACGTGGAAGTAGGTGAAGATGGTTTGATTAAAGCCGCGTACAGCAACGGCAGCACTGTGCCATTGGGCCGTGTTGCGCTGGTGCGCTTCCCCAACGAGCAGGGCCTGACTCAGGTAGGGAATACCTCCTGGAAAGAAAGCCTGGCATCGGGTACCGCTTTGGCCGGTGAGGCCAACAGTGGCACCTTCGGTTCCATTCGCTCAGCGGCGCTGGAGCAATCCAACGTGGATTTGACCACCGAGCTGGTTGACCTGATTTCAGCCCAGCGCAACTTCCAGGCCAACAGTCGGACCCTGGAAGTGAACAATACCCTGCAGCAAACTATTCTGCAGATCCGCTAAGCCAAATCCCCCTTTATTGCCGCCTTCGGGCGGCAATTTTTTGCCTGTGTTTTACCTTTCCGCAAGCCCAGTTTTCTTTGTTCCCGCCAATTCAAACGCTTAGTGGCCAATTTCTTGGCACGTAGTTTGCTTTTAAGCCGTTATGCTAATTCTTTGACGGAGCCCAGCGTGGACAAGTTTCTCTATATCGCCATGAGCGGTGCCAAGCAAAACCTCAATTCGCTGGCGGTGCGGGCCAATAACCTGGCCAACGCCAACACCGACGGTTTCAAGGCCGATTTGGAGCAGTCCCGTGCCATGCAGGCCTTCGGTGAAGGCTTGCCAACCCGGGTGTTTTCCATGACAGAAAACCCGCAGGCGAGCTTCCGTCACGGTCCGATTAACGCCACTGCCCGGGATCTGGATGTTGCCGTGAAAGGTGATGGTTGGATAGCCGTGGAAGATGCCGACGGCAATGAGGCTTACACCCGCGCAGGCAGCCTGAAATTTGACGAAACCGGCCTGCTGACCAACTCACAGGGACGACCTGTGATGGGTGATGCCGGCCCCATAGTGCTGCCGCTGCCCATCGACAAGGTGGAAATCGCCCAGGATGGCACCATTACTGTCCGGCCACAGGGCGCTACTGCCGAAGTGGTGGAAGAGGTGGCCCGTATCAAGCTGGTTAATCCCGGCAATCAAAACCTGATGCGCGGTGACGATGGCCTGTTCCGTCTGATGGATGGCACCACTGCACCGCTCGATGAAGCCGTGGCACTCGAAAGCCGCGCCGTGGAAGGCAGCAACGTTAACCCCGTCGAAGAGATGGTGGCCCTGATTGATATCCAGCGGCAATTTGAGCTGCAGGTAAAAATGATGAAAACCGCAGAAGAAAACGATAAGGCTTCTGCTCAACTCGTACGCATTGGCTAAGGAGACAGGATTATGCATCCCGCATTATGGATCAGTAAAACTGGCTTAGATGCACAGCAAACGGATATCGCCGTGATATCCAACAACGTCGCCAACGCCAGTACCGTCGGCTACAAAAAAAGCCGCGCCGTGTTCGAAGATTTGCTTTACCAAACAGTGAATCAGGCCGGTGGTATCAGCGCCTCCAACACCAAGCTGCCCAATGGTCTGAACATTGGCGCCGGTACCAAGGTGGTGGCCACCCAGAAAATGTTTACCCAGGGCAACATGCTCACTACCGACAATGCACTGGATCTGATGATTGAAGGTCCGGGCTTTTTCGAAGTGCAGCTGCCCGATGGCACCACCGCCTACACCCGTAACGGTCAGTTCTCGTTGGATGACACCGGCCAGATTGTGACCCCAGGCTCAGGCTATGTGCTGCAACCTGCCATCACCATTCCGGACAACGCCACCAGTATTACCGTATCGGCAGAGGGTGAAGTGTCGGTGAAAACCCCCGGCGCCGCCGAAAATCAGGTGGTTGGCCAGCTGACTATTTCAGACTTTATCAATCCGTCCGGCCTCGACCCCATCGGGCAGAACCTGTATCTGGAAACCGGTGCCAGCGGCACCCCCATTCAGGGTACTGCTTCGCTGGATGGCCTGGGTGCCATTCGTCAGGGGGCGCTTGAAACCTCCAACGTGAACGTGACCGAGGAACTGGTCAATCTTATCGAAAGTCAACGCATCTACGAGATGAACTCCAAGGTTATCTCTGCAGTGGATCAGATGCTGGCTTACGTGAACCAGAATCTGTAAGGAGTCTTGGCCATGTTTAGGACCTTGCTGCTTGGCGCTGCGTTGGTACTGGCCGGTTGTGCCAGCACCGACAAAAAGCCCATCCCCGACGACCCCTATTTCGCACCTGTCTATCCCGAAGAGGCGCCGGTGGCTCTGGAGCCAACGGGTTCCATCTTCATGGACTCTCAGGCGGCAAGCCTCTACACGGACATTCGTGCCCACCGGGTGGGTGACATCATCACTGTGGTGCTGACCGAATCGACCCAGGCAAGTAAAAGTGCCAACAACGAGATTAAAAAGGGCTCGGATTTAACCCTCGACCCCATCACCGCCATGGGCGGCCCGATAACCATCAAGGGCAGCCCGATAGACCTTGGCTACAAGGACAGTATGAACACCAAACGTGAGGCCGATGCCGATCAGAGCAACAGCCTCAGGGGCAATATCTCGGCCCATGTGATGCAGGTGCTGGCCAACGGCAATCTGGTTATTCGCGGTGAAAAATGGATAAGCATCAACAATGGCGATGAGTTTATCCGCGTCACCGGGGTTATCCGTGCCCAGGACATTACCCCTGACAACACCATTCAATCGACCCGGGTGGCCAACGCGCGTATCCAGTACAGCGGCACCGGCACCTTTGCCAACTCCCAGAACGTCGGATGGCTCAGTCAGTTCTTCCTGAGCGACTGGTGGCCCTTCTAAGGAGCAGTATCATGAAGATTAGACTTCTGTTGGCGGTGGCCCTGATGGCCATGGTGGTTCCGGCCAAGGCCGAACGTATTAAAGACATAGCTGCAGTGCAGGGTGTGCGCAGCAACCAGCTGATTGGTTATGGTCTGGTGGTGGGTCTGCCGGGCACCGGTGAAAAAGCAAGCTATACCGAGCAAACCTTTACCACCATGCTGAAAAATTTCGGCATCAACCTGCCATCCAACGTTAAACCCAAAATCAAGAACGTAGCGGTAGTGGCGGTGCATGCCGACATGCCCCCCTTTATCAAGCCTGGCCAGACCCTGGATGTGACTGTCTCCAGCATAGGTGAAGCTAAGAGCCTGCGTGGCGGTACCCTGCTGCAAACCTTCCTCAAAGGGGTGGATGGCAATATTTATGCGATTGCTCAGGGCAGCATGGTCGTAAGTGGCTTCAGCGCCGAGGGGCTGGACGGCTCCAAGGTTATCCAGAACACACCCACAGTGGGCCGTATTCCCAACGGTGCCCTGGTTGAACGTGCTGTGCCATCGGCCTTTGCCAACGGCGATTTTCTGACATTCAACCTGCACCGTGCGGACTTTTCCACCGCCAAGCGCATGGCCGATGCCATCAATGATTTACTTGGTCCGGACATGGCACGTGCCCTGGATGCGGCGTCTATTCAGGTGTATGCCCCGCGGGATGCCTCGCAGCGGGTTTCCTTTCTGGCAACCCTGGAAAATATTGAAGTGGAGCCTGCGGATGAGTCGGCCAAGATAATCGTTAACTCCCGCACCGGCACTATTGTGGTGGGGCAGAACGTCAAGTTGCTGCCGGCCGCGGTGACTCACGGTGGCCTGACCGTCACCATCGCCGAGAATCAACAGGTTTCTCAGCCCAATGCGCTGGCTGGCGGCGATACCGTGGTGACCGATCAGAGCACTATCGATGTGGCGCAGGACAACCGCCGGATGTTCCTCTTTAACCCCGGCACCAGCCTGGATGAGTTGGTTCGGGCGGTCAATATGGTGGGTGCGGCCCCTTCGGACGTACTGGCCATCCTTGAGGCGCTAAAGATGGCAGGCGCCTTGCATGGTGAGCTTATCGTTATCTGATTTTTGTCGGAAAATTGGCAAACCACCATGGAAAAGCTGTCAAACGCATCCCATTTCCTCGACATCGGTGGCCTGGACAAATTACGTGCCCAGGCCAAGGCCGATGACAAGGCGGCACTGAAAGAAGTCGCCAAGCAATTCGAGGGCATCTTCGTGCAGATGCTGATGAAAAGCATGCGCGATGCCAATGCGGTATTCCAGTCCGATAGCCCCTTCAACAGCCAGTACACCAAGTTTTACGAGGAAATGCGCGATCAGCAGATGGCGGTCGATATGTCACAAAAGGGCATATTGGGACTGGCCGATCTGATGGTGCAGCAGCTGTCTCCCAAGGACAGCCCCATTACGCCAGCCTCGATACTGGGCGGTGACAAACGCTTTGCCATGGGGGACGCCCCCATGATGCTGCGCCGTGAAACCGCTGAAAATGCAGGCGATACACATGATTTGACCAAGGCCCGGGCGGCAATTGAAAAGGATGCTGGGCGGCAAGCGCTTGCCTCCGCAATGCCCCTCGATGCCGCCCTGGTGGGGTTCCACGAGGCACCACAGCTGAACAATGCGGCAGTGGCTGCTTTCGATGATTTGGTTGCCGGCCGCGCCACTGCCTCTGAGCAGCTTGCCAGAGAGCGTGACAATGTTCGCTTCAACGACCGTAAAGAGTTTATCCGTACCCTGATGCCTCTGGCCGAAGCCGCTGCCAAGCGCTTGGGTACTCAGCCGGAAGTGCTGATTGCCCAGTCGGCACTGGAAACAGGTTGGGGCCAGAAGCTTATTCGCCGCCCCGATGGCAGCAGCGGCAATAACCTGTTCAACATCAAGGCCGACAAGCGTTGGCAAGGTGAGAAAGCTGCGGTGAACACCCTCGAATTTGAGCAGGGCGTGGCCGTGAAACAGCGTGCCGACTTCCGGGTTTACGACACCCTGGAGCAAAGTTTCGGCGACTTTGTTGAGTTTCTTAAGCGCACCGAGCGCTACAGCGAGGCCCTGAGTCAGGCCGCCAGACCCGCCGCCTTTGTGCAGGGTCTGCAGAATGCGGGCTACGCCACCGACCCCCAATATGCCGATAAGGTGATGAGGGTGATGCAGGCGGTGAGTTCTGAACTCAAAGCCATGGCCCTTGGCAACTAACCCTGAGAGGCGCAGATAACCATGAGCATTGATTTATTAAATATCGCCCGAACCGGGGTGCTGGCATCTCAGGCCCAGCTTGGGGTTACCAGTAACAACATTGCCAACGTGAATACCGAGGGCTACAACCGTCAGGTCGCGACCCAGGCAACTCACTTATCCCAGCGCTCCGGCAACAGCTTTTATGGCACGGGTACCTATGTCTCGAGCGTAAAGCGGGTGTACAACGAGTACGCTGCCCGCGAGCTGCGCATCGGTCAGACCGCCAAGGGCGCTGCCGAAGTCACCCACACCAAGATGAGTGAACTGGACCAGCTGTTCTCACAGATTGGCAAAGCCGTGCCTCAGTCGCTGAACGACCTTTTCTCCAACATCAACAGCCTGGCGGACTTGCCCGGCGATTTGGGGATCCGCGGTGGGGTATTAAGCTCTGCATCGCAAATGGCCAGCGCTATCAATGAGATGCAGCGTCAGCTCGAAGGGCAAATGAAACAGACCCACGAGCAAATTGACGCCATCACAACCCGTATCAATGAAATCAGTACCGAGCTTGCCAATATCAACCGCGAGCTGATGAAAACCATGGGCGAGGACATGCAACTGCTGGACAAGCAGGATGCGCTGATCATGGAGCTGAGCCAGTACGCCCAGGTGAATGTGATCCCGCTGGAAAACGGTGCCAAGAGCATTATGCTTGGCGGCGCCGTGATGCTGGTGTCATCCGAAGTGGCCATGAGTATGGGAACGGCCAAGGGCGACCCATACTCCGATGAGCTGAGGCTCACTGCCACTTCAGGATCCTCTACGCTGGTGGTGGACCCATCCAAGCTGGGCGGCCAGCTGTCGGCACTGTTTGAGTTTCGCGATAAAACCCTGATCCCGGCTGAAAATGAGCTGGGACAACTGGCGCTTGGGATCACCAATGCCTTCAATGAGGCGCAAAAAGCCGGTTTTGATATGAACGGCGAGATTGGCGGCGACCTGTTTTTGGATATCAACGACCCTCTGATTGCCCAGAGCCGGGTAGGGTCTTACTCCACCAACACAGGGACGGCGGCGCTGAGCGTCAACGTGGATGATGTTGGTGCACTGTCTGGCAGTGCCTATGAGCTTAAATACACAGCCCCCGGCACCTATGAGCTGACCGACACTATTACGGGAGTGGTGACGCCACTGACTTTGAGCGGCACCACCCTGACCGGCGGCGATGGCTTCTCCATCAATATTGACGCCGGTGCGTTGGCTGACGGCGATCGTTTCCAGATAAGACCCACCTCCGGCGCTGCAGCGCAGATGTCTGTCGTAATGACCGACCCGAAAGGCATTGCCGCCGCCGCACCCAAGGTGAGCGCCGATGCGGCCAACTCTGGCAATACCTCGGTCAAAGTTACCAGCATCGATAACCGCGCCGCGGCCAATTTCCCGGTCACCGGCAGTGAGCTGACCTTCAGCATCAACACAGGTGCCAATACCTATGATGTGACCGACGCCAGCGGCGCTGTGATTGCCACCGGGGTGGCTTACACGCCGCCTTCAATCAGTGCCTACGGTTTTACCTTTGAGGTGACCTCAAGCGGCGCCGCCACCGACAGCTTTACCTTCGATTTAAGCTACGCCGAAGGTGACAACAACAACGCTCTGGCCATGGCTGAAATGGCCGACGACAAGTTGATGAACGGCGGAAAGTCGACCCTGATTGACGTGTTTGAAAACACCAAGCAGGACATAGGCTCGCGCACCAAGGCCGCCGAAGTCAGGGTTGGCTCTGCTGAGGCGATTTATCAGCAGGCTTACAGCCGGGTGCAGGAAGTGTCCGGGGTGAACCTGGATGAAGAAGCCGCCAACCTGCTGCGTTTTCAACAGTCGTATCAGGCATCGGCCCGGATCATGACCACCGCCCAACAAATCTTTGACACCCTGTTCGCCTCGGTGCGTTAAGAGGATTGAGTGATGCGTATTTCTACCTCGCAAATGTTCACCCAGAACACCAACAACATTCTGCAAAAGCAGACTGATACCGCGAAACTGCTGGAACAGCTGTCCAGCGGCAAGAAGGTGAATACCTCTGGCGACGATCCTGTGGCGGCGCTGGGGATTGACAACCTTAACCAGCAGCAGGCGCTGGTGGATCAGTTTTTAAAGAATATCGATTACGCCAAAAACCACCTGGGCATTACCGAGAGCAAACTCGGCAGCGCCGAGGAGTTGGTCATGGGGCTGCGTGAACAGATCCTGCGTGGCGTTAACGGCGGACTTTCGCCAACAGAGCGGCAAATGATTGCCGATGAAATGCGCGGCAGCCTCGAAGAACTGCTGAACATTGCCAATACCCGCGATGAATCCGGCAATTACATGTTTGCCGGTTACAAAACCGACACCCCACCTTTTGCCTTCGATAACGCCGGCAATATGGTCTACAGCGGCGATTCCGGCGTACGTGATGCCATGATTTCCCGCGGCATCTCCATGGGCACCAATATTCCGGGCGATATGGCCTTTATGAAGGTGCCAAATGGGCTTGGTGATTATGCCGTCAATTATTTGTCGACCCAGGTGGGGGAGTTCAAGGTGCAGAGTGCGGCCATTGCCAATCCTGCCACCCATGTGGAAGACACCTATACCTTTAATTTTATTGATAATGGTGCTGGCGGCGTGAACCTGGAAGTGCGCGACAGCGCCAGTACGCTGGTGACCACCGTCAATAACTTCGACGCCAGCAATCCCGTGAGTTTCAACGGCATTGAGGTGAAGCTCGAGGGCACGCCCGCTGCCGGCGACAGCTTCAGCATGGCGCCACAGGCCGAAGTCAATATTTTCGAGACTATTAACAAGGCTATCGCCCTGATTGAGGACGATACACGCGTTAATTCTCCTGCGGGTATAGCCGAGTTGGCACAACTTTTGAATAACACTGATAGCGGATTGAATCAGCTCAGCACCGCCAGAAGCGTGGCAGGCAACAGTCTCAAGAGCCTTGAGAGTTACGCCGGACGACACGCCGAAGAGCAGGTCGTCAATACCTCGGCGCTGTCACTGCTGGAAGATCTGGATTACGCGTCCGCGATTACGGAGTTTGAGAAGCAACAGCTTGCCCTGAATGCCGTATCGAACGTGTTTAGCAGAGTGGGTTCTGTGTCGCTGTTTGACTATCTGTAACAGATGCACTGCCACTCACTGGAAGCAACTTTGTTAACTAAATTAGCCAAGCTCCAAGCCTTGGCGGTAACACTAGGAAGAGGAACTCAACATGGCTATTACTGTTAATACCAATGTGACCTCCATGAAGGCCCAGAAGAACCTGAACATGTCCAGTGGTCAGTTGGCGACTTCTATGGAGCGTCTGTCATCCGGTCTGCGCATCAACAGCGCCAAAGACGATGCTGCCGGTCTGGCGATTTCTAACCGCCTGAACAGCCAGGTGCGTGGTCTGGAAGTGGGCATGCGTAATGCCAACGACGGTATCTCCATCGCCCAGATTGCTGAAGGTGCGATGCAGGAACAGACCAACATGCTGCAGCGTATGCGTGACCTGTCTATCCAGGCAGAAAACGGCGCCAACAGCACCGACGACCTGCAGGCACTGCAGGATGAAATCAACCAGCTGATTTCTGAAATCACCGCTATTGGTAACTCTACCGCTTTCGGTAACACCAAGCTGATGACAGGTGACTTCTCTGCAGGTAAGAAATTCCAGGTAGGTCACCAGGAAGGCGAAGACGTGACTATCACTGTAAAAGAGAACAACTCAGCCTCTTTGTCTGTGAACTCCATTACCGTGATGACCTCAGCTGGCCGCGACTCGTCTCTGGCTCGTATCGATACTGCCATCAAGACCATCGATACCCAGCGCGCAGCCCTCGGTGCGGTACAAAACCGTCTGGCCCACAACATCAGCAACAGTGCCAACACCCAGGCCAACGTTGCCGATGCAAAGAGCCGTATCGTGGACGTGGACTTCGCTAAAGAAACCTCAGCCATGACCAAGAACCAGGTACTGCAACAAACCGGTTCGGCCATGTTGGCTCAGGCAAACCAGTTGCCGCAGGTTGCCCTGTCTCTGCTGGGTTAATAACGACAGGCATCAGAATGCGACGATGCCTGCCAGGCGGCAAAAAATTGCCGCAGGTCAGGCTAGTCGCGCTGTTTTTTTCGACAGCAAAATGTTGACTAAAAAAGAAAAATAAAAAATCTGCAGAATTTTTCAAAAAAGCCCTAAAGGATAAAAAGACGCTGCCGCTAAATATACTGTAACGAGTATGACCGCCTGGCTGAACAAGACAGGCTAGTCCTGAGCCAGGTAACCAAGAGGAATCGATCATGGCCATTACAGTAAACACCAACGTCACTTCAATGAAGGCACAAAAGAACCTGACTTTGTCTAACCGTGATCTGGCAACCTCCATGGAGCGTCTGTCCTCAGGTCTGCGGATCAACAGTGCCAAAGACGACGCGGCAGGTCTCGCCATCTCCAACCGCCTGAACAGCCAGGTACGTGGTTTGGAAGTGGGTATGCGTAACGCTAACGATGCTATCTCCATCGCCCAGATTTCTGAAGGTGCGATGCAGGAGCAAACCAACATGCTGCAGCGTATGCGTGACCTGGCTATCCAATCTGAAAACGGTGCCAACAGCTCAGCTGACTTGCAGGCTCTGAAAGACGAGATGGACCAGCTGGCGACCGAAATTACCGCTATCGGTAACACCACAGCCTTCGGTAACACCAAGCTGATGACCGGTACTTTCTCTGCCGGTAAGAAGTTCCAGGTAGGTCACCAGGATGGCGAAGATGTGACCATCACTGTGAAGAAGAACGATGCCACCACTTTGTCTGTGAATTCGCTGACTGTTCTGACCTCTGCCGGTCGTAACTCAGCCCTGGGCAAGATTGACGCGGCTATCAAGAACATCGATACCCAGCGCGCTTCCCTCGGTGCTATCCAGAACCGTCTGGCGCACAACATCAGCAACAGTGCCAACACCCAGGCCAACGTTGCCGACGCCAAGAGCCGTATCGTGGATGTGGACTTCGCCAAAGAAACCTCAGCCATGACCAAGAGCCAGGTACTGCAGCAGACAGGTTCTGCCATGCTGGCCCAGGCTAACCAACTGCCTCAGATTGCCCTGTCTCTGCTGTAATAACAGGCACTTGACGAGGAGGCGGGGGAGGTTCGGAGACGGATCTCCCTTTGCCGTATCTGAGGCGCTTGCCAAGATGTCATACTGTATGACAGCTGGAAGAGCGATTGGTGAGAGGTGAGGTATGGATATTGCATTAGCTGGCGCACAGTCGCCACAGCAGCAACAGCAAAGAGCTGAGCTTGCCGCAACTTCTGTCAAACCTTTGGCTCCAAAGGATGCGGAGCTTAAGCGACAGGATTTGGCACAGCCGGTAGACGGCGCTCAGAAAGCTAACGCTAAGGCTCAGGAAGAAGAGCGAAAAGCGAAGCAGGAAGAGCTCAATTCTCTGGCCGACGATATGTCGAGTATGATGTCCTTTATGCGTAAGGGCCTGGCGTTTCGCGTTGACGATAAGTCCGGCGAACCTGTGGTCAGTGTGTTGGACGTAGATTCGGGAGATGTCATCAGACAGATCCCCAGTGAAGAAGCACTCAAGCTTGCCCAGAAACTCACAGAGGTCACTGGCCTTTTGATGAAAACCGAGGCTTGAGAGCGATGTAAATAGAGGTTGTTATGGCATTAACTGCAACAGGTATTGGTTCCAATCTGCCGATTAACGACATGGTTTCGGCCATTGTTAACGCAGAGAAGACCCCGAAAGAGGCGCTGTTCAATCGGACAGAAGACACCATCAATGCCAAGGTTTCTGCCATAGGCACCTTAAAGAGCGAACTGGCCAAGTTTCAGGATGCCCTGAAAAAACTGCAAAAGGGCAGTGAGCTCAGTATTCGAAAGGTCAATACCGGCGACAGCCAGTATTTTAAAGCCACCGCCGACAAGTTTGCCCAAAATGGCACCTACGCCATCAAGGTAGAGCAGCTTGCCTATGCCCATAAAGTGGCAGGTACCAACACCGCCGCTGCCACCGATACAGTTGGTGAAGGTAGACTCGATTTTACCATCAATGGTGAGAGCTTTGGTGTCGATGTTGACGCTGCCGACGACCTCAATGCCATTGCCAAAAAAATCAATGATGCCAGCGACAACAAAGGTGTAGTCGCGACTGTTATCACCAGCGATGCTGGCAGCCGTCTGGTGTTTTCCTCTGAAGAAACCGGTACGGCCAACCAAATCAGCGTCACCGCAACCGACACCACAGGCACAGGGCTGAACGACATGTTCAATGGTGCCAGCCTGTCTGAGCTGCAGCCGGCTCAGGACGCCATTCTCTACGTTGATAACCAGAAAATCACCTCTGCCAGTAACGAAGTTAAAGGCGCCATTACCGGTGTTACCCTGGAGCTGACCAAAGCCGATGTGGGTGAGGTTGGAACCCTGACAATCAGTCAGGACGATGAAGCGGTAAAAGAGAATATTACCGGCTTTGTCGATGCCTACAATGCGCTGCTTGACTCCATTAACAAGCTCTCATCGTACGATGCCGACAAGAAAAAGGCAGCGGCGCTGCAGGGCGACTCGATGATCCGCTCACTTGAATCGCAGCTTCGCAAGATGATCAGCGAACGGGTTGATGTGGGCGGTAAAACCGTGGCCCTGTATGACATGGGCATCAAAACCGACAAATATGGCAAGCTGGAAATCGACAGCACCAAACTGGACAAAGCCATTTCTGAAGATATGGCGTCTCTGGAAGGGCTGTTTTCCACCGAAGATACCGGCCTTGCCAATCGCCTGTCTGATCTTGCCAACACCTATACCAAGGCTGGCGGCGTCATCAGCACCCGCAACGACACCTATAACAGTGAAAAGCAGCGCCTTGACGATCAACGTGAGGCATTCAGCCGTAAAATGGCGTCTCTGGAAGCCAGGCTGTTTAAGCAATTCAATAATATGGACCTTGTGGTCGCCAGCCTCAACCAACAAACCAATGGCCTGATTGACCGGTTGAATTCGCTCCCTGGCGTAATTAAGAGCTAAACTTAAGGACGAGGCATGACACAGGCAATCCGAGAGATTAACTCGCAGCTTCAGACACTGTTTGCGGCATTGGAAAACATCACGGCAGAAGATGAGCGTTGTGACGACTTGGTATCACAATTGCAAGAGACCATCGTCAAGCGTCAATTTTTATTGCAGAACCTGACCGATGCCGATGGTGGGGCCGACAAAGCCTTTCTGGAAGCACAGTTAATGCTTAGCCAGCGTTTTATGACGCAGGCCAGGGCACTGAAGGATCATCGGCAGCAAATTTTGCATGCCAGCAGTAAAAGTAAACGTCAACTCAATGTTTACAGAACAATCGATGCAAATAGGTAGGTACATATGAGAGGGTCACTGCAATCATATCGTAAGGTTTCGCTGGAAAGTGAAATTGCCGTTGCTTCCCCCCATCGTATCATTCAGATGATGTTTGCCGGTGCGCTGGAGCGTCTGGCACAAAGCCGTTATGCCATCGAGCAAAACGATTTGGAAAGCAAGGGTGTGTTTATCAATAAGGCCATCGGCATCATTACCGGGTTGTCCAACAGCCTGAATATGGAAGCCGGTGGGGAAATCGCCCGCAATCTGAACGAGCTTTACGATTTTATGCTGCGCAGAATAAGCGAGGCCAACCTCAACAATGACCCTCAGGCCATTGACGATGTGATGGCGGTGTTGCGGACCATCAAAGAGGGTTGGGATGCTATTCCCGCTGACCAACACCATCTGACGTCACACAGCGAAGCTGTTTGATTTTTGAGCAAAAAATACGCATAAAAAGAGGCGCACCCGGTGCGCCTTTTTTGACTCTA
This sequence comes from Shewanella zhuhaiensis, assembly GCF_022484835.1. Lineage (NCBI taxonomy): Bacteria > Pseudomonadati > Pseudomonadota > Gammaproteobacteria > Alteromonadales > Shewanellaceae > Shewanella > Shewanella zhuhaiensis. The sequence continues at coordinate 76,671 of NZ_JAKUDL010000002.1, forward strand.
GCCAGAGAATTGACCAAAAGGGTCGGAACAGAGGGAAAATTGGTCTAGAATCAGAACCAAAAGAGTTTATTGTAAAGCAGAGACTTGCTTCTCGATTGCCGATAATACAATATTCGACATGGTGTGAATGACCGGCAGTTTTTCCCCGGAGTAACAGCATTGACGCCCTGTGAGCAACTAACACAAATAATTAATGCGATTCATTAGATATTCGAGCGTTACGGCCAACTGAATGATGCAGACAGACCAGAGAATCTTGCTTGTAGGAACCCAGACAGAGCGTTTGACCCGTCTTTCCTGCATTCTTGAATTTTTAGGCGAACAGCTGGTGTTCCAAGTCGCTTCCGGCGTGGAAGATCAGGTTAAAGAGACCCGCTTTCGGGCTCTGATTGCCGACCTTAACGAATTTCCCCTGGAAAAAGTCAAAGCCTTGGCTGCCCAGCTGCCGTGGCAGCCGATCCTGCTGCTTGGCGATATCGATACCGTCTCCGGTAACCTGATTGGTACCATAGAGGAGCCCTTCAACTATCCACAGCTGACCGAGCTTTTGCATTTCTGTCAGGTGTTTGGCCAGATGAAGCGCCCGGACGTACCTACCAGCGGTAACCAAACCAAGCTGTTCAGAAGCCTGGTAGGGCGCAGCGATGGCATCGTCAATGTACGTCACCTGATTAACCAGGTTGCGCCTTCTGACGCCACTGTGCTGGTGCTGGGGCAGTCCGGTACCGGTAAAGAGGTGGTGGCCCGCAATATTCACTACCTGTCTGAGCGCCGTGATGGCCCCTTTATTCCGGTTAACTGCGGCGCTATTCCACCCGAACTGCTTGAAAGTGAACTCTTTGGTCACGAAAAAGGCTCCTTTACCGGCGCCATCAGTGCCCGTAAAGGCCGGTTTGAGCTCGCCGAAGGTGGCACCCTGTTCCTCGATGAAATTGGCGACATGCCGCTTGCCATGCAGGTAAAACTGCTGCGGGTGCTGCAGGAGCGGGTTTTCGAGCGGGTAGGGGGCAGCAAGCCCATCCAGTCCAATGTGCGTGTGGTGGCAGCTACCCACAGAAATCTTGAAAAGATGATTGAAGAAAACGAGTTCCGTGAAGACCTCTTCTATCGCCTTAACGTATTCCCTATCGAAATGCCGGCGCTGTGCGAGCGTAAAGAAGATATTCCACTGCTGCTGCAGGAGCTGGTAAGCCGGGTCTTCAACGAAGGCCGTGGCAAGGTGCGCTTTACTCAGCGTGCCATTGAATCGCTTAAAGAACACGACTGGTCCGGTAACGTACGGGAACTGTCGAATCTGGTTGAGCGGCTGACAATCCTGTATCCGGGCGGCCTGGTTGACGTTAACGACTTGCCGGTTAAATATCGTCATATTGATGTGCCTGAATACTGTGTTGAAGTCAGTGAGGAAATGTTGGAGCGGGATGCACTGGCGTCGATTTTCAACGACGACGAGCCGGTTGAAATCCCCGAGACCCGTTTCCCCAGTGAGTTACCTCCGGAGGGGGTAAACCTGAAGGATCTGTTGGCAGAGCTTGAAATCGATATGATCCGTCAAGCACTGGAGCAGCAAGACAACGTTGTGGCCAGGGCGGCTGAAATGTTGGGAATACGCAGAACCACGCTTGTGGAAAAAATGCGTAAGTATGGAATGAGTAAGGATTAATCTCACACTTTAAGTAAAAGGATTTACGCCCCTTTCCCTTGGTGCCACTCTGGCACACTATCTGCATCCACCCCGTTAACAACGACTTTTTGACGGGGTGCGTATGTCAGCCAAAGCTTTAGCCAAGATTGCCGAATTTCCGCCGCAGGCTCGCCTGAAACAGGTGAACGCCGGCGTATCGGCGTCGTCTGAGCAAATGGCTCATATCCTCGAAGCCATGCCATCCGGCGTGGTCATTCTCAATGAAGAAGGCATAGTCACCCTGGCTAATCCGGTGGCGGCCTCCTTACTGGAGCGGCCGCTGGAAGGCGAGCGCTGGATCAATGTGATAAGCCGCGCCTTCTCACCTCAGGATGACGATGGCCACGAAGTGTCCCTTAAAAATGGTCGCCGGGTGAAGCTCGCGATTACGCCGCTGGAGCGCGGTCAGCTGATTGTGCTGACCGATTTGACCGAAACCCGGCTGCTGCAGCGCAATCTGGCGCACATGCAGCGATTGTCGGCGCTTGGCAAGATGGTGGCGACTCTGGCACATCAAATTCGTACGCCGCTCTCTGCCGCGCTGCTTTACGCCGCCAATCTTGGCAGTCCGCGCCTGAACAATGAGGCCCGGAGCAAGTTCCAGCAAAAGCTGGTGGACCGATTGAATGAGCTCGAGCGCCAGGTCAATGACATGCTGCTGATGGCACGCGGTAAGGTGGAAGCACCTATGGAGCCTATGGTGCTTGAGGATATTCTTGCGCCTGTGGTGGCCAGCTGTTCACCCATTGCCGAGTCCCGCGGCTGCGCAGTGAAATTGCAGGATGAAACCGGCGGTGTCTTGATGGCCGCAAGCCAGAGCGCGCTCAGCTCTGCCATCAATAATCTGGTGATGAATAGCCTCGAGGCCGGAGCCAAACACATTTTGCTCCACGGCAGCGTGCGCGATAACGCCTTGATGCTGGCGGTGGTGGACGATGGCAAGGGGCTGGAGTCCGGTACCGAGTCCCAGGTGATGGAGCCGTTTTTTACCACCAAAAGCCAGGGCACAGGCCTTGGACTGGCCGTGGTGCAAACCGTGGTACGCAACCACGGCGGCGAGCTCAAAATGCAGTGCGCGGCTAATCGTGGCTGCAGTGTCATGCTTAAATTTCCACTGATTACCCATGCCGAGGAGGTTCGCCATGGCTGAAGGCAAACTGTTGCTGGTTGAGGACGATGCCTCGTTGCGTGAGGCACTGCTCGACACCCTGATGTTGTCGCAGTTCGACTGCCAGGCGGCCGCCAGTGCAGAAGAGGCGATTATTGCACTCAAAGATCAGCGCTTTGATATGGTGATAAGCGACGTGCAGATGGAAGGTATCGGCGGCATGGGCCTGCTGGCTTACCTCAAACAACATCATCCCAAAATTCCGGTATTGTTGATGACGGCGTTCGCCACCATCGACAGCGCCGTCAGTGCCATTAAACTGGGCGCCGTGGACTACCTTGCCAAGCCCTTCGCCCCGGAAGTGCTGCTCAATCAGGTGACCCGTTACCTGCCACAAAACGCCGACAAGGGCGATCCTGTGGTGGCGGACGAGAAAAGCCTGGCGCTGCTGGCGCTGGCTGGCCGCGTGGCTAAATCCGATGCCTCTGTGATGATCCTCGGGCCATCCGGTTCGGGTAAAGAGGTGCTGGCACGCTATATCCACAACCACAGTCTACGGGCCGATGGGCCTTTTGTGGCAATTAACTGTGCCGCCATTCCAGAGAACATGCTCGAAGCCACCCTGTTTGGCTATGAAAAGGGCGCCTTTACCGGCGCCTATCAGGCCTGTCCGGGTAAGTTTGAGCAGGCCCAGGGTGGCACTTTGCTGCTGGATGAGATTTCAGAAATGGATCTGGGTCTGCAGGCTAAATTGCTGCGGGTGCTGCAAGAGCGTGAAGTCGAGCGTCTCGGTGGCCGCAAGACCATCAAGCTGGACGTGCGGGTATTGGCTACGTCTAACCGTGAACTTAAGGCCATGGCCGAGCGCGGTGATTTCCGCGAAGACCTGTACTATCGCATCAACGTATTTCCGCTGGCCTGGCCTGCGCTGAATCAACGCCCCAAAGATATTCTGCCACTGGCGCGCCACTTGCTTGGCCGCCATGCGGAAAAGCTCGGTACCTCAGTGCCTGAGCTGGATGAGTCGGCCTGTCGGCGCCTGCTGGCGCACCGCTGGCCGGGCAATGTGCGTGAACTCGATAACGTGGTGCAGCGGGCACTGATCTTGTCTGCCGGCGAGCTGATTTCGGCCCAGGACATCATTATTGACGCCATGGATGTGACCCAGATTGCCCAGGAAGAACCTGTGGCTCGCGCTGAGCCAGAGGGCCTTGGCGATGAGCTTAAGGCGCAGGAGCACGTGATTATTCTTGAAACCCTCAGTCAGTGCCGTGGCAGCCGCAAGCTGGTTGCCGAAAAGCTTGGCATAAGTGCCCGCACCCTGAGATACAAGATGGCCAGAATGCGGGAAATGGGCATTCAGCTGCCGGCTTAGGCGGTAAAATCAGCAAAAAAGCAGGCTTGGCCTGCTTTTTTTGTTTTTTGGCAAGCCTTTTGCTTTACACCTGTTACAGAGATTAATCCCGTCAAATTCATGGCGAAGGGAGCAGGATATGCAAATAGGTCCAACTTCATTTATGCAGGAAATGCAGGCACTGCGCAGCGAAATCAGCCCCCTCGGTGGCCAGGAGCTGCAACCCCTTCGTCAGGTGGGTAACACCAGCGGCGCCGATTTCGCCAGCTTATTGGCCCAGGCTGTGGGCCAGGTCAATGAACTGCAGCAAACCTCCTCAGGCCTTGCCACCCGCCTGGAAATGGGCGACACCCGCGTTACCCTTTCCGACACAGTGATTGCCCGCGAAAAAGCCAGTGTGGCTTTCGAAGCCACGGTGCAGGTGCGCAACAAGCTGGTGGAAGCCTACAAAGAAATCATGAGTATGCCCGTCTAAGTCGGCCATTGAAGGATAACCAACGTGAGCACTGATATGATTGTGAGCACCGACGACGGTATGAGCGGTGTACAACAGGAAAACAAGTCCGGCGTGTTGGGCGGCTTCGGCGGCACCGACATGATGCGCCAGATCACCATGATCCTCGCTCTGGCCATTTGTTTGGCGCTGGCGGTGTTTGTGATGATGTGGGCGCAGGAGCCTGAATACCGTCCGCTGGGTAAGTTTGAAGCCCAGGAGATGATCCAGGTGCTCGACGTACTCGATAAAAATAAGATCCCCTACAAGGTGGATTTTGATGTGCTGCGGGTGCCGGAAGACAAATACCAGGATATCCGTCTGCTGCTGAGTCGCGCCGGTGTCGATGCCGCTTCCGGCAGTGAGAAAGACTTCCTGACCCAGGACATGGGTTTTGGTGTCAGCCAGCGTATGGAGCAGGCGCGCCTGAAGCACAGCCAGGAGCAAAACCTCGCCCGTGCCATTGAAGAGCTTAAAAGCATCAGCCGCGCCAAGGTGATTCTGGCGCTGCCAAAAGAGAACGTGTTTGCCCGCAACAAGTCCAAGCCCAGCGCCACCGTGGTGGTGACAGTGCGCCGTGGCGGCCTCGGTCAGGAAGAAGTGGATGCCGTAGTGGACATAGTGGCTTCTGCGGTGCAGGGGCTTGAGCCTACCCGGGTGACAGTGACCGACTCCAACGGCCGCCTGCTCAATTCAGGTAGTCAGGATGGGGTTTCTGCCCGTGCCCGCCGTGAGCTTGAACTGGTAAAGCAAAAAGAAGCCGAATACCGCGCCAAGGTAGACGCTATTCTGATGCCCATCCTCGGGCCGGAAAACTTTACTTCCCAGGTGGATGTGACCATGGACTTTACCGCCGTGGAGCAAACCGCCAAACGTTTTAACCCTGATCTGCCCGCCGTTCGCAGTGAAATGACCCTGGAAACCCAGAGCACAGGTGAAGGCAGCATGGGGATCCCCGGCGCCCTGTCCAATCAGCCGCCGATGGAGTCGAACATTCCCCAGACTCTGAAAGAAGCGCAGGATCAACAGCAGGCCAACGGTAACTCTCACCGCGAAGCCACCCGTAACTATGAGCTAGACACCACCATCAGCCACACCCGTCAACAGATTGGCACAGTGCGCCGGGTGAGTGTGTCAGTAGCCGTGGATTTCAAGGCCGGCGATGCCAATGGCGAAGGTCAGGTGAGCCGCGTGCCCCGCACTGAGGCCGAGCTGGCCAATATCCGTCGTCTGCTTGAAGGCGCTGTGGGCTTTACTACTCAGCGCGGCGACAGCATCGAAGTGGTGACTGTGCCCTTTATGGATCAGCTTGTTGAAGAAATGCCCGAGCTGCCCATGTGGGAACAGCCCTGGTTCTGGAAGGCGATGAAGCTTGCATCCGGTTCGCTGGCGATTCTGGTGCTCATTCTGTTTGTGGTGCGGCCGCTGCTGAAGAAACTGCTGCTCGCCGACAAGGTAGACATGCCAGAAGATGGCCGTCTGGGGCATGAGCTGGCCGAAATTGAAGATCAGTTCGCCGCCGATACTCTGGGCATGCTCAACACCACCGAAGCCGAGTACAGTTATGCGGATGACGGCTCAATCCTTATCCCGAACCTGCATAAAGATGATGATATGATTAAGGCTATCCGCGCTCTGGTTGCCAACGAACCTGAGCTTTCCACTCAAGTCGTGAAGAATTGGTTGCAACAGGAAAATGGCTGAAAATAAAGAAAAATCTGAATCCGGGATCAAAGCAAGCGATCTGTCCGGCATTGAGAAAACCGCGATTCTGCTGCTGAGTCTCAGTGAAGCTGACGCCGCGTCGATTCTGAAACACCTCGAGCCCAAGCAGGTGCAGAAGGTGGGTATGGCCATGGCGGCGCTGGAAGACTTTGGGCAGGAAAAGGTGATCGCCGTCCATAAGCAGTTTTTGGATGATATTCAGAAGTTTTCCTCCATTGGCTTTAACAGCGAAGAGTTCGTGAGAAAGGCGCTGACCGCGGCGCTGGGTGAAGACAAGGCCGGCAACCTGATTGAGCAAATCATCATGGGCAGCGGTGCCAAGGGTCTTGACTCGCTCAAGTGGATGGATGCCCGTCAGGTGGCTTCTATTATTCAGAACGAACACCCACAAATTCAAACCATTGTGCTTTCTTATCTGGAGCCGGATCAGGCGGCGGAGATTTTCTCCCAGTTCCCTGAAAACACCCGTCTTGACCTCTTGATGCGTATCGCCAACCTCGAAGAGGTTCAACCGGCGGCATTGCAGGAGCTGAACGACATTATGGAGAAACAGTTTGCCGGTCAGGGCGGTGCCCAGGCGGCGAAGATGGGCGGTCTCAAGGCGGCAGCCAACATCATGAACTATCTGGATACTGCCATCGAAAGTCAGCTGATGGAAACCATGCGCGAAACCGACGAGGAAATGGCGCAGCAAATCCAGGATCTGATGTTTGTATTCGAAAACCTTATCGATGTGGACGACCGTGGTATTCAGGCCTTGCTGCGTGAAGTGCAGCAGGACGTACTGATGAAGGCCCTTAAAGGCGCCGACGATCAGCTCAAAGACAAAATCCTCGGCAATATGTCCAAACGGGCTGCCGAACTGCTGCGTGACGATCTTGAGGCCATGGGCCCTATCCGCATAAGCGAAGTTGAGCTGGCCCAGAAAGAAATTCTGTCCATTGCCAGACGCCTGTCTGACGCCGGTGAAATCATGCTCGGCGGTGGCGGCGGTGAAGAGTTCGTTTAATGACTGACACCAAGCGCCCCAAGACAGTCCTCAGAGGGGAAGAAAAGGACGAATTCAGCCATTGGCGCTTACCGGAGATGTCCGGTGATATGCCCAGGGCGCCGGAGAATATGCTTGGGCGTCGCCCCGGTGAAGTCTATGTGGCGCCCGAGGAGGAAGAGTTTCGTCCGCCGACCCTCGCTGAAATTGAGGCTATTCGTCAGGAAGCTGAACTTGAAGGTTTTGAAGCGGGAAAAGCTGACGGTTATGCCGAAGGGCTGGAAGCCGGACGCCTGCAGGGGCTCAAAGAAGGCCACGAAGAAGGCTTGCGTCAGGGCCAGGAGCAAGGGCTGTCTGAAGGCCTTGCCGAGGGCAAAGCCATGCTGGCCCGGTTTGAGTCGCTGCTTGGGCAGTTTTCGGCACCGCTTTCCCTGCTTGATAACGAAATTGAGCAGGAGCTGCTGGAGCTGTCGATGACACTCGCCAGGCAGATTTTGCTGCATGAGCTGAAAACCCACCCCGAACATATTCTGGCCGCCCTGCGTCAGGGCATCGACTGTCTGCCTGTGAAAGATCAACAAGTTAAAATTCGTCTGAATCCCGACGATTTAACGCTGGTCAATGGGCTTTATGAGCACAGCGAGCTTGAGCGCAAGCGCTGGGAGCTCGAATCGGATCCGCTGCTTGAGCGTGGTGAATTGGTGATTGACAGCCATCGCTCTCGGGTCGATATGCGTCTCGAAGAGCGAATTGCTGTCGCATTGGCGACGCCGGCCGAACGGCTCGAAGCCCTTGGACGTGATGCCAGGATCCAGCAGGAAAAACTGGCCCGCGATGAGGCGCCAACGGCTCAGGTGATGGCGGCAAGCGAGCCGCAGGATCAGATTGAACACAGCAGCGGCGCCGAACAAGCCAGCAACCGGGAGGGCGAAGATGATAGCCCGCAAACACCACCTGCTGAATAACTTAAAGCAGCTTAAACAAGCGCTGCCCATGTCGCATCCGGTCGCCGAAGGCCAGCTGGTGCGGGTGGTCGGGCTGACTCTGGAAGCCAGCGGTTGCCGTGCTCCGGTAGGCAGCCTGTGTGCCATCGATACCATTGGTGGCGAGCTGATTGCCGAAGTCATCGGCTTCGATGAACACCTTCTTTACCTGATGCCCATTGAAGAGCTCAAAGGGGTGCTGCCCGGTGCCCGGGTGCGGCCGCTTGGCGAGCAGGGCGGGATTGCCGTGGGTATGTCGCTGCTTGGCCGTGTGCTTGATGGCGGCGGTGAACCTTTGGATGGTCTTGGTCCCCTTGGCACTACAGATGTTGCCCCGCGCCATGGCCCAGCCATCAACCCCCTTGCCAGACGGCCAATCCACGAGCCCCTCGATGTGGGCATTCGTGCCATCAATGCCATGCTGACCGTAGGCAAAGGCCAGCGGATGGGATTGTTCGCCGGTTCCGGCGTGGGTAAGTCCGTGCTGCTTGGCATGATGACCCGCGGCACCACAGCGGATGTGATTGTGGTGGGCCTGGTTGGTGAACGTGGTCGCGAAGTAAAAGAATTTATTGAAGAAATTTTAGGTCCTGAAGGCCGTGCCCGCTCGGTGGTGGTGGCCGCGCCCGCCGATACCTCGCCGCTGATGCGTCTGCGTGCCTGTGAAACCTCCACCCGCATTGCCGAATACTTTCGCGATCTTGGCTTTAACGTATTGCTGCTGATGGATAGCCTGACCCGCTATGCGCAGGCCCAGCGGGAAATTGCCCTGGCCGTGGGTGAGCCGCCCGCCACCAAGGGTTACCCACCGTCAGTGTTTGCCAAGCTGCCAAGGCTTGTGGAACGTGCCGGAAATGGCGGTCCGGGTCAGGGCTCTATCACCGCCTTTTACACAGTGTTGACCGAGGGCGATGATTTGCAGGACCCGATTGCCGATGCGGCCAGGGCTATCCTCGATGGCCACATAGTGCTGTCGCGTACCCTCGCCGATTCGGGGCATTACCCTGCTATCGATATTGAAGCTTCCATCAGCCGTGTGGCGCCCATGGTGATTAGCCCGGCGCATCTTGAAGCCATGCGTAAGGTGAAGCAAACCTATTCGTTGTATCAGCAAAACCGTGATCTGATTTCCATCGGCGCCTATGCCCAGGGCAGTGATCCCCGCATCGACAACGCCATCAGGTTGCAGCCTGCCATGAACGCCTTCCTGCGTCAGGGAATGCGTGATGCCATCAGCATGGGTGACAGTGAAACCATGCTTGGCCAGCTTGCGGCCCAGTGCAGAGGGTAATCCATGGCACGCCCAGACCCATTACTCACCGTATTGAAATTGGCACAGGAAGCTGAAGAGCAAGCCGCGCTGGCGCTGCGCGCTGCGCAGTTGGACCTTGGCAAGCTGAAGCAGCAGCTCGATGCCCTCAATCATTATCGCCTCGACTATATGCGCCAGATAGCCGCCAAAGAAGGCACCAATATTGGTGCCAGCGCGTATCAACAGTTTCATCGGTTTATCAAGCAAATCGATCAGGCCATTGCCCAGCAGGTTCAGGCCGTGCAGGGCGCTGACAAGCAACTGGCACACAGGCGCCAAATCTGGATGGAGCGGCAACAAAAACGCAAGGCGGTTGAGTTGCTGCTTCAACACAAAGCCGATAAGCGCGAGGCAGTGGCGCTGCGTCAGGAGCAAAAACTGGCGGATGAATTTGCCATGCAGCAGTTTATCCGGCGCAGATCCTGAATCGATTGGCATGGCATTTGCTGTATTTTTGCCAAGTGAGTGAGATTTAAGCTAAACAGCATTGCAGATGGCACACACAGGCTTGCCATTCAATGCAGGGAGAGCCCTGATGCAACAAATCATGAATGTGCTTTTAAGCAGCCCTGAAGTTTCTCAGGGAGCATCAAAAGGTGCCCCAATGGGCGCCGACTCTACAGCTGAACGTGATGGAATGGATTTCGAATCTATCATCGCAAAAACAAATGCTTATGCTGAAAACCCTCGGGCAAAAGCAACCGGTCAAACCGCGGCGGAACAGTCGAAGGCGACCGGGGCTCAGGCACAGGCGCTTGGCAAGGCTGGCGATGCTGAAAGCGCGGATGATGTATCCAAGGTGCTTGCCCAAATCCAATTCTCCCGTCAGAGTGCCGATCCCGATGAGATTGCCGCCGACGGCGATTTGTTGCCGCAAGCGCTCGGCGAAGATGACATTCTGGCGCTGGTCATGCAGGCACTGACCGCCGATGGGCTTGGCAGTGATGACATCAAGGTCACAGACGACGTGGCAAATGACGCTGACGCCATCGCCACCGACAATTTGTTCGCACTCTTCAGCGATTTAATGAAAGGTGCCGATGCCGAGACACGGCAGCAACTGGCAGATTTACTCGGCGTAGAGGCTGATGCTTTGGCAAGCCTCGATGGCGAAGCCTTTGCAGCTTTGCTGCAAGCATCGCCGGCGCTGAAGGATGCGTTGGAGATGTTTGCTGCCGCCGGTTTGGATGAAGGTGTTTTTGGTAATCTGAGTCAAGCCACGTCAATGGCAACCCAGGTAAGCGCCTCGCCAGAGCAGGGCGCTGCCGCTCACATTAATGCAGACGGTGTAAGGGCGCTCAGTGCGCTGATTGCCGCTGCGCAAAAGGCGCCTGAGGGCACCCGGGGGCTGGAGATTGCCAAGAGCGCTGTGATGGCTGCACAGGGCAACCAAGCCGAGCCCACGGGTTCTGAGCTTGCCAGCTTGGCTGATGTTGAGCTTGCCGGATTGGCTGACGCTGACGGCGAGCCGATGCCAGGCTTGGATAGCAAACTCAAGGGCCGTGAAAACCTGCCACAGGCTTTGCTTGCCGACACGAAAACTGAACCTGCGAATACTCAGAAGGCCCAGAATCCTCTGCTTGCCGCCCTGGCGGATGCTGATAACCAGGCCGCTGCCGCCAATCTGCCGAAAGACAAAGCTGACGTTGCTGCCGCCGTGAAAGAGGCGCTGGCCATCTCATCTGCGCAGGGAACTGAAAACAGCGCCAAACTTATGCCGGAGCACAGGCTTTCTGGCCTTGAGCGCGTCGAAGCTCAGCCTGCGCAGGACACGGCCCCTCAGCAGGGATTTGAGCAGCGACTTACCCAACTGCAACGGGGAGACTTGAGTCAGGTGCAGCTGTCACTGCGTCACGGCAATGAGCGCCCTGTGACCACCGCCGACATGGTGGCAAGGTTTGCGCCTGTGATGAATGCGCAGCTGGTCGCCATGGTGCGCGATGGCGTACAGCAGGCAGAAATTCGCCTCGATCCGCCTGAGCTTGGTTCCTTGATGGTGCGTATTCAGGTTCAGGGCAGTGAAACCCAGGTGCAGTTCCATGTGAGTGCCGCACAAACCAAAGATGTGGTGGAGCAGGCACTGCCGCGCCTCAGGGAACTGCTGGCACAGCAGGGAATGGAGCTTACCGATGGTCAGGTGTCCCATGATAAACGGGGTAACGGCCAGTCGGGTGATGGTCGCAGCGCCGAAGAGCACTTTGCTGCCATGGATGAAATTCCAGCAGAAGAGTTACAATTAAGCGTAAATCAGACAACAAGTTATGCTTCGGGTATAGATTATTACGCCTAAGCAGGTAACCTATAGTCTTATCCGGAGTTGGCCGCGATGGCCTGTGACAGAAAGGAATAGCCGATGGCGGAAGAAGAATCTCTGCAACTTGAAGAAACCGGCGGCAAAAAGAGTAAAAAGCTGCTGTTTATCATTGTTGGCGTGGTCGTGGTTGCCGCCTTGGGTGTGGGAGGCTGGCTGTTTATGGGCTCGTCCGACCCGGCTCCCGCTGAAGGTGAAGTTGCCGCAGAAGGTCAGAGCACCGAAGCGGCCGAAGGCACCAATGCCCGTGAGGCATTCTATGTCGCCATGCCAAGACCGTTTTTATTTAATCTGCCCGGCCAGCCCCGCAGCCGTCTGGTGGAAATCAAGGTGCAGCTGATGGTGCGCGGCGCCGATGACGATGTGATGATCAAAAAGCATATCCCCTTGATTGAAGATGCGTTGCTGACCACCTTCAGCAGTGGTGACGTGCAAAAGCTTTCTACCCAGGCCGGTAAAGATGAGCTCAGACAGCTGGCGCTGCTCAACGTACAAAACACTCTGCAGCCGGTGACCGGTCGTAAGGTGGTCGAGAAAGTACTCTTTACCGGGTTTGTGATGCAATAGTGACAATTGTCCTTTGACAACAACTATATAAGGCAAAATTGTGACGGATTTACTTAGCCAAGACGAGATTGATGCGCTGCTTCACGGCGTAGACGATGTCGAAGAAGAAGAGGTCAGTGAAGCGGGGATAGCGGCCCGCAATTACGACTTTTCTTCTCAGGACAGGATCGTCCGTGGCCGTATGCCCACCCTCGAGATTGTGAACGAGCGTTTTGCCCGTCACCTGCGGATCAGCATGTTCAACATGATGCGCCGCGCGGCCGAGGTGTCCATCAACGGGGTGCAGATGCTCAAATTTGGTGAGTATGTGCATACCCTGTTTGTGCCAACCAGTTTGAATATGGTGCGTTTTCAGCCGCTTAAAGGTACTGCGCTGATCACCATGGAAGCCCGCTTGGTGTTTATTCTGGTGGACAACTTCTTTGGTGGCGACGGCCGTTTCCACGCCAAGATTGAAGGCCGAGAATTTACCCCCACTGAGCGTCGTATCGTTCAGCTGCTGTTGAAAATCATCTTCGAAGATTACAAAGATGCCTGGGCGCCGGTGATGGACGTCGAGTTCGAATACCTTGATGCCGAAGTGAACCCGGCGATGGCCAACATCGTCAGTCCCACCGAAGTGGTAGTGGTGAACTCGTTCCACATCGAAGTGGACGGTGGTGGCGGTGACTTCCACATCACTATGCCTTACTCGATGATAGAACCTATCCGTGAACTGCTTGATGCCGGTGTGCAGAGCGATAAGCAAGACACCGACATGCGCTGGTCGCAGGCACTGAAAGACGAAATCATGGACGTGGAAGTGGGCTTCGATGCCACCCTGGTTGAACATGAAATCAGCCTGCGGGATGTGATGGAACTCAGTGCCGGTGATGTGATCCCGGTGGAACTGCCAGAATTTGTGCTGATGAAAATTGAAGACTTGCCCACCTACCGCTGTAAGCTGGGTAAGTCGCGGGATCATCTGGCACTGAAGATTTGTGAAAAAATCCCTCGTCCTGAGACGGTAAAAACTGAATTGCAACTGGTGACCCGTAAGGGTAAAGCCCGAGATATCAATGACCTGTAAGGTGATGTGAGATGAGTACCGATGATGATTGGGCCGCAGCGATGGCCGAGCAGGCACTGGAAGAAGCCCAGGCCGCTGAATTTGAAGAACTGAAAGACGAAACCAAGCCGCTTTCCAGCGAAGAAGTCGCCAAGCTGGATACCATTATGGATATCCCTGTGACCATTTCCATGGAAGTGGGTCGCAGCTTTATCAGCATCCGTAACCTGCTGCAGCTCAACCAGGGCTCGGTGGTGGAGCTTGACCGTGTTGCCGGCGAGCCGCTGGATGTGATGGTCAACGGCACCCTTATCGCCCATGGTGAAGTGGTGGTGGTGAACGACAAGTTCGGTATTCGTCTGACCGACGTGATAAGCCAGACAGAGCGTATCAAAAAACTCAAATAAACCCAGAAGAGGGAGCCTGCGTGTCTTTAACCCTACTTTCAGTGGCCGCGACAACCTCACCCGGCGGCGCCGTCTCACAAGGCTATGCCAGTACGCTGGCCAGCATGGTTGGCGGCTTGATTTTGGTGCTGGTGGTGATTTTTGTGCTGGCCTATGTGGTCCGCAGGCTCAACCTGGTGCCCGCCAGTGGTGGTGTCATTAAAACTCTGGCCGCCAGTCCGCTTGGACAGCGTGAAAAGCTGGTGCTGGTTGAACTCGATGGTCAGCAGTACCTGCTGGGGGTGACGGCGCAGCAAGTCACCTTAATTGACAAGCTGGACGCCCCGGTCACCCTGCCGGAAGAAGGGTTTGCCCGCCGCCTGAAACTGGCTAAGGACAAACAGTCATGATGCGCCTTGCCCTGACTCTGATTGCCTTAATGACGCTTGCTGTTGCGCCTGCGATGGCAGCCGATGGCGTGCTCCCCGCCGTTACCGTTACCACCACTCCCGATGGTGGCACTCAATATTCGGTCACCCTGCAGATTTTAATGCTGATGACGGCGCTGAGCTTTCTGCCCGCCATGGTCATCATGCTCACTTCCTTTACCCGCATTATTGTGACGCTGTCGCTGCTGCGTCAGGCCATTGGCTTGCAGCAGGCGCCGTCCAACCAGGTGCTGATTGGCCTTAGTCTGTTTATGACCTTTTTCATCATGGCGCCTGTGTTCGATAAAATTTATGAGCAAGGGGTCAAACCCTACATGGATGAAACCCTGACCATAGATCAGGCGTTTGAGCGTGGTAAGGCACCACTGAAAGACTTTATGCTTGCCCAGGTGCGGATAACCGATCTGGAAACCTTCGTGAACATCGCAGGTTACGACAATATTAAAACCCCGGAGGAGGCGCCTATGTCGGTGCTGATCCCGGCCTTCATCACCAGTGAACTGAAAACTGCGTTCCAGATTGGCTTTATGCTGTTTGTGCCCTTTTTGGTGATTGATTTGGTAGTGGCCAGTATCCTGATGGCCATGGGTATGATGATGCTGTCGCCGATGATTGTGTCGCTGCCCTTTAAAATCATGTTGTTTGTGCTGGTGGATGGCTGGACCCTGGTAATGGGCACCCTGGCCAACAGCTTTGCGACCTGAGGCGCACCATGACTCCAGAAGCCCTGATTGATATCTTCCGTGAAGCCCTGGCCGTAATCGTAATGATGGTTTCGGTCATCATTGTGCCCGGGCTTATCGTGGGGCTGATTGTGGCCGTGTTTCAGGCGGCCACCTCTATTAACGAACAAACCTTAAGCTTCCTTCCCCGTTTGCTGGTGACCCTGTTCGGCCTGATGCTGGCCGGCCACTGGCTGGTGCGCACCATGATGGATTTCTTTATGGAGATGGTGCAGCTGATCCCACAGGTCGTTGGCTGATGGAAGTCTTACTCGATACGCTGATGGGTACCCTGAAGGCGTATCTGTGGCCGCTGTTTCGCATTTCCGCCATGTTCATGGTGATGCCGGTGTTCGGCGCCAATACCACCCCGGTGCGGGTTCGTTTGCTATTGTCCGTGGCGGTAACCTTTGCCATCAGTCCTATGTTGCCACCCATGCCCGAGGGCGAACTTTTCGCGTTAAGCTCGGTATTTGTCAGCGCTCAGCAAATTCTGATCGGCGTGGCCATGGGGATGGTTGCGCTGATGATGATGCAGATTTTTGTGCTCACCGGCCAAATCATAGGTATGCAAACCAGTTTGGGTTTCTCCTTTATGGTTGACCCGGGATCTGGGCAGCAAACCCCTGTATTGGGTAACTTTTTCCTGCTGCTGGCCACGCTGATTTTCCTTGCGGTGGATGGCCATCTTTTGATGATCCGTATGCTGGTGATGAGCTTCGATACCCTGCCTGTGTCCATCAGTGGCATCAGTATCGAAAACTATCGCGCGCTGGCGCTTTGGGGCAGCTACATGTTTGGCGCTGCGCTCACCATGTCGCTGTCGGCGATTGTGGCCTTGCTGCTTATTAACCTCTCTTTTGGGGTGATGACCCGCGCCGCGCCTCAGCTCAACATTTTCGCCATCGGTTTCCCGGTGGTGATGATTAGCGGCCTTTTCATTCTTTGGCTCACCCTGGCGCCTGTGATGTCCCACTTCCATGAAATCTGGGAAGCGGCACAGGTCTTGCTGTGTGATATCACCCATCTTCAGTGTCAGGTGAACTGACATGGCAGAGAACGATACCAGCCAGGAACGTACAGAGGAGCCCACAGGGAGGCGACTCGAACAGGCCCGGGAAAAAGGTCAGGTCGCCCGCTCCAAAGAACTTGGCACAGCTGCGGTATTGCTTGCTGCGGCCACCGGCTTTTTGATGATGGGCCCAAGCCTTGCCAAGGCGCTGCATAACGTGATGACCCTGGCCTTTAATCAAAGCCGTGAGCAGATCTTTGACACCAACTCCATGCTCAACATCTGGGCGCCGATTGCCAAAGAGTTGGTGCTGCCGGTGCTTGGTCTGGTGCTGGTGCTGGCGGCACTGGCCTTTGCCGGTAATATCGCCCTCGGCGGCATCACCTTCTCTAGCAATGGCATTCTTCCCAAGGGCAGTAAGATGAGCCCTATTGCCGGTTTTAAGCGGATGTTTGGGGTGCAGGCGCTGGTGGAACTCACCAAGGGGCTGGCCAAGTTCTCGGTGGTGGCGCTGGCAGCCTATGTGCTGCTGTCGTTTTATTTTATGGAGATTATTCAGCTCTCGGCGGAGCATCTGCCATCCAATGTTTACCATGCCCTCGATCTGCTGGTGTGGATGTTTCTGCTGCTGTGCTGCTCCATGCTGTTCATTGTGGTGATTGATGTGCCGTTTCAGATCTGGAACCACAAAAAACAGCTGAAAATGACCAAGCAGGAAGTTAAGGATGAATACAAGGACACCGAAGGTAAGCCTGAAGTAAAGGGCCGTATTCGGCAGATGCAACGTGAAATTGCCATGCGCCGTATGATGGCCGAGGTGCCCAAAGCCGATGTAATTGTGGTTAACCCAGAGCACTATGCAGTGGCGCTGAAATACGACGCCAAGCGTTCGCCAGCGCCGTTTGTGGTGGCCAAAGGCGTGGATACCGTAGCGTTCAAAATCCGTGAAATTGCCCGGGAATACGATGTGGCTATTGTATCGGCGCCGCCATTGGCGCGGGCGATTTACCACACCACCAAGCTTAACCAGCAGGTGCCCGATGGTCTCTTTACCGCAGTGGCGCAGGTGCTGGCGTATGTGTTCCAGCTAAGACAATACCGTAAAGGCCGCGGCCGTAAACCCACCCCCATCCCGCTTAACCAGCCTATTCCTGACGAGTTCAAATACTGAGCATTGAAGCGATTGTGTTCAGATCTTCCCTGATGTTGGCTTGGAACTTGCTATCCAGATGCAAAGCGTCAATTTTGGGTAGCGTCGAATGGATGTAATGGGCCAGCTTGGGCAGATTAAAAAGATAAAACCGGCAAATTTGCAGGGACTGGGCACACCAGCCCTGGTGCTTGCTGCCCTGGCAATGATTGTATTGCCCATGCCGGCGTTTTTGCTGGATATCCTGTTCTCGTTCAACATTGCCCTTGCGCTGGTGGTGCTGCTGGTAGCCATTTACACCAACAGGCCGCTGGATTTTGCTGCTTTCCCCACAGTGCTGTTGGTCGCTACCTTGCTGCGACTGGCGCTGAACGTCGCTTCTACCCGGGTGGTATTGCTTGAAGGCCACAATGGCGCCGACGCAGCCGGTAAAGTGATCGAAGCGTTCGGCTCGGTCGTGATTGGCGGCAACTATGCCGTGGGTCTGGTGGTGTTCTTAATCCTTATCATCATCAACTTTGCCGTAGTGACCAAGGGTGCTGGACGTATCTCCGAGGTGAGTGCCCGCTTCACCCTGGATGCCATGCCCGGCAAACAGATGGCCATCGATGCCGACCTTAACGCTGGTCTTATCAATCAGGAACAAGCCCGTACCCGCCGCGCCGAAGTGACCAAGGAAGCCGATTTCTACGGCGCCATGGACGGTGCGTCCAAGTTTGTGAAAGGTGACGCCATTGCCGGCATTTTGATTTTGGTGATCAACATCCTGGGCGGCTTCATTATCGGTATGGTGCAGCACGATCTGGATTTCTCCAGTGCCGTTGAAATCTACACCCTGCTGACCATAGGTGATGGTCTGGTTGCGCAAATCCCCGGCCTCTTGCTCTCGATTGCCGCGGCGCTGATGGTGACCCGCCAGAACGAAGAAGGTGACATGGGCGGCATGGTGATGAGTCAGATGTTTGACAATCCCAAGTCGCTGGCCATTGCAGCAGGGGTGCTGTTTGTTATGGGTATTGTGCCCGGCATGCCCCACATGGCGTTTCTGTCGTTTGCCCTGGCCACCGGAGCCGGTGCCTTTTTCCTCAATAAGCGCATCGAGAAGCGTAAAGCAGAAGCCCTGGAAGCAGCGGCCAGTGGCACTGTCGATAAACTGGATAATTCGCCCAAAGAGCTTGGCTGGGACGATGTGCGCCATGTAGACACCATAGGTCTTGAGGTGGGCTACCGCTTGATCCCATTGGTGGATAAAGGCCAGGGTGGTGAGCTGCTGTCCCGTATCAAGGGCGTACGCAAGAAGCTGTCGCAGGAACTTGGCTTTTTGGTGCCTGCGGTGCATATCCGTGACAATCTGGATTTGGCGCCCAGCACTTACCGGGTGTCACTGATGGGCGTGGTTGTAGGTGAAGCAGAAATCCGCCACGACTGCGAGCTTGCCATTAACCCAGGGCAGGTGTTCGGCCAGCTCGATGGCGTTGTGACCCGCGACCCGGCCTTCGGCCTTGAAGCGGTGTGGATTGCCCCTGAGCTGAAAGAACACGCCCAGACCCTGGGCTATACCGTGGTGGACGCCTCAACCGTGGTGGCAACCCATATCAGCCAGGTGCTGACCAATAATGCGTCCAAGCTGCTCGGCTACGAAGAAGTACAGCAGCTGATGGATATTCTCGCCAAGCATTCGCCCAAGCTGGTGGATGGTTTTATTCCCGATGTGATGTCCCTTGGCAACGTGGTGAAGGTGATGCAAAACCTGCTCAATGAAGGGGTATCGGTGCGGGATCTGCGCACTATAGTCCAGACACTGCTGGAATATGGTCCCAAGTCCAACGATACCGAAGTATTGACTGCGGCGGTACGTATTGCGCTTAAACGTATGATTGTTCAAGAAATCGCCGGCCCAGAGGCGGAGATCCCTGTCATAACTTTGGCGCCAGAGTTGGAACAGATGTTGCATCAGTCTATGCAGGCTTCCGGGGGCGACGGTCCCAACATCGAACCCGGATTGGCCGAGCGGATGCAACAGTCACTGGCTGACGCCGCTCAGCGGCAGGAAATGGTGGGGCAACCCGCTATCCTGCTGACCTCGGGAATGCTGCGCTCGACACTGTCGCGCTTTGTGAAATACACCATTCCCAACCTGAGGGTGATTTCCTACCAGGAAGTCCCCGATGAGAAGCAGATAAGAATTGTGTCAGCCGTGGGCCAGTAAGAGGGTAGTACAGTGAAAATCAAACGTTTTTTTGCAAAAGATATGCGCGCCGCTCTGGCCCAGGTCAAAGAAACCCTCGGCGCTGACGCCGTGATCATGTCCAACAAAAAAGTCACCGGTGGCATTGAGATTGTGGCTGCGGTGGATTACGACGAGCCCAAGCCGAACCTCGAGCAAAAGCCAGCCATGCCCAATCCGTTTGAGCAGGTTTCGGAAGATAAAGTCTCTTTGGGTGGCCGCCAGCCTGTGCGCGCCAGCCGTCAAAAAGTTAACGAAGCACCGGCCGATTCATTGCAGGCGCTGCTGGAGCGTCAACAAAGCCGCATGAATCAGCAAATGGGCCGTGTGGTGGAAGAAGATGATATGCCTGCCTGGGCCCGTGGCCTGGAAGCGCCCGCCGCGCCAAAGATGAAAGAGGCGCCCCGTCAGGCTACTTTTACCCCGGATGCGGACAAATCCCGCGCAGGTGGCCGCCAACAAATTGAGCTTGATGCCATGAAAGAAGAGCTGGCATCACTGCGTAATTTGCTGACTCATCAGGTTTCTTCTTTGATGATGGAGCAAAAAAAGCGCACCGATCCTGTGGGTGCCATGCTGGAAACCCGGCTGTTGGAGGCGGAGTTTTCACCTGCGGTCGCATCCAAGTTGGCTGGTCTCGCTCAGCACTATACACCGGCAGAGTTGGTGAAGGCATTGCCACAAAGCTTGGCAAATATGCTTGATAATCAAGGTGATGATATTGTTCGTCGCGGCGGTGTGGTGGCCTTTGTTGGTCCAACCGGCGTGGGTAAAACCACCTCGATTGCCAAAATTGCTGCCCGTTTTGCTGCGCATCACGGTGCCGATCAGGTGGCTTTAATCACCACAGATCATTATCGCATCGGAGCCTTTGAGCAATTGGCAACTTATGGCAAAATCATGGGATGTCCTGTGAAGCAAGCTCATGATCTCAATGAGTTGCAACAAATTCTTTATCAGCTGCGCAATCGCAAGCTAGTATTGATAGATACCGCAGGTATGGGCCAGCGAGATATGCGATTAGTTGAACAACTGGACAATTTGACAGCGAACAGTGCCTTGCCGATCCGCAGTTATCTGGTATTGTCAGCTACATCGCAGCGCCGGGTGCTTCAGGACGCCGTTAAGCACTTTAAGCGCATCCCTCTGTCGGGGGCTGTGCTGACCAAACTGGATGAATCCGTGTCTCTGGCAGGAGCACTGAGTATCCTTATTCAGAGTGGCCTGCCGCTGAGTTATGTAACCGACGGACAACGTGTGCCCGAGGATATGCAGGTGGCAGATACTCTGTCGCTGGCTAAGCAGGCGCTCGATGCCCTGAATGAACCTGAGTATCAGGGTATCGATAATAATTTATGGTCGGATAACACGACCTGTGCGTTTGAGTGAAGCTATGACCCGTGATCAAGCAAGCGGTTTACGTATGATGAATCAGCCATATAACGAAAAAGTAAAAGTCATTGCCGTCACTGGCGGCAAGGGTGGGGTAGGCAAAACCAGCGTTTCCATCAATACGGCTGTGGCTCTGGCAGAAAAGGGCAAGCGTGTGTTGGTGCTGGATGCTGACTTGGGTCTGGCCAACGTCGACGTCATGCTGGGGCTTCGCGCCGAGAAAAATCTTTCCCACGTGTTATCGGGCGATGCGGAGCTCGATGACATCATTCTCCGTGGTCCCAAGGGGATTGGTATAGTGCCAGCCACTTCCGGTACCCAGGCCATGGTGGAACTAACCTCTGCACAGCACGCCGGACTTATCCGCGCTTTCAGTGAAATGCGCACCCAGTTCGATGTACTGATTGTGGATACCGCAGCCGGTATCTCCGACATGGTACTGAGCTTCTCCCGCGCCGCACAGGATGTACTGGTGGTGGTGTGTGATGAGCCGACGTCTATCACAGATGCCTATGCCCTCATTAAGATCCTCAGCCGCGAACACGGTGTGTTCCGGTTCAAAATTGTTGCAAATATGGTGCGTAGTCTCCGGGAAGGTATGGAGTTATTTGCTAAACTCAGCAAGGTAACTGACCGCTTCCTGGATGTGGCACTGGAATTGGTTGCAACAATTCCCTTCGATGAAAACTTGCGAAAATCAGTACGTAAGCAAAAATTGATCGTAGAAGCCTATCCGAAGTCTCCAGCCGCGATTGCATATCACGGTTTGGCCAACAAGGTGCTGAGCTGGCCTATACCCCAGCAGCCCGGCGGTCATCTGGAGTTCTTCGTAGAGCGTCTGGTGCATCGTCCCGAGTATCAAGAGGACAGAGCGAGTGAATAAAGCCGCGGCGTATACCTCCATGGAGGATAAAACCTCCATCGTTGAACAGTACGCACCGCTGGTAAAAAGAATCGCGCACCATATGTTGGCCAGGCTGCCGGCATCCGTACAGTTGGACGACTTGCTCCAGGCAGGCATGATTGGCCTGCTGGAGGCCTCGACCAAGTTTGATGGTGGCAAAGGCGCCAAATTTGAAACCTTCGCCGGGATCCGCATTCGCGGCGCCATGCTGGATGAAATCCGCAAGGGCGACTGGGTGCCACGGTCAGTACACCGTAACCAGCGAAGGGTAGCCCAGGTCATTGATGAGTTAGAGCAGGAGCTGGGACGGGATGCCCGCGACAGCGAAATTGCCGAAAGACTTGATATGTCGCTGGATGAATACCATCATATTCTCAATGATGTTTCTGTAGGGAAAATCATAGGGATAGAAGATTTGGGCGTATCTCAGGATGTACTGGTTCCCGATGGGGAGCAAACAGACGACATCTATGACGATCTGGCGGGTAGCCAGTTTCAACAGGCCTTGGCAGATGCCATTCGCCAGTTGCCGGAGAGAGACGCATTGGTGTTATCGCTTTATTACGATGAAGCACTGAACTTAAAAGAAATAGGTGCCATTCTTGACGTCAGCGAGTCGCGGGTATGCCAGATCCACAGTCAGGCGATGCTCAGGCTCAAAGGCAAGCTCAAGCATTGGACACACGTATAATTCATTATCGAGCAGTTAGAGTGTCAGCTCACCGGAGGAAACCTTGGACAAGAATATGAAGATTCTTATCGTTGACGACTTTTCAACGATGAGACGTATCATCAAGAACTTGTTGCGAGACTTGGGATTCAATAACACCCAGGAAGCAGATGATGGCTCAACCGCCTTGCCAATGCTTCAGAAGGGCGATTTCGACTTTGTGGTTACCGATTGGAACATGCCCGGCATGCAGGGTATTGATTTGCTCAAGGCCATCCGCGCCGATGAGAGTCTGAAGCATATCCCTGTGCTGATGGTGACCGCCGAAGCCAAGCGTGAACAGATCATTGCTGCCGCTCAGGCTGGGGTAAATGGCTATGTAGTGAAGCCCTTTACCGCTGCGACACTGAAAGAGAAGCTGGATAAGATCTTCGAACGACTTGGTTGAGCAAGGATGAGCTATGCAGGCACAAACATCAGGGCTCATTAGTCTCGAACAGGCACAGGAACTCGTGACGCTGCTCAGCGGCGGCGAGCAGGAAAAAGCCGATTTGCTGATCCGCGAATTGGCGGCCCCCATTCAAAAGGAACTCTTTGACGAAGTCGGTAAACTGACTCGTCAGCTTCACAGCGCCCTGGTGGATTTTCAGCTCGACAGCCGCCTGGCGGAATTGGCCAGCGTCGATATTCCCGATGCCAAAGAGCGCCTCAATTATGTTATCGACATGACTGAGCAAGCCGCCAACAAGACCATGGATGCCGTGGAAGAGTGTCTGCCATTGGCCGATGCCTTAATCAACCATATTAAAACTGTCACACCAACTTGGGACAAACTGATGCGGCGTGACATTGAACTGACTGAATTCAAGAGCTTGTGCCACGACGTTCAGCAATTGATGACCCGTAGTGAACAAGACTCAGAGCGGCTGCGTGAGCTGCTCAATCAAATTTTGATGGCGCAGGACTTCCAGGATCTGACCGGACAAATGATCCGGCGAGTCATCGACTTGGTTCGGGAAGTTGAAAACAGCCTGGTCTCCATGTTGACCGTCTTTGGCGAGCAACCGGTAACAGAAATGACCCAGCGTACCAGCCCAAGCGTCAACACCATTGAAGCCGAAGGGCCGATTATGAACGCCGAGCTTCGTCAGGACGTGGTAACGGGTCAGGACGAAGTCGACGATCTGCTCTCCAGCCTGGGTTTCTGATAAGGAGTCAATTTAATGGCATTCGATGTTGATGAAGAGATTCTGCAGGACTTTCTGATTGAGGCCGGTGAGATTCTGGAGCTGTTGCAAGAGCAGTTGGTTGCCCTTGAAAACAACCCGGAAGACACAGATCTGCTCAACGCCATTTTCCGTGGCTTTCACACCGTAAAAGGTGGCGCTGGCTTCCTTAGCCTGGCGCCCATGGTGGATGTGTGCCACGAGTCGGAAAATACCTTCGATTTATTAAGAACGGGTAAGCGCCATGTCAGCGCCGAGCTGATGGATATCATCCTTCAGGCGGTCGATGCCATTAATACCATGTTCGCCCAGACCCAAGCCGGTCAGGAGCAGGAACCTGCATCGCCAGAGCTGCTGGATAAACTTAAGTTGCTGGCTTCGGGTGAGCCTTTGCCATCAGAAGGTGGCGCCAGCGAGCCCGACGCTGTTGAAGTGCCTGCAGAGCCCGAGCCTGAAATCCCGGGTGTTGACCTGTTTGATGCTCCCGCAGCAGGCGGCGATGATGTGCTTTTTGACGAAGCGCCCATTGCTGGCGTCGACTTATTCGATGAGCCAGCCGCCAGTGACGGTGGCATTGATGAAATAAACGAAGCCGAATTTGAAGCCTTGCTCGATGCCTTGCATGGCAGCGGTAAAGGCCCAAGCGTGGCAGACACAGCGCCCAAAGCGGCAAGCTCTGCACCTGCGGCTCCTGCTGCGGAGCCGGGCGGCGACGAAATTACCGACGATGAATTTGAAGCCCTGCTTGATGAGCTTCACGGCGCCGGAAAGTTCAAAGCCACCGAAGACAAAGCGCCTGCCAAGGTCGAGCCGAGTCCTGCTGATAACGTTGATACTGACGAAATCACCGATGACGAGTTCGAAAAGCTGCTTGATGAGCTGCACGGTAAAGGTGCTGGTCCCGGTGCGGAAACAGCTGCTGCGGCTGCGCCAGCAGCGCCGAAAGCCGCTGAAAAACCCGCTGCACCTAAAGCGCCGGCAGCGGCTGCCAAACCTGCCGCTGCGCCCAAAGCCGCGCCAGCGGCTGCGCCAAAACCTGTAGCAGCAGCGGAAAAACCTGCCGCACCGGCACCCGCCAAAGCGCCTGCACCTGCGGGTAACAGCGTGCCTCAGGGCGAAACCACGGTTCGGGTGGATACGGCGCGGCTCGATCAGATCATGAACATGGTCGGTGAGCTGGTACTGGTACGTAACCGCTTGGTGAGCCTTGGTGTCACCCGTGAAGATGAGGAAATGTCCAAGGCGCTCGCCAACCTGGATTTGGTCACAGCTGACCTGCAGGGCGCGGTAATGAAAACCCGCATGCAGCCCATCAAGAAGGTGTTTGGCCGTTTCCCCCGGGTTGTACGCGACCTGGCCCGTAGCCTCAACAAAGAAATTGACCTTATTCTGGTGGGTGAGGAAACCGACCTGGATAAAAACCTGGTGGAAGCTCTGGCCGATCCTTTGGTGCACCTTGTTCGTAACTCGGTTGACCACGGCATTGAGATGCCAGCAGATCGTGCTGCCAATGGCAAGCCCAGAACCGGTACCATCACCTTGTCTGCCAGTCAGGAAGGTGACCACATTCTTCTGAAAATTGAAGATGATGGCGCCGGTATGGATCCTGAAAAGCTTAAATCCATCGCCATCAGCCGTGGTGTGCTGGATGAAGACGCCGCCGCGCGTATGTCAGACCATGAAGCATACAATCTGATTTTCGCGCCCGGCTTCTCCACCAAGACCGAAATTTCCGACATTTCCGGCCGTGGTGTGGGCATGGACGTGGTGAAAACCCGTATCACGCAGCTCAACGGTACCGTGCATATTGACTCGGTAAAGGGCAAAGGCACCATCCTCGAGATTAAAGTGCCGTTGACCCTGGCGATTATGCCCACCCTGATGGTGGAAGTGGCCAAGCAGGTATTTGCCTTGCCATTGTCTAGTGTGAACGAGATTTTCCACTTGGATTTGACCAAAACCAATATCGTGGATGGTCAACTCACTGTGATTGTGCGCGAGAAGGCAGTGCCACTGTTTTATCTTGAAAACTGGCTGAGTCGCGTCAAACGTAACTTTAAGCATGGGGATAAAAAGCACGGGCATGTAGTTATTGTTCAGCTTGGCACCATGCAAATCGGCTTTGTGGTAGACGCCCTGATTGGTCAGGAAGAGGTGGTTATTAAGCCTCTGGGTGCATTGCTGCACGGTACTCCCGGCATGGCTGGCGCCACCATCACATCTGATGGCGGTATCGCACTGATTCTGGACGTGCCAGGCCTGCTTAAACACTATGCCAAAAGGAAATAAACGCGGCGAACGCATTTGGCAGGAACATAAATGACAATAAAAGTATTGGTCGTTGATGACTCAAGCTTTTTCCGTCGCAGGGTCAGCGAGATCATGAATCAGGACCCTGAGCTGGAAGTAGTCGCAACGGCAGCCAACGGCATGGAAGCCATCAGAATGGCACAGGAGCACAAGCCCCAGGTCATTACCATGGACATCGAAATGCCGGTAATGGACGGGATCACCGCCGTGAGAGAAATCATGGCCAAGGTTCCCACGCCAATTCTGATGTTTTCTTCGCTGACCCATGATGGGGCAAAAGCTACCCTGGACGCTCTGGATGCCGGGGCGCTCGACTTTTTGCCGAAACGTTTTGAAGACATAGCGACCAATAAGGATGAAGCCACCAAGCTGCTGCAGCAGCGGGTGAAGGCCTTGGGTAAGCGACGTGTGTTCAGACCGGTCACCTCAAGGCCTGCGGCGCCAGAACCCGTCGCAAGACCGACCCTTGGCTCACGGCCTCCGGCTCAGTTGCAGCCGCGTGCTGCGGCGCCTGCTCCGAGTGCACCCATTCGCGCCAGCGGTAAGAATTACCGACTGCTGGCCATAGGCACCTCCACAGGTGGACCGGTTGCACTGCAAAAGGTATTGACCCAGTTTCCGGCCAACTATCCGCTGCCGATATTGCTTATTCAGCATATGCCCGCAGCCTTTACTCCGGCGTTCGCACAGCGTCTTAACGGCTTGTGCCGGATCTCGGTAAAAGAAGCGGCCAATGGTGACGTACTGCAACCCGGCTGTGCCTATCTCGCACCCGGCGGCATGCAGATGATGATTGAAAAGTCCGGTGCCACCGGGCGGCTGAAAATCGTCGCTGGCAGCGCTGATATGAACTACAAACCCTGTGTTGACATCACCTTCGCATCTGCATCAAAAAGCTACGGCGGTGATGTGCTTGCTGTGGTGCTGACCGGCATGGGCGCCGACGGCCGTGAAGGGGCTCGAATGCTCAAGAATGTCGGCGCGACTATCTGGGCGCAGGATGAGGCCAGTTGTGTTGTGTATGGTATGCCTCAGGCTGTGACCGCAGCCGGGATTTCGACACAATCGATTTCCCTCGATAACATGGCGGACGCTATCTTAAAAGAGTCCGGCCGTGGCTGATAAAAGGGCTTCAATGCCCCTGTGGGGGCTGTTGTCGATTTTTTTGTTGGTGGTTATCTGTGCTGCGATGACCATTCTGTATCTGGATCTCAGGCACAAGTTTGCCAATTTGGAAGCCAAGAACAGAGAACTTGCGGCAAGCCAGGTGCTGCTGATGGTACCGGATGACCAGGCAGAAGCATTGGCAGCCTGGCTTGAGTCTCATCCACAGCAAACCGAGCAGTTGCTCAAGCGGGTTGAGACCAAAGCCAATGACGGGGCAAAAACAACCCCTGAAGCCAAGGCGGATGGCCCGTTGAAACCAGATACCGCCGTGCCCAATCAAGAGGCACTTCCCGATGCCTTGGTGCCAGAGGTCATTTCGGAAAACGATGATGGGGTAAAAGTGATAGTGCTGCCCCATGGTGGAATACGGGTTACCACCCGTGAAGAGAAAAACTGAATAACAATAACGAGTGCGCATCCGGGAGCCTGAGACTTGAAAGTCTGGACCATAGCAAACCAAAAAGGTGGCGTGGGTAAGACCACCACAGTAGCCAGCCTGGCAGGACTTCTTGCCAAGCAGGGCAAGCGAGTGCTGATGGTGGACACAGATCCCCATGCGTCCCTTGGATACTACCTGGGGATTGATTCCGAAGAAGTCCCCGGCTCGCTCTACGATGTCTTCGTCGACCATAAATCACTGACACGGGATCTTATCCGTCAGCACACAGTGCCAACACTGGTGGAAAACCTCGACCTCATTCCTGCCACCATGGCGCTGGCGACCCTCGACCGGGCGCTCGGCCATCAGGAGGGGATGGGGCTTGTGCTGCGTAATCTGCTCAAGTTGATGGAAGACGATTATGATGTCGCCTTGATTGACTGTCCGCCTGTACTGGGGGTGTTGATGGTCAATGCCCTGGCAGCCAGCCAACATATTGTTATTCCCGTTCAAACCGAGTTTCTGGCCATTAAGGGCCTGGATCGTATGATTAAAACTATGGAGCTGATGGGTCGCTCCAAAAATACCAAATACAGCTACACAGTGGTGCCGACCATGTACGACAGGCGCACCAAGGCGTCGCCTGCTGCGCTGGAAAAATTGGCGCAGCTCTATGGCGATACTTTATGGCCGGATGTGATCCCGGTTGATACCAAGTTTCGTGATGCCAGTCTTGCCCATTTACCTGCCTCTCACTACGCGCCGGGTTCACGTGGAATTAAGGCCTACGAGCGCCTGCTCGAGTTTCTGATGGCAGGGGAGTTTGACCATGTCAAAGTCCGTTGATGAGACAGTTGTCGACTTCTTTCGTTTGCTGCTGAGCGAGGAAACTGAGCCTGTCGGGCAGAACCCTGCCGCTTCCAAGCTTAAAGCAGGCACCGTAACAGATGGGCATGATGCTTCATCGCTGGTGACAGCCTCCAACCTTGAGGATGCCGCGCCAGCAGCCCTGAAAGCTGAAAAGACAGAGCCGGCACACAATCCCGCGGTGTCAGGCGCACCTGAAACTGCTAAGCGATTGGTACACACGTCTACACCAGTGGCAAGGGCCGAACCAGAGCTAAAAGCTGCGACAGAGATAAAAGCCTCGCCGCTACTTGCTACGCCCAAGATGGCGCCAAAGGCGACCGTCACGGATGCGACAGCCGGCACAGTCGATAAGGCTGTACTCGATAAGGCGGCGCTGGAGAAGCTGCTTGCGCCTGTGTTTGACACCAAAACGGCTACCCAAACCACGGCGCCGAAGGCAGATACTGCTGCTAACGCTGTGGTGGCGACAAAGGCGAAGGTAGAAATCTCAACGCCGGTTGAAGTGCAGCCAAAGGTTGAGGTTCCACCAGAGACTACGCCAGAGCAAAAGTTAGCGGCAGCACCGGTACCCGAAACTGAGGTGAGTTTACCTGTCAGTGACACGGATATCGGCGCCCCGGTATTGCAGACTCAAACCGGTGCCGCGCCGCCCAGTATTACAAAAGATTTGCAGGCAGAGCTCGATGATGAGTTTCAGGTACTATTCTTTAAGGTAGCGGGACTGACGCTTGCGGTGCCCTTGGTGAGTTTGGGCGGGATTGTGAAGGTTGATCGCATCAATCAAATCTTTGGCCGCCCCAACTGGTTTTTGGGGGTCCAGACCCACCGCGACTCCCAGCTGAACCTGGTGGACACCTGTGCGTGGGTTATGCCGGAAAAATACGACGAAGAACTGGCGCAAAGCGTAAATTATCAATATCTTGTATTATTAGAAGACAGTAACTGGGGATTGGCCTGTGAAACCTTGGTCAACTCAGTGCGGATTAAGCAATCCGAAGTCAACTGGCGAACCACCGCGGGGAAACGCCCCTGGCTTGCCGGTGTGGTAAAAGAGCAGATGTGCGGCATCTTGAATGTTCAGGCATTGATCCAGATGCTCAATGCGGGTTTAGGTTGTCAGGATCCTATTAACTGAGGTAGATATGACAGACTCAAGAAATGTGGCTGTAGCAGCCGGTAAGGATGACGCAGTATTACAGTGGGTAACCTTCAGGCTCGATAACGAGACCTACGGGATCAACGTAATGCAGGTGCAGGAAGTACTGCGTTACACCGAAATTGCACCGGTTCCTGGCGCTCCGCATTATGTTCTGGGGATCATTAACCTGCGCGGCAACGTGGTAACCGTTATCGATACCCGCTCCCGTTTTGGGTTGCAATCGTCTGAAGTGGATGATTCCACCCGTATTGTGATTATTGAGGCGGAAAAGCAGGTTATCGGTATTCTGGTCGACAGCGTGGCAGAAGTGGTTTACCTACGCCGCTCTGAAATCGACAACGCCCCCAACGTGGGCACCGAAGAGAGCGCCAAGTTTATCCAGGGTGTCAGCAACCGCGACAATGAGCTGCTGATCCTGGTGGATTTGGATAAACTGCTCTCTGACGAAGAGTGGGCAGAACTCTCTCAAATCTAAGGTGGTTTTGCGATAGGGCCGCCCCAATGGCGGCCTTTGGCGTATTTTAAGGAGTTGTAGCCTTCAATGGAAAATGGGTTTCTGATAGCTGCTCTTGTTTATGTTATCGCCTGTTTGGGATTGGTTTTGTTCCTGCAAAAGCAGCTTGGCAAACTCAGAACCAAGGTGGATGCGCTGGCGACCTTACTCAAAGAATCTGATAAGCAACGTGAAAGTGTTAAACGCGAGCTGCACGAACTCAGAAGTGGCACCATCGGCGTTGGCAAAAGGGTTCTTGAGCTTGAGAAAAAACTTGCCCAGCAAGACGCCCGCATTGATGAAACCCGTGAACAGGACCCTCAGGCAAGGCTATATACCCGTGCCATGAAGATGGTGTCTCTGGGGGCTGGGATTGATGAGTTGATGGCCGAATGCGAGCTCCCGAGAGCCGAAGCTGAGCTGTTATTGCGTCTTCACGGCAATCGCTGAAACATCACTCCTGGCCAGTTGCTGTGATTGCACCCTAAACACTTTTACAGCTCTTTGCCTAAGTTCTGCCGTTACTGGTCAATTAACTAAAAAAGCCGCAATAAGGCGGCTTTTTTAATGCAGCAAAACCTAAGCCGAAGCGCTTATTTTATGATGCAGTCTTGCCCATTCTTCCGGGTATCTGCCATCGAGCATATACACAAACGACAACAGCTCTGCTATCAGCACGAACAGTTCCCTTGGAATGGGTTCATCAAGCTCAAGGGTTGCCAAAAAATTCGCCAGCGCCGGGTCTTCGTGGACATGCACGCCACACTCTTTGGCTAGGGCGACAATCTCCTCTGCCAGCAGCGCCTCGCCCTTGGCGGTCACCCTGGGTGCACCGTCACCATCATATTGTAAGGCCACTGCAATTTTTTCATTTTGGCTCATAATCACCCCCGTAAATAATCACACCCGCAAATCGAAACTGAACTGTTCATCTGGCCGCAGGGAAGGGGGCACCTTGCCTTGTTGGCACTGAACTTGGCTAATGGTAAAACCCAGTGCCTGTAAGTGCTCACTCAGTATGGGGACAAAATTGCTGATCCTGCGTGTAAGCTGCGGCGCCGGGCTGATGAAGGTGACAGATAAGTCACTTTGACGCCGATTTACCTTTACCATCAGCTCACCTTCGGTAAGGGAGAATTTGAGTTTTAATTGCCAAAGGGATGCGCTGCTGTCGTCGGCGTTGCGGCGATTGTGCCTTTGGAAGAGGCCTTCAAGCGTTTGCTGTCGGTCGCCCAAAAGATAGGGCAGGGCAAAGTACCAGCCCGCTCTTTCACTGGATGCTGTCACCAGCTCGCGGCGACTGGTGGCAAGCTTGCTGATATCGTCAAGCAGTTCGTCAGAGGCCAATTGGGTTAAATCCTGGCTGCTGAGTCCCGCTTTTTTGGCAAGCAGCGAAATCCAGGTTTGTATCAGCGGGGTAAGTGGTTGCTCCTGCTTTAACGCCATACCACCAAGGAGTAACTGAAACACCATTGCAAGCGGCTGGGATTGAAACAGCTCGGCGATACTGAGAGGCTTTGGCAGCAGCGAACTGTTCGCGGCACTTTCGATAGCGCTTCGCATGGCGTCTGCGCCCATCAGTGCGTTGACCGGCAGCGGCTTTAACAGCGCGAGCAGGCGCCTTGCGGGCTCGAAGGTGCTGTGCTCTGTGGTGGTAGGATTTGCATCTGTTTGTGGCAAGAGTGCACCGGTTTTCTCCAACGCTGAGCTTAAGCGGTTTGCGGCTGTGTAAGTGCCCGCTTCGCGGCTTTGGCCTATTGTTGAGGTTATCGCTTCTGTGCCTGGTTGCTGTCCGGATGCATCTGTTGCGGTTCGTCCGGCAGCCGATGTGGCGAGCAGTTTCTTTTCCATGTTGACAAGAAGCGCCTGCGGTGTAGTTCGAAACCGGGCGTGCACTTCGCTGATTTGCGAAGAAATAGCCGTCAGAGAACTATCGTTTTGCGTAATCCGTGAGAGGGTTACCGGCAGTTCCTCGTCTATGGCATCGAGCAGTAACGAAAGTTCGCCGCCCCTGAGTCCAAGGCGCGCCCTGACGATACCGCTAGCTGCGCCTTTTGGCGCCGGAAACACCTGACCTGAATCAAATTTAAGCTTGCCAGCCTCTACCTTGGCGAGCCCCAGTAAATAACCCTGGCTGCCACGGGCCTGTGCAAGCAGCTTATGCCTGTCATTACCTGTTTTGGGAATGAGCGCCGCCAGTGCCGGCGGCAGCGGAAATGTGCCGGATTGGCCTACCCTGAACAGCACGGCATTGAGGTCGGTTGCAGACACTAACGCCTGCTGCGGTAAACGCAGTAGCAGCGGATGTTTCAGTAGCGCCTGCAGCTGCACACCATTAAGTGATTGAGTTATAGTAAAACTTGTGTTTGCGGTCTGCAGTGTGATGCCAGCGGCTGTACCGCTTATGGTCACTGGTATCGTGACCAATGACGAGCCGCCCGCGACATTACGGGGACCATGGGTAGCGGATAATGCTGGGATATCTGTCATTGTCAGGCTCATCTGCTTGCCGTGGGCAGTCATCAAATTTCACAAATTACTGATTGACCTTATCGTATGGGGAAGTATGCTTAGCCGTCAAAGCGAGGCAATACTTAAGGCTGAAGCCTGCTTTTCCGGGCCCTGTTATTCATATCGTCCGCCGAGCCGCTTTCTAAAGCCAATTCAGGCGAAGTAAACAGAGAGATTTATGAAGTTGAAATGGATTACCCTGCCACTGATGTTATTGGCGGGGTTCGCTCAGGCTGAGCAAACCGACAATACACCGCAGGAAATGGTTGAGGTTGTCTACAACGACCCCCGAGATCCGTTCGAAGGTTTCAACCGCGCCATGTGGGACCTTAACTACAATGTGCTGGACCGATACATCTATCGGCCTGTTGCCCACACCTATAAAGATTATGTGCCGCGGCCGGTAAAGTCGGGCGTGAACAATTTTGTGCGTAATCTTGAAGAGCCAAGTGCCTTGGTCAACAACACCCTGCAGGGTAAGTTTGGTTGGGCTGCCAACGCCGGTGGCCGCTTTGTGGTGAACTCCACGGTGGGGCTGCTTGGGGTAATTGATGTGGCAGATATGATGGGCATGCCACGCAAGCAGGATGACTTCAACGAAGTGCTGGGCTACTACGGCGTGCCAAACGGCCCATACTTTATGGCACCTTTTTTTGGGCCATATGTTACCCGCGAACTCGCGACCGATTGGGTCGATGGACTATACTTTCCTCTATCAGAGCTCACCATGTGGCAATCGGTGGTGAAATGGGGCCTCAAGAGCCTTCATACCCGTACCGAAGCCATTGATCAAGAGCGGCTTCTCGACAACGCTCTCGATCCTTACACCTTTGTCAAGGATGCCTATCTTCAGTATATGGATTACAAGGTGTATGATGGGAATGTCCCATCAAATCAAGATGATGATGAGCTGCTTGACGAATATTTGCAGGAGCTGGATTAGCAGCCTGAAACAGGCTCTCAACTGAGGTGATTTTCACCCGGCGCTATCAGCTCCCAGAGGGAAGTATATGGCGCTGAAAGACGTTTCTGTGTTGTTGGTTGAAGACGATCCTGTGTTTCGCAGGGTCGTCGCGTCATTTTTGGACAGTCGTGGCGCCATGGTCACCGAGGCGGACGACGGGGTTCAGGGGCTTGATTGGTTCCGGCGGCAAAACTTTGATGTGGTGCTGGCCGATTTGAGTATGCCCAATCTGGGTGGTCTTGATATGCTGCGGGAGATGTATCGGCTCGATCCCGCCATGCCTTCCATTGTTATTTCCGGCAATAACGTAATGGCCGATGTGGTCGAAGCACTGCGAATTGGTGCGTCAGACTATCTGGTTAAGCCGGTATCCGATCTCTATATCATCGAACAATCCATTCGCCAAAGCCTAGGCAATCAGGTGCAGCAGGGCAGTGAAATTCAGGATCTGGATGAGCTCTCTCGGGTTGAGCTTGAAGAAAATCTGAAGGTGCTCGAGCAAAATACCGAAGCTGCCAAACACATCCAAAAAGAGTTGTTTCCTGCATCCCAGGTGCTCTATCCCCAGGCTCGTATTGATTACAGCCTGTACAAGAACGATGGCATCAGCGCGTTTTTTATCGACTCCACCATGGCTGACAGTGAGCATTTGGTGTTTTACATGGCGCATTTTCATCCGGAAGATAACCGGGCTGCCTTTGCCAGTGTGCTGCTGCGAAGTTTTGTAAATCATAAGCTCAAGGCTTACCGCAACGGCGTGAGCAGTGCCGTGATTGAGCCCTATAACATGCTCAGCTATTTAAATGAGCGTATCGTAAAGTCTGGCCTCGAGATCACGGTTGATATTGTGTACGCCGCCATTGAGCTTAAGCACTTCCGGGCGTCTATTTCTCAGGCCGGGCATGGTTTGCGTTGTTACTTACGGAATGAAAAAGGATTATCGCCACTGGCGCTACCAGATGCGCTGCAACTCGGTTTACTCGACTGGGGCAAGCCAAGCAGTCAGTTTCGCTCGCTGCTGCCTGGAGAGAGCCTGTGCATCGCCACATCCGACCCAACTCACAGGGAGATGCTGCTGAACAACCGCTTCGAAGGACTGGTGTGCAGCGATGGAATACTGGCGGGGGGATATGTGCAGGCCAGTTTCAGCTGATTAGGCTCATATGCTCGGTGAGGTATTGATTGTTTTATCTCAGTTTTATCCCAAGCTCGATATTCGCTTGCGCATGCGTATAGCGGGATAAAACGCCAATCAAGTTTGACAGTATGTGTCAGCAGTGGGCCCAGATGAAATAAATCGCAGTATTGCGTTTGCGGCTGTCTTTTTAGATTCCGAGTCGCGATTGAACAAGAAGCCCAATTTAAACCAATAAAAAAGCCTCCCGATGGAGGCTTTTTTAATCCCGGCAAAAACTGCCGAATCAATATTAGCTGCGCTTCATCGCTTCATGCTCGCCTGTAACGGCAATTTCTTCTTCCAGCGCTTCTTCTTCGGTGTGATGAGTCTTGCTCTCAGCACCGTGCATCCAGTCAACCAGTTTGTCAGCCATGAAGTAAAGAATAACACCGGAAATGGCGGCGGTAATTGCGATACCAGCGAAGATAGACATGGCGTTGGCCAACTGCTCTTCTTTCTCACCGCCATGACCAATGAAGGAACCTACCACGCCAGCAATCTTGTTGGCTGCGGCGATAAACAGGAACCAGGCACCCATCATCAGCGATACGATACGCAGCGGAGCCAGTTTGGTCACCATAGACAGGCCGATAGGAGACAGACACAGTTCACCCATGGTGTGGAAGAAGTAGGCACCAACCAGCCACCACATGCTTGATTTGGCAGTTGGGTCACCGCCCATCTCAACAACGGCACCAATCATGAACAGGAAGCCGATACCCAGCAGGATAAGACCCAGGGCGAATTTAACCGGAGAGTTAGGCTCACGATCACCAAGACGAACCCAAATGGAAGCCACAACAGGGGCAAAAATTACAATGAACATGGCGTTCAGTGACTGGAACCAGGTAGTAGGTACTTCCCAGCTGCCAATCATACGGTCGGTAAAGTCGTTGGTGAACAGGTTCATCAGGCCGCCGGCCTGCTCGAAGCCTGCCCAGAAGATGATGGTGAACAGACCCATTACCATGATGACCTTGATGCGATCACGCTCAATTTTGGTCAGTGGCTCTTTACGTACCTGACCACGGGCTTCATCTTTTTGCTTTTCAAGCTTGGCAGCGGGCACAGTACCAATGTTGCCCAGCAGCTTTTGTGCGAACAGGAACTGGATAATCAGCGACAGCACCATACCGATACCGGCACAGATAAAGCCTGCCTGGAAGTTACCATCATAAGCCGTCACTACTGAGCCGACGATGATGCCGGAGAGGAATGCGCCTACGTTGATACCCATGTAGAAGATGGTGAAGGCGCCGTCACGGCGGTGATCGCCTTCCTGATACAGGTCACCCACCATGGTAGAGATGTTGGGCTTAAAGAGGCCGTTACCCAGAATAAGAACGCCCAAGCCCAGGTAGAAAACTTCAGTTTCCATGCCTTGAACCCATGCGTGTGGCGTACCCAGAATAAATTGACCAGCGGCCATCAGGGTACCACCAATCATGATGGCTTTACGTTGTCCGAGGAAGTTATCAGCGAGCCAGCCGCCGATAAGGGGGGTGAGATAAACCAGACCAGTGAAAGTACCGTAAAGAGAAATGGCATCGGCTTGACTCCAGCCCAGTCCGTGTCCGCCTTCGCTTTGTACTTTATCTACCAGATAGAGCACCAGAATGGCGCGCATGGCATAGTAACTGAATCGTTCCCAGAGTTCTGTGGTGAACAGGAGGAACAGCCCCTTAGGATGCCCGAGCATCGTACCTTGGGAATTTACGCTCATTAAGTCTTCCACCTTAAGCTTGTGATTGCCCGCAAGTATCGGTCTTGCAGAAAAATTAAACGATGCTTTCATTCCGGCTGGAAACACATTAGCTCAAGTGTTTGTGTTACTTGAAGTTTGTATGTCTCTTATTACCTGAAACGTTAAGGCACCTTTACGTGATTTTTATAATTACACCGACATTTGTCGGAATTTAGCCAAAAAGGCCACCTTTATATACCCTTTGAAGGCTGGATGTGTCAATTTTACCGGCGGTTCGCCGAGTTTAATTTAACCGATGGCGCCGGGTTTGGGGGCAATTGAACGATTGCTGAACAGACAATCTTGAGCGTTAAATTTTGGTTCAAAAGAAGGGTTGGTTTTGGTATGCTCTACGGCCGTGAAGGGACGTCACTCAACCGTAAAGAGACGACAGATGAAGGCTTGGTATCTCGTTTACTGTAAGCCCCGCAATGAAGCGCGGGCGCAGCAAAATCTCGCAATGCAAAACCTGGAAACTTATCTTCCGATGTATCGTCGGCAGGTGAGGACCAAGGGTGGTGAGGTTTCTGTCGCCGAATCTCCGTTATTTCCCAATTATCTGTTTCTGAATTTTGACCCCTCAGTCACCAGTGTCCGCAGTATCCATGCCACCCGCGGCGTAGCCCGTATCGTGGGCTGCCGTGAAGATATGACACCGGTGGAAGACTCACTTATTCGCGCCATTAAAAGGCGTGAACTGCAGCTCGAAAAGCTGCCTGAAGAAGTTGCATTGCGTTCCGGAGACAAGGTTAAATTCTGTGAAGGTCCTTTCACCGATTTGGAAGCCATCTTTCTTGAGCAGGATGGCCTTAAGCGCTGTTTGGTGTTGTTTGAGTTTATGGGACAGCAAAAGCAGCTTGATGTGGAACAGTCCAGCATTTCCCGTATATGTGCGTAAGCCCCCTCAAAGGTTGTAAGACATTTGCCATAGCAGCGTCTATAGTAGCTGTGGCTTTTGTCATTTTTATGGCTGGGAAAATTCAGTCAGTACAATTGGTTAGGGCTCACTGAAAGTTGGCGACAAAATCTTGTCACCAAAAGTGTTTAAAAATCGGACGCTTATCATGTTGTTTGGTCGTTTTTTCGACTGAAACACGACTGAACGTGGGGTAGAATCCCAAGGTTCGATAGTTTTTCGGCACAGAGATGAAACTGACTTTCACCTCTGTGCTTTATGAGTTGTGATATAGCCTCAAGCAAGTGCTTTGCATTAGGTGATTCACAACTCTCTGAAAATTCAAGATCTCGCATCGCGAGGGGCACGTTGGAAGCCGAAATCCATGGGCGGTAGCGTGCCTGAAGGGCAACGAACAGAATAGTTTCTGTTCGTTAGTGGACGCCGAAGCCCCTCTGGGGCGCCACGCGGACGGTAGCGTGGCTGAAGGGCGAGAATGGCGCAGCCATAAGCTCTCGAGCGAGAGGCATGGAGGCCGAACTGGCCCCTGTATATGATATGGACGTATTTGCGAACAGAACTGTTTCTGTTCGTTAGTGGACGCCGAAAATGATTGCCCGGAGCAATCACTAATAGCTTTAGCTGGCCCGGTGGGTGACATGCAGGACGCATGTCATAAGCCCCTCTGGGGCGCCATGCGGCTAGGTCGCGTGCCTGAATGTCACAGAACTGAAAAGTTCATGCTTGAGGTTGGGATAGCCTATTCCAACGCTAAAAATCTATTTCATTACGTTTAATCACCTAAAAACGGAGACATCTGGTGTTACAACAACTAAAACGACTGATGATTGCCAGCGTTGGTGCGCTGGTTTTGGTTGGGGGACCAAGCGCGGCGATAACTCCGTCACCGCAGATGATTGAACAGTTTAAAAACCTGCCCAAGTCTGAGCAGGAGCGTATTGCACGCCAGTACGGTATCGATCCGTCCATGCTTGGCGGTACTACCCAAGGTGGCAAAAGGCTGGAACAACCGGAGTTGATGTCTGAGCGACTGTCAGAACGGGGGTTGGACATCGAAGGTAAGACGAAAGCTAAAGACGACCAGGTAGATTTCTCACAGGATGCGTCAAAAGGCGAGCTTAAGCGTTTCGGATACGAACTGTTTGCCGGAGAGCCTTCCACTTTTGCGCCAGTTTCGGATGCGCCTGTACCTGCCGAATATCAAATTGGCCCGGGCGATACTCTCAATGTACAGCTCTACGGCAAAGAGAATAAGAATTTCAGCCTCACCGTTGGCCGTGACGGTACAGTGCAGTTCCCTGATTTAGGCCCCATTTCCTTGGTTGGCATGAGTTTCTCTGAAGCCCGTAGCCTGTTGCTGGATAAAATTGCCAAGTCGATGATTGGTATTCAGGCCAGCATCACCATGGGAGAGCTGCGCTCAATCCGAATTTTCGTTGCAGGTGATGCCTATAAGCCTGGCTCATACACGGTATCCAGCCTGTCAACTATTACCCAGGCGTTATTCGTTTCCGGCGGTATCAACGAGATTGGCTCGCTGCGTAACGTTCAGCTCAAGCGAAACGGTAAGCTGGTTGGTTCACTTGACCTTTACGATTTACTCCTTAAAGGTGATGCATCCAAAGACCTTCGTCTGCAGTCCGGTGACGTGGTGTTTATTCCTGCGGTTGGCGGCTTGGTGTCTGTTGACGGTGAAGTACGTCGCCCTGCCATTTATGAGCTTAAAAGGGGTGAGATTGTAAAAGATGTGGTCAGCATGGCAGCGGGACTCATGCCTGGTGCTTACCCCAAACAAAGTGTGCTTGAGCGTTTCGGCTCAGATGGTCTCAAAACACTCATCAATCTGGATTTAACTTCTGCCAAAGGTTTGTCTGTTTCTGCCAAGCCTGGAGACTACATCCGGGTTAAAAGCGCGTCAGCCCAATTCGATAATGCCATCACTGTCGTTGGTGCCGTAGTTCGCCCTGGTAAATATCAGTGGGCACAGGGTAAGCGCGTAAGTGACATTCTTCCTTCAATTTGGGGCGACTTAGAGGTTAACGCTGATCTTGACTTTGGCTTGGTTGTTCGCGAAGTCAATCAGTTCGGTGATATTGAGGTATTACAATTTGCCCCCGGACACGCAATCTCAACCCCTGCATCTTCTGAAAACCTTCAGCTTGCTGCCAGAGACAAAATTGTTATCTTCAGCTTCAGCGATGATACTCAAAACCGTTATGAGTTGAATCGTCTGGTAAAGAGCCGCGTGGCCAAGGTTAGTGAGCTTAAAGGTGACTCGCTTATCCAAGGGGATATCTTTAAAGCAGGTTTCAGTAGCATCAATCAGAAGAAGCTCAAGTCACGCACAGAATTGGCTGGGGTCGTAGTTGACCAGGATAAGGCAGAAGAAGAACAACTGGTTGCCGACGAAGTGGCAAAAATGCTGGCCAATTTGTTCGATGACCGCGACCTTATCCGCCTCTCCGGGGTGATGAGCCGTGAAGAATTGCTCTATCCAGTTGTTTCTAAGCTTACCAGTCAAAGCCGTGCAGGCCAGGGCGCAAAGCTTGTCTCTGTAGCCGGTCAGGTTCGTCACCCAGGTGTCTATCCGCTGAGTCAAAACGCATCGGTCAAATCGCTTGTAAAGGCCGCGGGTGGGCTTAAAGAAGGCGCATACACGGTACGTGCTGAGTTGAGTCGTACTAATATAGACGCGAATGGCTCTACTCTTGAGCATATCAACATCGATTTAGCAGCTGCTCTCTCGGGAGGAGAAGAGAACCTGGGCCTGCAAGGCCGAGACAGCCTTACTGTAATGACAACCCCTGAGTGGCAGGAAACTCAATCCGTAGAAATTCGCGGCGAAGTGAAGTTCCCAGGTGTTTACAGTATTCGCCGCGGTGAGACTCTGTCGGAAGTGATTGCAAGGGCGGGTGGGTATACCGATTTTGCCTACTTGCCTTCGGCGGTATTTGTGCGTGAGAGCGTGCGGAAGCAAGAGCAAATAGAAATTAAAAAGCTGGCTGACCAACTGCGCCGTGATCTGGCTACCCGTGGTGTTTCCAAAGATGGAAATGTTCTGAACTACAGCGAAGCTCAGTTAATGCTCAAAGACCTTGAGATGATTGAAGCTGTAGGCCGCCTTGTGGTGGATCTGCCGGCATTGTCTGTTGGCGTAACTGAAGCCGACATCCAACTCGAGCAGGATGACGTGCTCTATGTACCTTCAACTCGTCAAACCATTGCGGTGATGGGGGAAGTTCAGCATCCGACTTCTCATCGTTACAAAGATGGCATCACACTGCAGCAATACATAGCTATGTCAGGTGGAGCCCGTAAGCGTGCCGATGATGATCGTACTTATGTAATCAAAGCAAACGGTTCTGTAATGCTACCGAGAGGTTCATTCTGGTTCAGCGCCGAAGACGAGCTGATGGCTGGTGATACCATAATAGTGCCGCTGGATACTGAGTATAAAGATAACCTGACGCTATGGAGCCAGATTACTCAGATCATCTACAACACAGCAGTGGCAGTAGCAACGATTTCAGGGCTGTAACTCGTGAAGCGAGTTCAGGAACTAGGTTCTAGGACGCCTCTTAGAGGCGCTAGGACCTAGAATCTAAAACCTAAAGTCATAGGTATGAAATTCGAGAATCTTGACGTATGGAAGCGTGCATGCCGTTTATCTTGCTTTATCTATAAAGCACTTAAAGACTGTCGAGACTTTGGCCTTAGAGATCAGATGACACGTGCAGCAGTGTCTATTGCTTCAAATATTGCTGAGGGTGAAAAAAGAGAAACTCAGGCAGAGTCTGCAAGGTTTCTCTACTTTGCAAAGGGCTCTACAGGTGAAC
Organism: Shewanella zhuhaiensis; assembly: GCF_022484835.1. Taxonomy (NCBI): domain Bacteria; kingdom Pseudomonadati; phylum Pseudomonadota; class Gammaproteobacteria; order Alteromonadales; family Shewanellaceae; genus Shewanella; species Shewanella zhuhaiensis. The sequence continues at coordinate 117,908 of NZ_JAKUDL010000002.1, forward strand.
TTGTCACTCAGTTATATATTGCTATAGAGATCGGTGTTGTCGAGAAAGAATCAGGCTTGTTGCTAATAAAAGAAGCCAAGGAAATCTCTGCAATGATTGCAAGCTTGATAAAAATTCGAAAAGGCAGTGTGAAAGAAGATGCTGCTGATTACAATTTTAAACCTAGAACCTAGAACCTAGAACCTAGAACCTAGAACCTAGAACCTAGAACCTAGAACCTAGAACCTAGAACCTAGAACCTAGAACCTAAGAACATGACCAATCAAATTCAAAATCATCAAAACTACAGTGATGCCCAATTCCCGCAAATAGCGCGGGAAGACGAAATCGACTTACGCGAGCTTTTTTCTGTCATCTGGCAAGGCAAATGGCTCATCATCGCCATTACAGCACTATTTTCTATTGGCTCAGTAATCTTTGCCATCAATCAGCCCAATATTTATAAAGCTGACGCTTTGCTGGCACCTACAGAGGCAGAGCAGGGCAGTGGCGGTTTGGCCGCTCTCGCAGGCCAGTTTGGTGGCCTTGCCAGTATGGCGGGCATTAACCTCGGTGGCGGCGGAGGTGATAAAACTGATTTGGCAATACAGGTGATTAAGTCCCGTCAGTTCCTTGGCGACTTTATTCAAAAGCACCAGATACTGCCCGAGCTGATGGCTGTTGATGCCTGGAATATGGCCGATAATAGCCTGTCTTTCGACCCTGTACTTTATAACAGTGACACCAAATCCTGGGTAAGGGAAGTGAAAGCACCGTTAAAGCCTGAACCTTCAGTGCAAGAAGCCGCTAAGGAATTTTCGAAGATTTTATTTGTCAGCAAGGCCAAAGAAACTGGCATGATTACCGTATCTATTGAACACCAATCACCTTATATGGCCAAACAGTGGGTCGACTGGATTATTTCAGACATCAACCGTGTAATGAAAGAGCGTGATGTAGCCGAGGCCATGCGAAGCACTGAGTTTTTGAACAAGCAAATTGAACTGACTACTGTGGCAGATATCCGCGCGATTTTATATAAACTGATAGAAGAGCAGGCGAAAACCATTATGTTCGCCGAAGTGCGTGATGAATATGTATTTAAAACCTTGGACCCAGCCTTGGTACCCGAAGAAAAGGCCAAGCCGAAGAGAGCTCTGATTTGTGTATTGGGAACATTACTTGGTGGAATACTTGGCGTTGCTATTATATTAGTTCGGTTTGTATTTCGTAATGAATAACCTCGCACTTAGAACCTAGCTACTAGGTTAGTGCCTATTGGGGCCAGTTTGGCTAGTTAGGCGAAATCATGCAATTACATTGAGAATGTCAGTTTTGGCTTTCTCATTTTAACAAATATGTGTCTCAGACACAGAAAAAGTCTGAGATAAAACCCATGAATAATTTAAGTTAGGTATCGTAAATGAACCAGATTTTGCCATTGATTGGCCGTACTGATGCGTTGTTTACTCAAGATATTTACAGCCATGAAGTAGAACTGTCACGCATTGTTTCTGAGTCAAGTTTCCTGGTCATTGGCGGTGCTGGCTCAATTGGGCAAGCGGTAACTAAAGAAATTTTTAAACGTAATCCTAAGAAGTTGCATGTTGTTGATATCAGTGAAAACAATATGGTTGAGTTAGTTCGAGATATCCGCAGCTCATTTGGCTACATCGATGGTGATTTCCAGACATTTGCTTTAGACATTGGTTCTTTAGAGTACGACGCATTTATTAAAGCCGATGGTAAGTTTGATTATGTGCTGAATTTATCGGCGCTTAAGCATGTTAGAAGTGAAAAAGATCCTTATACATTGATGCGTATGATCGATGTCAACGTCCTTAATACAGACAAAACGATCCAACAGTCTATTGATGCTGGTGTGAAAAAATACTTCTGTGTCTCGACGGATAAAGCGGCAAACCCCGTCAATATGATGGGGGCGTCCAAACGCATTATGGAAATGTTCTTGATGCGTAAGAGTGAGCAAATTGCCATCTCAACTGCGCGTTTTGCTAACGTGGCCTTTTCTGATGGTTCACTGTTGCATGGTTTTAACCAACGTATCCAAAAAAATCAGCCGATTGTCGCACCAAACGATATCAAACGTTATTTTGTCACTCCTCAAGAATCGGGTGAGCTGTGTTTGATGTCGTGTATTTTTGGTGAAAATCGCGACATTTTCTTCCCGAAACTCAGTGAAGCATTGCATCTGATTACATTTGCAGACATTGCGGTGAAATACCTAAAGCAAAGAGGCTACGAGCCGCATTTATGCGCGGATGAAGATGAAGCGCGTGAACTCGCGAAAACGCTACCAGCACAAGGCAAATGGCCTTGTCTTTTCACCGAAAGTGATACAACGGGTGAAAAGGATTTCGAAGAGTTTTTCACTGATAAAGAAGTGCTTGATATGGCACGTTTTGAAAATTTGGGCATCATCAAAAATGAACCTCTGTATCAACCGGATCTGTTGAGTCTTTTTGAAGAACAAATTGCCCAAATGAAAGATCAACGAGCTTGGAGCAAAGAGCAGATTGTGGCGCTCTTCTTTACGATGATCCCTGACTTCGGTCATAAAGAAACGGGCAAATACCTCGATAGCAAGATGTAAGGGTGAAGAAGAATGAACGCACAGTTACTGGTTGAGTTTGTACGCGACCAATACCAAACCCAAGATTTTATTCCATTGCATGCCCCTACTTTTGCGGGCAATGAGAAAGCGTATGTAATGGAAACCATTGAAAGCACGTTTGTCTCCAGTGTCGGTAAGTTTGTCGATGAGTTTGAACGTAAAATGGAAGCGTTTACTGGTACTCCAAAGGCGGTGGCGACGGTCAACGGTACCGCCGCCTTGCACGCCGCCCTTTACATGGCAGGGGTTGAACGTGGTGATTTCGTGATCACACAAGCGCTGACGTTTGTTGCAACTTGCAATGCGCTTTATCACATGGGTGCCGAGCCGATTTTTGTGGATGTTTCTCCTGTAAGCTTGGGGCTTTGCCCTAAAGCGATGAGTGCTTTCTTAGAAGAGAATGCGCAAGTCACTGAGGCAGGTTGCATCCATAAGCAAACGGGCGGAAGAATCAAAGCCGTGGTGCCAATGCACACTTTTGGTCATCCGGTAGAATTGGATGAACTGGTTGCTGTTTGTTTGAAATGGAATATTTCGTTAGTCGAGGATGCTGCGGAAAGCCTAGGTTCGTTTTACAAGGGTAAGCACACAGGGACAATCGGTGATTTTGGCGCGGTGAGTTTCAACGGCAACAAAATCATTACAACAGGTGGTGGCGGTATGGTGCTTTGCGGGAGTGAAGAAGCGGGTAGACGCACTAAGCACGTGACTACGACAGCGAAAGTGCCGCACCCGTATGAGTTCTTCCATGATGAGCCAGGGTTTAACTACCGCATGCCGAACTTAAATGCGGCGCTGGGCTGCGCGCAGATGGAAGTGTTGGAAGGCTATCTGGCGCAAAAGCGCCAATTGGCACATCAATACCAAGCGTTTTTCGCCAGCAGCGATGTGACGTTTGTGGTCGAGCCAGAATACGCACAGTCAAACTACTGGCTCAACGCCATCATTTGCGCAGATACACAGCAGCGCAATGAACTGCTTGAGCAAACTAATGCCGCTGGCGTAATGACTCGCCCAATTTGGCAGTTAATGCACCGTTTACCAATGTTCGAACAAGCCCTGCGTGGGGATTTGACCCATTCAGAATTCATTGAAGCACACCTGATTAACTTACCGAGTACGCAGGTTGGCGCTTAGGTGAGGGAACGAACATGAGCGAAAATCAGAAAAAAGTCGCCGTTTTTACCGGAACAAGAGCAGAATATGGTCTGCTCTTTTGGCTTTTAAAAGACATCCAAGCCGATTCTGATCTTCAACTTCAATTGCTGGTATCTGGTATGCATTTATCGCCAGAGTTTGGTGAAACCTATCAGCAAATTGAGCGAGATGGTTTTCATATCGAAGAAAAAATCGAAATCCTGCTTTCCTCAGATTCAGCGGTAGGTACAGCTAAAAGCATGGGGCTGGGCGTACTGGGGTTTGCGGATGCTTTGGCAAGGCTTAAACCAGACGTACTGGTGATTCTTGGCGATCGTTTTGAAGCTTTGGCTGCGGCACAAACGGCCATGATTCTGCGTATTCCAGTGATTCATTTACATGGTGGGGAAATTACCGAGGGCGCGTATGACGACGCCATTCGTCATGCGATCACCAAGTTGAGCTATCTGCATGGTACTTCGACCGAAGCGTATCGTCAGCGCGTTATCCAGTTAGGGGAAGCACCGGAGCGTGTGAAAAATATCGGCGCTATTGGGCTTGACCACCTTAAACGCGCTCAGTTCATGAATGTGCCTGCTCTGGCGCAATCTCTCAACTTTGCTCTGACTCAGCGGTACTTCTTGGTGACCTACCATCCCGTTACCTTGGGTGAAGAAGCACCAGAAACCAGCTTTCAAGCGTTACTGGATGCACTGGATTCGTATCCTGAGCATCAAATTATTCTCACTTATCCGAATGCAGATGATGGTGGACGTCGTATCATCCCAATGCTTGAAGCGTATGCCGCCGCAAATCCCCAGCGTGTGCTTGCTGTTCCTTCTTTAGGGCAAGTGCGTTATCTCAGCGCGGTGAAACATGCTAGCGTTGTGATTGGCAACTCTTCCAGTGGCATTATTGAAGTGCCTGCTTTTGATGTACCGACGGTGAATATTGGCGTGCGTCAGCAAGGGCGTTTGGCCGCAAAAAGTGTCTTGCATTGCCGGGCATCTAAAGAAGAGATTGAACAAGCAATTCAAGCGGCCATTACCAGAGGCTATAAGGCTGACGGTGAAGTGATCGATAATCCTTATGGCCAAGGTGATAGCAGTGCGCAAGTGATTGCAATGATAAAATCACTTCATTTTGAACCTTGTAAGTCATTCTATGACTTACCCTTTGAACCGATTGAGTGAGGCAGCATGACTCTAATCATTGCAGAAGCGGGTGTGAACCATAATGGTGACGAAGCTTTGGCGTTTAAACTCGTCGACGCTGCGCATCAAGCTGGCGCCGATATTGTTAAGTTTCAAACCTTTAAAGCCAAAAACTTAGTTACAGAACAAGCTAAGCAAGCTGATTACCAAGTAGCGAATACAGGTAAGCAGGAGTCTCAACTTGCCATGTTAAGTCGCCTTGAACTTAGCTACGAAGTCCATCATCAGTTAGTAGCGTATTGTGGAAAATTGGGTATTGAATTTTTATCCACTGCTTTCGATATTGAAAGCCTTGAGTTTTTAGTAAATGATTTAAAACTCGCCCGATTAAAAATTCCTTCAGGTGAAATTACTAATGCCCCCTTGGTACTGCAACATGCGCGGACTGGCTGTGATTTAATAGTATCCACAGGTATGGCGACCCTGGCCGAGATAGAATCCGTTTTAGGTGTTATTGCGTTTGGTTATACTGCTCCCGTGGAAGCTCTGCCCTCGGTCGACGCATTTCAAGCCGCTTATTTTTCTGATGCAGGGAAAAAGGCACTTAGAGATAAAGTGACCGTTTTACATTGTACTACTGAATATCCAGCTCCGCTGGTCGATATTAATCTTCGCGCCATGGATACCTTAGCGTCTTCTTTTGGTTTGCCAGTCGGTTATTCAGATCACAGTGAAGGTATTGTTGTACCCATAGCGGCTGTTGCTCGTGGTGCTATCTTGATCGAAAAGCACTTTACGCTGGATAAAAATATGGAAGGGCCAGATCATAAAGCATCATTGGATCCACAAGAACTCAAAGCTATGGTTGACGCTATCCGCGCAGTAGAATTGACCTTGGGTGATGGTATTAAAGGACCAAGACCTTCTGAAATGAAAAATAAAGCCGCAGCGCGAAAGAGTATTGTTGCAGCTCGTGACATTGCAGCTGGTCAGATTATGAGCGCTGACGATCTGGCGGTTAAAAGGCCCGGTAGCGGGGTTAGTCCATATCAATTCTGGGAAATCCAAAACAAAACTGCTGCCAAAAGTTATAGAACTGGAGACTTAGTTTTTGAATAAAGCTGTTTTGGTGATAGGGGCTGGCGGCCACGCCGCTGTTGTGATTGACATTTTACGACAGCTCAACTGTACCGTACTGGGAATAGTGTCAAAAGAGCAACCAAAACCACTAGCGGTGTTTGAAGGCCTTACTTGGTATTCTTCAGATGATGACGTATTGTCCTTTGATAAGGATTCAGTATTGCTGGTGAATGCGATTGGTTCACTACCAGGACAGGAAGTACGGTTTAAAGTGCACCAGAAGTTTAAACAACACGGTTATAGTTTTATGACTCTGGTGTCACCTAAGGCTATTGTATCTGAATTCGCATTTTTAGCTGAAGGTGTTCAAGTAATGCCTGGATGTATCATCAATGCGAACGCTTCGATAGGTGTAGGAACTATCCTAAACTCTGGCTCTATAATCGAACATGATTGTGTGATTGGTAAGCATAATCACATTGCTCCAGGCGCAGTGTTAAGTGGTGCAGTCGATACCGGTGATTATGTTCATATATCCACCGGAGCAAGAGTTATTCAAGGTCTCCACATTGGTGAATGTACCCTTGTTGGCGCAGGAGCTACAGTCACAAAAAATCTAGATAGCAACAAAATTTTATACGTTGCTAGGCCATTTTTGCGATAAAGGATCTGTAAATGAGTTATGACTGGAAGGAAATTTTAATTAAACCTGAACAGCCTATTCTTGAAGCCCTGAGGAAGATAGACACAGGTTCACTTAGAACCGCACTAGTGGTTGACGATGCTTATCATTTGTTAGGGGTCGTAACAGATGGTGATGTTCGACGTGGGTTATTAAGAAATTTGAGTCTTTCTAGTCCAGTAAGTAGAGTAATGAATACTCAGCCCTGTACAGCTAAACTAGGGACTGCGCGGAAAGAACTTGTAAGGTATATGGAAGAAAAGCAATTACTTGCGATACCTTTACTCGACGGCGACACGGTAGCAGGTATAGAAACCTTACAAAGAGTTGGTCAGCAGGCTAAGTATAAAAACCCTGTTTTTTTAATGGCTGGAGGATTTGGCACAAGATTAAGGCCGTTAACGGATAATTGCCCTAAGCCGTTATTGAAAGTCGGCGACAAACCTATTTTGGAAATATTGTTGAATAGTTTTATCAAAGCAGGTTTTGAAAATTTCTATATTTCGACTCACTATATGCCTGAAATGATAAGAGACTATTTCGGCGATGGTTCAAAATGGAATATAAAAATAACATATGTGCATGAAGAGATCCCACTAGGTACAGGTGGTGCTTTAGGGTTATTACCGGATAGTGCGCCAAAATTACCATTGATTTTAATTAATGGCGACGTGTTGACCAATGTCGACTTTGAACGAGTTTTAGAGTTTCACAATAAGCATAGCTCTGCAGCGACTATGTGTGTGCGAGACTATGAATATCAAGTGCCGTTTGGTGTTATTAATGGTGACGGTAACAAAATCATCAGCATGGTCGAAAAACCAATTCAACGTTTTTTTGTCAATGCTGGTATTTATGTAGTTAGTCCGGAAGTTTGGCGTTCAGTTGAGCAGAATTTCAGGATAGATATGCCTTCGCTACTTGAACAATTTATTGATAAAAATGCAAATGTACTCATGTTTCCAATTCATGAATACTGGCTTGATATTGGTCGAATTGAAGATTACAACAGAGCTCAAACAGACGTTATGAATTTGGAGTTCTGAGATGAATTGTTATGCTGTTATTGGGATGGGTAGTATCGCCAAGCGCCATATTGCTAATCTAAAATTCTTACATCCAGAAGCTAAAATTTATTCAGTTTCTGCGAGTGGACGTAACAACGAAGTACCTGAATATGCAGATGCTGTTATTAGTTTGGATCAGTTGCTGGCAGAAAAACCAGTTTATGCCATTATTGCGTCGCCAGCACCTTACCATGTAACTACAGCTAAAATATTGATAGAAAAAGGTATACCTGTTCTTGTTGAAAAACCATTATCGGATAGCGTAAATGCATGTGATGAATTACTTGCCAGCATCCGAGAACTAGATGCAAATATGGTTTCGGTTGGCTATTGTTTGCGGTTTTTACCTTCAGCCCAAATCGTAAAACACTATCTGGATTCAGGTTCATTAGGCAATGTTTACAATATTGAATCTAATGTTGGGCAGTTTTTGCCTAGATGGCGTAAAGATAAAAATTATAGAGACTCTGTTTCAGCCCAAAAAGAACTTGGTGGCGGAGCCTTGCTAGAGCTCAGTCATGAGCTGGATTACCTATTTTGGTTTTTTGACGATTTGGAATTACAGCATAGTTGGCTGCGTACGACAGATGAGCTTGATTTAGGTGTTGAAGAAATAGCTGATCTGGTTCTTACAACCACATCTGGTACCTACATTTCAGTTCATCTTGATTTTATTCAAAAATCTACACAACGTAACTGTGAATTTATTGGTGAAAAAGGTAGATTGGTGTGGGATCTCATCGCAAACTCAGTCACATTATTTCATGCAACAGGAACTGAAACTTTGTATTCAGAACCGGAATACAATAAAAACGGTATGTATCTAGATATGTTGCAAGCTTTTGAAAACGTCAAAAATGCTGGCATATCACATCTAGCAACAGTTGAAACTGCTTCAAAGGTGGTCAAATTGATTGAGGATGCAAAACACTTTAATAAATCGGGAAGGATGGCGTGAGAACTATAGCATTCATCTTTGCAAGAGGGGGGTCAAAAGGGCTGCCTCAAAAAAACATCAAACCTCTAGATGGTAAGCCGCTTATCCAATATTCAATCGAAACAGCATTAGCTACAGCAGGTATTGAGCAAGTGTTTGTTTCCACTGACGACGTTGCGATAGCTTCTGTTGCGCGGGCTGTTGGTGCCGAAATTATTGAGCGTCCAGCAGAGCTTGCTACAGACACAAGTCCAGAATGGTTATCCTGGCGTCATGCTATTGACTACGTTCGAGCTAGTTATGGTGATTTTGATGTGTTTGTCAGCTTACCTGCCACTAGCCCGCTTCGTGATGAAACCGATATTAGTTCTGCCATAAAACAACTTTTAGATACTGGAGCCGATATCTGTATTTCCGTTACACCAGCAAATCGTAGTCCATATTTCAATATGGTGAAACAGAACGAGGATGGCTATGTGGAGTTAGTTAACAGGCCTACAACTGGTGTGTATAGAAGGCAAGATGCTCCTGAAGTTTTTGATATCACAACAGTAGTTTACGCCGCGAAACCTGAATTTGTTCTTGAAAAAAATGCGTTGTTTGATGGAAAAGTTACCAGTGTACTCGTTCCGAAAGACAGGGCTGTAGACATTGATGATATTTATGATTTCATGCTGGCAGAAGCGATAGTGAAGAGAAAATTAAATGATGCTTGAAGGAAAAAAAATAGTAGTGGCTGGTGCTGCAGGCTTACTGGGCGCTCAACTTGTCCATAAGCTGATACAGCAGGGCGCAGAGGTCATTGCAATCGATCGAGATCTAGCCAGTTTAAACGATAAGCTATCCAAGTCAGGAGTGGATATAAATAGCACAGCTTTGCAAAAATTTATATTGGACCTGTCTGAAGAGTCTGCTGTGATCAAATTTTTTGACTCGGCAGAGGGGATTACAGGAGCTGTTAATTGTTCTTATCCAAGAAACAAGAATTATGGTAAACACTTTTTTGAAGTTGCTCAGGCTGATTTTAATGAAAATATTTCTCTGAATCTTGGGTCTTCATTTTTATTTATGCAGCAATGTGCAAGATATTTTGAGCAACATCAGACAGAGTTTTCACTTGTCAATATATCTTCTGTTTATGGTGTCATCCCGCCAAAATTCAGTATTTACAACAACACCAAAATGACTATGCCAGTCGAATATGCCGCTATCAAGTCAGGTCTTATCCATTTGTCACGTTATGTGGCAAAATACGTCGCAAACAGTAAATTCAGAGTCAACCTAGTAAGTCCTGGCGGTATCTTCGACCATCAGCCTTACGATTTTCTTAAAGCCTATAAAGAGGAGACTCTAGGTAAAGGCATGTTGGACGTGTCTGATGTATTAGGGTCAATTGTTTTTCTACTTTCGTCGATGTCTGGTTTTGTTAATGGACAAAATATAATCGTTGATGATGGTTTCTCGATGTAATGGTGGTGGTACATATGGCTGATAAATTGAACGTAGCGATCATCGACTACGAGATGGGAAATGTGAAGTCGATCGAAAATGCGATTGCACATATTGGAGATTATAATGTTGTGATTACTGCCGATAGTAGTGTGATTTTAGCATCGGACATCATAATTTTACCTGGCGTAGGTGCTTTTCCTGATGCGATGAAAAAACTCTCTGAAAAGGGGTTGATCTCCGTGCTTGACAAAGCTGTGAGAGAGTTGAAAAAACCAACTATAGGTATTTGTCTTGGTATGCAGTTGTTGTTCGATGTTTCTGAAGAAAAGGAAATTACGAAGGGGCTAGGTTGGATTCCCGGTAGAGTAACTTATATGCATCCAGAGGGCAATTTAAGGGTTCCTCATATAGGTTGGAACTCTTTAATTTTGATGCCTGAGGATGTTATTTTTGATTATCTCCATACTGATAAAGACTTTTATTTCGTACACAGCCTTCACGTAGTGTGTGATGACCAGTACACCATGGCAAAGTTTGATTATGGGGGCATGATGACTGCTGCAGTGAGAAAAGATAACGTTGTAGGAATGCAGTTCCATCCTGAGAAAAGTCAGAAAAATGGTTTGCTAGCATTAAGTAGCTTCTTCAAATGGGCAAGTTCAATGGTTGGACAACGCAATGCTTAAAACGAGATTGATTCCTTGTATTATTACTAAAAATGATTTGGTTGTTCAAAGTTTTAACTTTAATAAGTATTTGCCCATAGGCAATGTAAAAACTGCGATTGAGTTTTTTGTCAATTGGGATGTTGATGAAATTGTTATTATCGATATCGATGCTACCAAAGAACTAAGAGCGCCTAATGTCGAATTAGTAACTTGGGCTGCTAAGGAGTGTTTCGTCCCTCTAACAGTTGGTGGAGGTATCAAAACATTAGAACATATCCAAAGCCTACTCAAAGCTGGTGCTGACAAAGTATGCATTAATTCTGTTGTGCGCAACGACCTTGGATTTATTACCGAGGCCTCAAAAATTTTCGGTGATCAGTGTATTACGGTATCTGTTGATGTAGCGAAAACTGACTCTGGTTATGCGGTGTATGATTATCTAAGCAAAACTGTGTGTGGTATTGCGCTGAAACATCATCTGCAAGAGATTGAAGCAGCCGGTGCGGGGGAGATCTTATTGAACTCGGTAGATCGCGACGGCAGTCGTATTGGTTATGACATTGAACTACTTAAAGAAGTTAGTTCTTCAGTTAATATTCCGGTTATCGCTTTAGGTGGTGTCGGCCGATTTGAGCATTTAGCTGATGCTGTCAATAAAGGTGGGTGCCAGGCTGTGGCAGCTGCGAACATTTTCCAGCACATGGAACACAGCACTATTGCAGCTAAAGCTCAAATGCGCAGTTCTGGGCTTAAAGTACGTTTGAGCTCCGAAGTAAAATATGAAGATTTTTCCTTGGATATCCTCGGACGGCCATTTTAAGGTGTTTGAAAAATGAAATTTTGTAACAGATGTTTGTATCCAGAAAATCATGCATTGAATTTGATTCTGGACGACCAAGGCGTGTGTAGTGGTTGCCGTGTCCATGAAGAAAAATATCAAATTGACTGGACAGTCAAAGAAAAAGAACTGGACGCTTTATTGTCTCAGTATAAAGGGCGAGCCGGAACATCTTATGACTGCGTCATCCCAGTTGTCGGGACTGGAGACGATTTTTTTGTCGTTGATCTAATAAAAAATAAGTATGGGTTAAATCCATTGCTTGTTACTTATAACACTCATTTCAGTACCAAAGTTGGTGTACGAAATCTAGCGCGTTTGATCACTGAACTGGACTGTGATCATATGATGTCTACAGTGGGACCCGACACCATCAAAGAGATAACCAAAATCACTTTGCAGAAGTTTGGCGATATGTACTGGCATGTTTTGGCAGGGAGTCAAACATTTCCGGTACAGGTAGCCACAAAGCTAGATATCCCATTAATTATCTGGGGTGTAAATGGTTGGTTGGATCAGGTGGGTATGTTTAGCCATCATGACCGTGTTGAGATGACAAAAAAAGTCAGAAAAGAACATGCGATGCGTTGTGTCGATGCGGAATCTTTAATTGGCGTTTCCGATAGAGTCACACACAAAGACCTACAGGCATTCACTTACCCTTCAGACGCTCAATTAGAGAAGTCCAGAGTTCGTGGTTTGTATATTGGTAACTATGTGTTTTGGGATTCTCAAAAACAAATAGAAAGTGCTATCAGCAAGTTTGGTTATGAGACCCATACCCAAGAACGTACATACAATACGTATGAATCAATTCATTGTTTCAATAATGCAAGCGTGCACGATTACGTTAAATATTTGAAATTTGGCTATGCCAAGGTTTCTGATCATGTCGCTCGTGATATACGCTTGAAGCGAATTAGTAAGTCTGAAGGCTTAGCACTGATAAAAAAATACATTGAAGTTAAACCTAAAGCGCTTGATTCTTTTCTAGATTGGGTTGGTTTGTCAGAAGAAGAATTTATTTCAATTGTTGACCAATTCCGTGATCCCTCTGCTTGGGAAAAAAATGAGGATGGCAGCTGGGTTTGTAAAGGTAGTGTTTTAGCGAATGAGATCAACCTAAAGACCGGTCAGGAACTTGAAGTAGTTGATCCTAGAGAATATAGGCTAACTGAGTTGCTTGAAGACCAATCATCATTCAATGACTACATTTTGTTAGGGCGGACTTATATGGATAAGCGCAACTATAAGGCTGTCGAGGGTTAAGATATGAAGTTTTGTTCAAATTGTGTTATGCCGGATACAAAGCCCGGAGTTTGGTTGGATGAGCGTGGTTTTTGTAACGCATGCCGCACTAAAGAAGTTAAAGCGACTATCGACTGGGATGCACGTTTTAAAGATCTTGAACTGATTGTTGAAGATATCAAAAAAGCTAATCATCCATTTTACGACTGTATTGTTGCTGTTAGTGGTGGCAAAGACAGTTGGTATCAGGCAGCTGTGCTAGCCGAACATTTTGGGTTGAAAGTACTCTGCGTAACACTCGCAGCGCACTTACCAACTACTGAGGGCATAGATAATTTAAATAATATGATCAAAGATCTGAACGTTGATCATATGAAAATTACCATCAAACCTAGTACCTTCAGAAAAATCCGTCAAAAATGCTTTTTACGCCAAGGTGAGCCTAATTGGGCTGAACACTGCGCAATGTTTTCAAGCGTTGTAAATACAGCTTTAATCTATGAAGTACCGCTTGTTGTTTGGGGGGAAGATATTGCCTTTGAATTCGGAGGTTTACAGCGTAGCGAGAGTAAGCCATCCGCTTTAGCCATCAACAAAAGCGATCTTGTCAAAGAGAAAACTGTATTTGATTGGCTCGATGATGATGTATCCGAACGAGATGTATTTTTCTACAAATATCCTGACTATAAAAAGCTTGAAGAAGCCGGTGTGCAAAGTATTTACTTGGGACACTTTGTGAAATGGTATGGTCGCCAGAATTATGAGTTTGTTCTGCCACGAGGATTTACAGGTCGGCGTGCTGGCCCGTTACCGGGCAATTACTTAGATTATGATAATATTGATGAGAAGCTTTGCGAAATAAACATATGGTTTAAGTATTTGAAATTCGGTTTCTGGCGCGCGACAGATCAAACTTGTTATGACATTTGGAATGATCGTCTTTCTCGTGAAGATGCTGTTAAGATTGTTAATAAACTACAAGATGAAAAGCCTTTTAACGATCTTGAAGATTTTTTAAACTTTCATATGATTACAAGTGAACAGTTTGATGAGACGGTAGAAAAATTTCGAAATAAGGAATTATGGGAGTTCGTTAATGGGCAGTGGAATCTGAAATTTTCTGTTGTGTAATTTATCATCATTGTTCAAGGTTATTATAAGTTAACCTTGAACAATAAGAGAAATAATATGAATGAATAAAGTACTGTTAGTTGGACTCAGCGTTTCATTTGCTCTATTTCTCGGTAGAGTATCTGGTTTCCTGAGAGATGTTATAGTAGCTTCTAGTTTTGGAATATCATTGAACGCTGATATGATAATCCTGTTGCTTACTATTCCTGATATTGTCGTTAATATATTAGTTGGGGGTGCTATTGGCTTAGTATTAATCCCAAGATTCAAGGGTCATAATTTTGATGATAGAAGTGCACTTTATATACAAGCTTTGCTTATCTCTTTTTTTGTTTTTTTAGCCATTAGTTTTTTTATATCGTTCTTTCCTACAACCTTGTTATCTTTGTTATCACCTGGAATTGTTAATGTGGTCAGCGAAGATTTTCTTCAGAGTCTTAACTTTGTTTTATACTCAATTCCATTAATAGTAATGTCAGGTGTAACTACAGCATTTTTGAATTCGAATGATAAATTTTTCGTAGCTGCATTGGGCACTCTTATTTTTAACGCCGTGGTAATACTTTTTATAATATTTTACTTTTACTTTGATTCTTATTTTGGTGTTATTAACTCTGTACTTATGTATGTTAGTATGGCTGTGATAGTTGCGGCATCTATAAGATTTCTACTTTTGTTTTACTATAGTAGACCAGATAGCTTTCATCTATCATCAGTTTTACGAACGGATTTGGTAGATAAAGAGTTGGCAAAGCAATACTCATTTTGTGTATTGGGTTGCGTAGCAACACTTAGCTTTCCTATATTGATAAGGGCATATATATCTTTGGATGGTGAAGGGTATTTGGCAATATCTAGCTTTGCTATGAAGCTGGTTGATTTACCGTTAGGCGTAGTATTAACAGTTTTTTCAATTGTATTCTTCCCTAAGCTATCTGAGACTTTGGAACCCCTACGTTTTTCGAATACATTTACTAATGTAACTTGTATAATCATTGCTATATCTATTGTTATCACACTAATATCATATAATTGCTCTACTTTCATCGTTGAGTTGGTTTACGGTAGAGGGAGTTTTACTCAAGAAGACATAAATACAGTTGCAATGTTTTTTAAGGTTTTTTCATTTTCGTTAGGACTACAAGGACTAATTAGTTTTATTATTGCTGCGTTTGCTGCTAAGAGGGATAACTCAACGCCATTATGGATATTAGCAATCAATATAGTTATTTGTATTGTCAGTATATATTTATTAGAACTTTCGTCGATAAATGCATTAATAGCTATGAATATTGGTTATTTGTCCATCGCAATTTCGTTGTTGGTCGTGTTGAATTTTAAACATTACGTAAAATTTTCCATTGTTGGAAAAGGTAACTTAATTATGTTATCAACTGCGTTTTTTACATCAGTGCTCTATAATTTTACGTTTAGTTATCAAGACTTTTCTTTCGTTTGGGTGTCTATTTTTACTGTAATATATATATCATTAAACCTTATTCCACTTTTACAATACGGGGTGCCAGGCTTGTATACGAGGTTAGTACGTGAATAGAATGAAGCTGATGCTAATAACAAATAGCCCACAAGTAGCTCAATTTGCTCAGAGCTGTGGAGTCGACAGAATATTTTTGGATTTGGAAAAAATAGGAAAATATGAGAGGCAGGGACATTTAGACACTGTTATTAGCGACCATTCATTGGAGGATGTCTCTAGATTACGCACGGTGTTAAGTAAATCTGAACTTTTAGTCAGAATTAACCCCATTCATGAGAATACTGAATACGAAATTGAATGCGTTTTGTCTTCAGGGGCTGACATAATAATGTTACCAATGTTTACTTCAGTCAGTGAAGTGAAATTTGTATCTGAGTTAATTGATAATAGGTGTCAGTTCATTCCGCTAGTTGAGACTGCAAAATCATCAAATTGTATCTTGGAAATCGCCAACGTTAAGGGCGTCACCGAGGTCTATATAGGTTTGAATGATTTACACCGAGATCTCGGTATGTCATTCATGTTTGAGCCATTAGCTACGGGGTTGTTGTCAGAGTTGGTTGAAAAAGTAAAACAATCTGGAAAACCATTCGGATTTGGGGGGATTGCGTGTATTGGACAAGGTGAACTACCTGCAGAGTTGGTTCTCTCTGAACACATAAGGCTTAATTCGTCTAGCGTTATTCTGGCAAGAGCTTTCCATAAGCGAGCGAAAAATATAGAAGAGTTAAGGGATGCCAATTTCGAATATAATTTATCTAGGCTCAGGGCCGAAGAACAAAAATTAAGAGGAGAGTCTCCAAGTGTTATTGATTTTTACAACGACCAGTTGATCTCTACTATTAATAGAATTGTGGGAAAAAACCTTGAAAAGAACATTTGATTTTTTTTGTGCGTTGTTAGCTATAATTATATTATTTCCTTTGTTAGTAATAGTTTCTATTTTGATAAAATTTGATGATTGCGGACCGATAATTTTTAGACAAAGTCGAGTAGGTAAAGGCGGTAAAGTTTTTCGAATATTTAAATTTAGAACGATGGTCGTTAATGCTGAATCTATAGGCTCTTATAGTACATCAATTGATGACCGAAGAATTACAAGGGTCGGCAGATTTCTGAGAAGGTCGAGTATCGATGAATTGCCTCAGTTATTTAACGTATTGTTCGGCGATATGAGTATCGTAGGACCGAGACCTAATGTAGAAGCTCAAGTCGAGTTATATCAAAAAGTTGATTGGGATAAAAGAAATTCGGTGATTCCAGGTATCACTGGGCTCTCCCAGTGTACCATCCGATCTTCTGGCAGCGAAAGGCAGCGACTAAAGTATGATCTTTTTTATGTTGAAAAAAGGAATTTCTATTTAGATTTGATCATTATTGCAAAAACAGTTAAGCAAGTAATTTTAAAGGGCGGCAATTAGAATGTGTGGTATTTTTGGGCATTTTTCGTTTAATGAAATAGAGATGGCAGAAGATACGATAAGGTCGATGGGAGATATTATCGATTATCGAGGCCCCGACGGCCAAGGAATATACTTTGGAGACAGAGTTGCCCTCGGGAATCAACGTCTTGCGATAATTGATATTGAAGGTGGGTCCCAACCTTTTTATTCCGATGATGGAAAAGTCGTAGTTGTTCAAAATGGTGAGATTTTTAATCACATCGAACTAGCTGAAGAATTGAGTAACACTAAGTTTAGCTGCAAAACTCATAGCGATACCGAAGTTATTTTGAATCTTTATCTTACATATGGCATAGACTTTGTTAGCCGGCTAAACGGTATGTTTGCGATAGCAATTTATGATGCTAGAATTGATGAGCTTTTTAT
Source organism: Shewanella zhuhaiensis (assembly GCF_022484835.1). NCBI lineage: Bacteria > Pseudomonadati > Pseudomonadota > Gammaproteobacteria > Alteromonadales > Shewanellaceae > Shewanella > Shewanella zhuhaiensis. The sequence continues at coordinate 135,243 of NZ_JAKUDL010000002.1, forward strand.
TATCCGAGATAGAGTTGGAGAAAAGCCACTATATTACTATCAAGATGCGGATGACTTTATTTTTTCATCTGAAATCAAATCAATTCTTAATTTTCCTATAAAGCGAGAATTAGATTTACATGCATTGGATTGTTATCTGGCTTATAATTACGTTCCTGCGCCACTAACTATGTTTAAAGGCGTGATTCATATGCTTCCCGGCACCTATATTAAAGTATCTACCCACGGTTCAGAGAGTTATCAGTGGTGGAGTTTGGATGGTAGAACTCATGATAAAGTTACTGAGGAACAGTGGGTAGATCGCTTTAATGAAACAATAGATGATGCCGTAAGGTTGAGGTTAAGGTCTGACGTCCCTTTTGGCGCCTTTCTTTCAGGTGGCGTAGACTCTTCAACGGTTGTGGGTTTTATGGCTAAACATCTTGCCTACCCGGTCAAGACTTTTTCTATTGGTTTTAATGAAGACAAATATGATGAGTCCCCCTTTGCAATGGAAGCTGCCTTAAGATTTTCAACTGAGCATGAGTGCGAAAAAGTAAGTCCTAATTTGTTATCATACTGGGGCAAAGTAATATTCCATTGCGACCAACCACATGGAGATGTCTCATTTATTCCTACGTTCAAGGTAGCGGAATTAGCATCAAAGAAAGTCAAAATGGTCTTAACCGGAGATGGGGCCGATGAGTTATTTGCTGGTTATGATAAATACAGAGAGTTATTCGAATCTACCGATCCTAATCTGTCTGACGATGAGTTTTTTGATGCTTTTATAAACTCGCTGACGCTATTCAGCGAGGAATCAAGATCCAGGCTTTTAAACACTGCAACCCAGATAGATAACACCTTCGCTAACACTCGGGATCTAATCAGTCGTAGATTTTTTGAGCTAAATGATGACGATAGAATTAACAAAGTTCTCTATGTTGACACTATGTTACTCCTTAGTGGAAATAACTTGGTTAAGCCTGATAGGATGGGAATGGCCGTGTCTATAGAAAACAGATCCCCCTTTCTAGACTACAGGATGATAGAATTGGCATTTTCTATGCCAGGTTCAATGAAGTTAAATAATGGTGAAACTAAATATATTTATAAGAAAGCTGTAAGTCCTCTTATTGGTGAGGGTCTCGCATACAGGAAAAAGCAGATGTTTACCGTTCCTATAGGTGAATGGTTGAAATATGAACTTAAAGACATGGTATATGATTTGCTTCTATCTGATGAAGCTAAATCTCGAAATATTTTTGATTATAAATTTATTCTTTCAATGTATGAAGAACATTGTAAAGGGTTAAATAATTATACAAGGGAGATTCGAGCTTTAATGGCTCTTGAGGTCTGGTTTAGACAGTTTTTACCGGATTATCGGTATGAAGCTTAGTTGTCATTTGGAAAAGCATAGACTCTGCTCTATGCTTTTTTGTATTGTTTATGTAACTTTGGCAGGTTCTTTGAATGTCACGATGTTTGAGGATGTTTACAATGATGGTTTTTACTCACAAGTAAGCTATGTATTCGCAAATTATAATACTGGTTCAATATTCTCTCCATTGTTTGTTATCCATTCTTTTCGCTTATTTGTAGTTTTTCCATTCTATTTAGCTTACATAAATGGTTGGTCTGGTTATTCGGAGGCCCTAATTTATCTTGTTTATATGCTCCCTCTATTTTTGGCTAAAGATAGGGTGATCGTTTTCTCAGGTTTGTTATTGTTATTTTTTCCTTTGCTGCTTAGTTACCGAACCGTTCTAGGGATGCTTGGCTTAGGGTATCTTTATATATGTTTGTTTTTTGACAAAGGAAGATATTTTTTACTTATATTTTCTGCGCTTCTTGCTAATCTTAGTTCTGGAATTGTTGTGGGGTGGATATTCGGTGTAATGAGCTCTTTTAAGTATTTGAAAAGAAATTACCCTTTAATTATACCTGTTTTTATTGTTATGTTGATAGGCTTTCTAGGCTCCTTGGTTCACAAATACGAATTTATGTTCAGTTCAGCCGGTTCTGTCTCTAACGGTAGTTTTTTTGAAAGAAGTACATTCTATGTAGCTATAGAGCATCAGCAATATAGTAGACTCTTTATTTATAGTATTGTGACTATTGCTCTTTTATTCGTTGTACTATCCGGTGCATGCAGTTCTAGATTTTCTAATAGAGCGACTTTATTCTTCTTTGGAGGAATGCCGCTGATTTTTTTCGAGGGGGTAGGACTAATCTCTTATGCTCTGTGTCTTTTAATAGTTTTGGTTCGTGCGTTTGGGAATATATTTAGGAGAATCATGTGAATAAAGAGAGATATTATTCTTTAGATTATTTTAGAGGGCTTATGGCACTTTCTATCATGATTTTCCATTATTTGTCATGGCAGGGGGTAGAGTTAGCGAATTCAAGTTTAATAGGAAAGTTAGGAGTTTATGCTGTCGCCGTATTTTATATTTTAAGTGGAATGAGTTTAGGTGTTGTTTATCTTCGTCATAGTTCTTTTGTAATAAAAGATTTTTATTTAAAAAGGATTCTAAGAATATGGCCTCTTTATTTTTTTGCTGTGATAGTAACCATCTTTTATAAACTAGTTCAAAGTGTGATCCTCGGCGAGCAACTTCATTTGGATACAGTTGAGGTTCTTCTGAATGTTACGCTGCTCTTCGGCTTTTTTTCACCAGATAGTTATGTTCCAATTGGGGGGTGGTCTATAGGTAATGAAATGGTTTTTTATTTTCTCTTCCCATTAATTGTGCTACTCATTCAGAATCGGCTTTACAAAGCTCTATGGTTTTTATATTGTTCGTCTTTCGTAATATTTTTATATTATGCTCTTTCTCTCATAGAGCACGCAGGTAATATTTCTGAAACTTGGCATTTGTATGTTCATCCCGCAAATCATTTCTTCCTTTTCTTTTCGGGAGTTCTTATTGGTCATTATATAAGGCCCTCAGCAAGCGAAAGCCCTAGAATTTATTGGCTTACACTTGTGTCCTTTTTTTTCGTTTTTACCTTTTATCCAGTCGATATCGGTAAGTCGGAGTTGCTCGGAGGGTGGGGAAGAGTATTTTTGACTTCTTTAGTTTGTTTGTTTTTGCTTATTTACTATTATGTGAACCCAATTCTGTCTGGGTGGTCTCATCGTATTTTATCTTGGCTAGGCGATCATTGTTACTCCATATACATACTTCATCCTTTGGTGTATTTTCCTGTGGATTTTTTGCTTGGAGAAAACTTTAGTGCGGTATCGATATTTTGTGTTGCTTCATTCTCTACATTTCTTGTTTGTTTCCTTTCTTTTAAGTACATCGAGAAGCCATTTTTGAGACTAGGCTTTCGGTAGTTTAAGGTTTTGTGGTTGGATTATATATGGTTAAAAAAAACAAGGTTTTCCTTATTGCTTATGGCGGTGGACACATTAAGATGTTACTTCCAATTATTCGGCGACTTAGGTCGGAAGCTAATATTGAATTAGTAGTATTCGGATTGACTACTGCTTTGGCAGTATTGGATTCAGAAGGCGTTGACTACATTTCGTATTCCGATTTCTCAACCGATGACCACATCGCCCTAGGTAAACAGTTACTCGCTGGGGCCCAGCTAAGTTCCGCAATTCCAGAATATGAATCTTTCGCCTACCATGGAGTTAATTTTTCTGAGCTTAAAAATAACCATGGGACAGCTGCTTGGGATATCTGGATGGATAAGGGACGACAGTCCTTTTATCCAATAGAGTTTTTCAAAAGTGTTTTGAAGGACCTTTCACCTGACCTTGTTTTGGCTACTAATTCACCTCGTTCAGAAAAGGCTGCTCTTGACGCAGCGGCGTTTCTTGGAATATCTTCCATTTGTATGGTGGATATGTTTGCTCTGCAAGAGGCTGCATGGATTTGTAAACCAAACTACGCTACCAAAATCTGCGTTTTAAATGATTCAGTTAAGGATTTTTTTGTTAAAAATGGATGCGATTTCTCCAGGGTTGTTGTTACAGGGAACCCTGCTTTTGATGCGGTATACGACGAGCGTTATTTTGATAAAGGTCGAGAGCTTCGTAGCGTTCATGGCTTGAGCTCTAGTGATGTTCTGATACTTTATGCTTCTCAGCCTGAGCCCGTGATGCATCCTTTTTGTAATCGAGTCGGTGAACCAGATTTACCCAGAAATATAGAACATTATCTTAGGGACTATGTTCGAGATAAACAGGGTGTGTATTTGGCTGTGAGGTATCATCCAAGTGAAAACGTGCAGTTCATTTCGTCTGAAAACGTAATATATAGCAAGAAAATCGACGAGCTATATTCGATAGTCCACGCATCTGATGTAGTCGTAGTCACTGCCTCTACCGTCGGACTTGAAGCTAGTTTAGTAGGAAAGCAAGTTATTTCAGTGGATTGTTCTATTTTCACAGAAGATGCGCCTTTTAGTAAAATGGGTATTTCAAAAGGCGCGAGTAGTATAGAGGCTCTTGGTCAATTGCTTGATGAACAAATCAATTTTTTTTCTAGGCCAGAAGAACACAATTTTATTCACGGCTGCAAGGACGCTACAGGTGCAGTTTGTGCTGAGATCTATAAGATTTTAAATCTACGAAAATAATAACAGTCTGGTTCTTAGCTAAATGCCTTAATGTAATAGGTGGATTTTCCGATTTATTTGTACCTGTTTCATATTTTCCCACGTTCGTGTATCTTCTTTCTTATGTGAGTCTAAGGATTACAATCTATGGCCTTTCTACAACTCTTGTTTTCTCTAAATCGACTTCAAAAGCGCATTGTGAGTGTGGTCCTAGACTCTCTGTTTTTGGTCCTCTCATTTTGGTCCGCATTGATAATGAGACTTGACACATTCGATGTCTTTTCGATTGGTCAGTATTGGTTATTGGTCACATTTGTGTGCCCATTAAGTATTATCGCATTTATTAAACTTGGTTTATACCGAGCAGTATTGCGGTATTTAAGCTACCAAGCTTTGACCGCTGTTTCCATAGGTATTTTTATAAGCACTATAGCTATGTTAGCCTTAGCTTACGTTCTACAAGTGGATCTCCCTCGCACGGTACCCTTTATTTATTCAGTATTCGCACTTGTACTTGTCGGCGGGTCCCGTGCCATGATGAGATCAATGGTAGGTAGCGGTATTAACCGGCGCGGCGAGCCAGTAATCATATATGGTGCTGGAGTGAGCGGAAGGCAAACCGCAATGGCTCTTGCTCAAAGCCACGAGTACCATCCGTTTGCCTTTGTTGACGACGATGAAACCCTACATGGCACCGTCATTCAGGGGCTGCATGTGCATTCGCCATCCATTATCAGAAAGCTCATTAAGCAAAAGCAGGCGACCCGGGTGTTGCTGGCCATGCCAAGCGCAAGCCGCGCCCGCCGCCAGCAGATATTGCAAACGCTTGAGCCTTTGTCGGTAAAAGTGATGACTTTGCCTGCCATGGCCGATTTGGTCAGTGGTAATAAGCTTTTCAGTGACGTAAAAGAAGTTGAGATTGAGGACTTGCTTGGCCGCGACTCGGTTGCGCCTCGAACTGATTTGATGCAAGCCAATATCACCGGCAAGGTGGTGATGGTGACAGGCGCTGGTGGCTCGATTGGGTCGGAGCTTTGCCGGCAAATCATCCGCCTTTCACCCAGCAAACTGGTGCTGTTTGAACTGTCTGAATTCGGGCTTTATTCAATCGAGCGTGAGCTGCAGGCCATCAAGCATGAACTTGGCCTGAAAGTTGATATTTTCCCGATGATGGGCTCAGTACAGCGTCAAAACCGGGTTCAGGCGGTGATGGACGCCTTTAAGGTTCAAACCGTTTACCACGCTGCGGCATATAAGCACGTGCCTTTGGTAGAGCACAACGTGGTTGAAGGGGTTCGCAACAACGTATTTGGCACCCTTTATACCGCCGAGGCAGCGATTGCGGCCGGGGTCGAAACCTTTGTGCTGATTTCAACCGATAAAGCGGTGCGGCCTACCAACGTGATGGGCACCACCAAGCGGATGGCGGAGTTGGTATTGCAGGCGTTTTCTAAAAAGCAAAGTGCAACTCGCTTTTGTATGGTGCGCTTTGGTAATGTGCTTGGCTCCAGTGGTTCGGTTGTACCGCTGTTTCGCAAACAAATTGCCAATGGTGGCCCGGTTACTGTGACTCATCTGGAGATCACCCGCTTTTTCATGACCATCCCTGAAGCATCTCAGCTCGTTATTCAGGCTGGGGCTATGGGCAAGGGCGGCGATGTGTTCGTGCTGGATATGGGGCAGTCGATTAAGATTGTTGATTTGGCACGTAAAATGATTAGGCTGTCAGGCTTTGAGGTGAAGGATGACCTTAACCCTGATGGTGATATCGAGATCCAGTTCAGCGGCCTGCGCCCCGGCGAAAAGCTTTATGAAGAGCTGCTCATTGGTGACAACGTTGAAGGTACAGGACACGAGCGCATTATGACCGCGAGCGAAGTCTTTTTGACCTGGGATGAGCTTGAAGTGGTGCTTGATAAACTCGATATGGCCTGTCATGCGTTCGACCACGAGACCATTCGTGAGTTATTGCTTAAAGCGCCCACCGGCTTTAATCCCACAGACGGGATTTGCGATCTGGTGTGGTTGAATAAACAGAACGACCTGACCGCTACCAACCTCGAGTCAAATCTGGTGGCGATAAAAGGCGCATCGTAGTGCACCACTGCGTGGCGCCATAACGGCCTGCGGGCTTTCAGAACGCCACTTCGTGGCTACAGAACGGCCTGCGGCCTACGGGACGCCGCTTCGCCGCTACAGAGCGCCCGCGCTGCGGGCTTATGGAATCGAGCAGCAAGACTCTCGGCTTTCGGCTTTCTGCTTTCTCCGTACGCGCGACTGCATGGACGGAGGGCTTGGAACAACGCATGAGCTGTTATCGAGCGTTCGGTGAGTGAGCTTGCGTACGTTCGGTATTCGCAGAACCTAGAACCTAGAACCTAGAACCTAGAACCTAGAACCTAACACCTATGTTTCTTGTTTTAATCGTTTTTCGGCCGGGCATGCCCGGCTTTTGTTTTTCTGGGGAATCCGTTTATGGGAAGAGAATCGTCAAGGAAGTATTTTGGCACCGATGGTGTTCGCGGCAGGGTAGGTGAGTTTCCGATAACGCCCGATTTTGCACTTAAACTTGGTTGGGCGGCCGGGACTGTGATGGCTGCCTCCGGTACCAAAGAAGTGATTATCGGTAAGGATACGCGCCTGAGCGGCTATATGCTCGAGTCTGCCATGGAGGCGGGTTTTTGTGCCGCCGGTGTAAACGTGGCATTGACCGGGCCGTTGCCTAAGCCTGCTATCGCGTATCTGACCTCGACCTTTCGCGCCGATGCCGGGGTGGTGATAAGTGCTTCACATAATCCGTTTTACGATAATGGCATTAAGTTTTTCTCAAAAACCGGCACCAAGCTTAATGATGCGCAGGAGCTTGAGATTGAGCGCTTGTTGGTTGATGCAATAGAGAACCAGGCCATGGTTTGTGTTGACCCGGCAAAACTTGGCAAGGTGCGCCGTATCGAGGACGCCGCAGGCCGCTATATTGAATTTTGTAAGGGCACCTTCCCGAATACGTTGTCACTCGATGGCCTGACTCTGGTAGTAGACAGTGCCAATGGCGCGGCCTATCACATTGCCAAAAAGGTGTATCAGGAGCTGGGCGCCCGCGTTATCAGCATTAACGACAAGCCCGATGGCGTAAACATTAACGATCACTGCGGTGCAACCCACATGGACAGCCTGCAAACGGCCGTGATGCTGCACGAAGCGGATTTGGGTATTGCGCTTGATGGTGATGCCGACCGCCTGATGATGGTCGACAGCAGTGGCGCTGTTGTTGATGGTGACGAGCTTTTGTACATACTTGCCAAGTCAGCAAAGGCGCGTAACGAAGCCTTTGGTGGTGTGGTGGGTACCCTGATGTCAAACCTTGGCTTTGAGCAGGCACTGACTGGGCTTGGCATTCCATTCAAGCGCGCCAAGGTTGGCGACCGTTACGTAGTGGAACTTTTGAAAGAAACCGGCTGGCGCCTTGGCGGTGAAAACTCGGGCCATATTTTAACGCTCGACTTTGCTACTACCGGTGATGCCATTGTTGCCTCATTGCAGGTGCTGCGCGCCTTGCTTGAGTCGGGCCAGACCATAGCGCAGGCGCGTGCCGGATTGGTGATGTTCCCGCAGGTGCTGATTAATGTACGCTTAACTGGCGATGCAGCAGTAGCCCTCGAGCATCCGTCAGTTAAAGATGCCGTTGCCACTGCAACGTTTGAGCTCGGTCAAAGTGGACGGGTCCTACTGCGTAAGTCCGGTACCGAACCACTTATTCGGGTAATGGTAGAGGCCAAAGAGGCTGTGAAAGCCAATCAATATGCCGAGCTTATTGCCAATGCGGTTAAGGCAGCTGGCGAGGCCAGCTGACAGAGCGCCCGCGCAGCGGGCGTACAGAACGGCCTGCGGCTGCCGAGCGCCCTATGGGCTTTTAGAACGCCTCTTCGTGGCTACAGAATACAGAACGGCCAGCGGCCTACAGAGCGCCCGCAATGCGGGCTTCTGGAATCTGGAAGGGTGAAACACGCTCTGCAGTTTCTGTAGCGCGCGACTGCATGGACGCAGGAGTTAGGAAGTAGGATAACGCAGGAGTAGTTATCGAGCGTTTGGTGAGTGAGCTAGCGAACGTTCACTATAGGCAGAACCTAGAACCTAGAACCTAGAACCTAGAACCTAGAACCTAGAACCTAGAACCTAGTACCTAGAACCTAGAATTTAAAAGAGTAGCCTTCTGCATTTATGAGGTTGTCCATGAACATTCTTGTCACCGGTGGCTGCGGTTTTATCGGCTCAGCGCTTATCCGGTATTTAATCAAGAATACTGCCCACACGGTGGTGAACGTCGATAAGCTGACCTATGCAGCTAATTTGAGTTCGCTTGCCGAAGTGGCCGATAACAGCAGATACCGGCTCGAAGTTGTTGATATAGTTAATTATGCTGAACTTGAAAGGATATTTGCAGCCTTTCAGCCCGATGCGGTAATGCATTTAGCGGCGGAGTCCCATGTCGACCGTTCTATCTCCGGCCCCGCTGACTTTATTCAAACAAACATAGTGGGCACCTTTACCTTGCTCGAAGTGGCCCGAGCGTATTGGACTGGGCTTGATGACATGCGCAAGGCGGCTTTTCGCTTCCACCATATCTCCACCGATGAGGTCTATGGTGATTTGCCCCATCCGGATGAGTTTAGCCGCGAGATTGCGCTTGACTCGGGGCCCGTGACGGGGGAGCCGAATGCCGACACCCAGAATCCGTATCCCGAATTGCCCTTATTTACAGAAACCACGCCCTATGCGCCCAGTAGTCCCTATTCGGCTTCTAAAGCCGCTAGCGATCATCTGGTGCGGGCCTGGCATCGCACTTATGGTATGCCGGTGGTGCTAAGCAATTGCTCTAATAACTATGGTCCTCATCAGTATCCGGAAAAGCTCATACCGCTGGTGATCCTGAACGCATTGCAAGGCAAACCGTTGCCTGTATACGGCAAGGGCGATCAAATTCGCGACTGGCTGTATGTGGACGATCATGTCCGGGCGCTCTATAGGGTCTTGACCCACGGAAACGTGGGCGAAACTTATAACATCGGCGGCCACAACGAAAAGCAAAACCTCGATGTGGTGCATACGATTTGTGACCTTTTGGACGAGATGGTGCCAAAGGCGGGCTCCTATCGTGAGCAAATTACCTATGTGGCGGACAGGCCCGGCCACGATCGTCGCTATGCCATCGATGCCAGCAAGATGAGTACGATGTTGGATTGGCAGCCACAAGAGACTTTTGAATCAGGCATTCGCAAGACAGTGCAGTGGTATCTGGATAATGAGCAGTGGGCCAACAACGTTAAGAGTGGCGTCTACCAAAACTGGATTGAGCAGCAATACGGAGCAAAGCGTTAATGAAAGGAATTATTCTCGCTGGTGGCTCGGGTACGCGGCTTTATCCCATCACGATGGGAGTCTCTAAGCAGCTTCTTCCGGTTTACGATAAGCCAATGATTTACTATCCATTATCGGTATTAATGCTGGCCGGAATTTGTGAGGTTCTGATTATCACCACTCCAGAAGACCAAGCAGGTTTTCAGCGTCTACTTGGTGATGGCAGCCAATTCGGTATCACGCTGCAATATGCCTTGCAGCCAAGCCCCGATGGTCTTGCCCAAGCCTTCATCATAGGTGAAGCCTTTATTGGTAACGATTCTGTATGCCTCGTTCTTGGCGATAATATATTTTATGGCCAAAGTTTTTCGCGCCAGTTGCACGACGCCGCGCGCTCTGAGGGTGCTACGGTATTTGCCTACCATGTGACTAACCCCCAGCGGTTTGGTGTGGTCGAGTTTGACAGCGCCGGCCGCGCTGTCAGCATCGAAGAGAAGCCTTTGTCGCCCAAATCTCACTATGCAGTTACGGGGCTGTATTTTTATGATAATCAGGTGATTGAGATAGCCAAATCCCTCACACCCTCGGCCCGGGGTGAGCTTGAAATCACCGACATCAATAATGCCTATCTGACAAGGGGTCAGCTTAATGTCAGTTTGCTCGGACGGGGATTTGCCTGGCTTGATACCGGCACCCATGATGCGCTGATGGAAGCCGGGCATTTCGTGCAAACCATCGAAAAGCGCCAGGGGCTCAAGATTGCCTGTCTCGAAGAAATTGCCTATCGGCAGGGTTGGATAAGCGCCGAGCAGATGAAAGAGCAGGCATCGGCGCTAAGCCATAGCGGCTATGGTGAGTATCTGTTGCAGTTACTGACGTTTGAGCCACAGCCCATCAGGGGGAGCTCGTCTTTGGAGGCTGCAGTTATGCCTACCAATACGGCGAGTGATGATTAGTCCATGAAAGTAGCGATTTTTGGCGCAACTGGCCAGGTGGGGCGGGCGCTCAAGGCGTGTAAACCATCGACCTGCCAGCTTTTGACACCCACGAAAGCCGAGGTGGATTTTTTGCGCCCCGAGTCCTTGTTTGGGTATATAAAAGACCATAAACCGGCGCTTATTATCAACTGCGCCGCCTACACAGCCGTTGATAAGGCTGAATCCGAGCAAGCTATCTGCAGGGTGATAAACGCAGATGCCTGTGGGCATCTTGCCCGCGCCGCCGCTGAAATTAATGCAGCAATTATTCATCTTTCTACCGATTATGTGTTTGATGGGCATCTTAGTCGCCCTTATCGCGAGGATGATGAGCCTGCGCCCTTGTCTGTGTATGGGCAAAGCAAGTGGCAAGGTGAGCAGCTGATTGCAGCCCATGCTGAGCGACATCTGATTGTGCGAACCTCCTGGATTTTTGACGGGCAGGGTAAAAATTTCGTCAATACCATGCTCTCACTTGCCGCCATTAAGCCTGAGCTTAGGATTGTAAGTGACCAACTTGGCGCGCCGACTCCGGCATCGTCCCTGGCGCTGGCGATATGGCAGCTTGCGCTGCGTGCCCAGCAAAGCGACTGCCCTTGGGGAACCTATCATTTTAGCGGTGCGCCTTTTATCAGTTGGTACGGGTTTGCCAAGGCCATTTTTTCTGAGGCGCAGCGCCTTGGTGTGATTAAGCCCAGTCCAGCGCTGATACCCATCAGCGCCGCTGAATTTGGCGCTGCGGCACTTCGGCCCGCCAATTCGCGGCTTGATTGCGCTAAAATCGACGCAACTTTTGCAATAAAGTCCGCCGATTGGCGTTTGGCGTTAACCGGGATGCTTGAATCAAAAGCCCGTCAGGCAGAGTAGTGAGGCGGCTTGGGTTCATGCTCAGGCCAGTGTTCAGTCCAGTGTTCAGGCAAGTGTTCAGGTCAGGGTTCAATTAAGTGTTCAGGTTAATGCGCTGGTTAATGTTCAGGTTAATAGTGTTGAGTGGTAGGAGCGTGTCATGCAGGTGTTAGCCACCGCGATAGCAGAGGTTAAGCTTATCATCCCCAAGGTATTCAGGGACGAGCGGGGCTATTTTTTGGAGTCCTTTCAACAGCAGCGGTTTGCCGAATCGGTTGCGCCCGTGGATTTTGTGCAGGATAACCTGTCGCATTCGGTCAAGGGGTCGCTTCGCGGGTTGCACTGGCAGGAGCAGCATCCTCAGGATAAGTTGATATCGGTCCTGCAGGGCGAAATCTTTGATGTCGCGGTGGATATCCGCAAAGGCTCGCCTACCTATGGCAAGTGGGTTGGAGAGGTTCTGTCCAGTGATAACCATAAGCAGATTTTTATCCCTAAAGGCTTTGCCCACGGTTTTTATGTGCTTTCAGAAACGGCCTTGGTGAGCTACAAATGCAGCGACTTTTATCATCCAGCATCCGAGCGTTGTATCCGCTGGGATGACCCTGTGCTTGCCATAGACTGGCCGCTTTCAAGGTCGCCGCTTATTTCAGAGAAAGACAATTTGGGTATGGCTTTCGTGGATTTGTAAGCTGTCCTCTCATTAATTCCCGCCTGAATTTCATTTTTATCCTGTTTGTCATATGCTTGCTGCAAATGGTATGGCATGCTTTTGCCGTGTGCGTACGTTAAATGTTCGGAGCAAGGATGAAGGTAACCGTATTTGGTGTTGGCTATGTTGGCCTGGTGCAGGGTGCTGTGCTGGCTGAAGTGGGCCACGACGTGCTGTGCGTTGATATAGATGAAGCCAAAATCATCGGGCTGCAGCAGGGGCATATTCCCATCTATGAGCCGGGGCTTGAGACTCTGGTGAAAGAGCAGATGGCGCAGCATCGCCTGACCTTTACCACAGATACTCAGGCCGGTGTTAATCACGGCGAGGTGATTTTTATCGCCGTGGGTACACCACCTGATGAAGATGGCAGCGCCGATTTGGTTCACGTGCTTGGGGTAGCCAAGGACATAGGCCTGCATATGTTTGACCCCAAAATTGTGGTGAACAAGAGCACAGTGCCGGTTGGAACCGCTGATAGGGTGCGGGATGCCATTGCAGCCGAACTTGCCTCGCGGGATCTGAATATTTGCATCGAAGTGGTGTCGAACCCTGAGTTCTTAAAAGAGGGGGCGGCGCTGGATGATTGTCGCCGCCCTGACCGCATTATTGTCGGTACCCACAGCGATGAAGTGGAAGAGGTGATGCGTGAACTCTACGCGCCTTTTAACCGCAGTCGCGACCGCATGCTGTTTATGGATGTACGCAGCGCCGAACTCACCAAGTACGCTGCCAACTGCATGTTGGCGACCAAAATCTCCTTTATGAACGAGATGGCTAATATTGCCGAGCATCTCGGTGCCGATATTGAAATGGTGCGCAAGGGCATAGGCTCAGATCCGCGCATCGGCTATCAGTTTATCTATCCTGGCTGCGGTTACGGCGGCTCCTGTTTCCCGAAAGATGTGAAAGCGCTGGTGAAAACATCCGAAAAAATCGGTGTTGATGCACGGGTGCTGAAATCGGTTGAAGCGGTAAATCATCAGCAAAAACAGCGTTTACCTGAACTGGTGAAGCAGCACTTTGGTGACGATCTCACCGGGCTGGTATTTGCGCTATGGGGGCTGTCTTTCAAGCCTCAAACCGATGACATGCGTGAGGCGCCAAGCCGGGTGGTCATTGAAGCGATTATCGCGGCCGGTGGCACTGTGCAGGCATTCGACCCTGAAGCCATGACAGAAGCCCAGCGCATTTACGGTGTACGTGACGAGCTTAAGCTGCTGGGCACCAAGGAAGCGGCCCTCAGCGGCGCCGATGGTCTTATTGTTTGTACCGAGTGGCTGAGTTTCAGAGCGCCTGATTTCAGCGAAATCAAACGCCTTTTGAAGCAGCCGGTGATTTTCGATGGCCGCAACCTGTACGATCCGGCCCGGCTTGAGGCCAAGGGCATTGCCTATTACGGCATTGGCCGCGGCCGCTCGGTTAAGCATGCCGATGTGCGCAAGGTACTCGGATGCAAGGTACTCTGATGCAAGGTACTCTGATGCAAGGTACTCTGATGCAAGGTACTCTGATGATTGATGGCCGTGTAAGGGGAATTAAGTGAGTCACTCCGGCACAGTATTGGTAACGGGCGCTGCTGGCTTTATTGGCGCCGCGGCATGCAAAAGGCTGCTTGCCGAAGGGCATAGGGTTTATGGCATCGATAATCTTAACGATTACTACGATGTCTCGTTAAAGCAGGCGCGCCTCGCCGGGCTTGAAGCGCATGCTGAATTTCAGTTTCAGCGGATGGAGCTGGCTGACCGCAGCGCGATAGCAACACTTTTCGATACTTTAAAGCCTGATTGGGTGTTGCATCTTGGTGCTCAGGCCGGGGTGCGTTACTCCATCGACAATCCCCACGCGTACGCCGATGCCAATTTGGTGGGGCACCTCAACATTCTCGAAGGGTGCCGCCAAAGCGGAGTAAAGCATCTGGTGTATGCTTCATCAAGCTCCGTGTATGGGCTGAATAAAAAGCTGCCCTTCGCAACGACTGATTCGGTCGACCACCCCATTTCCCTCTATGCGGCCACCAAAAAAGCCAATGAGCTGATGTCCCACAGCTATGCCCATCTTTACGGTGTACCTTGCACCGGCTTGAGGTTCTTTACCGTCTATGGCCCTTGGGGCAGGCCGGATATGGCACCCATGCTGTTTGCCAGAGCAATTATGGCGGGAGAGCCCATCAAGGTGTTTAATCAGGGCGATATGAGCCGCGACTTTACCTTTATCGACGACATCATTGAAGGCGTGGTGGGTGTGTTGCCGCTGCCGCCGCAGGTATCGCCAGCTTGGTCGGTGGAAAGCGGCAAAAGCTCGGAAAGTTCAGCGCCATTCCGGGTACTGAATATCGGCCACGGCAGCCCTGTGTCTTTGATGCACTTTATTGAAACCCTTGAAAATGCCCTTGGCCGTAAGGCCATCAAGCAGTTTTTACCGATGCAGGATGGCGATGTGAAAGCCACCTGGGCCGATACCGAAGACTTATTTGCTATCACGGGCGTGCGCCCGAAGGTCGCAATTGAAGAGGGGGTAAAGGCCTTTGCCGACTGGTATCTTGGCTTCTACCATCCCTGACTATCAGTGTTAAACAAAAACGCGCCTTCGGGCGCGTTTTTGTTTATTGCCCACAGCGTTATGGCTGTTTGCCAAGGCGATAGTGGTCAGCAAGGGCGCCCGTGATGCGTTTGCCTTCACGGTCCAGCATAAACAGCTGATTTTCACCTACCTGATACCAGGCGCCGCTTTCAAGTTGGATAGCGCCGCCGCTGGTGTTCCAGCTGAAACTGCCACGCTCTTCAAATACCTTGGGCTCGGCTCCGGCTTCCTGCTCACCCAGATACTGAGTCTCGAGCAGATAAGTGCCATCACCATTGAGTACCAGGCGGGTGCTTATGCCTTCACAGCTGGCGCAGGGAAGCACGCCTTCATAGCTGCCGGGCCAGTCCAGGGAGGTGCGGCTGCTGTCACCAACTGGCAGGGCTTCTGCGCTGTTTGGTGTTTCGATCGAGACCGCAGGCCCTGGCGGAGTGTCTTGTTGCTGTTGAGCAGGGGGCTGCTCTTGAGCTGAAGGCTCTTTTGTCGCTGAAGGCTCTGAGCAAGCGCCAAGCGCCAGTGGCAGGAGGGCAATCCACAGTGTCTGTTTAAACGCTTTCATCTTAACGCCTTGATAACAGTATTTATTTCAAGGGTTCAGCTTAAGCTATCACTGGGGTGGCTGCAACCGACCTCAGGTTGATTTTCCGCTGTAGTCAGCCCAAGTTCAGTTTCGATAATCGCAAAGGGGTCAGCCAGTGGCTCTTGCCAATAGAGCTGCCTGTGGTGGTGGCGCAGCTCGGCCGAGCTGGCTCTGGTGAGGCAGTCCTGTTGCTGCAGCAGTGCAATCAGCTCATCCGGGGTGTGCACCACGGGGCCGGGGGGCTCCAGCGCATCGGCGAAATGATAGGCATTGCGGCAGCACTGCCTGTATTCGGCTTCATCGAACCGATAAAACGCCAGCGGCACGTCAAACAGCAGTGCATCGATATAAAGCGATGAATAGTCGCTGATAAGCAAGGATAGCTCGGGCAGTAAATCGTACACATCTTCCCGGCTGCTGATGTCCACTATTTGCGGGTGCGACGGCAGTTTGATGCCTTTTTTTACATCGTTGGGGTGTAAACGCAGCAGCAGTGTGGCGTTCAATCGCTCAAGGATGGGGGCAAGCGTTGCCGCCGGCAGCAGCGTATCCAGCCCATGTTTTGTGCCGCCATCGCGCCAGGAGGGTGCGTAGAGAATAAGCCTTGGGCGCCAGCTGGCAGGCCGTGCAGGTTTGGCCGTTGGATAGCGCTGATAAAAGGCGCTTCTTGGGTAAGCTGCGAGCTTTATGTCACTTTCTGCCAGCCTGAATGCCGAGGCAAAGCATGCTCTTACCGGCTCGCTTGGCGCCAACATCAGATCTGGCCTTAAGTATTCCTGATGGTACTTGAGCCGTTTCAACAGCCCATAAGGGGGCTGAAAGCGCTCGGCCATGGGGCCTGTGGTTATATCAAATTCAATCGCTTTCATCGGCGAGCCGTGCCACAGATTTATCCTGCGGGCACCTTTTCCAAGCCATTGATTAATATCGCCAACATAGGCGCTGTACAGGTAAGTGCCTGCGGTCAGCGCGTGCCAGATCCCCTTAAGTGACCAGCGCTCTGCGGCATGAAGACCCTGTTCGTTTAACCTTGCAGCCAGTTCGCTGTCACCGGTTATCCAGATAACCTTAAGCTGCTGTAGCATCGACAGGTGCAAATACAGGTATTTACTGTTATCGGTAAAACGATTTTGGTATGCGCCGACGCACACTTTACCCGCTTGTCTTGGGAACAGGCCGCTTAAGCCGTAGAGCAGTTTGCAAAGCAGCCTGGCACCATAAAAAGTCAGTGTTTTTACCCCGAAACCTGCCATATCCAGCCTCCCGAATCCTTTTGCGTACCGATTTCAGCTCACAGATGAGGCGCCCCCAAACTGGCGCGGATCTCGGTGGTGGACACATATTCGGTGCGGGGCAGGTACAGGACTCTACACAGGGCTGAGAGATGGTCGAACTTGCCCTGCCAGTCATCGCCCATGGCAAATACGTCCACGCCATAGCCACTGATATCCCGGACTTTTTGGTCCCAATGGGTTTCGGGAATGACCATTGAAACAAAGCGGCAGGCGGCAACAATTTCGGCCCGCTGCTGATAGCTGAAAAACGCCGCCTTGCCTTTGATGGCATTGAACTCGTCGGTAGATACGCCAACAATCAGCCGGTCTCCCAGCGCTGCCAGACGGGCAAACAGGCGCACATGGCCGTAATGGAATAAATCGTAGGTGCCGTAGGTGATGATGGTAGTCATGGTAAGGCTCCTTATTGGGCTCGGTGGCCTGAATTCATATGGCTGTCATTGGCCGTCTCAAGCGGCTGCCGGCCTGCATGGGCAAACTGGATATCTGCGGTAAGGGGTTGTGGTTCCAACAGGGCTGACATCTCTGCCTCCCCGGCTTTATGCGCCGGGT
Source organism: Shewanella zhuhaiensis (assembly GCF_022484835.1). Taxonomy (NCBI): domain Bacteria; kingdom Pseudomonadati; phylum Pseudomonadota; class Gammaproteobacteria; order Alteromonadales; family Shewanellaceae; genus Shewanella; species Shewanella zhuhaiensis. The sequence continues at coordinate 152,700 of NZ_JAKUDL010000002.1, forward strand.
TTAGCGATGCTTTCAGGTGCAGATACAGCCATTGCCACAGGCGTTTTGCCCGCCCGAGTCCGGAAAGCGCAGCAAACTCCTGATTGACCAGCAGTTGCTCTTCTGCTGGCGCATCCGCCAGCAGGCCAAGTTGCAGCGGGCCAAAGAGACCGGGCTTTTGCTCCGGCTGGTGTTTTGAGCCGGTTTGACGGGGCAGCTTGATAGGTTTGGCCTTGCCAGCAGGGCTGGCTGATGCCAGCGCAGACTGGGAGACATTCGCGGGACCAAGCAGGGTGGTTGCTCCCCGCAGCAGTTGTGAGATACTCGGCAGCGGTGCAGGCAAACTTAGCTGCAGCGCCCGTGCCGTCAGCGCTGCCAGCGGCCACAGTGGCAACAGGCCAAGCAGGGTCAGGCCCGTCAGGGTGCTTTGAATAGATGCTCTTTCCTGCCGGACGCGGCGACTGTCCCCCAGCAGGGCTGGGTCGAATACGTCAATGGCGCCGCCACTCACCGGGTCGATAAGCAGGCCGCGGGAGACAATTTTGTTTTTAAGATACAAGCCCTTGCCAAGGGCTGAGTCGGCGAGGATCAGGCTGTCGTTGATGACCACATCCCGGGCGGCAATCATCCCATCACCGAGCACATTGATGCCCTCCAGACGCACGCTGGCATCCAGCGAGCAGTCATCGCCGATAATCCCAAAACCCTGCTGAAAGTGCAGCCCTGGCACCCGGCTGTGGGCGCCAACATAAAAGGGGAAAGATGCATTGCCCGATGGGCGGCGGGCGCCTCTGGGACTAAGGCCGGTAAATCGGCCCATGGCGAGCAGGCGACTGGTATCCATCAAGGCGCTTAAGTCCTCAAAGTGGCTGCAATGGCCGTGCAGCACTTCCACGATGCTGTTGCTGTCTGGTCGCGGCATTTTCAATGGCCAGGCAAGCTGGGTAAGCGCCAGTGGACTGGGCTGGCCACACCAAAGCCCGGGGGAGCGGCGGTCGAGCCTTGGGATGAGCCGCTCGGCGCCCAGGCGATGGGCGAAGGCCAGATAGCCTTTGATGCAGGGACTTCTCAGGATATCGCCGCGCACAAACAGATACTGGCTGTCGTCATCAAGCCCCAGTCGTGGCAGCAATCTGGCGGGGGACTCCTGCGGGTGGGACAAGAAATAGCTCACCTGTAAATCCCAGCGCTTGCCATCGCCGATAAGCGCCTCAATGGCATCCGCCATCGGCCCTACTATCAGCCTTACCTTATGAATTCCTGCCTCTTTTAAGTCGTCAAGGGTGTACTCAAGCAGCGCCCGATTGGCCACGGGCAGCAGTGCAGGGCAGTAGTGATCGTGCAGGGGCTTGAGTTCCCGGCCATGGCGATTGGCAAAAACAATGGCTTCCATAATCGGCTCCTCAGTAAGCGCCGCGGGCTGTCAGCACCGCCGGAATAGTTTTGGCCAGCAGGCACACATCTGCCCACAGGCTCTGGGTGTGGATGTACTCCAGATCCAGCTCAACCTGGGTGTCGAAGGGGATATCCGAGCGGCCGGATACCTGCCAGATACAGGTGATCCCCGGCTTGACCGCCAGGCGCTGGCGGGCATTGGCGGGGTACTGCTCGACTTCCCTTGGTAGCGCCGGGCGGGGGCCCACCAGCGACATATCGCCTTTGAGCACATTCCAAAGCTGAGGCAGCTCATCAATGGAGGCCTTACGGATAAAGCGGCCCACCAGGGTAATACGCGGATCGCGGCGCATCTTGAACAGCACGCCGCCGCTCATCTCGTTATTGTTTTGCAGGGCGGCGAGCCTGGCTTCAGAATCCAAATACATGGAGCGAAACTTCCACATGGTGAAAGGGCGGTTGCCAGCACCGGCGCGGGTTTGGCTGTAGAGTACCGCCCCCGGGCTTTCGAGACGTATCGCCAGCGCCACCAGTAAAAACAGCGGGGTAAGCAGCAACAGTGCCAGGCTGCTGACAAGGATATCCAGACTGCGTTTGCCAATGCGGCCACAAAGCAGGCGCAGTTGATGGGGGCGATGGCTCTGGACTTTGCCTGCCTGCCAGCCAAGCTGGGGCAGCGGGGTTTGTGGTTTGGGGGCCTGCTGCAATCGGCGGCGCTCGGCCAGCACCCGCAGTAAAAACAGCGGATTGCCAATCAGATAGCGGCGCCACATCCGCGCAGGCTCCTGTATCAGGCGCCATACCCATTCAAAACCAAGTTGGCGCAGCCATTGGGGGGCTCTTGGAATACGGCCCGAGTAAAAGTCGAACAAACCGCCCACACCCAAGGCAACGCCCACGTTGAGCTGTTTGGCGAAGCTCGCTATCCAGCGCTCCTGCAGCGGCGCTCCCATACCGACCAAAAGCACGGCGGCGCCGCTTTGATTGATTTGCTCAATAACCTTCGGCCAGTCATCTGATTCAACAAAGCCGTGGTGCACGCCGCTGACGGTCAGAGAAGGATATTGCTGCTGCATCTTTTTCGCCGCTGCATCGGCTACCCCCGGGGCGCCGCCAAGGAGAAAGAGGCTCAATCCTTCCTGTGCAAGGCGCTGGCACAGCAGAGGGAACAGATCGGTGCCGTTAAGATTGTCCCGCAGGCCCTGGCCGGTGAGATGGCAGGCAAGGCGCACGCCCATGCCGTCGGCAAACACGCCATCGCAATTGCCCAATAACGCACGGTACTCGGTGTCTTTGGCGGCAATGTTGAGGCAATCGGTATTGATAAAGGCGTAGTGCTCTGGCTTGGCTGTGGCCCTGGCTTTATCGGTAAATTTGTTATTGGAATTGACTCTGGCGCCGGCTTTGATGGCAATCTGGCTGATAAGGCCTGGCATCGACAGGTTGTCTATTCCAATGCCAAACAGCGATACCCGCCGCATGCCCGGATGAACCCGAGGAACCAGCAGCAGGCACAAAAGCGCCCGGCCAAGGCCCATCAGATAAGCGGTGGCGCTGGCATGAAGCCTTTTCAGCTCAGTGCTGTCGTCCTGATAACCAAGCCCCATACGCCGCAGCACATCCTCAAGGGCAATAACCCCGGGCCAGGCGCGATATTGGCCATAGCGCATTCCCTGGTACTGCAATGGGCCGCCGAGGAGGGCAAGTCCGCCGCAAGGCACCCACAGCAGCTCACTCATGGCTGGCAGCAGACCGTCGCCGCGAACCCGCAGTACCGACATAGGCCGGTAATTGGCACCAACCAAATGAATGCGTTCCAGTGCCTGCTCACCTTTGAGTAACCGATAACAGCAAAGCATAAGCAGCGGCAGGAAAATCAGCGCCAACACTGTGATGACCAGCAGCCCATCGATGATACGGCACAGCGCTTTGGGTCTGCTGGGGATAGTCAGGGGTGTTCTTGCGGCCATGGTATGTCCTCCCTAGTGTCACAGGAGAGATAGCACATGGCATGCCATATTTTATTTCCTTTATATTCAGCTGGTTATGATGTTTTGTTGGCGCGATAATGCAATTTGCGATGCGGCTTGCAAAATGAAAAACGCCCGGAATGCGGGCGTGCGAAAGACGAAACCGAGCGCTGGCTCGTGGCTTTAAGGCCTGGTCTTGATGGGATGTCAGGCGGCCAGCAGTGCGGGCAGCCTGAACTCCATCGGCTTTAAAGCAGCGAGCTTTGGACCCCATCGGCACGGATCCGCCGCTGCTGCTGCCAGCCAACCAGCGCCTGGCCGAGGCGTTCGCACTGGGAATACAGGCTGGTGGGCAACAGCCATTGCAGATAGGCAGCCGCCACTGTGCACAGGGTGCGGCCGGTTTCATGGGTGAGGATGCCGGGGGCGGTGACAAGCGCCTTATTACACAGCTTCACCGCCATGGCGCCATCCCCCAGGCGGATAGCCTGCCGTGCCAGATAACGCAGCTGATAACCTCTGGCATGGCGCTCATGACGTTTCAGCAGTTTGGGGGCAAACCGGCGGGCTTTTTCGACCATTTTTTCCCAGCTTTCCAGCTGCTTGAGCAGATTGGCCGACAAACCACCATGGTTGAGGCGATAGAAGGTCAGCGGCTCGGGGATCCCTTCCATTTTCCAACTGGTGGTGGCGAGGATCCGCAGCCAGCATTCGATATCTTCCGATTGGCGGAAATTCTCATCGAAGTAGCAGGAGTAGTCTTCGCTGTGATTGAGTGCCTGAAAGCGAATGTCCGTTAAGGTTTCCCGCCTCAGAACCGGCGCCGAGCCGTTGCCCACCGGGTTACGGCAAAGCAGGTGCGCCGGAGTGATATTGGTCAGCTGTGGCATCTGATAGCAATGTATGGGCTGGCCCAGATAATCGATAAAACTCGAACGGCTGAAGCTTATCCCCACCGCAGGGTTTGCATCCAAATGGTTGATATGCAGCCGCAATTTGTCTGGGTGCCAGCGATCGTCCGAGTCCAGAAACGCCACATAGCGACCTATGGCATGGCGCACGCCGGTATTGCGCGCCGCCGCGAGCCCCTTGTTGTGGGGGTGGTTGACGATGCGAATACGGTGATCGCGAAATGTCTGGCACAGCAGCAGGCTGCGATCGGTGGAGCAGTCGTTGACTATGATGAGCTCCCAGTGAAGAAAGCTTTGATCCAGTACCGACTGAATGGCCTCTTTTACAAAGGCTTGCACGTTATACACGGGCATTACGACTGAGACTCTGGGGGTCATGGTGTACCTCCTCGCTGGGGGCAGATGATGGGGATGAATTGGCAAAGGCATTGTGTTGCCGGCACTGTTGCTTACCGCTTTGAACACGGCAGCGGCGGCTGGCATAGAGCGCCATCAATGGCATGCCAAGGCCATAAATACTGAGCACTGTGGCTGCCACCGCCAGCAGGGAAAACTGCACCGCCAGCACAAGCCCGGCACACAGCAAGGCACTGAATAACAGATTCATCAGCAAGTTTTCCCGAGTCAGACCACGGGAGAGCAGCAATTGGCTTGCCGCTTCGCCCAGAGGTCGGCACAGACCCGACAGGCACAGCAGCACAAAAATCGGCAGGGCACCGGCATCCACCCAGTGGCTGCCATACAGCAGTGGCACATACCAGGGGGCAAGCAGGCACTGCAGCGCAATCAAAGGGCTGGTGAGCAGGGATACCGTCATCAGTCCGCCGACAAAGCTCACCCGCTCCTGGGGCTTTTGGCTGCAAAGTCGGCTGTAAAAGGCGGTACCAAAACTTTGAATGATGCCCATGGTGATCCCAAGTGCGGCATTGCTGGCAAAAAAGTACACCCCAAGCGCAGGCAGCCCCAGAAAAGCCCCCACCAGCAGCGCATCCAGGCTCGTGCGAAGGGCGCCAACAAAATCGGCAAGGCCGGTTTGCAGGCCGGACTCCCACAGGCTGCTGATGCCAGGCTGTGTTGAAAACCTGGTTGTTGAAAACCTGGTTGTTGAAACTAGGGCCGTTGGCTCCTGGCTGTTGCGGCGGTGGATGGCGGCCCACACCAGGGTCGACAGTACCTTGGGCACTATGATTGCCCACAGACCCAGCCCCATCAGCGCCAGCGCTATGGTCATCAGGCCATCGGCAATGGTTTGCCACAGCAGGGCGCTGCCGAGCACCCGCATTCGGTTGGCCCTTTGGTTAACGGCGGCGTGAAGCATGCCAAGTGGCATTAACAAGTAGCTTGTTGCCATGAGTATCATCGGCCCCGGCAAAGAAGAGTCCTGAAAATACAAGGCGACGGGGAGGCTGAGTAAGCTCATGGCAACGAAGGCGAGAACGCAGGCCAGACGATTGAGCACAGTTGCCGCCCGCAGGTGGCGGCCAAGGTCGGTATCGTCCATGGGGATCAGTCTGGCGCTGGAAATACGGCGGATAAGGGTCGCTATCAGCTCAAAGCTGGTGAGTATGATGGCGGCCTGACCGAACACTTCCGGAGTGAGCATGCGGGCAAGTAAGATACTGCCAAGCAGCCGCACACAGCGGCCCAATACCTGGGCGCTGCCAAGCCACATCATACCGCCCAGCATGGCACTGACTGCACCTGAGCCCGCCCGGCTGTTGGCAGCATGGTCAAGCGACTGAGTGCGGTGATTTACTGTGGCTCTGGCACTGGCTGACACATTGGCATTGGCATTGGCGCGGGCCCTTTGGCGTGTTGGCATCGCGGTGCTCCTATAGCTGTTTGCTTATCCTGAAAACCTTGATTCACGTTGACTAATCAGGAATCGTGCCAGTCAGAAAGTATTTTGTAACCATCTGTTATTCATTGATTATTTCTGTTTGTTGCCCGAGGCGATACGGGCGTTTTGCATTTTGCGAACGGCTTTGCCACAGTCGAGATGCGCTCTGCCAATCAGCATCAGCGCGGGCCAAAAGAGGTAGGAGAGGATCTCGAGGTTCTCGCCGAAGGTGTACAGAAACAGCATCAGCAGCAGTGACAGTCCAAGCCTCGCCGATGGCAATCGGCTGACATGGGGCAGCAGGTGCAAAAAGCTGGCACCAAATGCAAACCCAAGGGCGATGGCGCCCGCCAGGCCTTTAACAAACAAGAGTCCGTACCAGGTGTGATGGGAGCCGATGGGCATGTACTCCACCATGTGCGGACCGCGCTCCACTATGCCGTGACCCCAGACGATGGCTTCGTTCCACCAGCGCTCAAGCGCAATATCCCCGAGGGCCTGCCTGACCCGGGTAGAGCCAGCGCGGGCGGCCTTGACCGCCTGCATTCCCGCCTCGGCCCGCTCGATGATGACGCCGCCGACGCAGCCCGCCAGCATCATGCCGGGGGCCGCAAGCAGATAGACCCAGGGATGGCGAAAGCTTGCCAGCAGTAGCCTAAGGCCCATAACCAGCACCACGCAGGCGATAGCGAGCCGGGATTGGGACAAGAGGATCATCAGGATGCTGCCGGCCAGGCCCCAGCGACGATAGCCTGTGTTTTTCTCTTCCAGCGCACAGATGAAGTACAGATTCCCCATCAGCCCAAGCGCGGGTGCCCAGGGGGTAAACAGGCGCCAGCGCGGGGTGTGGCTGCCGGGGTCGATTTCATAGAGACTGACGCTGAAAAACTCCGGCCCCGGGCCACCAATCAGCTGGGTGGGGGAGACCCACAGGGTTTGTGGCAGATGCAGCAGCCACGCCAGTACAAACAGTGGCATTAACAGCACTGCCTGTTTGCACACCAGGCAGCAGGCGCGAAAAATCACTTCCGGGCGCACCGGCAATGCTGCGGCCAACATAAACAGCGCCATCAGGGCCCAGCCCTTGGCCCAGCCGATGGAAGATTTAATCAGTTTGGCAGTGCCAAGCTCCATGGTGAGGTGGCCTATCACCAGCGCCAGCAGCATGACCACCATGGCCAGTGCCCAGGCATACAGCGGCCAGCTCAGCGGCTTGTCATGCTTTGGCTGGCTGAGCTTGCGCCGCACAAGGCGGGCCAGCAGCACCCAGCCGAGCACAGGCGCCAGCAGATACAGACCGCCCAGCAGCCAAACGACAAAGGTGAGGCTGATGGCCCGATAAATCAGGCGCTCATCAGCAGTTTGTGCAATATGGGTTTGCGGATCCATAACAGGCTCAGTCCGGCAATGATGCTGATAGAGGCCGCGATGCCGCCAACCAAAATCAGCAGCGGCCCCACGGGATCGGGTTGTTTGGGCATTTGTGGCGCAGCCATCAGTTGCAGCATGGGGTAGGCGGCATAAATGTCGGCCTTGCCCACATCCATTCTGGCGGCGGCCGAGGTGAATACGGCGGTGGCCAGCTGATGCTCGCGGTTCAAATCTTCAAGCCTGGCGGCGTCTTTCTTGCTGGCTTCGAGGCGGGTTTCCCACGCGCTTATCTCGTCACTTAAGGTCTCAAGCTCCCGGCGTTTGCCATCGGTTTCGGTGGCGAGGCTTATCAGCTGCTGCATCAGCTGCGCGCGGCCATCCATATCGTCCGCCGAGAGCATCAGCATCCGCGACACATCGCAGTGACCAAGCAGTTCGGTGCAGCGGCGTTTCAGCCCCTGGCGGACGCTGGCCGCTTCGGCGCTGAGGGTTTGCATTTGTGGATGGCGCGGCCCCAGGCGACCGCCAAGTTCGGTCAGGCTGGCACCAAGACGGGTGTCTGACATCAAGAGTGCCTGAAACAGCTGATCGTTTTTGAGTTTGAGCAGGGCGGCGGCCTCAGTGACATCCAGCCCCAGATGGCGCTCAAGCGTTGCCAGACTGGCATCGAGACCGCGCACCTGAGACTCAATGCCGGTGCGGCTTTGGCGCAACCTTTCGGTGGTCAGCGCCAGCTCTTTGAACTGGTCGAGCGACACCAGACCGCGCTCGGACTGATACATCAAAATCCGCTGCTGGCTTTCACTGACCTTGGCGGCAAAGCCATCGAGCCCCTGACGCACACCGGCTTCGCGCTGGGCAATCTCATCCAGCCTCAGGGTCGACAGTGTTTGCTGCAGGCTTTGATACAGTGCCCAGGCCCTGGCATTGGCAAGCTGCGGTGTGGCGCCGACACTGGCAAACTCCATCAGCCCGGTTTGGCTGGGAAGCTTGAGTTTGGGTTTGCCAAAGGCGCCTACTGACTCTTTCAGCTGCTCGGCCGCCAGCATTAGTACCGGGTCTGATAGCACAATGGCTTTGTAGTTTTCCCTTGGGTCGATAGCCGATGACAGATACGGGGAACTGGTGGAGGCGCTCGCCTGACCGAGACTGTCGAGACTCACCATAGCGCCTGCGCCGCTGCCGGGCAGGATCAGGGTCCAGCGGCTGACGTACTTGGCGGGGGTGAGCCACATCAGCAGTGCAACCAGACACCAGATCAGCGCCAGGCTGTAAAAGCCGGTTTTGAAGTAGAGTTTGCGGCGCGCCGCCGGGGTGAGGCGGGAGCCTTCCACTGCGGCCCGTTTTAGCCAAAGAAGTTGCCGCGCATGGGGCTGAGAGCGTTTCATGGTTGTCTCCTACAGCAGTCCGGCCAGGGTGAGTGGCAGCAGCAGATCGCTGAAAGTGCGTGCCAGTTCGCGCATATTGGTGACCGAGGAGTCATAACAGGCAATGCCATCACCGGGCAGCAGCACAGGATTCATCTCCGGCCGCCAGGCCTCTTTGAGCAGCCCGTCCAGAGAGCGCTCGACCACCTCGGTTTGGTCGGTGAGCGGGTTTTGGGTCACCAGCAGTACCTGACGACTGGCATTGCTGGTTTGGGCGCCGCCGACGCAGTTGGCGGCAATGGCGCCGGCCAGCAGGCGGGTGCCGTAGGGGAAGCGGGTCGCTTCTCTGTCTACCGCCGATTGGCTGTTGCTGCTGGCAGGCTGGGTGAGGTTGGAGATAAACACCCGAATGCCGGGTACGGTGATTTGCGATGGTCGCACCAGGGTTTCATCAAACTGTTTGCTGCTGGGGACATGGATACGATCGCCTGCCTGCAGCAGCCACTCGGGCACCCGTTCGCCGCTTAAGGTGCCACTGATATCGAGCTCGACTTGTGCATTGCCGCGTGTCAGCAGGATACGGCTGGGGTTGGCATCGGGGCGAATGCCACCGCTGGCGCGAAGGGCGGCGGCAATAGTGCGCTTTTCCCCCAAGTCACCGCTTTGCGACTCGCCGGGATCCATCCGCTCAGGCCTTTGGTTAATCAGGTGCTGCCCGGGCTCAAATACGGCGCCGGACACCAGCACTTCAATCGGTGCCCAGCTAACGGGGCGCACGCTGACCCGCACGGCAGTTGGCAGCATCAGTTGCTCATCCACAATGGCTTGGTGGATGGCGCGCTCAAGCTGTTGCAGATGGCGTCCGGCGGCATTGATGGGTGGCAAAAAGTTAAGGTACACAAAACCATCGGCATTGATTTCCACTTCATCGCTGAACTCGGGGCCATTGAGCACCATTACCGACAGCCGGTCCCCCACAGAAAAGCGGGGATTGGATAGACCCGGGGTTAAGTCCCGCAGCCCCGCCTCGGCAGTTGCCGCGCTGGCAGCTATTGTGCCGTCAACCTGTTCAGTGCGTGGGTGAGTGAGGTTGCTCGTGTGAACCAAGCTGCCAGGCGTTGCTGCGACAGTGCGAACATAAGGCGTGGCAGGCCCATAAAAGTGGCACTCGTTCGGATTGCAGCCTCTATGACCAAGGGAAGGCGTGGTACAGGCCGTCAGCAAACCGCTGGCAGCCAGCAGAGCGCAGAGGCTAAATCGCAGCGCGCAGAAATGTGCCCACAGGAAGCAGCGCCGTGGCGTGGCAACCATTGGGGCATGAACGGCGATGGCGGTTTTAACTGGCTGGGTTGCTGCTTTCATGGCGCTGTCTCCCTGCTGCTGGCGGCTTTACTGGTTGCTGCTGAGCATGCCGACAAGCGGCGTACCAGTACCGGTTAACGCTTTGGTCAGTGCTCGGCGCTGACGTAGCGGATAGCGGCCTGACGATCTTCATAGATATCGAAAATCTGATGCAGCCGGGTCAGCTCAATCAGCGCCCGCACCCCATCGGTGGGGCCAAGTAGTACCACGTCACCGGAAAGTTCTTTGGCGCGTTTGTACACGCTGACCAGCACCGACAGGCCGCTGGAGTCCATGTAGCGCACCTGGGTTAAATCCAGCACCAGGCTGGTGGCACCGGCATCCATGTGCTTGAGCAGCGCCGTTCTGTGGGTGGGGGTTTGGGCCATGACCATTTCGCTTGGCAGTGTGATCAGGCTGGCGTGGCCGCCGGGCAGTGGACTGAATTTCATGGTGTGCTCCTGGAGGGGCTTGCCCCGATTATCAAAGACCTCTTAGCCTGAGCAGGAGTTGTGCCAAAAAATTAATGCATAAATAACATATAGATACGAAGTTTGTCTGGCGTGCTTTATTGGGATTTGCGTTTTGCTTTTGCAAAATGCAACACGCCGGGAAGCCCCGGCGTGTGTGTTGGCATCAGTGCCTCAGTAGACTGAGGCGCAAGTGAGTGCCGCTGATGGCATGCTGAAAGTTAACCTTGTCCATCCAGTTGTAGAGGATCCACAGGCCGCGGCCGTTTTCGCCGTCCCGTTCGGGGCAGTGGCTGGGCATGGCGAGCTCGGGGGACACAGATGGGTCGAGTAAATCCACTGTCAGGCAGTCGTGGCTGCAATGGATAATCAGGATCACCTTATCCAGCGGGCTTTTGCCATGGTGCAGCACATTGCCGACCGCCTCGAGCACGCAGGTGATGAGTTTGAAGCGCTGTTTGGGATGCACATTGTTTTGCAACAAGAATTGCTCCAGTTCCAAAAACAACTGATTTTGCTCCCAAAGATGCTGGTTGAGATTAAGCTGCAGACTGTTCATGGGACCTCCCGTCGGGGTTGGATTGCGCCGGGGCGCACAGCAGCATCAGCGATACATCATCCTGAAACACGCCCCCTTGCCACAGGTGAATGGCATGGTAAAGGTGTGAAATCAGAGCACTGTGACTGAGCTGCGCGCCTGAGTGGGCGAGGCGCACCAGTCTGCCATGACCAAAGCGGCCATGGTTGGCGTGCAGACTCTCGTAGGCGCCGTCGGAAAACAGCAGCAAACGATCGCCGCCATTAAGCTGAAGTTCAATGTTGGGGTATTGGCTGGCATCCATAATCCCAAGCGGAAAGCCTGCCGCAGCCAAAGCCGTGTCGACGACCTGATCGCAGTCTTCGCCCTGACTGTTCCTGCGCAGCAGGATGGGCGCCGGATGGCCCGCGCTGGCAAGGCTCAGCTGGCCACTTTGGGTATTCAGTTTGCCAATCAGTGCGGTGGCGTACTGGCCCTGTTCGCCGGGGTCAACAAAGCCCTGATTGAGCATCGACATCAGCCCTGCGGGCGTTTGTCCGTGCCAGTCACAGCGACAGGGCGAGAGCATCATCGCCAATGAAAATGCCTGCATCGCGGCGGCGCTGCCGTGCCCGGCAACATCAATCAGGTAAAAACCAAGGTTTTGCTCATCGAGACGGATGATATTGAACAAATCCCCTGCCAACATGCTGGCGCTGGCAAAGCGGCTCAGGCAATGCCAGCCGTTGATATCTTCCATTGGTGCAGGCAGCAGTGATTGCTGCAGCAGCGCGGCCTGGTGCAAGTCGGCCTGCAGCTGTTGATTGGCAGCAGAGACCTCGGTAATGGCGCGCTCCAGCGCCGCATTTTGTCTCGCCAGGGCTTGATTGAGCTCAATCAGCCGCACCGCTGCCAGCAGCCGCACCCTCAGTACCGCCGGTGCAAAGGGTTTGGGCAGGTAGTCATCGGCGCCAGATTCAATGCCCTGAATAAGAAAGCCGGTATCGGCATTAGCGGTCAGCATCAGCACATAGGGCGGTTGTGGGCGCGATTTTATAATGTGGCAAAGCTCTGGCCCAGACATGCCGGGCATGCGCCAGTCGCTTACCACCAGGTCAATATGATGCTCGTTCAGCCGCTCGAGCGCCTCTTCTGCCGATGCGCTCTCTATCACTTCAAAGCCCTGCTGATGCAGCAGCTCTGCGATATAAAAGCGTTCGCTGGCGGTGTCTTCCACCAGCAGCACTTTGATGCTGACGGCTGTATGAGCGGCGTTGATTGTCATCCCCATGATGTTTGCTCCCTCATGTCGTAGCTGTTCCCGATTGCCAGGCGCCTGAGGTTGCCCGTTTTGCTGCGGTGGCCTCGACGCTTTCAGGGTTAAGCGAAGGCCATGCCAGTGTGGATATTGTTTTTTCTATCAGAAGATTAGCGCGCTCCTTTCGTAAGAAACGTGCGGAATGCTGTGCGGTTTTTTGCAAAATGCAACGGCGTCTACCATAGTCAATCCAAGGCGCTGGCAGGGCGAATGGGGGTAAGAATGAGCACAGGGATCCGCGATAGCATGCACAGGCTGGCAAGACGCTTGTTAAGCGCAAAGCACGGCCTGCTGCTTGCGTTATGCCTCGGTTGGGCCGCTATGGGGCTGGCGGCTGAGGCTACTGCCCCAACGGAGCCTGCACTGCCTGGCGAGCTTGTGTTTGGCATAGTGCCGCAGCAGTCAGCCAGCACCCTGGCGCGGCTGTGGGCACCGCTGCTGGCAAGGCTGTCCAAAGACACTGGTATTCGACTGAGATTTGCCACTGCCCCGGATATTCCGGAGTTTGAGCGGCGTTTGGCGGCGGGCGAATACGATGTGGCCTACATGAATCCCTTTCACTACGTGGTACTTCACGACAAGGTGGGTTACCGCGCCCTGGTCAAAGAGGCCGACAAGCGCCTGAAGGGCATTTTGGTGGTGGCAAAAGAGTCTCCCATCGCATCCCTCGATGAGATTAACGGGCTGGAACTTGCGCTGCCGGCGCCTGCGGCCTTTGCAGCCAGCGTGTTGCCCCGCGCAACCCTCAGGCAAATGGGCATTGAGGCCAATTATCGCTATGTAGGCTCCCACGACTCTGTGTATCTGGCGGTATCCAGAGGATTTTTTGCCGTGGGCGGCGGCGTGATGCGCACGCTTAAAGCTCAGGCGCCTGAGGTGCAGGACAAGCTGCGCATTCTGTGGCAAACCCCGGGACACACGCCCCACGCGTTTGCGGCGCTGCCATCGGTGACTGATGCCGCTTCGCTAAAACTTATCAGCGCTTTTGAAGCCTTGAGCGGCGATGATGAAGGCAAGGCCATGTTGTCGGCACTCGGATTTGGTGCGCTAAAGCAGGCCAAGGACAGTGACTGGGATGATATCCGCGCCCTGAAGCTTGGTGAGCTGCCGCAAACCGGCGCCGATGCTACCGTCAATTCCCCCGCTGACACGCCAGGGCTCTAGTCATGTCCTTTCGGCTGAAAACCATCCTTGGCATCGCCCTGATTGAAGGGGTGCTGCTGCTCTTGCTGGTGTATACCAGCGTCGATTACCTGCGAAAGTCCAATGAGGCCGAAATCCTCAAGCGCGCCCAAAGTACGGCGGTGTTGCTGGCGGCTGCGGCCAAGGATGCGGTGCTGAGCACAGATCTGTCGACCCTCGAAGCCCTGGTAGATGAAGTGGCCCGCGAAACCCAGGTGCGTTACGTCGAAATTTATGGCGACGAGCGGGTACTGGTGTCCCGCGGTGATTTAACCGGCCACCAAGAAGCCTATGATGATGAGGCGGCAAGGCACGATCTGGTGGCGGTTGAGGCGTCCATTACTGAGTCGGGCTATCACTTCGGTAAGGTGGAAATAGGCCTCGATACCCTGGCATTATCCTCCTTTATCAAGGACGCATCGCTGCGGATTTTATCCATTGCGGCGCTCGAAATGGTGCTGGTGGCGCTGTTTTCCTGGGGGCTTGGTTATTTGCTGAGTCGCAACCTGCTGCAGCTCAGGGATGCCAGCGCCGGTCTGCTAAGCGGCGACCCCCACGTACCGCTACCGGTGCGTGGCAACGACGAAATTGCCCGGACGGCGCAGGCGTTCAACGAGATGGTGCAGCGGGTTGAGCAGCGCACCTCGGCACTGGAGGAGGCCAACACCCGTCTGGCTGCAATTTTGGAAACTGCTACCGATGGCTATGTGCTGATGGATACCCAGGGCGTGCTCAAGGAAGTGAACCCCGCTGTCAGCCGCCTGTTTGGCTATGATGCCAGTGAGCTGATTGGTGCAAACGTGGCCGTGCTGATGCCTGCGGACATTGCCAGGTTGCACCAGTCTTATCTCGACCGTTTTCTTGCCGAAGGCGATGCCAGGGTGCTGGGCTCGGGTCGTGAGGTGGTTGCCCGGCGTAAAAATGGTGAGGAATTTCCCATTGAGCTGCATGTCAGTTTGATAGAAATGGCCGGTGAGCGACTGTTTCTTGGTTTGATTGAAGATTTGTCGGAAGAGAAGCGCCACGAGGCTGAAATCAAACGCAATGAGTCGATTTTGGTGGCCACACTGGATGCCAGCCGCGATGCCTTTGTAACCATAGATATGGCGGGAAGGGTGCAGGAGTTTAACGATGCCGCCACCCAGATGTTTGGTTATCGCCGTGAAGAGGCCCTTGGCGAACTGCTGGAAGAGCTGATTATTCCCCTTGAATATCAGGCGGGCCACAGGGCCGGGCTTGAGCACTTTAAGGCGACCGGTGAAGGGCCGGTGCTGAATCGGCAGGTGGAGCTGTCGGCCTGTCGCAAAGACGGCAGCGTGCTGCCGGTGGAGCTGACGGTGATCCCGGTGAAGCTCGATGATGAGATGCTGTTTGCGTCTTTTTTGCGGGATATCTCTGAGCGTAAACAGCGCGAAAATGAGCTTAAAGCGGCCAAAATTCAGGCCGAGGCGGGCAGTAAGGCCAAGTCCCGCTTCCTTGCCACCATGAGCCATGAAATCCGCTCGCCTTTGAATGCGGTGCTTGGCAGCGTGACCTTGCTGCTGGAATCCGGCCTTGGCAAGGAGCAGCGGCTGTACGCCAACACAGCGCGGGAAGCGGGCACGGCGCTGCTGTCCACCATCAACGATATTCTGGATTTTTCCAAAATCGAAGCCGGGCAAATGGTGCTGGAGCAGCGCAGTTTCGAGCCTGACAAGCTGGTGGCACAGGTGCTGCAAATCCTGGCGCCCAAGGCGCAGGAAAAGGGCATTCAGCTCGCCAGCTTTATTAACCGCAATGTGCCCCAGCATCTGATTGGTGATGGTCAGCGTCTGCGCCAGGTGCTGCACAATCTGGTGGACAACGCCATCAAGTTTTCCAGCCGCGGCACTGTGTCGGTGCAAATGTGGATCCCGGACAATCATCAGGAGCGGGTACAGCTGTGTTTTCGGGTGCAGGATCAGGGCATTGGCATGTCGCGGCGGGCCCAAAAGAAACTCTTCAGCGAATTCTCTCAGGTGCACGACGGCAGTAACACCAGTTACAAGGGCAGTGGCCTCGGTCTTGCCATTTGTGCCGAGCTATTGAAGATGATGGACGGCGGCATTGAGGTGGAAAGCACCCCGGGCGTCGGCACCTGCTTCAGCGGCCATGCAACCCTAGCAATTTCGGAAGAAGAAACCATTCATTTCTGGCATCTGCCGGAGCACCCCAGGGTGCTGTTGCTGTATCCGGTAGAAGAGGTGGCCAGCCTTATCAAAAAGCAATATGCCCAGTATGGGGTGGAATGTCTCTGGATTGGCAATGTGACTGATTTTCAGGACATCGCCCGGGTCAGCGGCCGCTTTATGCTGATCATGATTGATGATTCCTGCCTGATGAGCCTGGATGCGCGCCAATGTCGGCTGCTGCGCGAAGGCTACCTGTTCGAAGATGGCAACATGGTGGCACTGGTGGCCGGGGTGCGGCCGGAGGTGCAATCCATGCTCGATGCGCTTGGCATCAAGCATCAGGTGAATAAACCACTGAGCCGCGCCATGTTGCTGGAACTGATTTCCACCATGCCCGATGAAGATGCCGGCAGTAAGCTTATCAAGCCAGACTTCAGCCACCTGGACGGCAAGACAGTGCTGCTGGCAGAAGACAGCCCGGCCAATCAGCTGGTGGCCCGCAGTCTGCTGGAGCGGGAGGGAATGCGGGTGGATGTGGCCAACAATGGCCAGGAAGCCTGCGCTATGGCGCTTGATGGCAGCTACGACCTTATCCTGATGGATGTGCGTATGCCCATTAAAGATGGCCTGCAGGCCAGCAAAGAGATACTGGCTGTGCGCCCCGATTACACTATTCTGGCGATGACCGCCAACGTGTTCAAAGAAGAGCTGGACGCCTGTATTGAAGCAGGGATGAAGGATGTGATCCCCAAACCCATCAGCCGTGATGAGCTGCTTAAACGGCTGGCGGGTTGGCTGCCGACGGAGGCGGCGGTTGACGTCACGGAACCCGATATCGACCTGAGCACGCTTTTGAATGAAAAAGTGATAACCGAGCTTGAAGACGCCCTTGGCCATCAGAGTGTTGCCCGCATGGTGCAGGTTTTCTGGCAGGAGACCGAGGCCCGGCTTGAAACCATGGAGCAACGCTGGCAAGAGGGCGACCTTCGCCGCCTCGAAGATGAAGCCCACACGTTAAAAAGCAGTTCAGGCTCCTTTGGTGCCCAAACCTTGTATGAGCGGGTACGGGTTCTGGAAGAAAAGGCCCGCAGTGGCAAGCCGGAGGGGATCCGCCCGCTGATGGATGAAATCCGCACGCTTGCCGCGCACACCTTCGATGCCATGGCGGCACGGTTTAAGTAAGTCAAGGGGGTATTCAATGAGTTTCAATGCCTTACTGGTTGAAGACAGTCAGTCACTGGGGGCGCTTTACAGTGAGTACCTGCGCGCCGAAGGTGGGCGGGTTACCCATGTGCATTTTGGTGAAGACGCGCTGGCTGAGCTTGAACGTGAAAAACCCGACTTATTGTTTCTCGATATCAAGCTGCCGGATATGTCGGGGATGGATATTCTGGAGCGGGTCGCTGCCGATTGCCCGTCGGTGACCGTTATCATGATGACGGCCCACGGCACCATTGACATTGCTGTGGATGCCATGCGCCTCGGAGCATTCGATTTTTTGGTCAAGCCCTTCGATGCCAAGCGGCTTGGGATCACAGTGCGTAATGCACTTAAACAGCGGGAATTGCTGCAACTGGTCAGCCGCTATGAAAAAAGTCTGCCCACTGCCAATTTTTGCGGTTTTATCGGTGAGTCTTTGGCCATGCAGGCGGTGTATCGCACCCTGGAGAACGTGGCAGACAGCAAGGCTTCGGTATTTATCACAGGGGAGAGCGGTACCGGCAAAGAGGTTTGTGCCCAGGCCATTCACAGTCTTGGCAGGCGCAAAGAGGGGCCCTTTATAGCCCTCAACTGCGCCTCCATTCCGCGGGAGCTGATGGAAAGCGAGATATTCGGCCACGTGAAAGGTGCCTTTACCGGCGCTACCAGCGGACGTCAGGGGGCCGCCGGCCGGGCCCATGGTGGCACCTTGTTTTTGGATGAAATCTGCGAGATGGATTTGGATTTGCAGGCCAAGCTGCTCAGGTTTATTCAAACCGGCGTTTATACCCCGGTGGGCGGCGGCAAAGAAGAAACCGTGGATGTGCGTTTTGTGGCGGCGACCAACCGCCATCCCTGGCAGGAGGTGAAGGCCGGGCGGTTTCGGGAAGACTTGTATTATCGGCTCTACGTGATCCCGGTGGAGTTGCCACCGCTGCGCTCCCGCGGCAAAGATGTGCAGCTGCTGGCCAAAAAGCTGCTGAAAGAATACAGCCGTGAAGAGGGGAAGGCATTTAAGAGTATGTCGGCCGATTGCATGCGGCTGCTGAGCTCTTATGCCTGGCCTGGTAATGTACGGCAATTGCAAAATGTGATGCGTCAGATGGTGGTGCTCAATCAGGGTGATACACTGACCGAGGCCATGTTGCCGGAGTTTGTCCGCGGCGGTCATGACAAACCAAGATTGGTGGCTCCCGTGGCTCCCGCAGAGCCGAGCCACTTTCAGGACCAAGGGCACTGGCGCGACCCTGACGACCATGTGCCGCCTGATGCTCATGGGTATGGGGCGCAGTCACTCTCTGGCGATGACGCATTGGCCAGTCACAGTGGCACTCACTCCCACTCCCACATTGGTTCTGGCGAGTCAGCAGAGAGGATAAAGCCGCTGTGGCTGGCCGAAAAAGAGATTATTGAGCAGGCCATTGAAGCCTGCGAAGGCAATATTCCCAAAGCCGCCGCGCTTTTGGATATCAGCGCCTCTACTATTTATCGCAAGCGTCAGGCATGGGAGGAAGCCCAGCAGGCCTGAGATGGAGAAAAGATGCAGTTCCCGGTCGATACCCACAGCCACACAGTGGCTTCAACTCACGCCTACAGCACCATTCACGATTATCTGGCGGTGGCCAAACAGAAGGGCATTACCCTCTTTGCCACCACAGATCACGGCCCGTCGATGAAGGATGCGCCGCACTTTTGGCATTTTGTGAATTTACGGGTGCTGCCCAGAGTGTGGGATGGGGTGGGAATTCTGCGGGGTATCGAAGCCAACATCATGAATGTAAAGGGCGAAATCGACTATTTCGGCGAGTATCTGTCTGAGCTGGATCTGGTGCAGGCGGGCTTTCATGAGCCTGTATTTGCCCCAAGCGATAAACTGACCCACACCAAAGCTATGATTGCCACCATGGAGTCGGGGTTGGTGGATATCATTACCCACCCGGGAAATCCGGCATATCCAATTGATATTGAAGCTGTTGTTTCCGCCGCCAAGGCCTGCAACGTGGCGCTGGAAATCAATAACTCCTCCTTTACCGCATCGCGCAAGGGCAGCGAAGAAAATTGCTTGGCCATTGCCCGTATGGCCGCCAAACTGGACGCCCAATTGGTGATGGGCTCCGACTCCCATGTTGCCTTTGATTTGGGCGGCTTTGATAACGCCCTTGCGATAGTCGATGGCGCGCTTTACCCAAGGGAGCGGCTGCTCAACCGCTCGCCGATGGCGCTGCTGCGCTTTTTACAGCAGCGAGGCCATCAAACCCTCGACTCGCTCATCGACCATTTCAGCGCAGCATGAACGAGGGGCTTTAGTTTATATCTTTTTTTAAAGGCCTTTAGTAATCAGCTGGTAAACTCCAGGTTGATGTTAAAAGCGCCGTTCGTAACGCACTGCTGCGAACGGGCTCCAGTCGTTGCCGTTTACCGCGGGGTACTCGCTGTAGGCGAGTGAGGCTTCCAGCAACAGCTCGCCACCTTCAAAGGGCATCCGATACTGGCTTTCCAGCTGATAAACCCGCTCATAGCGGCCGGGAGACTGCGGATTGCCGCCGGGGGCGCCGGTGTCGGTGCCGTCCACATTGAGCCTTAACCAGCGAGCCTTGGTGATGAGTTTCTCACCACCGGCTAAATGGGTCACGGCGCCCAGCACCAGCGCTTCGGTGTCGTTATCGTAGCTGCTTCCGAGGCTTCGGCCGTAGTAGCGATAGCCCGAGCGATAAAATCCGTGCTCATACATGCAGTTGTAATAGTTTGGGTCGGGGCTGCAGGCCGCCTTGGTGTCTGAATATTCCACAAATACCAGGGTGTTCAAGCCATCAAGATACAGGTCAACACCGCCGAGGTTGGATGCGTTGATAAGCTGTTTTTTTCCGTGATGGAAGTCTTCGTGGATACGCTCGTAATAGAGGCCCACAGGCGTGCCGAACAGGTTGGCTGAATAGCGAAAATCGTAACCAGCCAGCATATTTTCCTGACCGTTTTCCACTTCACTCTCGCTTTTGCCGCCGTTGAACAGGCCATTCCACCAGTCCTTGAGGCTATTGCCATAACCTTCGCCGCCCCATTGCATGGCCCAGGAGGCGCCCAGTTCCAGATTGGACAAGGGCTTGATAGTGGCGCGCGCTGCCCAGTGGCGCGCATCGGGAACGTGTCGCTCGCTCTCCATTTGGCTGAATGCGGTGGTAAAGGTCCAGGGGCCGAGCCATTCGAGCAGCGGCAGGTCAATGGCTGCTGAATTGTCCCGGGTCAGACTGATTCCGGGCATGGGGCGGGCGTTGGTGGTTTGGATAAGGCCTGTGTCCCAGCCCGGGCCCCAATACTTGGGGATGCTGCCAGCCGCCAACACCCAATTGCCAATGCGCAGGGCGCCAAAGCTGTCATCGAGGCGGGCCTGATTGCCTTCATCTGTGCTCTCGTGCCAGCTGCCGGCAAGTTGCACTATGCCCCAATCGTTTTGTGCCTGCAGCATGGCAGTGGCCGAGGCTTTATCAATCTGGGTATCTCCAAAGCCGCGAAAACGGCGCTCATCGCTGGCAAGACCGAATTTACCCTCCATGCTCACAGCTGGCTTGGCCTTGGCAAGGGCCGCCTGAACCCTGAGCAGGGCATCACGATTGGCATTGCTGAGGCTGATCGGGTCGGCTGCCTGCAGGTCTTTTTCAACAGCTGACCACATCAGCGGGTAGGTGAGTACCGGGGCGGTTATTACGCCGCTGTCGGCCAGACGCTGAATATCGGCCCTGAGCGCCAGGTCATCCGGTGAAATCCACCAGTCGGCAAGTGCCAGGCCAGGCAGCGAGGCGCAAACCAGCGCTAAAACGCGAAGCGGCCGTACCGGGTTTGCTCGGGCGGTAAAGGAGCCTGAGAAAACAGAGCGAGAGAAAAAGGGGCGAGCAGCAAAACGGCGATTGAGTTGTGTCATGGAGAAACTGCCAGGCTGAATTAAGCGAGTGAAAACCGGATGAAAAACCGCATTCTACGGCGGGGCCAGCCAATGGCAATCACAACCGCCTGGTAGCGCCCGGCTTGTGAATACGAATGCACAGCTGTTAGCGGCTCTTTTCTGAAATCCGGTGCTGCCTTAGTATCTTTGGCACTGAATTTAACGAATTTGTTATTATTTCCTGCGCTTCGGCAGTGGCATAATTGCCGTTTTTGCCCAGCCCAACGACAATGGGCCACAAAATGCAGGAGGATGTATGACATTGGTGGCATTGGATAAGCAGACACTGGCGACCCTGGGGCTGATTGCCCGCAAGGCCGGTGACGCCATTATGACCGTGTATGGCGAAGGGCAGGTAGCTGTTACCCAAAAAAGCGATGACAGCCCGGTTACGGCGGCGGATCTTGCCAGTCACAGGGTGATTGTTGATGAGCTGACTCACGCATTTCCCGCCACCCCAGTGCTTTCTGAAGAAGAGGTTATCGATTGGGAAACCCGCCGTCACTGGCAGGAGTATTTCCTGATTGACCCGCTGGATGGCACCAAGGAATTCATCAAACGCAATGGCGAGTTTACCGTCAACATTGCCCTTATCCGTGACGGCATTGCCGTGGCAGGTGTTGTGTATGCGCCGGTACTGGACAGCTGCTATCTGGGCGCAAAAGGTGTTGGCGCCTGGCTTGAACGTGAAGGCGATACTGAGGCGCTCACAGGCACTTCGACCAAGCGCGTATCCCCCATAGTGGTGGGCAGCCGTTCTCATCAGTCTGCTGAGATGGCCGGATATTTGGCCGAACTTGGCGACCATGAACTGCTCAGCGTCGGCAGCTCACTTAAATTTTGTATGCTCGCCGAAGGGCGGGCGGATTTGTACCCCCGCTTGGGGCCCACCAGTGAGTGGGACACGGCGGCAGCACAGGCGGTGCTGGAAAGCGCAGGGGGCAAGGTGGTGGTGTTTGGTGACAAACGGCCACTGGATTACAACAGCAAAGCAGATATCCTCAATCCCTGGTTTATGGCTACTGCGCCGGGGTGGGACAGCAATTAACAGCCAAGGCTGAGGTGGAGAAAGCAGATGATGCGAATGGGGGTGGATCTCGGTGGCACCAAGATTGAACTGGTGGCATTGGGTGAAGATGGCAGTGAACTGTTTCGCAAGCGTATTGCAACGCCAAGGGAGTATCAGGGAACCCTGAACGCCATAGTGACCTTGGTGAATGAGGCCGAGGCCGCCGTGGGCTGCGAAGGCACGCTGGGGATTGGGATCCCCGGCGTGATTTCCCCGTACACAGGGCTTGTGAAAAACGCCAACTCCACCTGGATCAATGGCCATCCACTTGACCGAGACCTTGGCAAAATCCTGAGCCGTGAAGTCCGGGTTGCCAACGATGCCAACTGTTTTGCCGTATCTGAAGCCGTGGATGGCGCAGCGGCCGGCAAGGGCATGGTGTTTGGTGCTATTCTCGGCACCGGCTGCGGCGCCGGTCTGGCGCTCCATGGCCGGGTACATGGCGGCGGCAATGGCATCGGCGGCGAATGGGGACACAACCCGCTGCCCTGGATGCGTGCTGACGAGTTCAACTCTACCCAGTGCTTCTGTGGCAACAAAGATTGCATCGAAACCTTCGTTTCAGGCACCGGCTTTGTGCGCGATTACAGGGCCCATGGCGGCAGCGCTGACACCGGCGTTGACATTATGGCGCTGGTGGATGCCGGTGATAAGCTCGCCAATGAAGCGTTCGATCGCTATCTTGACCGCCTGGCGCGCGCCTTTGCCCATGTGATCAATATCTTGGACCCGGACGCCATAGTGCTTGGTGGCGGCATGTCCAATGTGCAGGCGATTTACAGCCGTTTGCCGGACATTCTGCCCAAGTATGTGCTGGGCCGTGAGTGCCGCACCCCTGTGGTACAAAACCTCTACGGCTGCTCATCCGGCGTGCGTGGTGCCGCCTGGTTGTGGGAGAAGCGCTGAACCTCAATTGAGGCAATGCCTGTAGCCGCATCGGACTGATGCGGCGTTACGTTTTTAATAGCCTTCATCTCATCCCTTGGGTAAGCTCTTGTTTCATCATTTTTAGCAAGCGCTTACCCATGTTCTGGCTTAAAAAAATCCTCTCATTGCTGATCATGCCCATTCCGGCCTTGGTGCTGCTGTTGCTGCTGGCCCTGTGTCTGTGGCGAAGACGTGTGCTGGCAAAATCTCTGGTCACCAGCGCGTTGATTACGTTGGTGTTTCTATCTTCATCCTTTGGCAGTCGCCTGCTGGTTTCGCCGCTCGAGAGTCGTTTTTCGGCCACATCACAGCCCATATCAGGGCCCTGTGTGGTGGCTGTGCTGGGCTCGGGTCATGAAGACGACATCCACGGCAGCGCGGTGCAGCAGTTGTCGACCATAGCGCTGGCAAGGCTCAGCGAAGGCGTGCGGCAGCTGTCTTTGGGGCAGGAGTGTACTTTGGTGGTCAGTGGCTTCAGCGGCGGCCTGAATACCCGTCTCCATGCCGAGGTGATGCGGGCGGCGGCCATCGAGCTTGGTGTCGATGAGAGCCGAATAATTGCTTTGCCGCAGCCACGGGACACCCTGGAAGAAGCCCGTCAAATCAAGGCGCTGGGGATTGACAAGTTGAGGCTGGTGACGTCGGCCGCCCATATGGCGCGCGCCATGGCTATGTTTGCCCATGAAGGTGTTATCGCGGAAGCGGCGCCCACCGACTTTACTGCCAGGCGTTCATATTGGTGGCGCTTAAGTGCCCGCGAACTGTATAACTCGCAAATGGCCATCCACGAATACGTAGGTATGTTGTGGTTTTCCCTAAGGTATTAAAGGTAACACTACCGGATCTATGATGACTGACCCGCAATCCAAGGATGCCGCAGTGGCATCCACCGAGCCCCAGGTGTCTCTTGAACCCCTGATAATAGTGCCCGCCAGTAAGCGCAACGGCATCACGCTGACACTTATCAGCGCCCTGCTGTTTTGTGCGGCCCTGTGTGTGTTCCTGTTTGCCAAAACCTTGTTTGGTTTGGGGATAGTGCTGTTTGCGCTGGGCTCAGTGGGGCTTATCCTCGGCTACGCCAAGGTGTCTCAGCCGCCGGAGTCGGTGCGGTGCGATAGCAGCGGCTTTTACTATTTTCATCGCCGTGGCCGCTATGCGCTGGCTTGGGACAATATTGCCCGTATCGATGTACCCAGAGTAAGTCAGGGTCTCGACAGTCTGGACTTGCCCTTTATCGGTGTCAAGCTTAAGCGCATTAATCCACTGTTGGATGTGATCTCCCCAAGGCTTGCCACAGGGCTTTTGTCTGAACAGCGGCCGCTGCTGATGACAGCGGCGGCCCAGGACGAGGCGCTGGAGACCCTGGAGACTCAGCTCGGCGCCGAGTTTACGCCCCTAATCACCGATGGCGAGCGCTACCGCGGCGTGCT
Organism: Shewanella zhuhaiensis; assembly: GCF_022484835.1. Taxonomy (NCBI): domain Bacteria; kingdom Pseudomonadati; phylum Pseudomonadota; class Gammaproteobacteria; order Alteromonadales; family Shewanellaceae; genus Shewanella; species Shewanella zhuhaiensis. Next base: position 177,074 of record NZ_JAKUDL010000002.1, read on the forward strand.
GGCCATGTTCGGTCACAGGACCCTTATTCTGGATAAGCACCTTGGGTATCATCTGTTTATTCCTGCTGATGCCCTGGATGATGAACCCATGGTGGTTGCAAGAAGACTCAGGGCCTATAAATCAGCATGGCTGCAGAGGCTGGAAAGCTAAAAAAAGGGGGCCTTACGGCCCCCAATTAATTGCAGAGATAAGTTGGGCTTTGCAGGGTAGCCCTGAAGGTGCCCTCTTAGTGAGAGGCCTCCGCGTGCACCTTGTCGATACCATAGGCTTTGCCTTCTGCGTGACAGGTAGCACAGCTTTCTACCGGCAGATTGGCGGTGGTTGCAGGCTCGCCCTGAACGTAGGCTCCGTTGCTCTTGAAGTGGGCCATGGCGGCACCGTCTGAGTGCTCGTGGCAGGTACGGCATGCTTCAGCCACTGGAGTGATATACTCTTCAGCAGTGGTGCTGACCTTGATGGCACGCTTGCCGGAGGTCAGGCCTCCATCGTTGGCGAAGAACTTGGCGTTGTCCTGGTGACAGGCAAAGCAGTCGGTGGCCACACCTGGATAACCTTGCAGTTCCATGTTCTTGTCAAGATAGATGGCCGGTACGCCGCGGCGTGCATCCCAGTTACCGCTGTGGAAGCGGTGTGCCACAGTGAACAGATCGCGCTGGCTGAAGGTGATATCGGTAATGGTTTCGAAGATACGGTTGCCATCGGCATCCACTTCGCCGGTATCGTACTCAACAGGGTGACCTGAACGGCCTGCCAGGGTGTTGTGACAGTTCATACACTGGGTAAATTCGGTCACACCGTGGGTGCCTTTCACGTGGGTCAGGTTTTGGTGACAGCTATTACACTTGGCTTCATCTATGGTGATCCGGGCAGGGTCGTCCATACGTGCCAGCACTGTGGCACCGGCTGGGTCGTCCAGGTTGAAGTAAGTGATAGGGGCTGCGTTGGCCAAACCATGGTCTGCGCCAAAGTCCAGACCTTCGATGGCTTCGCCGAGTGCATCGCGACATTTCACGATGGCGCCATCGTTGGCACAAAGCTGAATTTCACCTGTGACATAGATGGTGCCGGTGAGTTTGGTTTCATCAAAGGCCTTGCTCACTGTCAGTACACCACCGGACAACACAGGGCTGTCGGTGACTTTCAGGTTCAAATCGCCGTTTACAAATCCACCGGCATTCACATTACCAATCAGCAGCGGACGTGAGGTGCTGGTCATGTAGTCGGTAAGTACTGTGCCATCGGCGACAGGCGCCCCATTCATGGTGATCTTGGCGCTGACGGTCAGAGTCTTCATACCATCACCGGGGGTAGGGTCGGTGACGGTGGCGCTTTGAGGTTCCACTTTAAACAGCTCGGCGTATTCAGCGCGTTTACCCACATTGTGTGCCATGGCGGGGCTTAAACTGCCACTGCCGTGACAGGATTTACACTGGGTATCGTCGGCCTGGGCTAGGTCGAAGTCGGAGTGACCGTCACCGGTTTCAAAGTTCACGTTGATGTGACAGCCCACGCAGGCCTGACGGTAGATATTGTCAGTCCAGGAAGGGCCATTGTTGTGACAGCTGGTACATTCGCTCAGCTCACCAGGGAAGCCCAGTTCACCGAAGTATTCTTTGGCTTCACCAGAGAGGAAGTCGCTGATGTGATGCCCTGCGTGGATGCGGTGCACCATGGGGCCAAAGTCAAACAGCCAACCCTCGGCCAGTTGCGCTTCATCGGGTTGATTATCTGGGTTGTGGCAGGCCACGCAGTTTTCAACGCTTTGGTAGTTGTGGTGTGCTTCAATCTTGGCGATACGGCCATCCACATTACCGTGACAGCTGATACAAGCGGCATCTGAGACTGTGTCTTTTCCGGTCGCTTCGACGATGGCACCTGTGGCAGGCACATAGTCGAGCCTGTCTGACAGGACTTTATCTGGTACCGAAACACCGGCACTGTCTTTGATGTTGTACGCCCTCAGGAACAAACGGTGAGTGGCATTCAAATCATCGCTGGCATTCATGATGGGGGCTGCCCCGTCGTGGGTCCAGGTGCCTGTGTAGGTGCCGGGTTCATTGGCATCTTCTACCATCAAACAGGCGTTACCGGTGCGTCCACGGGATGTGTAAGTGCCGGTCAGGGTACAGTACATGGAGGAGCCCAGATCCTGCACCATGGCGTTATTCACCCACTCCAGCGGTGCGCCGCTGCCACTGCTGTTTGCGTTCAGAGTCAGTGAATACAGCGAGACCATGTCCAGCCCGGAGAATGGTACGGTTTTGCCCTGGGCGGTTTTACCCATGGCTTTGAACTTGATGGCAAATTCGCCAGAGCCCGCCACGTTGATTTCGGCAGGCAGGATTTCGAAAGTGACATCTGCGGCGGTTTCAGCGGTGTTGACGACTGAACCGGCAGGAGCGCCGGGTGTGCCAGGGGTTCCGGGAATTCCGGGGGCGCCTGGGGTACCGGGTGCGCCGTCCTGACCATCACTACCGTCGCCGCAGGCGGTAATGGTCAGGGCACTGAGGAGTGCTATCGTCAGCAGAGATCTATTGTAGTTTTTCATCATCGCGTCCCTTTATAGCCCTAAGACTGCTGTTGCAGTACTTCCACTATAGGACGTTCGATGTATATATAAAGTGGTAGTTGCGAGCTTGTTTCAAATGTGTGAAACAGGTATTTAATCTCTGAATTGCGAATTTCGAGTTTGGGAATTGGCAATTTCAAATACTGAAATTTACCTCGGCGATCTCCGTTTCCAATCCCAGTGTCAGGCCGATAATCCGCAGCATTTTTTGGCGAACTTCCGGGCCATAGCGGCGGTGATGCGCAGGCTTTTCAACGAGATACAGCCCAGGAATGGCTATGCCGGTGTGGAGTCTGTCCAGCTCACGGGCACCGAGACGGCGAAGCTTCACTTCCGGGAGGGCTTCCACCAGGCGGGTTTCCAGCGGTGACGCAAATGACAGACTGCCCTGGGTTAGCAGGTGGGCGTACCATTCTTCTTTGTCGGATACCCGCACCACCCGGGGTGGGGTGAGTCCTTCCCGGTGGCAGAAGAGTTCCAGCGGATCTACCCTGTCATTGAAGCCTGGATGATTCATGCACAAAAACGGGTACTCGCAGATCTGTTCAAGATGAATGTCATCGAGCTGCCACACCGGATGGTTTGAGGCGCCGACGAGGCACAGACCTGGGGTGTCGCACAGACGCTCGAAACTGAGGTCGTTATGGGGCTCAGGTGCCAGCGCCAGCCCCAAATCCAGATCCCCGGCGTGGATGCGATCGGCGGTGTCATTTTGCCACAGGTGCAGGGTGACATCGGGCGCCAGACTGCGCTGACGGTTAAATTCCAGCGCCAGGGTTGTCATCAGTCCCGAGCTGACCGCAAGGTTATACACAGGGTTACTTTGGCGATGAAATGCCTGATGGTCTTTTAAGCGCAGCGACAGCGAGGTGATGCTATCGGTCAGTTCGCGGATAGCGGGGTAGAGCTGCTCTGCCAGAGGCGTGGGTTTCAATCCTTGCTGGCGACGATAAAACAGCTCATCGGCAAATATTAGCCTCAGGCTCGCCAGTGCCCGGCTGACTTTGGGGGCGGAGACATCCAACTGACGGGCTGCGCTGTTGGCGTGGCCGGTTTCAAAAATGGCGCGAAACAGCAGCAGTGAAAAAATGTCCAGCTCGGCGAGTTGTTTATCCAGTGGCTTATTCATGGCTCAGGCTATCGCAAAGTGATGCTATTGAGCCTAACAAATAATCTGATGTGTGCCTTGATGGATATCATATTTTTAACAAAATGATAACCACCATCTCCAAAGTTGCAGCGCCAAAGCTGCAGTGATCAAATCGCAACGCCGAACTGGCAGACCTGAAACTGGCCTGACCGAGATTAGAAAACAAAAAACGCGGCCCGTGCCGCGTTTTACTGGTGTGTTTGCCGGGTTCTCGCCCGGTTTAGCCCTGCTTCAACAGCACAGGCTCTTCATCATTTGCTTCCAGCAACTCGCCTGAGAGGCTGTCGCGGGTACGGATCCCGATAAACTGTCCACCTTCAAAGATTTCCATGCTATCGCACTTTACTTCACCTTCCACAGTGCCGCCGTTGGCAATGGTGAGTTTGGTGCATTGCAGCTTGCCTTTGAACAGGCCAGAAACCTTCAGCTCGTTACAGTGGAGAACGCCGTCGACCACGCCATCGGGTTCAATGGTGACTTTGGCCAGCGCATGAATGGTACCGAGCAGCTCGCCGCCGATGAGTGCATCCCCCTCAAAACGGGTCTCGCCACTTAAGCGGGTACCGGGGGAAATAAAAGTCAGGCCAGCCTGGGATTTATTATTTTTTCCAAACATAGTTCAGGGATATGAGTAGTCTGTTTGACTGATGTTAACCTTGTTTTGCGGCCCTGCAAACCACTAAGTTTTGGCACTGGCGTCAGAAATTTGGCTTGCTGTGCCATTGCGTCTGCTGGGTCGCGGCTTTATCGCATCGCCACCGGTGTTTTTCGCCGCGTTGGGAACACATGGAGGAGTGCACCTTTGTGCTTGCTGCGGTTATTCGCCACCGCGTTTGATACTGATGGCATCGGCCGGGCAGGGGGCGACACAGGCGCCGCAGCCGGTACAGGCATCCAGGCTAAGCTGTGGTGCCGGAGCTTTACCTACTGCTGGGGTGAAATTGATAGCGCGCTCGTCGCAGGCATCTTTGCAGCTCTGGCACCAAATCCCACGCTCAGCGAGGCAAGCGTTGGATATCTCTGCTTTTAAATCCCATGCGGGTGACTTTTCGGCATCAAACAGCGGCTCTTTGCAGACTTCATGGCAGCGGCCGCAAAAGGTGCACTCGGCATCTTTGAAACTCACCTCGGGAAAGCCGCCTTCGCCTTTGATTAAAATATGGGTTTCGCAGGCTGCCAGGCAGTCACCGCAGCGGGTACACACATCGGTAAAGTCGACGCCTTCTCGCAAAAATGGGGGGCGCAGTGCGGTATCTTTTCGGCGGCTAAAAAGCCGTCTTCTACTCAGGTTGATGTTTTCGCTCATATTTTTAGTTTTAAGCCCATCCAGAATGCTGGCCCCGCTGATAGTCTGGGACCCCTGACAAGTGCCAGGAGCCCGGATTGGTGCCGGTTACTTGTAGCCGTTGGGATTGGCAGACTGCCAGCGCCAACTGCTTTGGGCCATATCGTCTACATTGAGGTTCGCCTGCCAGCCAAGCTCGTCGCGGGCTTTGTCCGGATTGGCGTAACAGGCGGCGATATCACCGGGGCGGCGCGGCGCAATTTGGTAGGGCACCGGCTTACCGGAGGCTTTCTCAAATGCTTTGACCATGTCGAGCACGCTGTAACCCTGGCCTGTGCCCAGGTTGTAGGTGACAAGCCCTGGCGACGTTTTTAGTTTATCCAGCGCCTTTAAATGCCCGATGGCAAGGTCAACCACGTGGATGTAGTCGCGCACACCTGTGCCGTCGTGGGTGGGATAGTCATCGCCGAATACCGCCAGCTTTTCCCGTTTCCCCACGGCCACCTGGCTGATAAAGGGCATCAGGTTGTTGGGAATGTCGTTGGGATCTTCGCCGATGAGACCACTTTCGTGGGCGCCCACCGGATTAAAGTAGCGCAGGCGGGCGATATTCCAGCTTGGGTCAGAATGATGCAGATCCGCAAGGATATGCTCCACCATCAACTTGGACTGGCCGTAGGGATTGGTGGCCCCGGTGGGGAAATCTTCGGTAATCGGCAGGCTGGCAGGGTCGCCATATACGGTGGCAGAGGATGAAAACACCAGGTGCTTTACCCCAAACTCAGCCATGACCTGACATAGCACTAGAGTGCCGGTGACATTGTTTTCATAGTAGCGCAGCGGCTGGGCGACAGATTCTCCCACCGCCTTGAAGCCGGCAAAGTGGATAACGGCTTCGATGTCGTTGTCCATAAAGATTTTTTTCAGCAGCGCTTTATCGAGAATGTCGCCCTGAACGAAGGGCACTTCGATGCCGGTGATCTGCTCAACCCTGGTGAGTGCTTCCACGCAGGAGTTGGACAGGTTATCCAGCACCAGCACATCGGCGCCGATTTTTTGCAATTCCACCACTGTGTGGCTGCCGATATAGCCAGCACCGCCGGTCACAAGAATGGTCATGTTAGTTAAGTCCTTTCGCTAATTGCTTTAAGTACTTGGCAAATTCTTTCCCAAGCTCGGGATGACGCAGGGCATATTCGACGTTGGCCTGCATATAGCCGTGCTTGTTGCCACAGTCGTGGCTCTTGCCCACCATACCATAGGCGTTCACCGTCACCGACTCCATCAGCATCGCAATGGCATCGGTAAGCTGGATTTCATCACCGGCACCGGCGGGGGTGCGGCCAAGCAGAGGCCAGATTTCCTTTGGCAGCACATAGCGGCCCACAACGGCGAGGTTTGAAGGTGCCTGGTCGACGGCGGGTTTTTCCACCAACGCCGACAGTGGAGCACTGTCGCCGCCCTTGAGGCTGACGCCATTGATATCGGCGATGCCGTATTGATTTACCATCTCATGGGGCACTTCTTCCACCATGATTTGGCCGGTATCGGTTTCATCGAAATACTTCACCATGGCCGCAAGGTTATCGGTGGCGAGGTTACTTTTGGCGTCATCGATAATGACATCAGGCAGCAGCACCGCAAAGGGCTCATCGCCTACCACAGGGCGGGCACACAGGATGGCGTGTCCAAGGCCCTTAGCCTGGGCCTGACGAACGCTGATAACAGTCACATCTTTCGGGCAGATGGCCTGAACTTCGTCTAGGAGCTGACGCTTTACCCGGCGCTCAAGCTGGGCTTCGAGCTCAAAACTGGTATCGAAATGGTTTTCGATGGAGTTTTTACTGGCATGGGTTACCAGCACGATTTCCTTGATGCCGGCGGCAATGGCTTCGCTGACCACGTATTGGATCAGTGGCTTATCTACCACAGGCAGCATTTCTTTGGGAATAGCCTTGGTGGCGGGGAGCATACGGGTGCCGAGACCGGCAACCGGGATCACGGCCTTGCGGATTTTGGACTCTTTCATGGTCATCCTTAATGGGTTTCATAGGCGATTTTTGCCCTGGCCTTCCTCGGCCCCGGCACGCTGAATATCCACTTATTGTAATGGAGCCTTTGTGAAAAACCATTGACTTCCTGGCTGTTTAACGAAATTTTTCATCTGTTTGCTTAATCGGGAATCTATCGTCTGGGTTCGGGATTTTGGATGTGCCGAACCGGCGATTTGAGTTATTGCTCTGTTTCTTGCTTGTAATAAAAGCTTTACAAAAATACCTGCCACAGCGCAGCGGAATAAAACGTGAGGCAGTTAACAAAAATTGGCCCTTGGAACACTATTGGGGGGTCGCAGTTAACGTGAAGTGAAACACGAGATGAGTACAGAGTATGTTGCCCGAAAGCCGGATGCGAATGGTTTTATCGCCTATCCGGAACAGGAAAATGAGATTTGGGCAGAGCTTTATGCGCGCCAAGCGGTGAATCTGCCAGGGCGTGCCTGCCAGGAATATCTGGATGGACTGGAGAAGCTTGGTCTGCCTACCGACCGGATCCCGCAGCTTGCTGAAGTAGACAACATCCTGCTGGATGCCACCGGCTGGAAAACCGCCGCCGTGCCGGCACTGATTTCCTTTGAGCGCTTTTTTGAGCTGCTGGCCAATCGCCAGTTTCCCGTGGCTACCTTTATCCGCAGCCGCGAAGAGTTCGATTATCTGCAAGAGCCGGATATTTTCCACGAGATTTTTGGTCACTGTCCCTTGCTGACCAACCAAGCGTTTGCCAACTTCTCCCACGCTTATGGCAAGCTAGGTCTGGCTGCCACCAAGGAAGAGCGGGTGTTTCTCGCCAGGCTCTACTGGTTTACCGTGGAATTTGGCTTGCTCAAGAGCAAAGAGGGTGAGCGGCGCATTTATGGTGGCGGCATTTTGAGCTCCCCCGGTGAGACCCTCTATGCCTTCAGCGATACGCCGCTGCGTAAACCCTTCGATTTGGTGGATGTGCTGCGCACGCCTTACCGAATTGATATTATGCAGCCTGTGTATTTTGAAATTGAAAACATTGATTTTCTTGATGAGATTGCCCGTATGGACATTATGCAATCCATCACCAAGGCCCGTGCTTTGGGGCTGCATGCCCCGCTGTATGAGCCCAAAGCCAAAGCCGTTTGAACGATAAGAATAAAGGAGCAGTAATGAGTGAATTAGCATCCATGAAGTGCGAAGCCTGTCAGGCTGATGCCCCCAAAGTCACCGATGCCGAGCTGGCTGAGCTTATCCGGATGATCCCCGACTGGACTGTGCAGGTGCGCGATGGCGTGATGCAGCTGGAGCGGGTCTACAAATTCAAGAACTTCAAGCTGGCGATGGCATTTTCCAACAAGCTTGCCGATCTCGCCGAAGAAGAATTCCACCACCCAGGTATTTTCACCGAGTGGGGCAAGGTGACTGTGACCTGGTGGTCTCATTCTATTAAAGGCCTGCACCGTAACGACTTTATCATGGCAGCCAAGACAGACCAGTTACTCGACTAAGTCTTAATTAAAATAAATCAGCACTTTACGTAATGTGGAGTGCTGATTTTTTTATGTCTGAATCTTTGTTCTGTAAACAAGACTTGCCACTTTAACCAATACCTTCTACCGTATAGCGCCAGGTACTCTTGCAAGGTCATGGACGCCAATCGGGTGATGTGGCCTTTACTCCCAAAAACAACACAACAAAGGGATACATGCAGATATGCGTTTGGAAGTGAGCTGTCAGGACAGGGTAGGTCTTGCCAAGGACATCCTTATCGTACTTGAAAAGTACGGTATTAACCTGCTTGCCATCGATGCCAGTAACCGTGGTTTTCTGTATTTCCAGTTCGCTGAGGTGAGTTTCGATACCTTAAGCGCGCTGATGCCGCAAATTCGTAAGGTCGAGAGTGTGCACGATGTGCGTACCGTGGCCTTTATGCCGTCCGAGCAGGAGCATTACGCGCTCAAAACCCTGCTCCGAACCCTGCCTGACTCCGTATTCTCCCTTGATGTGAAGGGGCGCATTCGTATTGTGAACGAATCGGCGCTGATGACTTTGGGCATGCAGGAACATGAAGTGGTGGAAGAGCCGCTCAATCACTGGGTGCAGGGCTTTAACTTTGGCCGCTGGCTCAGTGAAGCTCAGGTGCTGGCCCAAGCGACCCGGGTACAGATTGGTCAGAACGAATACCTGGCCGAAATGCTGCCTATTTATCTGCCCGATGAGAATGACAAAAGCATTCTGGCCGGCGCCGTAGTGTCGCTAAAATCCCCGGCTCGGGTGGGTAAGCAGTTCAATGCACTGCAAAATCAGACCGCCGGTTTTGAGAACGTACTGGCTGTCAGTGACAAGATGAAAGAAGTGCTCAAGCAGGCCAGACGAATGGCCCAGCTGGATGCACCTTTGCTTATCACAGGCGAGACCGGCACCGGCAAAGAGCTGATGGCCCGTGCCTGCCACGATGCCAGCATGCGCCGTGAACACCCCTTTATTGCCATTAACTGTGCCGCCTTGCCCGACAGCGCCGCCGAAGAAGAGCTGTTTGGCTTTGTCCGCGATGGTCAAATCATTAAGCGTGGCCTGTTTGAAGAAGCCAAGGGCGGCACCGTGTTTTTGGACGAAATTGCCGAGATGTCCAAGGCGGCACAGGTCAAGCTGTTGCGTCTGCTTACCGAAGGCTCCTTCAGGCGTATCGGCGGTGATGAAGAGGTGAGGGCGGATGTGCGTATTATCTGCTCCAGCCAAAAGAACCTGGCCGAACTTTGCCAATTGGGCGAGTTTCGTGAGGACCTGTACTACCGCATCCACGTGCTGTCGTTCCACCTGCCGTCGCTGCGTGAGCGTAAAGTAGACATTATCCCGCTCACCGAGATGTTCCTTGAGCACTACAGCCAGCAGCTTTCCAGCCCAATGCGCAGAATATCCCCAAGCTGTCGTGACCATCTGCTGACCTATGCCTGGCCCGGCAACGTACGTCAGCTTAAAAATGCGGTGTTTCGTGCCGTATCCATGTGGGATGGTTCGGCGGAGCTTACGGTGGAGCAGCTTAAACTGCCATCTTACGCCGAAGGCTTTGGTTATTTCGATAATCAATTCGAAGGTACTCTGGATGAGGCCATGCGCCAGTTTGAATCCAGCTTGCTGCGACGTCTGTATCCGGCCTACCCCAGCACCCGCCAGCTTGCGAAAAAGCTTGGGGTCAGCCACACCGCCATTGCCAACAAGCTTCGCGAGTACAAGATAAGCAAGAAGCGCTGAGCCAGGGCTGTAAATGGAATTTGCCAGCCGGCGGTGCAAAATTGCAGCAGCGATGAATGGCGAAACCCGCCCCGTGGGGGCGGGATGATAACTGTATTAATATGTTTACAAATGGCGACGATCCCGCGCGAACTGTGATTTTGGTCACGCTATTTTAAATGGCCGCGCCTTGGGGTATTTGTTACGCCAAGCAAGGCCGCCCCCGTTGGGTTGGCGGCCGTTCGAGGACAGGAGCAGAGAATGAAATTAGCCACATATAACAATGGTCGCCGTGATGGTCAGCTGATGCTGGTCAGTCGCTGCCTGACCAAGGCCGTTGCAGTACCCGCCATTGCCCACACCATGCAGCAACTGCTGGATGCCTGGGATCTGCTGAGCCCTCAACTGACAGAGCTGTACGACGCCCTGAACGATGGTCAGCTGGAAAACACCCTTGAGTTCGATGAAACCAAGTGTTTGTCGCCATTTCCCCGTGCCTTTCAATGGGCCGATGGCAGTGCTTATGTGAACCACGTTGAATTGGTGCGCAAAGCCCGTGGCGCCGATATGCCGGAAACCTTCTGGACCGATCCGCTGTTTTATCAGGGTGGTTCCGACAGCTTTATTCCACCGCGCAGCAACATTGAACTTGGCAGCGAAGACTGGGGTATCGACTTCGAATCTGAAATTGCCGTCGTCACTGACGATGTGCCCATGGGCGTGAGCACCGATAACGCCGCCAAGCACATCAAACTGCTGATGCTGGTGAACGACGTGTCGCTGCGTAACCTGATCCCGGGTGAACTCGCCAAAGGTTTTGGTTTCTTTCAGTCCAAGCCATCCAGCAGCTTCTCGCCAGTGGCTGTGACCCCGGATGAGCTGGGTGACAGATGGCAGGACAGCAAGGTGCACCTGCCACTGATCACTCACCTGAACGGTGAACTCTTTGGTAAGCCCAATGCCGGCGTGGACATGACCTTCAACTTCAGCCAGCTGGTGGCGCATGTGGCCAAGACCCGCCCCATTGGCGCCGGTGCCATTATTGGCTCAGGTACCATCTCCAACTATGACCGCAGTGCCGGTTCCAGCTGTCTGGCTGAAAAGCGCATGCTGGAAGTGATTGCTGATGGTAAGCCAAGCACCCCATTTATGCGCTTTGGCGATCGCGTGCGTATCGAGATGCTCGACGATAAAGGCGACAGCATTTTCGGCGCAATCGATCAGCAGGTAGTAGAATACAAGGGCTGAGTCCCTTAATGGCGTTGAAACGGGGCATTGGCCCCGTTTTTTATGGCTGACACATTGGCTTGGCACTATGGCGTTTTATGTCATGGACCGCCCAGGGAGAATAACAATGAAATTATACGGATACTGGCGCTCCAGCGCCGCCTATCGGGTGCGCATTGCGCTTAATCTCAAAGGCATTGAGGTTGAGCAGCACTCAGTGCATCTGGTGAAAAATGGTGGTGAGCAGCACGCCCGAGATTATGTTGCCCTGAACCCGCAACATCTGGTACCCAGTCTGGAGCTGGACGATGGCACTGTGCTGACCCAATCACTGGCCATTATGGAGTATCTGGAAGAGTGCGGCCAAGGGATGACATTACTGCCTGAGTCCACCATCGATAAGGCCCTGGTGCGCGCCATGTGCCTGGCAGTTGCCTGTGAGGTACACCCACTCAATAACCTAAGGGTCTTACAGTATTTAAGCACCGATATGGCCTTGTCCGATGAGGTGAAAAACGCCTGGTATCACCACTGGATCCACGAAGGATTTGCAGCAATTGAGAAAATGCTTGCCCGCCACAGTGGCAAGTATTGTTTTGGCGATTCTCCCACTCTCGCAGATGCCTGCTTAATTCCACAGGTATATAACGCACGCCGATTTAATGTGCCTTTGGATAATTATCCGAATATTGTTCGCATAGATAAGCACTGTAATTCGACCCAGGCTTTTATCGATGCACTGCCGGAAAATCAACCGGACGCACAGTGATATGTTTAGAAAAAAGGCGGCTTAAGCCGCCTTTTTCATATATATCAGCTTTAACTATGTGTGGGATTAATTTTGTTTGTTAAATAATTTCTTTTTAAATGTTATCAAAATGTTTTTAAGGTGTTTTATTTGTGGTTTTGGTAATAAGTTGAAATAAAATTGTTTCAAGCTTGGCATGTGATTTACTTTAATGGTTTGCTATTGTTGGTTTGTGGTTAATATTCAATATAAACAGTAAGTTACTTATTGATTCTCGAATCCTTATTACAGGATGTTGTGCTTTAAATGCCGGATATTGCGTTAAATCTGTCTATATCGGGTAAATGTGTGGTTAACGCCTGGTTTTCATTTGTTTCATTGCGTGATACATGTCACGCCTCCGAGATAAAAACGTAATCAGAACAGTGCTCGGAATAGCATTTAAGTGGTTTTTGGTCGTCTTCGGCTAAAAATGCGCCTGAATGCGTTTGACATGCAAACAACTACAAGGAAGCGAGAAAGTGAAAACCAAAATCGCCTTGGCCATTTCTATGGCTCTGCTCAGCGGTGCTGCCTCTTCGCAGACCGTCTCTTCTGCATCGGGAGAAATGGCGCTGTCCGATGTGCTTAAACAGTTCAGCGGACGTAATCATAGTGCCGACTCGGCGCATCCCAAGTTTATCCCTGAAGCAGGGCTTGGCAATGAAGTTCATACCTACATAGTGCGCCTTACTGATAAAGCCGTTGCCAATTACAACGGTGACATCCAGGGATTTAAAGCGACCAGCCCACAGTTTTCCCGCGCCAAAGGTGACGTCAATAACACCAAGCTGAATGTGCGCAAGCCCGAAGTACGCGCCTATGCCAGTTTCCTGAAAGCAAAACAGGATAACTTTGTCTTAAAAGCCAAGGCATCAACCGGTGATGACGTCGAATTTGTGACCAGCTTCCAATACGCCTTCAACGGTGTGTCGATGCGGATGACCCAGGCACAGGCGCAAAAGTTGGCTCAGCTGCCGGAAGTGGCCTTTATCGAGCGTGAAAAGCTTGAGCAAATGGAAACCGATGCCAGCCAGGCACTGATTGGTTCACCCAAGGTATGGGATGGCAGTGCCACCGGTACCAAAGCCATGGGTGAAGGCGTGATTGTGGGGATTATCGACTCAGGTATTAACACAGATCATCCATCTTTTGCCGATGTGGGGGGGGACGGTTACGATCACACCAACCCATGGGGACAAGGGGTATACGTGGGTGACTGCGCCGCCGATTTTGCCGGAATGTGTAACGACAAGCTGATTGGTGTTCACAGCTATCCGGAAATCACTAAAAACTATGATGATTTGGACGTGTTCGGTCCAACTCCGCCGGCTAAAAATGGCGAGGACTATGGTGGTCACGGCTCCCACGTTGCCAGCACAGCTGCAGGTAACATCCTCAAAGATGTACCCTTCGTTGAAGGTGAAGTGGATAAGCTCGTCGGTGACGGTACTGAGACTGGTCTTAAATTTGAGCAGATTTCAGGTGTCGCACCGCACGCCAACATTGTGGCGTACCAGATCTGTAACCCCGGTAACACCGGGGATACCTACAGTGGCTGCCCCACTTCTGCCACGCTGAAGGCCCTTGATGATGCCATCAAAGAAGGGGTGGATGTACTTAACTATTCCATCAGCGGTGGTGGTCATCCATGGCGTAGCGCTGCTGAGCTTGGCTTCCTGGCTGCCCGCAATGCCGGTATTTTTGTGGCCGCCGCTGCCGGTAACACCCGCTCCAACATCAAGCAGGTACCGTACACCACGCCCAAGCATGCCCCTTGGTATACCTCAGTGGCCAACTCTACCCATGGCCGTGATATCGCTCAGCAAATGATGCTGGGTGACACCAAGTTCGACTTTACACCATCCGGCCCAGGTTTGACCGAGACAGTGAGCGGCAATCTGGTGTATGCCGGTGCCGTTGATGCAGCCAACTTCCAGGGCTGTAATGCCTTTGCTGCCGATGTATTCAAAGACAAAATTGCTCTGATTAAGCGTGGCAGCTGTGCTTTCGTAGACAAGATTAGCCATGCGGTAGCTGCCGGCGCCAAAGCCGTGGTTATCTTTAACAGCGATGGCTCAGGCAATGCCCGTTTTGGCATGGCCGGGGTGGAAGACATCAAGGTTCCGGCAATCGGTATTGGTAATGCCGATGGCCTGGAAATTGTAAAGCTGCTTGACGCCAACCCAGCACTGACGTTAACCATTGACCCGGCGCTGGCTATCAAAGAAAAGCCGGCGGATATTTTATCCGCGTCATCATTGCTCGGCCCCAATGGCTCTATTGATGTGATGGTGCCTTATGTCGCAGCCCCAGGTTCAGACATCTACGCCGCCTACGCCGATGAGCAGTACGGCCATGATAAAACCGGTACCGATCCTGCCGATTTCACCTTGATGTCAGGCACTTCGATGGCAAGTCCTCACGTTGCCGGCGCCGGCGCCTTGCTGAAATCTCTGCATAAAGATTGGACCCCAGACAATATCCGTTCTGCCTTGATGCTGACCGCCACCGGCGCTCAGGCGATGAAGAAGGCCGACGGCACTACTGTGGCTGACCCATTCGATGTGGGGGCAGGTCGTATTCGGGTGGATTTGGCCGCCAAAACCGGTCTTATCATGGATGAGTCTGCGCTGAACTATGAAATTGCCAACCCGGATACCGGTGGCGATCCACGCAAGCTCAACCTGCCATCTATGCAGGACAGCAAGTGCGTAAACAGCTGCAGCTGGAGTCGTAAAGTCACCGCCACAGCCGATGGTGAATGGAGCGCAGCAGTTGATAAAGTGGTTGGTGATGTCGCCTATACTGTTGAGCCGGCAAGCTTTACTCTGAAAAAGGGTGAAAGTCAGCTTATTACTGTGACTGCCGATGTGACCAAGCTCGGCGATGACTGGGGCTTTGCCAACCTGAAACTGAGCTCATCAGCCCATCCAGTGGCTGCCATGCCCGTGGTTGTTAAGGCCGCTAAGCGTAATTTGCCATCACTTATCACAGTCAACGCTACCCGCAGTGCCGATGAGATGAATATTTCTGGCCTGAAAGCGCTTGATTTGCCTGATGTTAAATCGGCTTCTGCCGGTATTGCACTGGCCGAAACGCTGGAGTCCAAACTGGCGGAAGACAGCACCAATGGCAAGCCATTCGACGATTTCGATCAGGTAGACGTGTTTAAGTTCCCGGTTCCGGCAGGTTCGCTCTATTTTACGGCTTCCATTGCTTACACCACTTCGCCAGATCTCGATGTCTACGTACTCTACAACGATGGCAGCGGCTTTAGCATTGTGGCCAGTTCGGCCCGTGCGGGTTCAGAAGAGTCAGTGCTCGTGAGTAACCCCGCTGCCGGTGATTACTACGTCGTGGTGCAAAACTACGAGGCATCCGTCGCCGGAGCAAAAGATACTTATGGTCTTAAGCACCTGACCCTGAGCAATGAAGCAAGCGATAACTTCAATGTGACTCTGAGTGGTGATAACAAGGATTTCGACCTGAATCTGGCGTGGGATCTTGATGTATTGCCAGGTGATGATGGCTTGGCAGTGGTAATGCTGCAAACCTCTGATACCAAAGTTGCGACCGTCAACCTGCCGGTGATCTTTACCCGGGTAGCCGATGACGTGACTCCACCGGCGCAGACCAAGGTCAATGGTCTGGTGGAGCCCGGCGAAGCTATCAAGGTAGTCAACAGCATTGCTGCCAACAAGACTCAGGAAACCCGTACCTACCTGTTGAGTGCCTCTATTCCTGCGGGTCATGAAGTGGCGAACATCAGCCACGATGGTAAGCAGGAAGGCCAGAGCATAAACTGGAGCGTTGATATGGCTTCAGGTCAGGAAGCACAGGATGTGAGTTTCGACCTGATCCCCCGTAAGGCCAGTAAAGCCAACGAACTGGTGCTGACCAACAAGGTCGACAACGCGACGGCCAAGCTTATCAGCGACAGCTATAGCTTCGATGTACCTGAAGTGAAGCCGGTAGCTCGTGTTGGTGCTCCTGCGGCTATTCTGGAAGGAAGCAATCTGACTCTGGATGGTAGCCTGTCTACTGATGCCAACGGCGACGGTCTCACTTACAAGTGGACTCAGCTCGGCGGTAAGTCAGTGTCTGTCGCCAAAGATCAGGCGGTGCTTAAGTTTAAAGCACCGGAAGCCAATGGTGGCAGTGAAGTTATTTCCTTCAACCTGACTGTGACTGATACTCAGGGCAACAGCGATTCGACTCTGGTGTCTGTATCTATTACTGACAATCCACACAAGGGTGGCTCTCTGGGTTGGCTGGCATTGCTGCTGGCACCGGTAGCCTTCCTGCGTCGTCGGATGAAGTAATCAACACCCATAGCAAAAAGCCCGGCATTAGCCGGGCTTTTTTTATGTGCAATTGACAGCGGGCTACTGATTTTCCAGCAAAAACTCTACAAAACTGCGGTCTGCTTTTCCGACCGGACGTTTCTTTTTCCAGGCGATATGCAAATCGAGGAACATGCGTGGATTGAATGAGCGCTTCTCGATGCCGTCTTTGTCGGTAATCACCATGTCCAGCACACTGGTAATGGCAAACCCCTGAGAAACAAGCTGTTTAATCAGGTTAATCAGGTTGGTTTCGAAAGCAATATTTGGACTGATGGCCAGCGCTCTGGCCTGGGACAACAGCCACTCGCGGTGAAAATAGCCCGGTTTGAACATCACCAGCTCATGAGCCAAAAAGTCTTCCAGGGTAACGCTTGGGTGCTGGGCGAGGGGATGGTCGCTGCCAAGCGCCACCACCATTTCTTCGGTAAGCAGCAGACAGGAGTCAAATTCGGGCCGTAAATCACCGGCGGTGATGATGGCAATATCCACCTCTTCCTGCTCAAGCATTCTGAGCGCATCACGGGTGCCACCTTCAAACAGACTGAGCTTTACGCCGGGATAGCGGTGGCGAAAGGCCATCAACCGGGAGGGCAAATAGAATGAGCCGAGCATGCCCGGCACAGCTATCCTGACTTCGCCCTCACTGAGGCTTGCCATGGCGCGAATTTGCGCCTTGGCCTGATGCAGCTGATTGACTATCAAGCGGGCGTGCCCAAGCAGTGCTTCGCCTTCGGCGGTGAGCCTGATCCCCCGGTCGCTCATGCCCTGAGTACGATTCAGTAAGGTGACTTCCAGCTCCTGCTCCAGCTTTTTAATGCTTTGGCTGAGTGCCGGTTGCGCCAACCCCAGCCGTTTGGCTGCGCGGGTGAAACTGCCTGCGTCGCAGACGGCAATCAAATGAGACAGCTGCTTGATGTCCATAGGTGGTGGCTCGTCTTAAATATAAAAATTATCAATAAATGAATTACATATATCTATTATCGTTATGTTATGGCTTGCGCTAGCCTGAAGCAATCCTGGAAGTTGCATTTTGGCTGGAGTTGCGGTGTCGGGCAGAATTTCAAGGGCAAATGCCAAAAGACTTATCCATGGCCTGGCGCTGGCCTCGGTGGTGGTGTACATCAACCTTTATCTGATGCAGGGTATGTTGCCGATGTTGGCTGAGCAGTTTGCTGTTGCCGGTGGCGAGGCTACCTTGATTTTATCTGTGACCAGCTTTTCGCTGGCGCTGTCGCTGCTTGGCTATGCGCTCTTGTCCGACAGTATCGGCCGCTATCAACCGCTTATTGTCAGTCTGTGGCTGCTGGCACTGTCGAATCCGCTGATGCTGCTGATTGACAGCTGGCATGGCATTTTGGGGCTGAGGTTGGTTCAGGGGATTTTGCTGGCGGCGGTGCCCGCTATTGCCATGGCGTTTATGCGCGAGTCTTTACCGCTGTCCGCGCTAATGAAGGCTGGAGCCTTTTATATTGCGGCCAACAGTTTTGGCGGAATTGTCGGGCGAATTCTGGGTGGCCTGATGGCCGAGTACCTGAGCTGGCAAGGCGCCGCGCTGCTGCTGACCGCAGTAACTTTGGTATCGGTTGGCCTCAGTCATTATCTGTTATCCCCCTTTGGCCAGAGTCATCAGGGGAAAGCTGCGACGAGCACCGCGAATGCAGAGAAGGGCAACGCGAAAGCCACGAACGGCAAGGCCGAGCGCCCGTCAGCTCAAATACCGGCGTCGAGTGCCTGGCAAGGCTTTGCCATGCACCTTGCCAACCCTCAGCTGCGACTATTTTATCTGCTTGGCGGTCTGGCATTTATGGTGATGGTCAATCAGTTCAGCTTTATTCAGCTGCACTTGCTCGAGGCGCCGTTTCACTGGAGCCGTTTCGGGGTAACGCTGATTTTCCTGTGCTACCTCAGTGGCACCCTGTGCGCTTATCGCTCCGGCACCCTGGTAGCCCGCTTCGGAGTGGCATCAGTGGTGTTGGTGTCGCTTGCGATGATGGTGACAGGCAGCCTCATCACCCTGTTTGATACCACACAGGCCATTGTCGGTGGCTTCTTGCTGAGCGCCGCAGGCTTTTTCCTTATCCATGCCTGTTGCAACAGCCAGGTCGCGCTCAGAGCCACAGGTCACAGGGCCAAGGCATCGGCACTTTATCTTTGTGCCTATTACCTTGGTGCATCCCTTGGTGGCCCTTTCCTGATGCCATTTTGGCACCATGGGCAGTGGCCAGCAGTGGTGTTTGGCTCACTGCTGCTGTTGGCACTGGCTGGCGTGGTGGCCCTCAAGCTGTTGCCCGCTGGTACCTTGTCAGCACGCTCGGCTCATCTTCGTGGGTTCAAATTTCGTCGGGGCTGTCATTAAGGTAGTGTTTACGGTCAAGCTCGTACTTGCGCATCTTGTCGTAAAGGGTTTTTCGCGGCAGTTCCAACTGCTCCATGGTGAGCTTGATGGAGCCGCGATTGTGGGACAGAGCTTCTTCAATCAGTACCCGCTCGAAAAACTCGACCCGCTGACTTAACGACATCCCCGAATGCAGCTGCGCCGCGCCGCCAAGACTGGCAGCAAAAGCTGATTCGGCCCCCAGCAGCACGTAGCGCTCGGCCAGATTGCGAAGCTCACGCACATTGCCGGGCCAGTCGTGGGCGGCCATGCGGGCATGATGCTCGGCGCTGGGGTAAATCAGCTCCTTGTGGTAGCGGGCCGATGCCACCCGGGCAAAGTGCAAAAACAGCAGCGGAATGTCTTCTCTGCGCTCACGCAGCGGCGGAATGGGGATGGTCACCAGATTGAGCCGATACAGCAAATCCTGACGAAACTCGCCAGTGTCGCACAACTGCTTTAAATCTACCTTGGTGGCGGCAACGACCCGAATATCCAGCGCAATTGACTTATTGGAGCCAAGACGCTCTACTTTTCTGTCTTCCAGTACCCGCAGCAATTTCACCTGCAACGACAGCGGCGTTGACTCAATCTCATCCAAAAACAGGGTACCACCATTGGCAAATTCGAACTTGCCGACCCGGGCTTTATCGATGCCGGTAAAGGCGCCGGCTTCTGCGCCGAAAAGCTCGCTTTCTATCAGGTTTTCCGGAATCGCGCCGCAGTTAATGGCCACAAAGTTGGCCTGATGGCGCGGGCTGTGGTCGTGCAGACAGCGGGCAACCAGCTCTTTGCCGGTGCCGGTTTCGCCCTCAATCAGTACATCGGCCGGGGTGCTGAGCACCATGTCTATCAGATTTCTAAGCCGAACTATGCCCGGGCTGTTACCCAGGATCCTAGGCCCGGGAATGGCGTGAGCCTCCAACGCCTTTTTCAGATTACGGTTTTCCAGAGTCAGGGCACGCTTTTCCAGCGCCCGTTTGACCACATCCAGCATATGTTCGTTATTGAATGGCTTTTCCAGAAAATCATAGGCGCCTTGCTTTAACGCATTGACGGCCATGGCAATATCACCAAAACCTGTCAGCAATACCACCGGCAGACTGGCATCGATGGCGTTGCATTTGCCGAGCAGCGAAATGCCATCCATGGATGGCATATTAACGTCGCTGACTACCACGCCGGGCCAGTCGCGACTGATAAGGGTGGCCGCCTGACGCGGGTCTGTGGTGGCCAGGGCGCGAATGCCCTCAAGCTCAAATAACTGCACCAGCACTGTGCCGATATGTGGCTCGTCATCGACGATAAGTACCTGGATGCCATCAAGATTATCAAGACTCATATTGTGCCTTCTCTGGGCTGTAAGCGGGCAGGGCGATATCGAAAATGGCGCCGCCTTCGGGGGCATTGGAGACGCGAATGTCCCCCTGCATGGATTCAATCATGCGGCGGGAAATCGACAGTCCAAGGCCCAGTCCCTGCCGCTCACTGGTGGTGTAATAGGGTTCGAATATTTTTTCCATCAGGCTGTCGCGCACGCCGGGGCCAGAATCCTGAATGCGAATAAGCAGTGGATCGCCTTCAATCAGACTGATGTGCAGCCGTTTATGCTCACTTTGGGCCATGGCGGTCAGGGCGTTGCTGATAAGGTTAACCAGCACCTGCTGCAAGCGGGTGCCGTCGCACCACACCCTGAGATCGTCGCGATCGGCGCTGACACTCAGTGCCACCTGCTGTTTGTCGATTTCTGGCTGCACTATGGTCAGGGCCTGCGCCAGACATTCATCCAGCGCCACCGCCCGATCCTTACCCTGACTTTTACGGGTGAAGCTTTTGAATTGGCCGACAATTTCGGCCATGCGGTCGGTGAGTTCAAGAATGATGGCCAGATTCTCGCGGGCCCGCTGTGGCATGTCCCGCTCAAGGAAGGTCTGGGTGTTCTGGGTGTAACTGCGAATCGCGGCAAGTGGCTGATTAAGCTCATGGTTAATACTTGCTGACAGGCTGCCCACCACGGTGAGCTTGGCTGCTTGAATAAGCTCATCCTGGGTGTCTTTCAATTGGGTGTTGGCCGCTTGCAGCTCGGCGGTGCGCTCTTCAACCCGCCGCTCAAGCTCATCCCTGGATTGCTGCATCCTGGCAAGGCTGCGACGGCGCTCGAATTGCAGCAGGGTAAACAGCAGCAGCAGGCCATAGCAGGTAGCCGCAAGCAGCAACACCTGATACAGGGCGGCGTAGACCTCGCCCAAAGGGCTAAGCACATGTACCCGCCAGCCGGCCTTTGTCATCAAAATCGCGGTATCCAGATAATCTGCCGCGTCTGCGCCTTTGCCGATACGATAGGTGCTGAGCGCTTTGCCAACGCCGCGGTAGGCAGGATGTATGGCAAGTTCGTTGATTTGCCGCTTGGCGTAACGTTTGCTGGCATTAAGTGCATATTGCTTGCTTTGGGTCAGCGGCGTGAGTGAGGTGAGGCGCCATTCGGGCCGGTTGGAGGCAAAGACGATGTCGTCTGGGTCTGTGATAATAAAATCGTACTGGCCCGCCTGGGCGACCCCGGCGGCCTGGGTTTCGATATCGGTCAAATCCAGCTTCACCACAATGGCGCCGAGCACGCCGCCTTTATCCAGCACCGGAAACGAGAAGTAAAAGCCGCGCCGGTTGGAGGCTGTGCCCACGGCGTAGTAGCTGCCCTGACCACCGGCAATAGCCTCGGTGAAATACGGGCGGAAGGAGTAGTCCTGGCCGACAAACGAATAGGGCTGTTGCCAGTTGCTGGCTGCCACGGCTACGCCCAGGGCGTCGATAAGGTAGATGTCTGATGCCTCGGTGATGTGGCGCAGCTCTTCCAGATACAGATTCAGGCGGCTGATTTTCTCCTGATTGCGCTGATCCAGCAGCGCATCGGCCAGCATAGGGTTGGTGGAGAGTACATGGGGGATGGTTTCAAAGCGCAGCAGCAGGCTGTCGAGCAAACTCACCAGTTCACTGAGCTGTTTTTGTGAGTTTTCAGACAGCTCGGCCATGCCACTGCGGATATGCCATGACCAGGTGAGGTAAAGCACCAGCAGCAGGCCAACAAGCACCAATGCTGTGTTTTTCAAACGTCGTTTTACCGTGGGCGTCAGCGGCATTTATCCCAATCTCAAATAGAAAAAGCCATAGTAAATCTATGGCTTAGGCTCGCTCAAAATGGGGCAGGGATCAAGCCTTGCCCCATGGATGTTTAAAAGCCTTTCAGGCTGTCCAGGTATTCGGGCAGGAACAGGCTGATTTGCGGCACATAAGTGATAAGCACCAAAAAGCCCAGCAGCAGAAGCAGCCATGGCAGACAGGCGTGAATAACCCAGCCGATGCTGCGCCCGGTAATGCCCGCCGTCACAAACAGGTTAAGCCCCACCGGCGGCGTTAACATGCCGATTTCCATGTTCACCACCATGATGATCCCAAGGTGAATAGGGTCAATGCCAAGCTGCACCGCAATCGGGAACAAGATGGGCGCCATAATCAGCAGAATTGCCGAAGGTTCCATAAAGTTACCCGCAGCCAACAGCAGCAGGTTCACAATGATCAGGAAGCCCCAGGGCGGCAGACCCCAGCCAACAATGGTTTCAGCAATCAGGTGCGGAATGCGCTCTGTGGTCAACACGTGGGCAAACAGCATGGCGTTGGCGATGATAAACAGCAGCATAATGCTGACCTTGGCACCGTCGCGCACCACGTTGCGCACTTCTTTATCGGTTGGGGTTTTAATCAGCCCCAGCACCACATGCAGCAGGTTGCGGCCAATGGCGGCAATAATGGCTTCACCTTCTTTCCGCCAAGGCACGTTTTTCAGCGGGCCAATGTCGCGATAACCAAACACGGCTACGAGGTAGGCATACACGCACGCCACGGCCGCAGCCTCGGTGGGGCTGGCCACACCGCCATAAATCGAGCCAAGCACGATGAAAATCAATGCCAGACCACCCATGGCTTTAGCGCTGGAAAGTGACAGTGCCTTGATGCCGGGGAAGGGGCGTGATGGCAGGTTTTTGATGCGTGCCACAATATAAATGGCGAGCATCAGCAGCATACCCATCATCAAGCCGGGAATAAGACCTGCCATAAACATGCGGGCGGCCGATACTTCTGTGGCTGCGGCGTACACCAGCATCACAATTGAGGGCGGAATAAGAATGCCCAGAGTGCCCGAAGTGGTGATAACCCCGGCGGCGAACTTTTGCGGATAGCCGGCGCGTACCATGCCGACAATCACGATTGAGCCGATGGCCGCTACTGTGGCAGGAGACGAACCTGACACCGCCGCAAACAGCATACAGGCCATCACGGACGCCATGGCAAGACCGCCGCGAATGTGGCCAACGCTGTCCATGGCAAAGTCGATGATGCGTCTTGCCACGCCGCCGGTGGACAAAAACGCCGACGATAGAATAAAGAAGGGGATCGCGAGCAGGGTGTAGTGCTCCGAAGTGGCCTCATAGAGCTTGAGGGCGACCGATGCCAGCGAGTCATTGGAAAACAGCAGGATGGTCAACATGCTGGAGAAGCCAAGGGCGATGGCTATCGGCATGCCCAGCAGCATGCACACCAGCAGGGTCAAAAACAGGGTGGCTATGGTCATGACTTGGCTCCGTCATTGTTATTGTTGTCGGCTTCCGGGCTGCCATCGGCCAGATGCATGCTTTCTTTGGCTTCATCGTGGAAACTGAAGCCCACTGAGGCACCGCGGAAAATGGCAACGGCCAGTTCGATAAAGCGCCAGGTCAGCATGGCGAAGCCGATAATCAGAATACTTTGACTGATCCACAGGGGAATGGCCGGATCTTCTGGGTCGATACGCATCACGTCCCAGGCAAAGTCTTCGCTCATGTGCTTCATCAGGGCGGCGGGCACATCGAGATCTTCCATGCCAATACCAATCTGATAAATCTGCGACAGATAATCCCAGCTGCCCTTAAGGAACATGGCGCAGTAGGCCAGACAAATGGTGACAGCAATCAGTGCGGTGATCCGGCGGGGACCCTGGGGCAGCTTCTTGACGAAGGCATCCACACCAATGTGCGCGCCTACCTTGATGCCGTAAGACATGCCAAAGAGTACAAACCAACCACAGATGGTCAGTGTCAGCTCCTGGATCCACAAAAAGCCGGTGTTGAAAAAGAAGCGGGCAATCACCTCGACAAACACCAGCAGTGTCATCATGGTGATGAGAAGGTTGAGAAAACCTTCTTCTATGTAACCTAAAATACGAGAAATCACGAAAGCTCTCCCCGGGATTTTTGTACCATCCTTGGTCAATCATCGTCCCTGGTGATAAAGGCAGCTTGGGGCGCAGGCGCCCCAGTCAATGTCAGGGTTTGTTGGCGGCTTCGGCAGCGTCAATCAGATCTTTGCCGATTTTGTCTTCAAACTTG
Organism: Shewanella zhuhaiensis; assembly: GCF_022484835.1. Classification (NCBI taxonomy): domain Bacteria; kingdom Pseudomonadati; phylum Pseudomonadota; class Gammaproteobacteria; order Alteromonadales; family Shewanellaceae; genus Shewanella; species Shewanella zhuhaiensis. Next base: position 201,485 of record NZ_JAKUDL010000002.1, read on the forward strand.
GCCCAAACCGGACGCATGGCATTCACCCAGGCCTGGCGCTGGGCTGGCGTCAGGGTGACCAATTCAACACGCTTGGAATCGAGAATAAGCTGACGGTCTTCATCGGCTTTCTTCAGCGCCAGTTCGTTACCCAGGGCAATGGCTTCGTCCAGCGACTGCTTGATAACGTCACGCTTGTCTTTTGGCAGGCTCTTCCAGAAGGTGTCAGAGGTCACCACCATATAGTCGAGCACGCCGTGGTTGCTTTCGGTGATATGGGTTTGTACTTCAAAGAATTTCTTTGAATAGATGTTTGACCAGGTGTTTTCCTGACCGTCAATGGCGCGGGTTTGCAGCAGGGTGAACACTTCGGAAAATGGCTTTTTCACCGGGATGGCACCCACCACTTCAAACTGAGCGGCAATCACATCCGATGGCATAATGCGGAACTTCTTGCCCTGGGCATCGGTTGGCAGTGACAGCGGGTTGTTGGCGGAAAACTGCTTCATACCATTGTGCAGGTAACCCAGGCCAACCACGCCTTTGCGGCTCATGGAGTTCAGCAGTTTCTGACCGGCCTCACTCTGCTGGAAGCGATCAACTGCGGCCATGTCTTCAAACAGGAATGGTAAATCAAAGATTTGCAGTTTCTTGGTGTAACGCTCGAACTTTGACAGCGACGGGGCAACCAGTTGCACGTCGTTCAGCAGCAGGGCCGCCAGTTCGTTGTTATCGCCAAAAAGCTGTGAATTGGGGAACACGCTGACCTTGTATTCACCGGGCAGGCGGGTCTCAACCAGCTCTTTGAATTTCAGTGCCATCTGGCCCTTGGGGGTATTTTCGGCCACGACGTGGGAGAACTTGATTTCCACCGGCTCGGCGGCGGCACCGAGGCTCAGACCGAGCAGGGCGGCAGCCAGGCTGGTTTTGCCAAACAAGGCGAGAGATTGCAGGGGTGAGCGTTTGTTCTGTTTCATTGTTGAATTCCCTTGGTTCGTTATAGGTGTTTTTTCCGTTTCCCGAAGGTTGGGATACCGCGTTGTTTTCCCTCGAGGTCTATATAGTTATAGGCAAAGACCAGGCCAAAGTGTTTAACAATGAGTTAACTCGTTGGTAATGAAAGGGTTGCGAATGTGATCTGGCGCAAGGGTGTGGATGCTGTGTGTGAGCGGCCGCTCACTGTTTTGCGGGCGATGGGTGGATTCCCGCCTATTTTGCTGCCCGATGGAGTCGTTTGCGTTGGCCGGCGCAAGTTGGGGTGATGGGGTAAGCTCTTTATATAAGGCGGTTATTTGGGCGGCGACAGGTGTTTGAGTACCGCATCACTTGGCAGCAGTTCCAAATGACCACGTTCATCGAAGTACCAGCCATTGATAAAACCCTTCTGGCGCATGGCCATCAGGTTTTGCATGACTTCCCGCGCCTCGCGCTGGGCCGTGTCCTGATCGCAGCCATGCAGGCGCTTTAAATAGGCGGCGATGCTGTCCAGTGACGCAGATTGACTGACATTGGCCATCGGCTTTTTCCTGTGTTTGCTCACAGCAAGCATAGGATAAAAGCACGCTGTTCTCTAAATGCTGCTCATTCTTTTGTTCTATAAGCTCATGCCCTTTGATGCTCGAAAGGCTTAACCGGACGAAAGTTAGCCGAAAAGGGGGAAATTGACGCTGGAAGCGACCGTCGTGGCAAAGACTGCTGCGCCGATTTTCCATCGGCAACAGACACTGATAGAATAGTAAAATTTCGTCCACACAAGGCCCAAGTGGCCCTTCGTTTTATAGGCAAATGTCTCATATGACCGTTAAAACCCGTTTTGCTCCCAGCCCAACCGGATTCCTGCACGTTGGTGGCGCCCGTACCGCACTGTATTCCTGGCTGCATGCCCGTGCCAATCAGGGCGAGTTCGTGCTGCGTATTGAAGATACCGACCTTGAGCGCTCTACCCAGGAGGCGGTGGACGCCATTCTGGAAGGTATGGAGTGGCTCAACCTGAACTGGGATGAGGGTCCTTACTATCAGACCAAGCGTTTTGACCGTTACAACGAAATCATCGACGGTATGCTGAAAAACGGTACCGCCTACAAATGCTATTGCTCCAAAGAGCGTCTGGAAGCCGTGCGTGAAAAGCAGGCGGCCAAGGGTGAGCGTCAGAAGTACGATGGTTGCTGCCGCGGCGCGGCGCCTCGCGCTGAAGGTGAACCACATGTGGTGCGCTTTTTGAACCCACAGGGCGGCAGTGTGGTGTTTGACGATCAGGTTCGTGGTCGTATCGAAATCGCCAATGAAGAGCTGGATGACCTTATCATTCGCCGCACCGATGGCAGCCCTACCTATAACTTTTGCGTAGTGATTGATGACTGGGATATGGGCATCACCCACGTGATCCGCGGTGAAGACCATATCAATAACACCCCACGTCAGATCAACATCCTCAAAGCGCTGGGTGCACCTGTGCCTGAGTATGGTCATGTGTCCATGATCCTGGGTGATGATGGCGCCAAGCTGTCCAAGCGCCACGGCGCTGTGAGCGTAATGCAGTACCGTGATGACGGCTATCTGCCGGAAGCATTGCTCAATTATCTGGTGCGTCTGGGTTGGTCCCATGGCGATCAGGAGATCTTCTCCCGCGAAGAGATGATTGAGTTTTTCAATGTACACGACATCAATAAAGCCGCTTCTGCCTTTAACAGTGAAAAGCTGTTGTGGCTGAACCAGCACTATATTAAGTCGCTTGACCCTGAATATGTGGCTACCCACCTTGAGTGGCACATGAAGGATCAGAGCATTGATACCAGCAATGGTCCAGCCCTTGCTGCTGTGGTGACGGCTTTGTCTGAGCGCGCCAAGACTCTGAAAGAGCTGGCTGCCTCCAGCCGCTACTTCTATGAGGACTTTGAAGAGTTTGATGCCGACCAAGCCAAGAAGCATCTGCGTGGTGTTGCGCTTGAGCCGCTCAAGCTGGTGCAGCAGAAACTGGCTGCGCTGACCGAATGGAACCGTGAAGCTATTCACCAAGCCATTGAAGATACTGCCACTGAGCTGGAAGTGGGAATGGGGAAAGTGGGTATGCCACTGCGTGTAGCCGTGACCGGGGCAGGGCAGTCACCTGCACTGGATATCACCCTGGAACTCATCGGAAAGGCCCGTTCTGAGCAAAGAATCTCCAAAGCGGTTGATTTTGTAGCAGATAGGATAAATTCCTAAAAAAGGCGTTGACACATTTTGGTGTGCTGCATAGAATGCGCCACGCAGTCGAGACACGGTGTCAGCAACGCTGGCAGCACACTCAAATGCAGTAAGAGAAGCAAGGGGCTATAGCTCAGCTGGGAGAGCGCTTGCATGGCATGCAAGAGGTCCGCGGTTCGATCCCGCGTAGCTCCACCAAGTTTCTCTGTCCGGGGTCCCCTTCGTCTAGAGGCCTAGGACACCGCCCTTTCACGGCGGTAACAGGGGTTCGAATCCCCTAGGGGATGCCAATTTTTTGTTCTAAAGCCCTCGGGCGGTGGGACACCGCGCTATCTCGGATGGCACGGCGGTATCCAGTGGATGCCAATTTTCGCTGAGTTTCGTAAAACCAGTGCTCGTCACCGAGGATAACAGTGGTCCGGGGTCCCCTTCGTCTAGAGGCCTAGGACACCGCCCTTTCACGGCGGTAACAGGGGTTCGAATCCCCTAGGGGATGCCATCGTCTAGAGGCCTAGGACACCGCCCTTTCACGGCGGTAACAGGGGTTCGAATCCCCTAGGGGATGCCACATTTTCTTGTTCTAAAGCCTTAGGGCGGTGGGGCACCGCGCTATCTCGGATGGCACGGCGGTATCCAATGGATGCCACATTTTCTGAAGTTTTTGCTTATTCAGTGAAGATTTCGGGGCTATAGCTCAGCTGGGAGAGCGCTTGCATGGCATGCAAGAGGTCCGCGGTTCGATCCCGCGTAGCTCCACCAAATACCAAACCACCCAATCGGGTGGTTTTTTCTTTTTAGGCTTTCAGGGCTGGCAGTCTGGCCGGCGTTTTCTTTCCGGATTTTGTTTTCTCGCGGTATCTAAGCTTATCCCAATCTGGAGCGTATCCCAATCTGGACCTATCCATCGCCTGCCAGGTCGCTTCTGCTTTGCAAAGTCACCTGATCAGTCACTCGCCTGCTACTCAATCGATTATTACTGCCAGCGATGATAAAAATGATTGGTGGCACATCCGCTTGTACACCAATCCCAAAAGGAAGCAAAAGAAGCAAAATAAAAATAAAAACAGCGGGTAATAAAAAAGCTCAGCCAAGGCTGAGCTTTTTTATCGAAGTTTTGTTACTCGGTGCCGAGGAAACCGCCAGTCTGATGTGCCCACAGCTGGGCGTAAATCCCGCCGTGTGCGACCAGCTCTTTGTGGCTGCCTTGTTCAACGATTTTGCCGTTATCGAGCACGATAAGGCGGTCCATGGCGGCGATGGTCGACAGTCGGTGGGCAATGGCAATCACGGTTTTACCTTCCATCAGTTGATACAGGCTTTCCTGAATCGCCGCTTCCACTTCCGAGTCGAGCGCCGAGGTGGCCTCATCCAAAATCAGAATGGGCGCGTCTTTCAAAAGCACCCGGGCAATGGCAATGCGCTGGCGCTGACCGCCAGAAAGCTTCACACCACGCTCGCCCACCATGGCGTCCAAACCGTGGTTGCCTGATGGGTCACTTAGCTGCTCAATAAACTCCCGCGCCTGAGCCCGGTCGATGGCATTGTTAAGCTCTTCTTCGCTGGCATCGGGACGACCATAAAGGATGTTCTCGCGAATAGTACGGTGCAGCAGCGAAGTATCCTGGGTCACCATGCCAATGTGGGCCCGCAGCGAATCCTGAGTAACTTCCTGAATCGCTTGATTATCGATACGGATTTCGCCTTTCTCAACATCGTAAAAGCGCATCAGCAGGTTCACCAGAGTCGACTTACCGGCGCCGGAGCGACCAACCAGGCCCACTTTCTCGCCCGGGCGGATATTGAGCTCCAGCCCTTCAATCACGCCGCTGCCTTCACCATAGTGGAAGCTCACGCCCTGATAGTGGATTTCCCCTTTGCTGACCTGCAGCGCCTTGGCATTGGGGGCGTCCATAATTTGCGTGGGCTTGGAGAGGGTGTTCATACCATCCACCACTGTGCCAATATTTTCAAACAGCGAGCTTACCTCCCACATGATCCATTGACTCATGCCGTTGAGGCGCAGCGCCAGACTGACTGCAATGGCAATGGCGCCAATGGTGATGGCTTGCTCGGTCCAAAGCGCAATCGCAATTGCCGCCACGGCAAAGACCAGCACATAGTTGATGATTTGCACGCTGACATTGAGCCCGGTCACCAGGCGCATTTGGCGGTACACGGTATCCAAAAAGCCGCCCATGGCGTCGCGGGCATAATCCGCTTCACGCTGGGTGTGGGAAAACAGTTTCACGGTGGAAATATTGGTGTAGCTGTCAACAATGCGTCCGGTCATGGTGGAACGCGCATCCGCCTGCTCGGTAGAGACGCGTTTCAGCCGTGGAATAAAGTAAATTTGCAGGCCAATGTAGATCCCAAGCCATACCAACATCGGGATCATCAGCCGCCAGTCACTGCTGGCAATGATGACCAGCATCGAGGTGAAATACACAAGAATGTACACGGCCACATCGAGCAGCTTCATCACGGTTTCCCGCACTGCCAGCGCTGACTGCATCACCTTGGTCGCAATGCGCCCGGCAAATTCATTTTGATAAAAACCAATGCTTTGCTTCAATAAATAGCGGTGTGCAAGCCAGCGAATAGACATGGGGTAATTGCCCAGCAAGCTTTGGTAGGCAATCAGCGCGTGCAGCAGCACCAAAATAGGAATGGCGACAAGTACCAGCAGGGTCATTCCAAGCAGATAAGCGCCTTCATCCTGAAGCAGGCTACCGGGGTCTTTATTGGCAAGCCAATCAACTAATTGCCCCATAAATCCGAATAAGGACACTTCGAGCATGGCGAGGATAGCGGTGAGCACCGACATGCAAATTAACGGAATTTCAAAGCTTTTGGTGTAATGACGACAAAAAGCAAACAGGGTTGACGGTGGCTGCGAAGCATCCGATTCGGGCAGGGCAGTGGTCCAGCGCTCGAACAGTCGAAACAGGGTTTTCATTGGCAATGTCTTAATAGATAACGAGTTGCATTTACTGATGGCACAGCATATCGCAAATACCGGCAGTGTGTTGCTTTTTCAGTGACTGATATTGAGGGCCGATTTCCGCTGGTTGGGGCAGGGCGACTGCGGTAGAGTGAAGCCATTCCGCTAATAGCGCCACAACCAAAGCGCAAACGCTAAGGACAGACCATGTCTTTGCCCCTGCCGAGTCCCGAAACCTGCCAGCGTGCCCGCTTAAGTCGCGATACGCGCTTCGATGGGCTGTTTTTTACCGGTGTATTTTCCACCGGGATCTACTGCCGTCCTGTGTGTCCGGCGCCGTCGCCCAAAGAAGAAAACGTGCGTTACTTCGCGACAGCGCAGGCTGCAGCGGCGGCCGGATTACGCCCCTGTCTGCGCTGCCGTCCAGAATCCGCGCCGGGCTCTGCCCCCTGGCGTGGTACGGCAACCACCTTAAACCGTGCCATGGCGCTGATAGACGCAGGTGCCCTGAATGCGAGGGATAGTGACGGCGCCGCAGCCATGGAGGCGCTGGCGGCGAGGCTGGGGGTGGGCAGCCGCTACTTACGTAAGCTGTTTCAGGAGCAACTGGGGATGTCACCCAAGGCCTATGGCGACTATCGGCGTTTGTTGCTCGCCAAGGCGTTGCTGCATCAAACAGAGTTGTCTATTACCGATGTCGCCTTTGCCGCAGGGTATGGCTCACTGCGCCGCTTCAATGAAGTGTTCAAAGCGGCGCTGAACCTGACCCCAGGGCAGGTGCGGACATCTTCGCGCTCGAGCAAACAGGCCAGTCGGCCAAGCGAAGGGCTGTGTCTGATGTTGGGCTTCAGGCCACCCTATGATTTTATGGCGCTGAGACAGTTTTTTATGGCTCGGGCCATTGAAGGCGCCGAGTGGTTTGTAAGCACAGATGGCACGCCTTGCTATGGCCGTACGCTGCGTATTGAAGGTGAAGCAGGCTGGTTTGAGGCGAGCCTTGTTGCAAAAAAGCATGCGCTGAATGTACACATCTATCCCGGCAAAGACAGCGCCAGGCTCAGCCGGTGGCTCGCGGAAATCAAGCGGATACTCGATATCGATGCCAATCTGCCACTGATTGGTGAGCATATGGCTGCGCTGCTGCGCCGGGTGGCTACCTGTGACTTTGCTTCCGGGGAGCTTCATGCACCACTGCCAGTGATGCCACTGCCCGGTGCCGGGAGCTTTTTCGAGGCAAGTTGCCGGGCAGTACTTGGGCAACAGGTAAGCCTGGTGCAGGCCACCCAACTATTGAATCGGTTGGTAGACGAAACCTCGGGGTATGTTGATCTTGGCGGCCGCCGCTGTCGGGTGTTTCCTGAGCCCGGCGCTGTTGAGCGTGGGAGCCTTGAAAGCCTGAAAATGCCCGGCGCCCGCAAACTTGCGCTGCAGGCACTGGCGGCGGCATTCAGGGATGCTGAGCCGAGCGCGGAAGCGCTGCTGGCGGTGAAAGGCATAGGCCCATGGACCGTCAGCTACGCGCGAATGCGCGGTTTATCTGAGCCGGATGTGCTGCTGACCGGGGATCTGGTGGTGCGTCAGCGCCTGGCTGCACTGGGGATAGCGACACAGGCTGTTGCGGCGCAGGATGCGCTTGTCAAAGGTGCATCTCCCTGGGGCAGCTACTTAACCCTGGCGCTGTGGCATCTGGATTTAACATGCCAACCACAGCAGCAAAACAGCTCGGACAAATAGCAGCGGCGCGCTGTGTCAGTCAAATAAGGCCATCAGCTCGCCAATATTTTGAAAAGGATAAGCATATGACAACCAAGCAAACCAGGCTCACCTTTGCCACTCCGGCGCCCTGCGTGGCCCTGTGCGAGCTTCAATCACCGGTGGGTTCCTTGTGGCTGGGAGCCAGTGCGACAGGGCTGATGCATCTGGTTGCATCGCCAACGCTCACGGCAGAGCAGGGCGCCTGTGCAGGCAGCATCGAGGCTGCACAGGCGCATTTGCACGCAGCCTGTGCGCAGCTTGGTGACTACTTTGCCGGCAACCTTGACACTTTTGAGTTGACGCTGGCACCGAAGGGCACTGATTTTCAGCGCGATGTCTGGCGGGCGCTGGCGGCCATTCCATTTGGTGAAACCTGTAGCTACAGCGACATTGCCAACCGCATCGCACGCCCCAAGGCTGTCAGAGCCGTCGGCGCTGCCAATGGCGCTAACCCCATCGCCATCATAGTGCCCTGCCACCGGGTGATAGGCAAAGGCGGCAGCTTAACCGGTTATGCCTGGGGTCTTGAGATGAAATCCAGCCTGTTGTCGCTCGAATCCCGCCAATTGGCGTTTTAACGCACGCTATTGGAAAAAATACTGCGCTCTATCAAATCCCCTCCGCTGTCCAATCTGGCATAATGGCCCCATTACACCTGACGGGGATTACGATGAAACACCTGTATTGGATGGTTGACGGGGTGCTGGCAGGACGCTGCGGCCCTTGCTTTGAGCCCTGGGATCTGGGCGAACTGAAACAGGCCGGTATTGGTGCCCTGGTGTCGTTTTCCGACGACATTGGCGATCCGGCTGCGCTGCCGGCGGCGGGTATTGCCCATCTACACCGGCCACTGCCGCGCAATGTGCCTCCGCGGGATGAAGACCTGCAGCTTTACACTCAGGTGATACAGGAAAGCCTTAACTGGATTGATACCTGGGAGGCCAAATCTGTGCCCGTGCTGGTGCACTGTGCCCTGGGTAACGACAGAACCGGCCTGTTGCTGGCGGCCTACATGATGCGCCGCGGCGCAGCGCCTGTGCATGCGGTCAGTCAGGTGCGAAGCTTGCGGGAACAGGCGTTTTCTGCCGATGGCTGGGATCAATTGGTGTACGATGTGTTATATTCGTTGCAAGATTAATCCAATTGATATTGAAAGGAATTCAAACTCATGCCCCGGCCTTCTGCCCGTCGCTCTTTCTGGCTGATGCTCTTTGGCTGCATGACCCTTGGCGGCTGCGCCAGCCTGCCGGAACTCAAGGATGTGGAAAAATCCATTAAGCTGACCTCGCCCGAGGACAGCTTAATTGCCGGTTATCTGGCCGAGCCGCTGTCTCAGCATCCGGGTCAAAGCGCGGTGTTGCCGCTGTTTGATGGTCTGGATGCCATGGTGGCCCGATTGGCATTGATCCAGTCGGCGAGCAGCAGTATCGACCTGCAATATTATATTTTCCGTAATGATGACACCGGACGGCTGCTCGCCTGGCAGCTGATGGAAGCGGCCGAGCGCGGCGTGCGGGTACGTTTGCTGTTGGACGACACCGCCAGTGCCAACATTGACTATCAGCTGGCCGTGATGTCCAGCCACCCCAATATCGGCGTTCGCCTGTATAACCCGTCTGCACATCGCAGCCTGCGCGCTTTGTCGTTTATGGGTGACTTCGCCCGTATGAATCATCGAATGCACAATAAGTCGCTGACGGTGGATAACCGCCTGAGTGTGGTGGGCGGTCGTAATATCGGCAATGAGTATTTCTCCAACGACGAAGCGGTGGAATTTGGCGATCTGGATTTGCTGATGGCCGGGCCTGTGGTGGATGAAGTCTCGGATCAGTTTGACCGCTACTGGAATGCCGCCAGCAGTTATCCGGTGGAGGCATTCTCAAGCCTGGAGAACGCCAAAGATGAGCTTGCCGCAGCCTACAGCAACATAGATACCCAAAAGGCGAAGCTTGAAGAACATCCTTATATTCAAAGACTCACCAAGTCGCCATTGCTTCGGCACATGGCAGACAACCGCATAGGCTGGTTTTGGGGCCAGGCGACTGTGTTTGCCGATCCGCCCGATAAGCATCAGGGCCAGGCCGATGAGTGGATGATTAAGCCGCTGCTTGAGGCTTTTGCTGACGTTAAGCAGCGACTGGTGATCTTCTCCCCTTATTTTGTCCCCACCGACAATGGCGTCAAGCTGCTTAATGACATGGCGGCACGGGGTATTGAAGTGATTGTGATCACCAATAGCCTCGCCGCCACCGACGTGCTGGCGGTGCATTCGGGTTATCAAGGCTATCGCGAGGCGCTGCTTCGCGGCGGCGTTACCCTGTATGAAGTCAAAGCCACTGGCCGCAAGCCCAGTCATTCCTGGAAGGGCAGTTCCCGCTCCAGTCTGCATGCCAAAAGCTTTTTGTTCGACGACCAGGCGCTGTTTGTTGGCTCGTTTAATTTCGACCCCCGCTCGGCCTGGCTCAACACCGAGATGGGCGTATGGGTTGACCAGAGTGAACTCAATCAGCAGATGCTGGCCTGGCTGCCGACATTTCTTGGCAAAAACACCTATAAGGTGAGCCTGGCTGATGATGGTTTGCAGTGGCAGGATTTAAAAACCGGCCAGATACTTTATGCTGAGCCTCAGGCTGGCTTCTGGCGCCGTTTTATGGCCGATGTGCTGTCGCTGCTGCCACTGGAGTCTCAGTTGTAGGCGTGCAGCAGCACCGTTGTGATGATGCGTTGTTGCGGGGTGGCATTAGCCAGTCCAAATGCCGCCAGATGGCGGCAGATGTGAAGGGGAGTTATGAAAAGTAAAGCCAATCAGTCTCAGGGGTTACTGTTATTTCATCTTAGCCGCCGGCAGCTGTTTGCCATGGGCACCCTTAAAATCCGTGAACTGGTGCCTTACACCCACTTAAACGCCTTACCTCAGTCCCATCCGGCGGTGTTGGGTACGGCCACAGTGCGGGGCCATACCATTTCAGTTATTGATATGGCTGCGGCTGTGGGCTACCCGCCGATAAGCGAAGAAGAAAAGCAAAAGAGCTTTATCATCATTACCGACTGCCAGCGGATGGTGATTGGCTTTTTGGTGCGTGGCATCGACAAGATTATTGAGTGCAACTGGCGCGACATTCTGCCGCCACCGGATAACCTCGGCCGGAATGCTTTCCTCACCGGTGTGACCCGCTATCAGGATGCCCTGGTGCAGCTGCTGGATGTGGAGTTGCTGCTGTCGAAAATTTTCCCCATCAAGGAAGACAGGCGCATTGGTATTTTGACCGATGTGCAGCGCGAGCAGCTTAAACCCATGAATATTTTGCTGGTGGACGACTCCAAAGTTGCCAGAAAGCAGCTGTCGGATGCGCTGGATGCCATCAATATTCACTATCAGGTGGCGTCCAATGGCCGCGATGCGCTGGAAATTATGACTCAGAACGCCGAGGCCCGGCATCCGGTGGATATTCTGGTAAGCGACATCGAAATGCCCGGGCTCGATGGTTACGAGCTGGCATTTGAGGTGAAAAACGATAACCGGCTGGCATCGGCTTACATTATTTTGCACACCTCACTTTCCAGCGAAATCAGTGTCAGTCAGGCACGGCAGGTTGGGGCAGATGAAGCCCTGACCAAGTTTGATGCCCAGGAGCTGATTTCCGCGATGCTGCGCGGCGTTGAAAGTAAAGCCCAACTGGCGAATGCCTGAGTGGTGGATTTCTGAGCTTGAGACACTGTTAAAGCCCCAGCCATCCTCACAGCCATGGTTGAGGCGAGAGCTACAATCGCGGGCGCTGACGCGGTTAGGCTCAGCAGATGTTGAGTGAATGCAAGTAAAATGCAACGCCGGGGTATCCCAACCCGACTCAGGCGGGTCTTTATCAGGCCTTTGCTGGACAAAGTTGCTCAGTTTCGATAAAACCCAAAGCCAGGCACTGAGCTTTCCAACATATCAGCGCCATTCTGCCGTCAAGGTACATAACGATAATAACGACAGGTCAAGTCATGAGTACTGAAAAATCATTGCTGGCAAACGTTGCCGGTGGCAGCCTGGTGCTGCAAATTTTTGTGGGGATCCTCGCCGGTGGCGCACTTGCAGCTTACAGTCCGTCGACGGCCAATCAGGTCGCTTTCCTTGGTGACCTTTTCGTCAGTGCGCTTAAGGCCATAGCCCCTGTGCTGGTGTTTGTGCTGGTGGCTGCGTCTATTGCCAATCAGCAAACCGGTTCACAGACCAATATGCGCCCCATTGTTGTGCTGTACTTGATTGGCACCTTTGCGGCGGCACTTACCGCGGTACTGATGAGTTTTGCCTTCCCAACCAGCCTGATTTTGATTGATGCCGCCTCCGGCTCCAATCCGCCACAGGGGATCAGCGAAGTATTGAACACTCTGCTGTTCAAGCTGGTGGATAACCCGGTGAATGCGCTTATCAATGCCAACTATATCGGCATTCTGGCCTGGGGTGTGGGGCTGGGTGTGGTGTTGCGTCACGCCAGTGCTGCTACCAAAACCGTGCTGCATGATGTGAGCCACGGGGTATCCCAGCTGGTGCGTTTTATCATTCGTTTGGCGCCCATTGGTATTTTCGGTCTGGTGGCTGCAACCTTTGCTCAAACCGGATTCGAGGCGCTCACTGCCTATGCCCGACTGCTAGGTGTATTGCTGGGAGCCATGGCGGTTATCGCCTTTGTGGTCAATCCGCTGATTGTGTTTCTGAAAATTCGTCGTAACCCTTATCCGCTGGTATTCAAGTGCCTGCGCGAAAGTGGCGTGACGGCCTTTTTCACCCGCTCAAGCGCGGCCAACATTCCGGTGAATATGGCGCTGTGCGAGCGCTTGAAGCTGCATGAAGATACCTATTCGGTGTCTATTCCCCTTGGTGCCACCATTAACATGGCAGGCGCTGCCATCACCATCACAGTGCTGACGCTGGCGGCGGTGCATACCCTCGGGATTGAGGTGGATTTGGCCACGGCGCTGCTGCTCAGTGTGATTGCTGCAGTATCGGCTTGCGGCGCCTCTGGCGTTGCCGGTGGTTCCTTACTGCTGATCCCGCTGGCCTGTTCGCTCTTTGGTATTTCCAACGATGTTGCCATGCAGGTGGTGGCGGTAGGCTTTACCATTGGTGTCATTCAGGACAGTGCCGAGACTGCGCTGAACAGCTCCACCGACGTGCTTTTTACCGCAGCAGCCTGTGAAGCGGCGGAGCGTAAACAAGCCAGTTAATTGCCTCCGGCTTTGCATATCGCTGAAAAAGCGGCAGTATTAAATTACTGCCGTTTTTTTATTGGCACAGCAGACGAGAAATCAGGAGGTAAGTATGCGGCTCGTCGATTTTACCGCGCTGGACAGTACGCGAGACTGGTACAGCGTGACGGACTCGCTGATGGGAGGCCAGTCCCGTGCACAATTACTGACATCGCCCAAGGGCCATGGATTGTTCACCGGTCTCGTCTCGCTCGCCAATGGGGGCGGATTTGCCTCTGTATATCTGGACTTTGAGCCTAAGGATGTCAGCGCCTATTTGGGGGTAGAGCTTGAGATTGAAGCGCCACAGCGGCTGTTTAAGGTCAATCTTAAGGACGTGGCTTGCGGCGACCGGCACGTGTATCAGGCGATGCTGGGGGAGGTGCACAGCGAGCAGCGTCATTGGCGTCGCTATCGGATCCCATTCAATCACTTTGTGGCCATGCGCCGCGGCTTGACGGCCATGGCGCCGCCGCTTGACCGTTTTCAGGTTTGTGGTTTTGGTCTGGTGGCCGGCGATGGTGTGGAAGGGGAGTTCAGCCTCGCCATCAGAAGTATCTCCTTTTACAAGCATTAATCCAAAGCGTGTCAGGCAGGCTCCGCCGTGTGGGGCCTGTTTTTGGCCAGCGGCAGTGCGTGTGGCGCTGCCGATTGGCGGTTTCTTTTTGCCTAGCATAGCTTCTGCCAAGAACAATCCCATCTATCAAAAAGCACACGACTGCGACTTTGCCGTGACCGAGGCGCGCTGGCGTTTTTGCTTTACGCGGCAGCGTCGAAAATTTACGCATAAATAGTGATATTGCTCGCGTTTTTATTTTCCAGCTGAGTTACACTTCCCGCAAACAGAGAACGGAAATTAAAGTGGTTGTTTATCACAGGTTTTTATCCGTATCTTCACCTAATTTTAACGATTTACGCTGGTTTAACGGAGAAAAGAGTCAATGGCAACTATGCTGAATGCAGCAGAGGTTTTTGGAATGTTTGCTGCTGCGCAAATTATGCATAGGGATTCAACCGTGTCTGCATTTGAAAAGCGTCGGCGCCTGTCCGGGCGGGAGGCAGAAATGAGTGTACGTGAGCTGATGGGACGTTGGGTTGACGAAAGACCCGATCAAGGTGACAGTCTGACTCTGTATAAAGAGGATGGCCGGATTTTTTTGGAAACCTGGTTCAGTGACGGCTGCCACAGCCGTGATGAGATGCGTCTGACCGAAACCGATTCCGGCCTTAAGCTTGAAGATCTTGGTGGTAACTTCTTCGGTGAGTATTTTATGGTAACTCAGGCCGGACTTGAGTTCTGTAACCATCGCGGCAGCTATTACACTGCACCAGCCCGCGACGAAGTGCTGGTTGCTTAAGGCTTGCGCGAGCTGCTGGCTTGAGCCTTAGGGACTCAAGCCGCAAAGCAAGAATTATCGCCACTGCGCGTGATTGTTATAAAGCGCAGCATTGATTTTCTGTGATAACTGCGCAGTGTCTATTCAGCGCTTAGTTTCTTCAGCGCAGTGTTTATCCGGCAAAATATTAAAACGGTGCTGTATTAAAACGGCGCTGGGCTCTCAAACTGCATCGGCTTGTTTGACCAGGGGTGACTGAATTCCAGTCTCTGGGCATGCAGACACAGCCGCTCTCTGGCACTTTCCACCGTGCCGTCTCCAAACGCCATTTCCCTGCCGTAAAACTCATCGCCCAGAATGGGGTGACCTAAAGCCAGCATGTGCACCCGCAGCTGATGGGTCCGGCCGGTTTCCGGCATCAATGCCACCAGGGTTGAGTTGTCACGTCGCTCCAGCACCTTGAAATGGGTTACCGCAGGGCGGCCTTCCGCCTTATCGACCTTCTGCCACGGCGGATTACTTCTGTCTTTGCCAAGGGGCAGATCTATGGTGCCTTCATCCAGTGCCATTTCCCCTGCCACCTCGGCTAGATACAGCTTGCCGGTTTGGCGGTTCTGAAATTGGGTCTTCAGGTTGGATTCGGCTTTTTTGCTGCGGGCAAATACCATGATGCCCGAGGTGGCGCAGTCCAGACGGTGTACCAGAATTGCATCCGGGTAAAGCTGACACAGGCGGGTTATCGCACTGTCGTGGGTATGGGCGGCCATGCCGGGATTGGACAGTAGCCCCGAGGGTTTATTGATGATGATAATGTCACGGTCGATATAGCGAATATCGAGCCAGGGCACGGACGGGGGGCGGTAGTCAAAAATCTCCATCACGCCTCCTTCACTGGCGCACACGAATCAAGTGGGCGCATTCTACGAAGTTTCCACGACTATTGCAGCAGTTCGGTCAGCAAAAGCCGGGCTCTGAGCGCTGGTTCTGTGCTGACGCCGCGGGTAACAAAGCGCACCTGCCCCTTGGCGTCCACCACAAACAGGGATGGAAATCCGCTGACCCCAAAGTGGTGACTGAGGGCGCCATCGTCATTCAGAGCATCAAAGCCATAACCCTTTGCCTCGAGAAACGCCTTGACCTCGGCATCGCTGCCCGAATCGACCGCAATCGCCAGCACCGGATAATCGGCGCTTATACTGGCAACGGCGGGGGAGGTGAGCTTGCAGGCGCCGCACCACTTCGCGAAAAAGTACACCAGGGTAGCCTTACCGGATGCGGATGGCAGGCTGAGGCTGCTGCCATTCACCCCTTTGGCGGCAATCACAGGCGCGGCATCTTTCAACATATCTTTTTGAAAGTATAGGGATATGCCATAAAAAAGACCGATGGCAATCAGGGCTTCGACCATCAGTCGTTTGGCTTTGCTGCGGGGTTTGGGCGTATCCGTCATTTACAGATATTGCTCCGGGGTAGTGCGGGCAAGGCGTCTGGCATAGGCCATCAGCTGCGGATACAGGGTGCGAAAGGCAATTTCGAGCTCAATATCCAGCTCCTCAATCACCTGCTCGGCGCCGTTGAATATTTCGGGATGGGATAAGCGGCTTCGCACGCCGTTGATGGCGGCGTTGATGCCCTGACGGTGGGCGTAGCTGCCAAACCAGTCTTCGGCCTGCATTTTGGGGGCGATGGCGGCGAGTTTCTCCGGCAGTTCCTGGCAGTCCAGCAGTTGGGAATACGCCAAGCGGCAAAACTCTGCCAATGGCTGGTGATGGTATTCTTCCCAGTCGCGGGCGAGGCGATGGTCAAAACCGAGATCAATCAGGATAGGGGCTGCACGGCTTAAGTGTTTGGGGAACTTGCCGAGCATTTCTTTAAAAATCTCATGCTCGTCCGTGATCTTGTCGATTTGTCGGTGGAGCCACAGCCCCTGTTGCAGCGCCTTGGGGAAGCGCTCAACCGGCCCCTTGGCAAAGTCGCCGGCGAGGTTAGCCGCCAGACTGGTACCACTGATGTCGGCCAGGTGCAGGTGTGCAAGAAAGTTCATAATTTGTACTTGGATTGACTCGGGGGTTCAAGGTATCATGCGCGCCGATGTCTAGGGAACCCATAAAATGCAACCATGGCCAAAGAGCCAGGGGGAACCCTTAAGGATGTGACATCAGCACCCTGAGTAATTGAGCACCTTGAGGAATCACGGACGATGTGGAATTGGTTCACGAAAGTCTTTGGCATCAAAAAGTCCCCCCAGCGCAGAAAGGTTCAGTTCGATATCCCATTCGAACAATTAGATAATCAACCCGGCGCAAAATCTGTCGAACAGCAAACCAAGGGTAATAAGCCAGTACCCAAGGATCCTTGATCTTACCTGGCTCAGCCCCTAGACTACGCGCGTCTTTTTTGGCCACGGCGTGAGAGTAGTAGATGCGAGTTGCTGATTTTACCTTTGATCTTCCTGATGAATTAATTGCGCGCTATCCGATGGCGGAGCGCACTGCCTCCCGTTTGCTGCATCTGGAAGGCAATAGCGGTGCCCTGGCCGATCGCCAGTTTACCGATATCCTGGGGTTGATTGAGCCTGGCGACCTGATGATTTTCAATAACACCCGGGTTATTCCGGCGCGTCTGTTTGGCCAGAAGGCCAGTGGCGGCAAGCTGGAAATCCTGGTGGAGCGCATGCTGGATGATAAACGCATTCTGGCCCATGTGCGTTCATCCAAATCCCCCAAGCCAGGCGCCGAGATCATCCTCGATGGCGGCTTTAAGATGACGATGGATGCCCGTCACGATGCCTTATTTGAGCTGTCGCTCAAAGACGATAAAACCATCCTCGAAGTGCTGGAAGCCGTGGGACACATGCCGCTGCCGCCTTATATCGACCGCCCCGATGAAGATGCTGACAAAGAGCGCTATCAGACTGTCTATAACGAGCGTCCCGGCGCCGTAGCAGCCCCGACGGCAGGTCTGCACTTTGACGAAACCATTCTTGACGCCCTGAAAGCCAAAGGTGTGGACATGGCGTTTGTGACCTTGCACGTGGGTGCAGGTACCTTCCAGCCAGTGCGGGTCGACAATGTGCTTGAGCACAAGATGCACTCCGAGTGGGCCGAAGTGCCAGCCGAGGTGGTAGAGAAAATCCGTGCCACCAAGGCGGCGGGTAAGCGGGTCATTGCCGTGGGTACTACCTCGGTGCGTTCTCTGGAGAGTGCCGCCAAAGCCAGCGAAGGCGAATTGCAGCCCTTCTGCGGTGATACCGATATCTTTATCTTCCCCGGTTTCGAGTTCAAAGTGGTCGATGCCATGGTGACCAATTTCCACCTGCCGGAGTCGACACTTATCATGCTGGTGAGCGCCTTTGCCGGCTTCGATGAGGTGATTGGCGCCTATCGCCACGCGGTTGAACAAAAATACCGCTTTTTCAGTTATGGCGATGCCATGTTTGTGACTAAAAAAGCCCCCTAAAGGCATTTTTTGCTTTAAAATGCCTGCCCAACCTTCTGGTTGGGCTTTTTTTTGGTGGCGGCGCCTTGAAGGGACATGCCGCCACCCCCATGTGAGTTGAATCGGCCATTTGGGCCCAAATGCAGTCAGACTGTTTCTCTGACGAGGTCATTATGAAATTTGAATTGATTACTACCCAGGGGCGCGCCCGTCGCGGCAGACTGGTTTTCGAACGTGGCACAGTGGAAACCCCGGCCTTTATGCCTGTGGGCACCTACGGCACTGTTAAAGGCATGACCCCTGAAGAAGTGCGTGCCACCGGCGCCGATATTTTGCTTGGCAACACCTTCCACCTGTGGCTGCGCCCCGGTGAAGAGATCATGCGCAAGCACGGCGATCTGCATGACTTTATGAACTGGCAGCGTCCTATTCTCACCGACTCGGGCGGTTTTCAGGTATTCAGCCTCGGCGATATCCGTAAGATCACCGAAGAAGGGGTGCATTTCCGCTCGCCCATCAACGGCGAAAAGATTTTTATGGATGCCGAAAAGTCGATGCAAATCCAGCATTCACTCGGTTCCGATGTAGTGATGATTTTTGATGAGTGCACGCCTTATCCGGCGACGTACGATGAAGCACGCAAGTCCATGCAGATGTCACTGCGCTGGGCTCAGCGTTCACGGGATGAGTTCGACCGCCTCGAAAACCCCAACTCACTGTTTGGGATTATTCAGGGCAGCGTGTACGAAGACTTGCGTGACGAGAGCCTCAAGGGGCTGCTCGAAATTGGTTTTGACGGCTATGCCGTCGGTGGTCTGGCGGTGGGTGAGCCCAAAGCAGACATGCATCGAGTACTTGAGCATGTGTGCCCGCAAATTCCTGCTGACAAACCACGCTATCTGATGGGGGTAGGTAAGCCGGAGGATCTGGTTGAAGGCGTACGTCGAGGCGTTGACATGTTTGACTGTGTTATGCCAACCCGTAATGCCCGCAACGGCCACCTGTTTACCAGTGAAGGCGTTATCAAGATCCGCAATGCGCGGCATCGCGACGACACTTCACCGCTGGACGCCAAGTGTGATTGCTATACCTGCACTAACTATTCCCGTGCATATTTGCATCACCTGGATCGTTGTAACGAAATCTTGGGAGCCCGTCTCAACACCATCCACAACCTGCGTTATTACCAAAGGTTGATGGAGGGTTTGCGCGGCGCCATCGAGACAGGTACATTAGACGCCTTTGTTGAGGACTTCTATACCAGTCAAGGGCGCGAAGTTCCTGAGCTAAAAGACTAACAATCAAGCAATAAGAAGAGAAATCTATGTTCATTTCAAACGCGTATGCCAATGCAGCAGGTGCCGCTCCCCAGGGCGGTGGTACCATGGAACTTGTGATCATGCTCGGCCTGTTCGGTCTGATTTTCTACTTCATGATCTTCCGTCCTCAATCCAAGCGCGTCAAAGAGCACAAAAACCTGATGTCCTCCCTCTCCAAGGGTGACGAAGTGCTGACCAGCGGCGGTATCCTCGGCAAAATCGCCAAGATCTCCGAAGACAGCGACTACGTTGTGCTGGCGCTGAACGACAGCACCAACATCACCATTAAAAAGGACTATATTGCGGCGGTATTGCCTAAAGGCTCTATCCAGTCCCTGTAAGCCAAGAGGGCTAAAGGCGTGCTAAATAAATACCCAATGTGGAAGAACATCATGGTGGTGCTGGTCATCGCCATTGGTGGCTTCTATGCGCTGCCCAACCTGTTCGGCGAAGATCATGCCGTACAGGTGGTGGCAACCCGTGGTGCCGAGGTGACAGCGACGACCCAGTCGAACGTGACCGAGGCCCTGACTGCCAAAGGTATTGGCGTTAAGCGTTCCGAGTTGGAAAACGGCCAGTTGCTGGTTCGTGTTGCCAACGCCGAAGATCAGCTGACTGCCAAGGAAACCATTGCTGAGCTGCTGGGCGACAAATACACAGTTGCCCTGAACCTGGCGCCTGCTACTCCTGAGTGGCTGGAATCCGTCGGTGGCAGCCCGATGAAACTCGGTCTTGACCTTCGCGGCGGTGTGCACTTCCTGATGGAAGTGGACATGGGCGAAGCCATCCGCAAGATGGAAGAAGCCAAGATTGCTGATTTCCGTGGTCAGCTTCGGGAAGAGCGCATTCGCTATGCCGGCGTGCATCGCACTGTGCGTGGCATTGAGATCAAGTTCCGTGACGCCGAAACTGTGGGTCAGGCCGAGCGTTTCCTCAAAAGCCGCAGCAACGACATGGTGTTTTCTGACATCTCCAGTGGTAAAAACTACGTACTGCTGGCGGTTATGAGCGAGGCATACCTCAAGCAAATCAAAGAGGAAGCCCTGCAGCAGAACATCACCACCATTCGTAACCGTGTGAACGAGCTGGGTGTAGCCGAGCCTGTGGTGCAGCGTCAGGGTGCCGAGCGCATCATCGTTGAGCTGCCTGGTGTGCAGGACACTGCCCGTGCCAAGGAAATCCTGGGTGCGACAGCCTCGATTGAATTCCACATGGTAGATGAAAAAGCCGATGTGGCTGCAGCCAGTAATGGCCGTGTGCCAGCCGGCAGCGAGCTGTATCAGCGCCGCGAAGGTGGTCCGGTTGTACTGAAGAAAGAAGTGATGCTCACCGGTGACCATATCACCGGCGCCCAGCCTTCGTTCGACGAATACAGCCGTCCACAGGTTGCCATTCAGCTGGATGCCAAGGGCGGGGAAATCTTCTCCAACGTCACCAAGGACAACATCGGCAAGCCGATGGCGACCCTGTTCATTGAGTACAAGGACAGCGGTGAGCGTAACCCAGACGGCAGCGTAAAAATGCGTAAAATCGAGGAAGTTATCTCGGTTGCTACCATTCAGGCACGCCTTGGCCGTAACTTTGTTATCACGGGTCTGACCCACAGCGAGTCGCAGAATCTGGCACTGTTGCTGCGTGCCGGTGCCCTGATTGCCCCTGTGTCCATCGTGGAAGAACGCACCATTGGTCCAAGCCTGGGTGCGGAAAACATCGAAAATGGTCTGCAGGCAATGATTTGGGGTATGGCTGTGGTACTGGCATTTATGCTGGTGTACTACCGTGCCTTCGGTGTGATTGCCAACCTGGCGCTGTGTGCCAACCTCATCATGGTGGTGGGTGTGATGTCCATGATCCCTGGTGCGGTACTGACCCTGCCGGGTATTGCCGGTATGGTGCTGACAGTGGGTATGGCCGTTGACGGTAACGTGCTGATTTACGAGCGTATTCGTGAAGAGCTTCGTGCCGGTCGCAGCGTGCAGCAGGCCATCCACGAAGGTTACGGCAACGCCTTGTCGACCATTGCCGACGCCAACATCACCACCTTTATTACCGCGCTTATTCTGTTTGCCGTGGGTACTGGTGCGGTGAAAGGCTTCGCCGTGACCCTGATGATTGGTATCGCTACTTCTATGTTCACGGCCATCGTGGGCACCCGCGCGATTGTTAACGCCCTCTGGGGTGGCAAGCGCGTGAAGAAACTGTCGATTTGAGGGAGCCAATACCATGTTTCAGCTTTTAGATATCAAGGGCTCCATCAACTTCCTCAAGCACGCGCTGCCCATCAGCATCCTGTCTGCCATTTTGGTGGTGGGTTCGCTGGTGTCGCTGGCTACCCGTGGCATTAACTGGGGCCTGGATTTTACCGGTGGTACCGTGGTGGAGATGGAATTCTCCAAACCAGCCAACCTGGAGACGCTGCGTAACAACCTGGCCGAGCCTGAAGTTGCCGGCGCCGTGGTACAGAACTTCGGTTCAAGCCGCGACGTGCTGGTGCGTCTGCAGGTACGTGAAGGCGTGAAGAGTGACGATCAGGTTCGTGTGGTTATGGCCGAAGCCATGAAGCTCGATCCGGACGTTGCCCAGAAGCGGGTGGAATTCGTCGGTCCGCAGGTAGGTAAGGAATTGGCAGAGCAGGGCGGCCTCGCAGTACTGGTGGCGCTTATCTGTATCCTTATTTACGTGTCGTTCCGCTTCGAGTGGCGTCTCGCCGCAGGCTCGGTGGCCGCACTGGCCCACGACGTTATCGTGACCCTGGGTGTATTCTCCTTACTGCAGCTCGAGTTTGACCTCACCGTACTGGCGGGTCTCTTGACGGTAGTGGGTTACTCACTCAACGATACCATCGTAGTGTTCGACCGTATCCGTGAGAACTTCCTCAAGATGCGTAAGGGCAGTCCGGAAGAAGTGGTTAACACCTCTATCACCCAGACCATGAGCCGTACGATTATCACCACGGGCACAACGCTGATCACCGTTGTGGCACTGTTCCTCAAGGGCGGTACCCTTATTCACGGCTTCGCCACGGCGCTGCTGCTGGGTATTGTGGTGGGTACCTACTCGTCCATCTATGTGGCGAGTTACCTGGCCATTCGCCTCGGTATTAACCGTGAGCACATGATGCCTGTGGAAGTGGAAAAAGAAGGCGCCGATCAGCCTTCCATCATGCCCTGAGGCTGATGTCCTGTGAAAGACCACCCTTAGGGGTGGTTTTTTTATGGCTGACTTTTGCCGACACCGAACAGCATGTTTTAAAAATGTTAACAATGACACATTTTCAGCGCTCGATTTTCAAGCAGTTTGCCGTTAGCATGGGCTGACCCCGGCCGTAGCGCCGCGGGCGACAATTACAAGAGACAGCAGTGGTTGTAGGAAAGTCCGATGGAAGAAAGAAAATGTTTGCTGGCCGGTGGCAATTTGCTGCAGGCGCATACCTGGAAGGGATTACTGCAGGCTTGTGGCATTCAGGTGGAGCTTAGGGGCGAAGCGCTCCTTGGCGGCGTGGGTGAATTGCCGGTGGATCTGCAGAATGTCGAGCTGTGGGTGAATGAGTCCGAGCTTAAAATGGCCCAGAGTCAGCTCGAAAGCCTAGCCTGCGACCGACCCCAGTGGCAATGCATCAACTGCCATGAGATGAACGAAGACAGCTTCGAGCTCTGTTGGCAATGCAGTGCCGAGCGCAGTGAAGCCCACAACTGATGGAATTATGCTGACTTGTGAAGCGCTTGGCGTCACACTACACTGGACGCAAACAGCATCATAAGGAATTAAAAATGCAGCATAATCCAGGATTTCTTGCCTTGGTTGAGTCTGTGCTTCCCAAGGTGACCGAGCTTTCCATCGAAGACTATCAGGCCGACGACAGTTGGCAGCTGCTCGATGTGCGTGAAGATCATGAATGGCTGGTCAATCATCTCCCCGGCGCAAAACATTTGGGCCGCGGCATTCTGGAGCGGGACGTCGAAACCCGTTTCCCCGATAAAGACACCCCGTTACTGCTATACTGCGGCGGCGGTTATCGCTCGGCACTGGCCTGCTACAACCTGCAGCTGATGGGATACACCCGGGTGGCGTCACTCATTGGTGGCTACAAGGCCTGGGTGGCGCGCAACCTGCCGCTGGTCAACGAATAGGGCCTGTCATGCAGTATTTCCCGCTTTTTATTGATACCCACGAGTTACCGGTACTGGTGGTGGGCGGCGGCGATGTGGCTGCCCGCAAGCTTGAGCTTTTATGCCGAACCTATGCCAGGGTCAGGGTGATTGCCCTTGAGGCCTGTGATGAGGTGAGGGCACTCGGAGCCGCCGGTAAAATTGATCTCAGCGAACGGGCCGTCAGCGACGAGGATATCCGTGACGTGCAGCTTGCTTACCTCGCCACCAACGACGAGGCGCTCAATGTGCGTTTGGCGGCGGTCGCCCGCAGCCGCGGTATTCTGGCCAATGTTGTGGATAATCCGGCTCATTGCCGCTTTATCACACCCTCTATCGTCGATCGGGGCCGACTGGTCGTGGCTATCAGCACCGCCGGCGCCGCGCCTGTGTTTGCCCGGGACATCCGTGCCCGGCTGGAAGCCTGGCTGCCCCCCTCGCTGGCGCCGCTGTTTGACTTTATTGCCGAGCGTCGGGTGCAGGTGCAAAACCGCCTTGACAGCGTGCCGGAGCGGCGCCGCTTTTGGGAGCGTTTTTTTACCCTCAATGGCGATAGATTTGATGGCAACACCCAGGATCATTTCGACGATGCATTTGAGAACATAGGCGCGCAGGGTGAGCTTCTGCTGATTGATGAAGACACTTCGCCACGACTGCTGCCGATTGCCGCCATGGCGATGTTGCAGCGTCTTGATTGCATCGCCAGCAATTTAACTGTGCCTTTGGAGCTCAATGAGCTGCTGCGCCGCGACGCAGACCGAGCTGCCCAACCTGCCATCGGTGAGCTCGAGCATTGGTTGGCGAGTGGCAAGCGGGTGCTGGTGTATGCCGGTGCGGCCGACATCAAGGCGCTGCGGGCGCATTTTCCCCAAGCCAGGCATTTAAGGGCCGGTGCGCTTTAACGCACGGCGCAGGGCCGATGACGCTCAAATCCGATATTCACAAGCTTACCCTGTCCATTACCGACCTTGGCCGCAGCTATGTGGCCGAGCATAAGCTTACTGTGGCCTGCCACCCGTCCGAAACCGAGCAGCGGCTGATGCTGCGGCTTATCGCCTTTGCCTTGAATGCATCGCCCACAGTTAAATTTGTCGGTGAGCTTTGCAATCAGGATGAACCAGAGCTGTGTGAGGCGGGACTCGATGGCCAGTACCGTCTGTGGGTGGAGTTTGGCCTTGCCGATGAAAAGCGTATCAAACGCGCCTGCCACCGCGCTGACAGGGTGTTGGTGTGTGCTTACGGAGGTCAGGATTTGGCGCTGTGGTGGAAGCAGCATCAGGGTAAATATACCCGCATCGGCCACCTTCAGGTGCTTGCCTTTGACAACCAGCAGCTTGATGCGCTGTTGCCCTTTGTGGAGCGTGGTATGCACCTTGCCATCACCATTGATGAAGAAGGCAGTTTGCTTATCTCAAATGGCCTGCTGGATATGAATTTACAGCCAAAGCTGCTTAAACCCTGGGGCTTGGATTAACGCATTTAAGCCTTTGGCGTATTGCCAGACTAAATGCGTAAAGCCAAGCCTTTAGCGAAAATCCAAGCCATTCAAGTAAATAAAAAAGGAGCCCAATGGCTCCTTTTTCTATGGGTTAACAGATTACTGGAAAGACAGCTTCCAGGAATCGATGTAGCCGGTGTCGCGGCGGGCGCTGTCAACAGCCTTCAGCTTCCAGGTACCCTGAGACTCGATACCTGAGGTGTTCACTGTGTAGGTCTTGTTGATGTTGTCAGTGCCTGAGCCTGTGTTGTCGTGCAGCACGGCAACCTGGCCATTGGGGGCAATCAACTCAACCTGCAGATCACCTATGTAGGTGTGAATGATGTTCACTTCCACGGTCACAGTGCCTGAATCACCTGTGCGGGTCACGTTGATTGGGCTGGTGATCCCGGCGGTGCTGTTGTCCGGAATGTTGTAGTTGTCGGTGTTGGTGTAGCTCACAGGACCTGTAGTACCACCGCCATTGCCGCCACCATTGTTGTCGGTGTAGCTGGCAACCAGGTTCACACCGCTGAAGGCGCTGTAACCCTGAACCATCACATAGTAAGTACCTGCCTGTGCGTTGGCGATTGGGCAAGACTCGGCGTTACCGCCTTTCCATGGACGGCAGTCGTAGCTGCTGGTGGTTGGCGCTGCGCCGTACTGAACGTACAGGTCGGCATCACCGCTGCCACCGCTCATGGCGAAGTTCAGATCAGTGGCACCGGCTGGCACGTCGATATAGAAGTGCAGCTCGTCACCCTTGGCACCGCTGAGGTTGGACTTGGCTACGCCATTGGTCATTTCAGCGTCTGAGCCGCCATTTCCGCCACCGCCATTGGTTGGGCCGTCACAGGAAGCGTCCAGATACTCTTTGGCAGCCACAGCATCCACCAGACCGTAACCGGTTCTGTCGTCACGGCCGGCTACATCCAGATCTTCAGCAGTCGCACGCAGGGCGGCACGGACCTGAGCGGCGCTACACTCTGGGTGATAGCTCCACACCAGAGTCGCTACGCCGGACACGTGTGGAGTCGCCATAGAAGTACCGTTGTAGTACTCGTAGTCTTTGCCGCCTTCGTTGGAGACGGTAACCGAAGAGCCTACACGGCCACGCAGCGCCAGACCGGTGGCACGGTCAACAGATACAGACACCTTGGTCAGCTCGCTGTTGGTGTCGACCACGAAGGGGTTTTGCAGGCCTGGCAGGTCGCTGTTGGAGTAAACGATGGTGGCTGAGGCACCGGCGTTTTGACAGGCCTTGGCTGCGTTGATTTCAGGATAGCTTGAACCCTGATTGCCGATACGTTCAACCAGACACACTTTGCCGGTCATGTTCCCGCAGTTGAATACGCCGCCTGACACGCTACATTCGGCCAGAGTGGCAGTCACAGTGCCGTTGATTGGGGCTGGCGCATAGCTGGTGCCAGATTTCACCAAACGGTTGTGCGGCACAACGCCGTTGTCAAAGTAAGACTGACCGCCGATCACTATATCGGCCAGACGGCCTTCGCCGCGGGTCACGGTAGACAGAATGGCTTCACCCGGACCAGATACTTCCACCTGGTTGGTGTACTGGGAGAAAGCTGCATGGTGCTTAGTGCTGTCCACTGCGGCAACAGACACTACGCTGTCGTAGGACGCTGGGTAGCTGTGGGTGTTGTCGCCATCGTTACCGGCAGCGGCAATCAGCAGTACGCCGTTGTTGTAGTGAGCGGCAAGGGCATTGCGCTCAGTGGTGCTGGAGCTTGCGCCGCCCAGCGACATGGAAACCACGTTGGCACCGTTGGCCACACAGGTGTCGATGGCGCTGACCAGACCGGATGAGTAGCCCCAACCAGACTCGTTAAATACCTTGATCACGTGGATGTTGGCGTTGCGGTTAGGCAGTACACCCACCACGCCTTCGCCGTTGGCGATGGCGGCA
The DNA here is from genome assembly GCF_022484835.1 of Shewanella zhuhaiensis. Taxonomy (NCBI): domain Bacteria; kingdom Pseudomonadati; phylum Pseudomonadota; class Gammaproteobacteria; order Alteromonadales; family Shewanellaceae; genus Shewanella; species Shewanella zhuhaiensis. The sequence continues at coordinate 228,224 of NZ_JAKUDL010000002.1, forward strand.
ATGGTACCGGCAACGTGAGTGCCGTGGGCATTGTTGTTGCCAGGCTCAAACCAGTTGCCAGTGCCTGAGTTGTTGGTTCCGGTAACATTGTTGCCGGACAGATCAGGGTGACCACGATCGTAACCTGAGTCGATGATACAGATGGTGCGGTTGCCGCTTAAGTTGTCTGCCAGCTGGGTGGCGCCCACGAAGGTTTGACCCCATGGCGTGGTTTCAGACAGCAGGCGACGTGGTACGTCTTCTTCAACAAATTCAACGTCGGCACGGGCGCGCAGGGCCTTGATGCCCTGATTGTCCAGCTTCACTGTATAAGCGTTGCTGCGGCCAATACGCTTCATTTCTTTGGCGCTGGCAGCGTTCAGGGCGCGGTGATGGCCAAATACCTCGTGGGTACGTGGCTGGTACTGCATGCTGTTGATGCTGTCTTGGGCGCTGAACAGTTCGGCGGCGGCGTTATTTTTGAACTTAACCACATAACGCTTTGGCAGAGGTGAGTGATCACCATCGGCAAACATGCCGTTGGCAGGAGCTGCGTGGACACCGGCTGAAATAGCCAGTGCCAGGGTTGATAAACCCAGGGCGAAAGTTTTTGTGTTTTTGCTTGTCATACTCGTCTTCCGTGTTGCAAGAGGCAGAACATATCGTTGTTATTAAGCGTCCGTTCGGTATAACTGCGAAAAAATCCGTTTTTCGGCAGTGAATGTATCCAGCAGTGACACAGTTGTAAATGATATGTAAACGGAATGGCGTGTTGCAGCTATGATACAGGTCAGAGCTGTTGTTTGAATTTATATTCACATTAGGCCGATCATATTCAAGTTTGCCTTATGGATGTGAATCATTATTCGCGGGACTGAATGAGGCTTGTATCGAGGTCAGAAAGGCACTTCAGCAGAGGTGTTTCAGCTATAGCATTAAAATTATTAAAGATTTATTTCTCTTATTCTTATTGGGAATAAGTTATGCGAATGCTTGTGGTTCAATGGTGTTTTATAGTGCTGGATGCGTAAAACTGCATAAAAGCGCCATTTTTATGGCTGAGTCAATTGGATACCGCTTGCTGTGCGGCCTGTGCATTTTCATTTATGCAACAAAAAAGGCACCCGAAGGTGCCTTTTTGAATCATCGCCTGCCCATTATTTGGACTTGGTGGCGTTTTCAGTCGAAGCCAGTGTTTCATAGGCTCCGCCGTTGTATGTATTGCTGTAACCGTCGGCTATCAGGGCGTCGTTGGCAACACCGCTGCGGCGGCCGCTGCGACAGTAGAGTACAACCTGAGTGTCTTTGGCGATACCGCGGGCGGCAAATTCGGCGCTGATCTGCTCGAAGGGGATGTTAATGGCGCCTTCGAGGTGTCCGGCGGCAAACTCATCCGGCGTACGCACATCCACTACCATGGCACCCTGATGAATACGCTCCCAGGCGGCCTGGGGGTCTTTATCAGCTGCCACAGCAGTATTTGATGCCACAAGTAAGGTGGCAGTCAGCAGGGCAATATGCCAGATTTTGGCCAGTATCTTCACGGTATCTCCTTGATTATTATTTGAGTTATTGCGCCTATTGTTTGAGCTTACAAAGCTCAGCCTCCGATTTTACCCCCATTTTGCGCATCAACATGGCAGCGGGGCAGAATCCGGTAAAGGCACTTTGGAACAGATTAGCGCCGACAAACACGGTAAGCCAGACAAAATTGTGGTTCACCCAGGCGGTGAGGGCCAGTGACAAGAGCACCATAAAACCGGCAAAAGCCATGATAGAACGTTCGAGTGACATAATTTCTTCTCCCAATAGCAGTGATTAGTGGGTCTCATAGCCGTGCCGCATAAAGGCATAATAGAGCACGGGGATGACGACCAGCGTCAAAATGGTTGATATAAAGATCCCGAAAATCAAACTGATAGCCAGACCGTTGAAAATCGGATCGTCCAGAATAAACAGCGCACCTATCATGGCGGCAAGCGCCGTCAGCATGATGGGCTTGGCCCGCACCGCGCCCGAGTGGATAACCGCCTGAGCAAAGGGGACACCGCGGTCAACTTCCTGATTAATAAAGTCGACCAGCAAAATCGAGTTGCGGACAATAATCCCCGCCAGCGCAATCATGCCAATCATGGAGGTGGCGGTGAACTGTGCCCCAAGCAGGGCATGGCCCGGCATTACCCCAATCACGGTCAGCGGAATGGGCGCCATGATGATGAGCGGCACCAGATAAGAGCGGAACTGAGCCACCACCAACAGGTAAATCGCAATCATGCCCACCGTATAGGCGATACCCATGTCGCGGAAGGTTTCGTAAGTGACTTTCCACTCGCCATCCCACAGCACGGCCACTTCGGTCAGCCCTGAGGGTTGAACCACATAATGCTGGGCGTAGCCCATCTCCTCGCTGTCTGTGATGGTGCCGGCCATCTCGAACATACCGTAGAGCGGGCTGTCCAGTGGGCCTGCCATATCTGCCACCACCATCACCATGGGGATGAGGTTTTTGTGGATGATGGGCGCATCAATCACCCCTTTACGGATAGTTACCAGTTCAGATACTGCTACCTGACCGCGGCTGCCGGGCAGAGTCATACCCATGATGGCATCCAGATCCAGTTTGCTGGCTTCTTCAAGCTGCAAACGGATAGGCACAGGGCGAGAGCGATTGTCGATGTGCAGCACGCTCACATCCTTGCCGCCCACTGAGGTGGCCACCAGATCCACAATCGAGCCATAGGGCACCCCAAGAAGTGCGGCTTTGCTGCGATCGATAAGCACCTGCCACTTTTGCTGGGCGGCCGGCAGGAAGATGTCCATATCGACCACATCTTCTGTGGTTTCAAATACACCCAACACCTTGCGGGCCGCTTCCTGACGCAGCTGCTCATTCGGGCCATACACCTCGGCCACAATCGGCGACCACACCGGCGGGCCGGGGGGCACTTCCACCACCTTGACGTTGGCGTTGAAACGGCGGCCAATCTCCTGCAGTGGTCCACGCACCGCCAGCGCAATGCTGTGGCTGTCGCGGCTGCGGTGTTTCTTGTCCACCAGATTCACCTGAATATCGCCAAGCTCAGGGCTTGAGCGCAGGAAGTAGTGACGTACCAGGCCGTTAAAGTTCATCGGCGCGGCTGTGCCTGCGTAGAGCTGCATATGCTGCACTTCTTCCACGCTGGCAAGCTCATCAGCCAGTGCGTGCAGCACCTTGAGGTTTTCTTCAAAGGTGGTGCCCTCCGGCATATCCACCATCACCTGGAACTCTGACTTATTGTCAAAGGGCAGCATCTTCAGCACCACCGCCTGCAGCGCAGGCAGGGCCACGGCAACCATGATAAGACCCACAATTCCCAGCCCCAGACCGAGGCGTGCCTTGCGGCCTTCATCGCCGCCAAGGAAGGGGCCAATCAGGCGGGTGAACAGGCGTACCATGCGCGGATCTTCACCGCCATGGGCACCGGCGTCATTCGCCGATTCACCATGGTGCTCATGGGATTTGAGCAGCTTGCGACTGAGCCAGGGCGTGAGCACAAAGGCCACTGCCAATGAAATCAGCATACCCATGCTGGCGTTGATGGGAATGGGGCTCATATAGGGGCCCATCAGGCCTGATACAAACGCCATCGGCAGCAGGGCGGCAATCACGGTAAAGGTCGCCAGAATTGTCGGGCCACCCACTTCATCCACGGCCACGGGAATAAGCTCCTTCATCGAGGTCTTGCCCATGGCCATATGGCGGTGAATGTTTTCCACCACCACAATGGCGTCGTCCACCAGAATGCCGATGGAGAAGATAAGCGCGAACAGGGACACCCGGTTTAAGGTAAAGCCCCAGGCCCAGCTGGCAAACAAGGTCAGCGCCAGGGTGATGATAATCGCAATGCCCACCACCAGGGCTTCACGCATCCCCATGGTAAAGAGCACCAGAACCACCACGGCTGCGGTAGCAAAAATCAATTTAAAAATCAGCGTGTTTGATTTATCTGCGGCGGTTTCGCCATAGTTGCGCGACACAGTGGCGTGCACATCGGCCGGCAGCAGGGTGTTTTCCAGCACCGCCAGACGTGCAATCACATCATCGGCAACGTCTACCGCGTTCATGCCGCTTTGTTTACCAATGGCGATGGTGACCGCAGGATAGCTGCCGTCTTTATTTACATGTTGCACCTGGGCGCGGGGCAGGTCGCTTTTCAGGCTCACTTCGGCCAGATCTGCCAGATACACAGGCTCGCTGTGGCCACCGGCGCCGCTGCGAACCGCCACCACCAGATCGCGCACATCATCGACACTGCGCAGGAACTGGCCGGTCTGCACCTTGATTTCCTGATTGTCCTGCACCAGTGGCATGGGCATGGAAATCTGATTGTTGCCCATCAGCGCCTGATTAATATCGGCATAACTGAGGCCATGGGCCGACAGGGCGGCCGGGTCGATGCGCACATTGAGAACCAACTCATGTTGTCCGAGGGTGTAGATCTCGCGGGTGCCGGGAATGCGCTTAAGCTCGGTTTCCAGCCCACGGGCAACATGAGTCAGTTGTTCTGGGGTTGTCTGTTTCGATTCTGACCACAGCGTCAGGCTGACAATGGGCACGTCATCAATACCACGGGGCTTGATTAATGGCTCACCAACGCCTGCGCCGCTGGGCAGTTTGTCGAGGTTGGAATAAATCTGATTGTAGAGCGCCACTATGGCGTCGTTGCGTTTTACCCCAACTTCAAAGATGGCAATGATAAGGGCACCATCAGGCTGAGAGAATGAGTAAAGGGTATCTATGCCTTTGATTTCAGAGATAACCTGCTCGGCAGGCAGGGTCACCAAATGTTCCACCTCCGCCGGAGTGGCACCGGGGAAGGGGATAAACACGTCGGCGAAGGTCACATCGATTTGTGGCTCTTCTTCTTTGGGGGTGATCATTACCGCGAACAGGCCTAAAAGCAGCGCCAGCAGCGCCAGCAGTGGCGTGATGGCACTGGCCTGAAATGCGCTGGCGATACGGCCCGAGATCCCGAGTGCAGCTTTGTTTGAGTCAGTCATGGCTCATCCTCAACATCAGTGGGCTTTAACGGCGTAGCCATCAATGGCAATGATGTCGCCATCGCTGAGGCCAGAGAGAATCGAGATCTTTTCGCCCTGAACCTTGCCGGTACGAACCTGAGTCAGTACAGGCTTGTCGCCGTGCATCAGGTAAACGGCACTGAGTTCGCCGCGCTTAACCAGCGCAGAGGCTGGCACCAGCAGCATGGGGCGTTTGCCCTGCACAAAGCTGGCCTTGGCCCAGCTGCCCGGCTGTACCTGGGTGCCCTGCGGCAGGTCGATACGCACCTGATAGCTGTGGCTCTGGGGCGAGGCGAAACTGAAGATGGTCAGCGCATCTGAATCCAGAGTGCGGCCATCGGCCAGGGTGACACTCACTTTGGGATTGGCTTTCAGACCGTCGAGATAACGGCCGGGCACCTGCATCACGGCGCGCATATGTTCGGTGCCAAACCCTGACAGCAGCGGCTGACCGGGGTTAACTGTTTCACCCAATTCGATATGACGTTCGGTGAGCACGCCGGCGAAGGGGGCATAAACAGTGGTGTAGCTTAAGGATTCACGGGCTCGCACTATGGCGGCATTGGCGGCAGTGACAGCCTGCTCGCTGCTTTTGGCACGGGCAATGGCTTCATCCAGGCTGCCCTTGGAGATAGCGCCCTTGGGAAACAGGTCCTGATAGCGTTTTAAGGTGGCCTGGGCCTCGGTATTGACTGCAATGGCGCGGGCGTAGTCGGCTTCGGCGGCGGCCAGCGATGCCCCTTGCTCCTTGCTGGTGATCTCCAGCAGCGCAGCACCGGCAGGCACCTGGTCATTGACATCGAAGTGGATTTTCACGATACGGCCCGAGGTTTGGGCTGATACGGTGGCGGCCTTGACCGGTTCAATCAGGGCGTCCAGAGTCAGCAGCTGGTCTTCCTCAGTGTGTAGCACCTTGATAGTTTGGCCGGCAGCGGCACCCAGGCTCAGGGCAAGTAAAGAAGCGCCCATGAGCAGTTTGAAAGAGGTCATAACAAAGCTCCCAAAAGTTCCATGAGAAAATTCTAATGAAAAGTTCAGTGCTCGGCAATCATTTCATTAGAAAAATTTCATGTATCGTGATCAGGGTAATAAAAACAAAGGGAAGCCAGTGGCTTCCCTTGTCTGAAAATCAGTCTGTTAAATAATAGGTCACGGTACTGACCACCCGCACCTTTTTGATTTGCGGTGAATTGCTGTCCCGGTCCGAAATAATAAACTGGCCCTGGCTGGCGGTTTTGATTTTGCCGAGGCTGGAGCTTGAGTCCTTGGCGAACTTCTCAGCCACTTCACGGGCATTTTGCGTTGCTTCCTGCACCATGGCGGGTTTGATGCTGTTCAGTTCGGTGTAGAGAAATTCCGGCCGGCTTTCGTATTCATTACCGCCAATGGCAATGCCATCCCGGGCGAGGGCGGCAATTTGCTTACGGGCTTCGAGCAGCGCCGATACCTTGGTGGTGTAGAGCGAGACAGTCACCTTGGCGGCGTAGCGGAATTTCAGATTGGGATCGCTGTAGCCCTGGGCGGTTCTGTCTTCGATGGCGGGCAGGGAGAGGGTGATTTCATCATCGCCAAAGCCCTGTTTTTTAAGGAAGGCCACGACTTTGTTGGTTTTGGTTTCCACAGTGTCGTACAGCCGTGGCAGGTCGTTGTCGACTTCGGTAAAGCGAATAGGCCAGATGGCGACGTTGGCCATCACTTCCTGCTCAGCCAGCCCTTTTACGCTGACCGTGCGCTCCATGGCCTTCAGGTTTTGGGCGGTGTCCTTGATACTGATGCCAAGAAAACCCAGGCCGGCCGCCACAGAGACGCCCAGCAGCAAGGCTGGCAGTGATAGACTTCTTTCCATAGGTAAGTTCCTGCGGTAATTACAGAATTTACCCAAGAATACGTGAAATACTGCCGCCTTGCATCAGCAAAGGGCATGACCTCAGTCGGTGTCACTCATTTGCCAGAGTTCTACCTTGTTACCGTCGGGGTCGATAAACCAGCCAAAGCGGCCAAACTCGGTGTCTTCCCGCTGCGGCAGCACATTGGCACCGCCGGCTGCGGCCTGAGTCAGCACGCCTTCGAGGTCGTCCACCACCAGATTGAACATAAAGTCGTGTTTGGAGGGGGCGAAATAGTCGCTGGACTCATCGAAGGGACTCCAGACGCTGTAGCTGCTTTTGGGCAGGTCGGTGGCGCGAAAGGCGCAGCCTCCCCAGTGTTCCACCGGCAGGCCGAGATGGGTCTTGTACCATTCTGCCAGCGCCTGCGGGTTTGGGCTTTTAAAGAAAACGCCCCCCAATCCAATCACCTTTGCCATGTGTTTTCCCCTGTTTGGGCAATGTCTGCCTGATTAAAGGGTAGGCGACAGTGGCGATGGATACAAAAAAGCCGCGACAGGCGCGGCTCTTTTTTCAGTGCAGCTATCAGAACTTATAAGAGTACTGCATAGAGTAGTAAGTGGCGTTGGAGCGGGTGTGCGCCACTACGTCGCCAACGATGGCGCTGGTTTCCAGTACTTCAACATCTTCACCGCGAATGAAGGCCACACCAAAGTCGATGGTGGACTTGGCGCTGAGGTTGTAGCTGGCACCCAGGGTGTACCAGTTACGGTCTGAATCCGGGATAGAGATAGAGCTGATTTCGTTTACTACGCCCTTGTCGTGCATGTAACCGGCACGCAGAGTCCAGGCATCGGACAGCGTGTAAGTACCGCCGACACTGAACAGCCAGGAATCATCCCAGGCATAGTGCTTCAGCTGTGAAGAAGGAATGCTGACATCGCCCAGACGGCCATCTTCGAGGGTGATTTCTTTAAAGTCGCCCCAGGTGGTCAGCTGCGCGGTGTAGTGCATGGCAAACTTCTCGGTCAGCTGGTGAAAGCCGGCAACCTGGAAGATATCCGGCAGCGGGATAACAATTTCATCGTAGTTGGCAGCAGCGCCGGCCTGAGGCACGAACTGGCTGACGTCGCCGCTGGCTTTAAACTCAGGGCTGAAGCGATAGCTCATACCGATACGGTTGTCGGCGTTGAACTCGTACACAGCGCCCACAATGCCGCCCACGGCCCAGCCGTCAGCATCCACGTTCACCAGGTTGACGTTGGTCATGCCAACGTTTGGTACAGGCAGCTGGCCTTCACGGGTCAGTTTGCCTTCGCCGTAAATCAGGTCGATTCCGGCGCCCAGGCTCAGCTGGTCGTTTACACGGTAAGAGACACTGGCGTTGAGGTTCATGGTGACAACTTCGGTGTTGCCCAGCAGATCAACCGGTGCAGGGATGGTGCCCATACCTGGGATGGTCACCACATTGTTGGCCAGTGCGCCCACGTCGGTACCGGTGCCGAAGTTGGAGAAAGCCGCCACACCAAAGGCCCATTTATCATTGATGGGGTTGATGTAGTAGAAATTAGGGATGATTTTGGCTTCAGCGGCCGCATCTTCGGAGCCGAAACACACAGGAGAGCCGTTCAGGCACACGTCTTTTACGGTGACGTCGATATCTGCGTAGGTCACGCCCATGGACAGGGCGGCGCTGTCAAACAGGGCCATGGCAGCTGGGTTACGTGACAATACTGAGGCGTTGTCGGCAATCACGGCATCACCGGCGAAGGCACGGCCAACACCTGTAGCTGAATGGCTGTTAAGCTGGAAACCGGCAGCCATGGTCTGGGTGCTGGCCAGGGCAACGGCGGCGGCAAGCAGTGTCTTGTTGAAGTACTTCATCGTCTCTTCTCTTTTTTGTGGTCATGCCGCAGGCAAAAGGGCCTGTCGGTAAAAATTAACTTGGCATCTTAGGAGTATGACTGTACCGCAACAAGTCCGACCAGAGCTTTTGCTTTAGTTAAAATCTGTTAAAAATCAGTTAATTTATATGACTTCTTGATAAGCGAATTACTGATGGTGGCGTTTATCTGTTTCACTGGGCTGGCCAGTTGGCGGGGATTTGTGACAAGTTGAATGTGGAAGGTTGTTTAGTTAAGCATTTACCAAATTAGCTTGGTTTGGATACAAAGGGTTACAGTTTTCAGACAATAAAAAAGCGTACAGGTGTACGCTTTTTTATCTTTCGGGACTTAGCGCATAGGGTTTGGCAATGGCTTATATCCCCGTGACCTTATCTGGACTGTGCTGATTGAAGCCGCTGGTTAAAGCCGCTGTTTGAAGTCATCAAAGGCGCTGGTGACTTGCTCGTCCACTTTTGCCAGCTTGCTGAACACCACCCCAGCCAGGGTAGCAAACACAAAACCCGGCAGAATTTCATACAGGTCGAAGATGTCACCACTGAGCTGTTTCCACACCACAACGGTAACGGCACCTGTGATGATGGTCGCGATGGCGCCGGTTTTGCTGTAATCGCGCCAGAACAGCGACAGCAGAACCACAGGGCCAAAGGCGGCACCAAAACCTGCCCAGGCGTAGCTCACCAATCCAAGAACGCTGCTTTCGCGGTCAAGGGCAACGACCCCGGCAATCACAGCAATCGCCAGTACCCCAAAGCGGCCAACCAGCATCAGTTCTTTATCCTTGGCCTCGGGACGGAACTTGCGATAGAAGTCTTCTGTCACCACACTTGAGCACACCAGCAGTTGGGAGTCGATGGTGCTCATGATCGCCGACAAAATGGCCGCTATCAGCAGACCGGCAATCCAGGGATTAAAAGCGACCTGGGCCAGATGGATAAACACGGTTTCGGCGTTTTGCAGTGGCTCGTTGGCAAAGTACAGGCTACCGGCAAGCCCTGTGGCCAGCGCGCCCATCAATGACACTATCATCCAGCTCATGGCAATACGGCGGGAAACCGGCAGATGATCAGGGCGCTCAATTGCCATAAAACGCGACAGAATATGTGGCTGACCAAAGTAACCAAGGCCCCAGGCCATCAGCGAAATGACCCCAAGCAGAGTGGTGTTTTCACTGATAAGCGACAGCATCTCGGGGGAGAGCGAGTCAATGCTGGCATGGCTGTCGGTGTTGGAAAAAATCGCCATGGGCACAATCAGCAGGGCAATCAGCATCAGACAGCCCTGGAAAAAGTCGGTCCAGCTTACCGCAAAGAAGCCGCCCACAAAGGTGTATCCGACGATAATGGCCGAGCCAATTACCAGCGCTGCGGTGTAGTCGAGGCCAAACACTTTCTCGAACAGGATAGCGCCACCCACCATGCCGGACGAGGCATAAAAGGTGAAGAACACCAGGATAGTGAGGGCTGACACAAACCGCAGTACACCGGCTTTGTCGTGGAAGCGCTTTTCAAAAAAGTCAGGCAAGGTCAGGGCATTGTCTGCCAACTGGGTGTAAATCCGCAGCCTTTTGGCCACAAACAGCCAGTTAAGCCAGGCGCCAAGCACCAGACCTATGCCAATCCAGGCTTCACCCAGACCGCCCATGTAAACGGCCCCTGGCAAACCCAGCAGCAACCAGCCGGACATGTCGGATGCGCCTACGCTCAGAGCGGTCACCCCCGGGCCCATTTTACGGCCACCAAGAATGTAATCGTCGACGGAATCTGTGGCCTTAAAGGCCCAAAAACCTATCCCCATCATCAGGACCAGATAGCCCACAAAAGTAACCAGAATCGGTGTATCTATGCTCATGCTGTGTTAACCGTCAGTTTTTATTTGAATTATGTTTTTCCAATCCGAAGGCAGTAAGCTACCCCAGGTCAAAATAAGCGTGGTTCGAGAACAAATCGGATTGGTGAAGGCATGCTATCAGAAGTTTGCGCGGGATCCCAATATGGACCCAAATAGCGACGCTAATCTGACCAGTCCCCCGGAAAAGGGACTCATCAGATCAGCGGATATGACAGAAATGAAATCGAGTTAGATAAAGCTTTGCCGAATTTCTTTCTTGGCGGCTTCCAGTGCTGAGGCCTGTTCACCGACCAGCAACATAAAGGCTTCGTCGGTTTTAAAGCCAAGCCCCTGATAGTGATTGTCGGCAAACTGCTCATCGAGCTGCATCCGCTCTTCCAGCGGCACAATAAACAGGGTGACCTTGCCCTCGGCGCCTTCCAGCACCAGATGCAGGCTGCGCACGCCCTGAAAATCGCAGTAGGCCTTGTACACCACCCGGCCGGGGGCCGTGTTGAAATGAGCCTGCTCCAGACCGCGGATGCTCACCAGGCTGGCATTGAGATCCCCAAGCGCCACATCACTTTCACTCTTTAACGCCTTGGTTTCGTGGTACACGTGGGCGAGGGCATGTTCGCCCAAATCCACCGGTCCCAGGCGCAGCAGGCTGAAACTCAGGCCAAAGGCAAAGGCGATGGAGGCAGCCATCGCCACCATAAAGGTGGTGCGTCTGCGGCTTTGGTGGTGCTGAGTTAGCTGCTGACGCAGCAGCAGTTTCTCGGCCAAATCTTCAGGTACATCCACTTTCATGGCTTTTTCCAGGCGCCGGTCAAGACTCTTTAAGTCATTGACAAAGGCGTCCCGGCCTTCAGCTTCACCCATGGCCTTCAAAAATTCAGGATCCTGACTCTGGGGCTCGCCATAGGCCCGGCGGCGAAACTCAAGTTCATCCATTTGATTGACCTCGGAATTCGGGTTGTTCGAGCGCTTCTTTAAGCTGGTTTCTGGCTCTGAAGAGGCGCGTCATCACGGTATTTCGGTTCAGCTCGAGCAATTCGGCAATTTCATCACCACTGAAACCACCAATTACCTGCAACACCAAAGGTTCGCGGTATTCGGGCTCAAGTTTGGCGATTTGCCGTCTCAGCCAATAATGTTCGGTTTCATCCTCGGTGCTCTGGCTGATGGCATCTTCCAGGGCGTCCTGCTCGATGTCGCTGTAATCAAACTGCTTACGCTCGAAGCGGCGGGCATTTTCGCGGCGAAGAATGGTGATAAGCCACGCCTTGGCAGCCTTGTCATCCTTGAGGGAATCCAATGACTTCCAGGCACGCAAAAAGGTTTCCTGCGTGATATCTTCGGCCACGTGTTTATCGCCGCAAAGCCAGTAGGCGTAGCGGTACACATCGGCATGCAGAGCCCTGACCAGGCTGTCGTAACGTCGTTGTTTGTTCAGCATGTCAGAGTTGACCGACTCGGGTGCGAATTTCTTTCGCATCTTGGAAAACATTTTTTATCCCCAGTCCAATAGCCAGCCTCCCGGGCGGGAGGCTGGATGCCCCGGCCGCATGATGAGCTATTCGGGTTACTCATCTGCGGCCTGACATATTCAGTGTAGCATTGCGGATTTTACCCCGGCGTGCAATGGCACGCCTCGCAAAACTCTCTACGGATTTAGGGACTTGAGTGCGGTATCTGGGGTTTTGGCAGGGGCCTGATGCAGCGCCTTGAGAGCCTGTAGCAAGGGCGCGCCATCGATGGCACCCTGCTGTTTGCCATAAAGCGCCCGCTGAATGGCATCGAGCGCTGCGGCGAGCTGCGGCGACAGGGATTTGGCTTTTTCCAGGGTGACGTTATCGCCGGTTTGAGCTGAGAGATACGCCAGGGTCATATTCAGCATGGCCTTGCCATCACCGGCGGCGCAGGCCTGCTCGAGGGCTCCTTTGGCGGCGCTTTGCGGCGCTGCTTTCAGGGTTTCTTTCTGGCTCGCAGGCTGGCGCTTACGGCTGCTGAACCAACCGGCTGCGGTGGCAAGCCAGCCCAGCGCAAAAAAGGCGGCGAGCCATGGCCAGAAACCGGCATCGGTTTGTACTGTCACCGGACCTGGCTGCGGCAGCACCGCCGTTTGCGGCATCACGCCGGTAACCCGGATGGTGCGGGCCGGAATAACCGCCACTTCGCGCTTTTTAAGATGCGGGTTCCACCAGGGCACTTCGATGGCCGGTAACTCGAAGGTGCCGACTTCATTGGGCACTATGGCTTCGGTGAGCCTTAACTGAACTACCAACTGTTCGTCCCGCAGGAAGGTTTGAACTTCGGGTTTTTCGGGGTAGGTTTTAAGCTCTGCGGGCAGCACACTCGCCAATGACGGCAGGCTGGTTTCGTCGGCATTGGACGCCAGCAGCGTTAGGGTGCGGGTAATGGGGGTGCCAAGGGCAAACTCTTCCACATCCTCGGGGAATTCTTCTTTCAGGGCCACTACATCAGCCACAAACCAGTTGCCCTGCCAGCTTTCCGGCTTGCCTTTAACCGACAGCTGTTGTTCTTTACCGGTTGCTCGCATTGGCCGGCTTTCGTTGAAGCTGAACATGCCGCCATTGCCGCGAACCGGCACCAGCACATCCCCTTCAAATACCGGTGGCTTGACGATGAGTGGGCCTGCTTTGTCAGGGGTGATGCCATACACACGTTCAATCACCCGGAAACGGCGGCCATTGACGATATCCATCGACTCTTTGTCTTCGCCAAGCTGTTTTATCCGCGCGCCTTCTATGGCCGGAACCGACAGATCGCCGCGCTGCAGATCCACCGCCAGGAACAGTTTGACCTTGTACAGCGCCATCTGCCCCAAATACACCTGGGATTGCTGCAACTCGGAAGTCACAAACAGAGTGCTGGAAGTGCGGTCGACGCTTTCCCGCTCGCTTACGGTAAGTGAGATAGGATTTGACGACACCCCATCGATTCGGAAGGCCGGGATTTGCAAGGTGCCTGTACTGCGGGGTGTCAGTAAAATCTGCCAGCGGGTTTCCTTGTGGCTGTCGAAATTCACGATGCGTGTCGAGCGGCTCATGCTGGTGCGGCCCACCAGAAAGTTGCGCATCAGGCCTGAAGTGTCGAGACGGCTGGCTTCCACCTCATCGTCGGCGACTATGGTAAGCACCAGGCTTTCGTCGCGGCCTACGGGGTTTTTATCGACGGAGGCATCGAGGCGACTCAGTGCCCAGCTGTGGCTTGTGACTGTCAGCAGAAAAAGGCCTGTTAGAAGCTGTTTTACCACTTTTCTTTTTCCTTTCTGTGATCGCCGCGGGCACGGCGGATCTGATATTCCAGTTGCATCTTGTTGCGAAGCAGTACCGCTGGGTCATCGTTCACGGCTTTGAGGGCTCGCATCATTTCCGGCGGCAAATCAGACTCATTGATACTGGGGTCGACCACAGCTACCTCAGCCTGCTCGCCCTGGCTATCGTCCTGTTTGTCACCCAGCGACGCGCTTTGGGCAGCTTGCTGATTGTCGTCCGCCTCGGCGGCCTGATTGGCTTCGAGTCCCTGACCCGCTGCCTGCTGAGGCTGTTGTGCGTCTTTTTGCTGCGCGGCCTGGGCTGCGTCGGCATTCATGGGCGCATCCTGCTTGGCCTGGTCGTTATTGGCGTTATCCGCCCCGGGATCAGCCGATTCGGTCGACGTGTCTGACGGTTCAGGTGCAGGATCAGCGGAAGCGTCGTGCTGCTGTTTGGCATCGCCACTGGTTTTTTTGCCGTTGTCCTGCTGATTGCCGGCTTGATTGTCCCCGGACTGATTATCAGCCTGGGATGAGCCTTGCTGATCGCTGCCATTTTGCTGTTCGGAACTGTTTTGCTGGTTCTGATCACCCTGATTTTGCTCGCCAGACTGATTTTGTTCCTGGCTTTGAGACTCTTCTTTATTTTGATCTTTGTTGTCCTGGTTCTCGCCATTGTCATTCTGCTGCTGTTGCTTTTGCTGCTCGGCCAGCGCCTCTGCAAGCGCCTCTGCCAGCGCCTGGTTTTGTTTGGCGGCGGCAAGGTTGGGGTCCTTTTTCAGCGCCTCGGCGTAACGGTTGGCGGCATCGTCATATTTCCCAAGTTGCATCAACGCATTGCCCTGGTTATACAGGCCTGTGGCGGATTGGTCTTTGTTAAAACCATCGAGCGCCGCTTGGTAATTGCCGGCGCGGTAATCGGCGGCGGCCTTCCAGTCTTGGCGTTCGAAGCCAGAGGCTGCATCTTTAAAGTTGCCATCTTTAAAGGCGTCCATGGCACTTTGATCGCGGGTTTGCCAAATGCTGGCTTCGGCGCTTGGCGGCATTGCAGGCAGCAGGGCACACAGCAGCAGGGCACCGAGGATGCCGCGGCGGAAACTGACAAGCGCCGGCAGAAGCAGCAGCAGCGCAATGTAGGGCCCCAAATCCTGCCAGCTGTCGCCGCTAAGCTCGGTTTCCTTGGCGTCGCCTTCACGGTCAAGCCAGCTCACCAGGTGCTTTACATCGCTGCCATCGAGGCCCGCCGGCAGCCAAATACCGCGCTTATCACTGGCAAGTTTGGCGAGAACAGCGGCGTCCAGCCTTGGCATAACCAGCTCATCGTCATTGCCACGTACCAGCTTGCCGTCCGGCAGCTTCATCGGCGCGCCCTGGGCGGTACCGAATCCATAGACGGTGAGACGCAGCTTACTGTCTTTCAGCGCCCGGCGAATATCGGCAGCATCCACTTCATCCAGGCCATCAGTCATCAAAATAATGTCACCGCCAGGGTGACCGCCGTGCACCAGCAAATCACGGGCGAGGGTAACACCTTCGGCGGGGGACGACCCCAAAAGCGGCATGATATCCGGGCTAAGTGATGGCAGGAGGTTCAGCAAGGTGCTTTTGTCACGGGTAAGCGGGCTGATGACAAAGGCATCACCGGCATAGGCAATCAGGCCGGTATCGCCTTCCGGCAGCGCCTCAATCAGGTCGGTCGCCCTGAACTTGGCCTGAGTCACGCGGTTTGGCACCAGATCGGTGGCAAACATGGACACCGACATGTCCATTACCAGCACCCGGCCGCCACCGGCACTGAAGACCGGCATGGGTTCTTTTTTAAATGCCGGACCTGCGAGGGCGAGGGCGGCAATAAACCAGCTTGCTGCAAGCAGCCACAGCCCTTTACTGGCCTTGATGCGGTTGTCACCGGCCATTAACAGTCCCGCCAGATGGGGGGCTATGTAGCCCTGCCAGGCCGATACGGCGGCGCGGCGGCGCCATAAGAAATACAGCAGCAGCGCAAGTGGAATAAGGGCAAGCAGCCACTGCGGGCGAATAAAGTGGATCATCCTCTCCCCCTGGTTTGGCTGGTGCGTGCCAGAAAGCCAGCGCTGGACAGTGCACTCAGCAGGCTGAGCAGCAGCGCTGCGGCGAGTGGATAGTAAAAGAGTTCCTTTTTCGGCCGGTAAGTTTGCACATCACGGGCAACAGGCTGCAACTTGTCGATTTCCTGATAGATGCTTTCAAGCTCGCTGCTTGAGCGGGCACGGAAATAGCGGCCGTGGGTTACCTCGGCAATGCGTTCAAGCTGGGCTTCGTCCATATCCACTGAAGGGTTGCTTCGGTCGCGGCCAGCTCCACGGCGCACTGACACATCCGCGCCCACGCCAACGGTGTAAATGGTGACCTTGCGTTCGGCGGCAATGGCGGCAGCGGCATCGGGGTCTATATTGCCGGCGTTGTTGGTGCCATCGGTGAGCAGCACTAATACTCTGTTACTTTCTTCAAGGTTTTCAAAACGTTTTACTGCAAGTGCTATGGCTTCACCTATGGCCGTTTGGCGGCCAACCAGACCCACCCGGGCTTCCCGTAAAAAGGTTGCCACCGAGCGTCTGTCCAGGGTCAGCGGCGATTGCAGGTAGGCGTGATCGGCAAACAGGATTAAGCCGATGCGATCGCCCGCGCGCCGCTCGATAAAGTCGCCCACCACCTTTTGTACCAGGGTAAAACGGTCAACGATGCGGCCATCGAGTTCCATATCGGAAAACTCCATTGAGCCTGAAAGGTCAACGGCCACCATCAAATCCCGTCCCTGGCTTGGCAGCTCAATGGGCTCGCCAAGCCACTGCGGCCGGGCAACGGCGAGCAATAACGCAGCCCACATCAGGTATTGCAGATAGCGTTTGCGGCCAGCGCTGTTCGGACTTTGGCTAACCGACAATGCGCTGCTGCCGGGCAGATGCAGATGACCTGAAATGCCGGGCTGTTTGGCGGGGCGGATAAGCAGCGGCAAAGGCAGCAGCAGTAATATCCATGGCAGGGCGAGGGTCAGCATGGTTAAGCGCCCCCCGATTGACTGAGATTGGCTTTTTGGCCATGTGGCATTTGGCTGCCGCTCTGGTTAATGGCCGCCTTTGCCGTTTGCGGCAATGCAATCAGCCACTGTTCTGTCAGTGCTTTCAAGGCCTCTGCATCGGCTTTGGCCATGGGCGCTGGTTGATAGGCGCTTTGCTGTAACAGACTGAAGTTGCCCTGGGCATAGCCTGGCAGTCGCTGGTTCAAAAAGTCGGTCCAGGCTGCACCTGTGAGCGACGCGACCTCGGCGCGGGGAAAATAGCTTAATGCAGCACGCTTTAACAGGGCGCTCAGCTCAAGGGCAAACTGCTCTGATGCGGGAGAGAGCGAGCCAAGCAGCGACAGCGCCTCATCCCTTGGCCGGAGCCAGGCCTGCCTGGCGGCGCGGCGTTTACGCCAAAACCAGATAGCCATGGCCAGTATCAACACCAAGAGCAGCGCCGCTGCCCATACCCAGGGCGCGGGCGGCCAGGCGGGCACCTCGGGTGGCAACACTATGTCTTTCATTTGAGCCAACATCGGATTGGCCTGGGGTGAGGCGTTCGTATCCATGGCAGTTAACGCAAGTTATCCAGTTGATTTGCCAGCGGCTCGCCGGCATCGACAGTTTTCAGGTTGACCCCAAGGCGGCTCATCATGGCACGAAAATGGGCGCTGTTTGCCTGTTGCCCATGCAGCCAGGCATCGTATCCACGCCTGTCGAGCACTCGCTCTACGCCGGATTCTCTCACCGGCAGGCTGAAGTTGGCTGGCAGCGCAATGCGGCCTTCACGCAGGGGGTCGGTTATCAAAAAGGCGCCCAGCTCGCAGTGACGCTTAAGGTCCAGCAGCGGCCCGAGGCAGGCATCGCTGAAGCCGGCACCGTCGGACAGAATCCAGATAAGTGAGCCGGGTTTGGCGATGCGCCCAAGACGCTGGCAGGCCCGCAGCAGGTGGTCAGGCTCCCGCGGTGCCTGACTGAACTGCGACAGCTGGTGGTCGTGCACCTTGGTCAGGGCACTGATGAGTGCCAGCATACCCGCTTTGCGACTCTTGGGCTTGAGCTCAAGGTGTTCATGCTCACTGGCAATCAGGGCGCCGACCCTGTCGCCATGATTGGCGGCGCGCCAACCCAGGGTGGCTGCAAGGTGGCAAAGCTGCACGGCCTGCAGCATCAGGGTGGAGCCAAAATACAGGCTGTGGCTTAAGTCCAGCAGCAGTATGACCGGGCGCTCGCGCTCTTCAACAAACAGCTTGGTGTGGGTCTTGCCGGTGCGGGCCGTGACCCGCCAGTCGATGGTACGGACATCATCGCCCTTCTGGTACTGACGAACCTCGGCAAACTCCATTCCGCGGCCCTTGATTTTACTGGCGCGATGTCCGGCCATGCCAGCGCGTGCCTGACTGCGCACATCGGGTAGGGCTCGGGCCAGCTCCTGGCAGGCGAGTAGCTCCGGGGTATCCAGATGCACGCCATCGGCAAAGAGCGGCATGGCCTTTATTGGACGCGCTGAGGCTTTAACGGCTTGGCTTGGCATCAAGGCACGGCAACCTGGGTGAGAATATGTGCTATCACGTCATCGGCACTGATGCCTTCGGCCTGGGCGCGGAAGCTCAGCAACAAACGATGTCGCAGTACATTGGGTGCGACCGCCTGAATGTCTTCCGGTGACACGAAGTCGCGGCCATCCAGCCAGGCCCTGGCTCTGGCACAGCGCTCCAGTGCCTGACTGGCACGGGGGCTCACGCCATAGTCGAGCCAGTTGCCAAGCTCTTCACTGTATTTATGACCCTGACGGGTGGCCATCACCAAATCGACAATATAGTGCTCAAGCGGCTCGGCCAAATACAGCTCCAGCGCCTCGGTGCGGGCCTCGAAAATATCGGCCTGGGCGATAGGGGTTATCTGTGGCAATTCACCACTGAGCGCCTCATTGCGCGATAGCTTGAGAATTTGCCGTTCGGTATCGGCATCCGGGTAATCCAGATTCAGGTGCATCAGGAAGCGGTCGAGCTGCGCTTCCGGCAACGGATAAGTGCCTTCGTTTTCGAGCGGGTTTTGAGTCGCCATCACCAAAAAGAACTTGGGCAGCTTATAACTTGTCTTACCCACAGTAACCTGACCTTCGGCCATGGCCTCCAGCAGTGCCGACTGTACCTTGGCCGGCGCACGGTTAATTTCATCCGCCAGAATAAGGTTGTGGAATATGGGGCCTGACTCAAACTCAAAGGTGCCGGTCTGGGCACGGTAGATGTCGGTACCGGTCAAATCCGCAGGCAGCAGATCCGGCGTAAACTGTATGCGGTGGAAATCGCCCTCAACCCCGTCGCACAGCGCCTTGACCGCGCGGGTCTTGGCGAGGCCCGGCGGGCCTTCAACCAGCAGGTGGCCATTTGCGACCAGGGCAATCAGCAGGTTTTCCGTGAGCACCGGCTGACCGATGATCAGGGTGTTGAGGTATTTCCTTAAGGCTTGAAATCGGCTCAAAGGCATGATGCTACTCGATTTATTCTATTGATTAGCTTGAGACATTCCCTATGGTAAAAAATTCCCTGCCACCTTGGCTAGAGGTAAAAATGCAAACAGCTGTTTAAAACCCGGTGACAAGAAGTTAGAATCAGGTCACACTTTAATGGTCAGACCTGTTGTTTGCAGTTCAGGTCAACAAGGAAATGAGCAGCTCGGGACAGCGGCCCGATGCGGATAATAAAGAGGGTGACAAATGAGTGACAGACAGCAGGTAACCAACGCCCGTGGCGAACGTATCGCCATTGTAGCGGGCCTTCGTACCCCCTTTGCCAAGCAGGCGACCGCCTTTCACGGTGTGTCGGCGCTGGACATGGGTAAGATGGTGGTAAATGAACTCCTTAGCCGCAGCGAGCTTGATCCCAAGCTGGTCGAGCAGCTGGTGTATGGCCAGGTGGTACAGATGCCTGCCGCCCCCAACATCGCCCGTGAAATTGTGCTGGGTACCGGCATGGACGTGTCCACCGATGCTTACAGTGTTACCCGCGCCTGTGCCACCAGTTTCCAATCCACAGTGAATATTGCCGAAAGCATCATGACCGGCAACATCGAAGTGGGTATTGCTGGCGGCGCCGATTCATCCTCTGTGCTGCCAATCGGGGTGTCGAAAAAGCTTGCCCATGCGCTGGTTGATTTGACCAAAGCCCGTACCTTCGGCCAGAAACTGGCGATTTTCCGCCGTTTGGGCCTTAAAGATTTGCTGCCGGTGCCGCCCGCAGTTGCTGAATACTCTACGGGTTTGTCTATGGGGCAGACCGCCGAGCAAATGGCGAAAAGCCATGGGATCAGCCGCGCCGATCAGGATGCACTGGCACACCGCTCACACTCCCTTGCGGCCGAAACCTGGGCTTCAGGCGTGTTGCGTGACGAAGTGATGGTGGCCCATGTGCCGCCATACAAGAGCTTTATTGAGCAGGACAACAACATCCGCGCCAACTCAGAGCTTGAGTCTTACGCCAAGCTGCGTCCCGTGTTTGACCGCAAACACGGCACAGTGACTGCCGCCAACAGTACCCCGTTGACCGACGGCGCCTCTGCCATTCTGCTGATGAGTGAAGGCAAGGCCAAAGCTCTGGGTTATACCCCAATCGGCTACATCAAGAGTTACGCTTTTGCTGCCATCGATGTGTGGGAAGACATGCTGATGGGCCCATCTTACGCCACCCCGCTGGCACTTAAGCGCGCCGGTATGCAGCTTGAAGATCTGACTCTGATTGAAATGCACGAGGCCTTTGCCGCCCAGGCGCTGGCCAACATGAAGATGTTTGCCTCGAAAAAGTTTGCCGAAGAAAAACTCGGTCAGAGCCGTGCCATCGGTGACATCGACATGACCCGCTTTAACGTGCTCGGTGGCTCAATTGCTTACGGCCACCCCTTTGCCGCCACCGGCGCCCGTTTGATCACCCAGATGTGTAACGAACTTAAGCGTCGCGGCGGCGGTACCGGTTTGACTACGGCCTGTGCGGCCGGTGGTTTGGGCGCGGCAATGATCCTGGAAGTGGAGTAACGGACAATGGAAAAGACCTTTAACCTGACTCGCCGCGACGACGGCATTGCCCTGCTGACCATGGACGTGCCGGGCGAAACCATGAATACCTTAAAAGCGCAATTTGCCCCCGAGATCACTGCTATTTTGCAGGAGATCAAAGCAGATAGCAGCATTAAGGGCCTGGTGCTTATTTCCGGTAAAGCCGACTCCTTTGTGGCGGGCGCCGATATTTCCATGCTGGATGCCTGTCAAACCGCAGAAGATGCAAGATTACTGTCCCGTCAGGGTCACCATGTATTTGCCGAACTTGAAGGTCTGTCTATTCCGGTAGTTGCAGCTATCCACGGTGCCTGTCTCGGTGGTGGCCTCGAGCTGGCGCTGGCCTGTCATCAGCGGGTTTGCAGTGACAGCAGCAAAACCATGTTGGGTGTACCTGAGGTACAACTGGGTCTGCTGCCGGGCGGCGGTGGCACCCAACGTCTGCCACGTCTTGTGGGTATCGCCAAGGCGCTGGATTTGATGCTGACTGGTAAGCAGGTGCGTCCCAAGCAGGCCATTAAGATGGGCCTGGTGGATGATGTGGTGCCTGAATCTATTTTGCTCGAAACCGCCATTAAGATGGCCGGGGCGGGTAAAAAGACCCGTAAGCCGCAAAAGACCTCACTGGTAACCAAGCTGCTGGAAGGCACCCCTGTGGGCCGTAACATTATGTTCGATCAGGCCAGCAAGCAGGTAACGAAGAAGACCCAGGGTAACTATCCTGCGCCATTCAAGATTATCGATTGTGTCCGTGAAGGCATGGCTAGCGGCATGGACAAGGGGCTGGAGCTGGAAGCAGCGCACTTTGGTACGCTGGTGGCAACCCCCGAGTCTGCCGCGCTGCGCTCTATTTTCTTTGCAACGACCGAAATGAAAAAAGAAACCGGTGCCGGTGAGGCCAAGCCACGCAAGGTGGCCAAAGCCGTGGTGCTGGGTGGCGGTCTGATGGGCGGCGGAATTGCCTCTGTGACCACCACCAAGGCCAAGGTGCCGGTGCGGGTGAAAGACATCAGCGAGAAGGGGCTGTCCAATGCGCTTGGCTATGCTTATTCGCTGCTGGACAAGGGCGTTAAGCGCCGTCATATGACACCGGCTCAGCGTGACAAGCTGATGTCATTGATGACCACAACCACCGAATATCGCGGCGTAAAAGATGCCGATATCGTGGTTGAGGCGGTGTTTGAAGACTTGAACCTCAAGCATCAGATGGTGCGCGATATCGAGAAAGAGTGTGGCGAGCACACCATTTTTGCGTCAAACACCTCGTCGCTGCCTATTACCCAAATTGCCGAGGCTGCGAGCCGGCCGGAAAATGTGATTGGTCTGCATTACTTCTCTCCGGTGGAAAAAATGCCGCTGGTGGAAGTGATTGCGCACGAGAAAACCTCACCCGAGACCATTGCAACCACAGTCTCCTTTGCCCGCAAGCAGGGTAAAACGCCGATTGTGGTAAAAGACTGTGCCGGTTTTTATGTGAACCGTATTCTGGCGCTGTACATGAACGAAGCAGCGCAGTTGCTGCTGGAAGGTCAGCCGGTTGAGCATCTGGATAAGGCGCTGGTGAAGTTTGGCTTCCCGGTGGGTCCAATGACATTGCTCGATGAAGTGGGCATTGATGTGGGCGCCAAGATTTCACCGATTCTTGAGAAGGAGCTTGGTGAGCGCTTCAAAGCTCCGGCCGCCTTTGACAAGCTGATGGCCGACGATCGCAAGGGCCGTAAGAACGGCAAGGGTTTCTACCTCTATGGCAAAGCGGCCAAGAAAGGCAAGAAGGTGGATGAGAGTGTTTACGGGGTGCTGGGTTTGGTACCCGGCAGTGCCAAAGAAGCCGGCGAGATTGCCGAGCGCTGCGTAGTACAGATGCTCAATGAAGCGGTGCGCTGTCTGGAAGAGGGCATTATTGCGTCGCCCCGTGACGGTGATATTGGCGCCATCTTCGGTATCGGCTTCCCACCTTTCCTGGGAGGTCCTTTCCGCTACATGGATACCTTGGGTGCCGCCAAAATGGTGAGCCTGCTTGAAGGCTATCAGGCGAAGTATGGCGAGCGTTTTGCGCCCACTGAATTGCTTAAATCCATGGCGGCTGACGGTAAACGTTTTTACGGGTAAGCGTGCCTTTTGATTAAAAAAGCGGCAATTAAATGCCGCTTTTTTATTGCCATGAGGAAAAAAATTGCCTGAAAAATGTTCGAATGTAGCGCCGTGATAAGGTAAACTCAGCGGCTCTTTTGCAAGACATTATGTGCAGGATGCGCCCGGTTAGACGTTGAGGTGATAGATGTTGATATTACTTATCCTGTTGATGAGTGTCGGTTCTGCCTGGT
Organism: Shewanella zhuhaiensis; assembly: GCF_022484835.1. NCBI lineage: Bacteria > Pseudomonadati > Pseudomonadota > Gammaproteobacteria > Alteromonadales > Shewanellaceae > Shewanella > Shewanella zhuhaiensis. The sequence goes on from NZ_JAKUDL010000002.1 coordinate 251,519, forward strand.
ATTTGGGGTTGATGGCGTTTTCCCAGGGAATGCCGGTGAAGCGCTGGGCATTTGTCGGCGCTTTGATTGGCCCTGCGGGTTATCCGCTTTTTACCACCCACAAGCGCCTGAATGAGCGCAGGGCGGGGCGCCTGTCCGGCAACGGCTTTTGGTGCTGAAATCCTCTTAAACGACAAAGGGAGCCGATTGGCTCCCTTTGTCTTTGGTCATGGCAAACTCAGTTCCACCAGCCCTTGGCGTTTACGACCTGCAGTTCGGTGATACCTTTCGGCAGTGCCACCTTCTTACGTTCCTGCTTGGCCAGTCCCAGTGCTTTCATGATTGAATCAAACATAACCTAATCTCCCTTGATAGCGCCGCTGATTAAGCGGTTTGGCTGTAGCGGATGTTTGGTACGCCAGCGGTTTCGGTGTAACGGATGTTGGGTACACCGGCAGTTTGGACGTCGCTGTAGCGGATGTTAGGTACGCCAGCGGTTTCGGTGTAACGGATGTTGGGCACACCGGCAGTTTGGACGTCGCTGTAGCGGATGTTAGGTACGCCAGCGGTTTCTGTGTAACGGATGTTGGGCACACCGGCAGTTTGGACGTCGCTGTAGCGGATGTTAGGTACGCCAGCGGTTTCGCTGTAACGGATGTTGGGTACACCGGCAGTTTGGACTTCGCTGTAGCGGATGTTAGGTACGCCAGCGGTTTCGGTGTAACGGATGTTGGGCACACCGGCAGTTTGGACGTCGCTGTAGCGGATGTTAGGTACGCCAGCGGTTTCGGTGTAACGGATGTTGGGTACACCGGCAGTTTGGACATCGGTGTAACGGATGTTGGGTACACCGGCAGTTTGGACATCGCTGTAACGGATGTTGGGTACACCGGCAGTTTGGACATCGCTGTAACGGATGTTTGGCACGCCGGCAGTTTGGGCGTCGGTATAGCGAATGTTCGGTACGCCAGCGGTAGCAGAACTTACATTGTTAGCGGCAGCAACAGCGACAGTAATCAGGGCAACAGTTGTCAGAATTCCTTTGATCATTTTTATATTCTCTCAGTTGGTTGTTTAAATGTTGACGCTGAGAGAGATGATGCAGGTGTTGTGCCAAAGTTGCCTTGGTTACTGTTTTAATTACCTTTGGTTGTATTTTTGCGCAAGAAATTCGGCCAGATCCTGACGCAGTAATTCGGCAAACTCCTGTTCAGGAACGGCTTTGCTGTATATATAACCTTGAATTTCCTCGCATTTTAGTGCGCGAAGAATATTGAGCTGTGACGGAACTTCCACGCCTTCACCAACCACGGTCAGTCCCATGTTGTGGGCGATGGTGATGATGGAATCCACCATCTTCAGATCCCGGTCAGACTTGTCGATGTCATCCACAAATGCCTTGTCAATTTTCAGGGTATGGATGGGGAAGCGTTTCAGGTACGACAGCGACGAATAACCGGTACCAAAGTCGTCCAGCGCCAGGCTTACCCCCATCTTGGCCAGCTGCTGCATGACTTTGATGGCTTTCTCAGGCTGCTTGATGACGGTGCCTTCGGTGATTTCCAGCTCCAGATTGCCGGCTGGCAGTTGAGTGAGTCGTAAAATTGACTCGATACGCTGCTGCAGATCGGGAAGGGCAAACTGACGTGACGACAAATTGACAGCCACCCGGCCATCGAATATCCCTTGCTCACGCCACTTCTGAGCAGCAAAGCAGGCTTTGCGCATCACCAGATCGCCGATTTCTACAATCAGACCGGTTTCCTCCGCCAGGGGAATAAACTCGGAAGGTGGAATGAGACCGTGCACCGGGTGCACCAGCCGTACCAGCGCCTCCATACCGGCCATGCGGGAGCTGCGCAGATCAATTTTGGGTTGGTAGTAGACTTCAAACAGATCGTCTCTTAAGCCTTCGCGGATGAGGTTTTCCACCTCCAGTTGCCTCATGGCATTGCGGTTAAGGGATTCAGAATAGAACTGATAACGGTTACCGCCTGCCGATTTTGCGTGGTACATGGCGATATCGGCTTTACGCAGCAGCGCCTGCTCATTTTGCTCATCTTCCGGATAGAGCACGATACCAATACTGACGCCCACGACCAGCTTTTCACCCGCGAGTTCGAATGGCGCCACAAAGGCATCCACCACCCCTTTGGCGATAGCAGCAGAGCTGCCGATGTCCGGCTCTTTGTCGATAAGAATGGCAAATTCATCGCCGCCCAGGCGGTATAAGCTGGTGTGGGCAGGCAGGGCGCCGGACATGCGCCGTGAGACCATCAGCAGCAACTCATCACCAATTTGGTGGCCGAGTGAGTCGTTGATCTTTTTAAAGTTATCCAAATCCAACACCATAAGGGTGTGGTGGGTATCTTTCTTAACCAGGTTACTCAGCGACACCTGCAGGTTTGAGCGGTTCGGCAGCCCTGTCAGTAAATCATTGTTGGTGAGCTTTCTAAGCTCCTCTTCCTGCATCTTACGGCGGGAAATATCAGAAAACACCCCAACAAAATGGCTCAGGGTACCCTGTTCATCATAAATAGCATCGATAGTGAGCTCCATCAGGAACGTAGAATTGTCGCCACGTTTAGATTCAACCTCAGCACTCCAGCGGCCCTGCTGGCGCAAAATGATCCGCACCTGCTCAGAGTACACATCCGGATAACAGGCAAAATGCAGCACTGTGCCAATAAAGCTGTCTCTGTCGAGCATACAGATGTCACAGCAGGCTTCGTTTACTTCCACAAAACGGAAGTCATTATCGAGAATGAACATGCCTTCGGAGATGTTCTCGATAGCCCGTTCGAACAGCTTGAGTTGTTCTTCTGCTTGTTTGAAATTGTTGATGTTTTTGATAGTGCCTGTCATACGCAGGGCATTATCACTGTCGTCCCGTTCTACAATTTTGGCTCGGTCGAGGATCCAGACCCAGTGCCCATCTTTACCTTTCACCCGATATGCAGCTTCGAAGTGATCAGTCTCGCCGTAGAAGTGGCGATTAAGCGCTTCGCGTACTCTTTCCTGATCCTGAGGATGAATGTTGCTTTCTTCATCACCACGGCCTGAACGATGACCGTCCTTGGGAAACTCCAGCGAGCCCCAGATGTTGGAGCGGTAGATTTTGCCGGTTTCTATATCCCAGTCCCACATTTCATCCCCGCTGCCCCAGAGGGACAGTTTCAGACGCTCTTCACTGATAGCTATCTGTCGCTGCACTTCCCGGCGGCGCAGAATCCCCTTCATGATGGTGATGGAGACGACAATCACCATCAGTGCGTAGGCCAATTTGGCTTCTCTGGACATCCACCATGGTGGAGTAACTACTAAATTTAACGACTTTACTGGGCCTGTGAACTGAGATAATTGATCGACAGCATAGACCTCAAAAGTGTAATTTCCAGGAGAAAGGTTTGTATAAGTGGCGTGCCTGTTAGATTTAGATGGGATCCAGTCATCAGAAAGCCCCTGCAACCTGTAAAAATACTCGACAGAACCATCATTTACCTTTGGAGTTGAAAATTCCAAAGTCAGAGGGTAGTCAGAGTATTTTACTTTCACTTCATTGGAGTGATTGATTGCTTTTTCTAAAAACTCCGAGCCAATTTTTACTGTTGAGTTAAATATTAAAAGATCATCAAGTGATGTTTCCAAATTACGGCTTACGTAGTCAAGGTATTTTTTGAGGGTTTGAGGTTGGAGAACGGATACACCGTTAACGCCACCAAACAATATACCATCGTTAAAATACCCGATCCCTTGATTGTTGTATTCTTCCTGGCTTCCATTTTTAGAGGATAATTTGAATGTGTTATTGCCACTCTTAATCCAAATTTCACCAATGGACGACGCGTAAATGCTATTATCTACAATTTTAAGGCTGTAAACTGGTTTTTCAGTTTTAAATGTCTGAGTTATGGAGTTGTCAGCCTTACTTATTTGATAGACACCGTTACCGGTTCCGAAGTATATAAAGCTGTCATGTTCATATACAGAGTATACCATTTCACCTTGGAATATTTCCCTTTGGTAATCTTTTCCAACCTCGGTGAGTCCATCTTGATGTGCTAAATAGTAAATGCCATCAACACCGGCAACTTGAAAAATCGGGCTCTTTAAAGTGAGTGGCACAGTCTCAGTTTTGTAGTTGTCACTCAATTTTATTTTAAGTAATTCAAAAGATTGAGTTCCAGCAACTACGACATTGTTCTTTTCGTCATAATTAAGTGTGTAGGAAGGCTTGCTACTAATAACTATGGGCTTCTGATCTAAATTGGCTAGGTTGTAGAGGTATACACCTTTCTCTGACGCCACTACAAGCTCGTTATTTTCGGTCAAAAGTGCTGTCTTGAAGCCGCCAATTGTAGTATCGACTCTCAACAATTCATCAAGGCTAATATCTAATATCTTCAAAATAGGTGAATCGTCGCTGATTACCGTTTTATTAGAGTAGGTATTTATCGACCAAATGTTTCCATCTATACCTTTAAGCTTCTTTACAATATTGCTTTCTGTATCTATGGATATAAAGCCACGATTTGTATCAGTAATAATTTTTTTGTTTTTAGTTGCAAATAATTCAGGTTTTAGTAAATGGTTGCTCTCATCAATTACACCATAATGTTGCGGATAGAGAATAAAGTTGCTGACGCTAAGTACATTTCCTTGAAGGATTACTCTGTTATCTGAATAACTGACAGCATCCTTTAATTCTTCATACTCGTAGGTATTTCCAAACTCATCAATCTTTACAAGAGTCGATTTTGTATCTATTAATAATGAATTAGAGGCTTTTTCTATGCTAATAGCGTTATTCGCAAAGATGGAGCATTCATTGAAATTTAGAGAGCACTTAATAACAGAGCCGTCTTGGTTTCTAACAAAATAGTGATTGTTAAAATCAACAATCTTTTTTATGTAATGGAAATTTTTATTGGTAAACTCACTGACTTTTTCAATGTGTTTATTAAACTCAATTAAACTGTTGTCAGTACCAATGAGTAATCTATTGCCAACCCTATTTATTGACCATATTGGTTTGTTTTTTATACTGGTTTCATGAAAGTTCTCAAATAGTTCGTCATAGAAGAATAGACCTTTATCTGTCCCAATGTACAGATCCCCATCTTCAGTATACAAGCTCAAAATAAATGAGCTTGTTAACCCAGACTCTTTACTCGAGTAAAAATTTTTGAACTCCTTGCCATTAAATCGATTCAAGCCGCTCAAGGTGCCAAGCCATATATAGCCGTCATCATCTTCCGCAATCGCTGTTACCGTATTTTGCGATAGCCCATCTGACACCCCATAAGTAGTGGTGTTGATAGTCAACTTTGCTTCAGTAGCGTGACTGAACTCCGTTGTCGTATTGGTATGAGACGCCGCTTGATTAGAAAACAGGCACAATGAAAAGCAGATGATGGCAAGGGCTTTTTGCATATGTTGTTGTAGGTTTTTATGCAGGAACAGTTGCACTTAAGTGTTATCCCACTCTTTCAGAAAGTGACTGATTTGTCAAAAGGGTTGAGAATAATTTTTCTTTACACGCCAGTCAGATGCGCAAAAAGCACCCGGGTGGTTCAGTGCTGCAACAGCAGCGCCTGGATCTGATGTCGCGTTTTTTCAGCATGTCGTGCTGCCAATAGGTGATTCTCAGGTAGGCTGTGCGTCAAAATCGTCTCAGAGACTGAATTTCTCTGACTGAAGTTTGAAAGTCCGCAGATCGGTTATCATTCGTTCGGATGTCAGCGCGTCCAGGTGACGATGCTGCTCTCCGGTGCTGAACATCACCAGTCGATCGCAGTGTTTGGTGCGCATTTTCTGCATCATGAATTTAATCAAATCGGCTCGGGTGAGCTTTTCGATTTCGGCCACCACCAGTTCGCGCTGATTAAAACCATAGTCCTTATTCCCAATACTGACCCAATAGCGCTGGCCACGGGTTTTGAGATTGGCATCGTGCTCCATAACCTGGTTAATCAAGCCAAGTTTGGTCGCTTCCCATTGCTCCTTGGTAATTTGCATGACCGCATAGCTGAAGTCGGCAATGAACTCATCTATTGCTTCGAGTAATTGCAGCGGTCCGGCGGAAGGGGACTGAATATAAAAAATCATCCCTGGGTGCCGGTTCAGTGGCAAATAGCCTGTGCCTACCATATAGCCCAGTTGTTGTTCGGTGCGCAGTTCGTGGAAGAAGGTGGATGACATTGTGTGGTTCATCAGCGCAAACAATGCCATTTTCTCGGGCGTGGCAGACGGGGACTGATAGTAAACGATGATGGCGCTGTCCTGGTGGTTGATAGAAAGCTCTCTCAGAACTGTGCCCTTGCCGGCGAGGTTGACAAGCTCACGGGCCGACTCGCCGCTGGGGGTGGAAACCAGCGACAGTATATGGCTGAGCCGCTCGGCCAAGGCCTTGGCTTCATCGGTTAGCCAGTCGCCATATACCAGGCCTTCAAGATAAATCTTTTCATAAAAGGCGCGTACGTGGTCGTGCAGGTCTTCCAGGGTGCATTCTTCCAGCATCTGAGCCATCCGCAGTGGCTCATAGGAGCGTCGCTGCAGGGTTACCGTAAGGCTGGTAAAGAGTTGCGAAATGGGCTTGGCCTGGGCGGCATTATACCAGCTGCGAAGCAGTTGCCGCTTGGTGACATCAAAGCGCTCCTGGGTAAAGTTGCGTTCGCGGGCCTTGTTAATAAGCAGCGCCAGCAGGGTTTCCTGATTACCGGTAAAACCACTTAAATGCAGGGTCAGCCCACCCTGGTGCGGGTAGATGTTGTAATTAAGACCTGCTACCTCGGCTGGATAGGTGTATTCGGTGAGGTAGTCGAGCAGCATTTCCACATAAAGTCGGGTCAGCGCTGCAGTGCGTGGGTCTGCGCTGGCATGGTCTGAGTCCAGCGATAAAAACAGGTGCCCCTTGGGAACCTTGAATTCATCATCCTTTTTATGCCACAGCCGGTAACCAGCCGCTTCGGCCACCACCACAGGTACCTCAGACTGGCTTTTGTCCGGTCTGGCCTGCGCATCATCCACAATGAAGGGGTTGGGCTCCGGCAGGGTGAGGGCATCAATGTCACCGGTTGGTGTCCAACGCGCCCGCTCTTCGTCTGTGAGTTTTCGCACCAGATAGGGCGTGTGGTACCAATCGGCCTGGGTGTTGGTATCCAGCTCCTGACACACCAGCTGTACCCGCAGATTATCCAGACTCATCTGCTCAAGCAGCCCCGCACACTCGCCAATGTCGAGCCCGTCCATGCGGTAATCGCCGAACATCAGGTCGTCCACACCGTAGTGATGCATGTTAATGGACAAATGGCTGGCCAAATCCATCGCCTTAATCTGTTCCTGATAGCGAAAGGCGAGTCTCAGCAGGCTGGCACGCTCTCGATAACGCCAGTCTTCCAGTCCCGTTTGCTTGATAAGTTCAAGGTATTCAAAGGTCAGGCGAATAATTTCATCCAGCTTGCCAAGGCCACGATCAGTAAGCTGAAAACTGATGTTGTAGTCTTTAAAGTTGTAGCCATTTACGCCGCCACCGGCAGAAATCTGATTTACCCAGCCTTTTTCTTTGAGCACGGCCTGCAGACTGCCCTGGCTTTCGTTGCCGAGTAAATGGCTTAAAAAGGTCAGCGGTTTACGGCGGTACAGGTTATCGATGCCGGGTAGCGGGAAAGTCAGGGTCAGCCGCTTTTGCTCTTTCAGCGGGATTGCCTGCACCCACACGCCCAGCTCGGCCTCAGTATAAAGTGGCTCAGTGGGGTAATGTTTGACGATGGCGCCGTTGGCAATGGCGCTGAAATAGGTGCGCGCCTGCGCTTCAAGAGTATCCAGCGACTCTGGCGACACCAGGCACAGGGTCATCAGGTTGGCGCTGTAATGGGCGCGGTAAAACGCCAGCAGCTCTTCACGTACTGCGTCCTGATCGCCTGCCAGGGTTTCAAGATTACCGACCGAAAACTTGCTGAACGGGTGTTTTGGGTTCACGGTTTCCTTATGAACCTGATACACCCGGCGCACATCGTCTTTCAGTTTCAGGCTGTATTCCGACTCAATGGCCTGACGTTCTCTATCGACCAGTTCGCGGTTAAACAGCGGTGCAATAAAAAACTGGCTGAAGCGGCTTAAGGATTCCTCAAAGGCATCGGCATTGATGGTGAAGAAAAAATTGGTGTGCTCGGTGCCGGTCCAGGCGTTGTTGCTGCCGCCATGTTGGTTGATAAAGGCATGATATTCGCCGGGATCAGGATAGGCTTCGGTGCCCAAAAACAGCATATGCTCAAGGAAGTGCGCCATGCCGGGCCTGTGCGCCGGGTCGTCGAAATGGCCCACATTGACTGCCATGGAGGCTGCGGCCTGGCTCGCCTGATGGTCAGACACCAAAAGCACCCTGAGCGCGTTATCCAGCTCAAGGTAACGATATAGACGGTGATCGTTTGGACTGGTGACGGGTTTCTGGTTGACCGGCAAGGCGAGTCTCCAAAGTCGAGGAATCGTTATATATTGATAGCCAGACAGGTTTTTGGCAAACAATCCGTGGGCTTGTCGACTAAAGATTAACGCTTTTTCAGTTTGTCACATCATGAATTCGGGCTACAATTGGCGCGAAATAACACAGAGGGCGGCGAAAGAAGTATGCAGCTATTTTTGATGAGGCACGGTGAGGCAGGCTATCAGGCACTGTCGGACAGAGACAGAACCCTTACCGACACCGGACGTTACCATACCAGCGTTATGAGTAACTTCCTTACCCGTCTTGTCAGCGAGTTCGATTTGGTTCTGGTCAGCCCCTATCTGCGTGCCCAGCAGACCTGGCAGGAGCTGGCGACCCATTTCCCCGAGCCGCGTAAGTGGATGACACTGGATGATTTAACGCCATCTGCCGATCCCGCTACTGCCGCCAGTCTGGTGGTAGCCTATGCCGAGCAATACAAAGCCGATAAGGTGTTGGTGATTGCCCACATGCCGCTGCTCGGTTACATGGTCAGTGAGCTGGTGCGTGGCACCGAGCCGCCACTGTTTGCCACTTCCGGTGTGTGTTTGCTGGATAAACACGGTGAACAGTGCCATCAGGTGTGGATGCACAACCCCCATACCATCAATTGAACCCATTCAATAAAAAAGCAGCCATCTGGCTGCTTTTTTTGTGCTTTTAACATGGCTTCAGCGTCGATGGGGTAGGTCGCCTAAATCCACCAGTACCAGCAGCGCTGCATCACCGCCCCATTCTTTGGGCGCCTGATGGAAGGCCAGTACCTGCGGATGCTGCGCAAGCCACAGAGGTAACTGCTGCTTGAGCACCCCGGTGCCATAGCCATGCATCACACTCACGCACTGGCACTGCTCGCGGATAGCCGCTTCAACCAGAGCCGCCAGCTCCAGCTTGGCCTCGGTTTGACGCATACCGTGCAAGTCCAAAATCAGATCCGGCACATAATCGCCCCGGCGCAAACGTTTGAGTACCAGATAATCGGCATGGTCGGCACGCCAGCGCATCGGGCCTTCGGTCGGCAAAAGTGGCTGAAAGGTATCTGAAAAATAATGGGAAGCCGCCAGTTTCGGCGCCTGCTCATCGAGCTCGGCGCGGGTCTTTACCGGGGTGCCAAAGTGCTTTTTATCCTGAGTCAGCGGACGAATGCCGTCGACCAGCGCCTGAAACTCCTCCAGGCCTTCTTGGGAGATAATCTTGGTCATGGCGCTATTTTATTGAATCCTGTGCCAAGTGAACAGAGTTCAGTTACAATGCCCGCAAACCATATCGCTGGAGCCTGTTTTGGATAAGATATTTGTTGATGAAGCGGTCACCGAGCTTCGCACCATTGGAGATATGCTGCGCTGGGCCGTGAGCCGTTTTAACGATGCCAAGGTCTATTATGGCCACGGTACCGACAACGCCTGGGACGAGGCAGTTGCCTTGGTATTCCATGCGCTGCACCTGCCCGACGATCTGGGCCGTGAAGTCATCAACGCCAACCTCACCAGCAGCGAAAAACACAAGATTGTTGAGCTGATTATCCGCCGGGTGCGTGAGCGCCTGCCAGTGCCTTATCTGACCAACCGCGCCTTCTTTGCCGGGCTCGAATTCTACGTGGATGAGCGGGTGTTGGTACCACGTTCGCCCATTGCTGAAATGATTGAAAACCGTTTTGGTCCATGGCTTTACAACAAGCCAGTTGGTCGCATTCTCGATTTGTGTACCGGCAGTGGCTGTATCGCCATCGCCTGTGCCCACACCTTCGAAGAAGCTGAAGTGGACGCGCTGGATATCAGTGAAGATGCGCTGGATGTGGCGCAAATCAACGTGGAATCCCACGAACTGATTGAGCGGGTGTTCCCGATGCAGTCGGATTTGTTCTCGGCCATTCCCAAGGGCCCGCAATACGATTTGATTGTCTCCAACCCGCCTTATGTGGATGAAGAAGATATCGGCGATATGCCGGATGAGTACCACCATGAGCCGGCTATTGGTCTTGCCTCTGGCCGCGATGGCCTGGACATCACCAAGCGCATCCTGGCCAATGCCGCCGACTACCTGACGCCATCGGGCATCCTGGTGGTGGAAGTGGGCAACTCCATGGTGCATCTAATGGAACAGTTCCCAGAAGTGCCTTTCACCTGGGTCAGCTTCGAGCGGGGTGGCGATGGAGTCTTTGTGCTCACCCGCGATCAGCTAGTTGAAAATGAATCACTGTTCGCCATCTATAAAGATAGGGAATAATGGGGCGGCCTCGGTAGCGCCGGGGCAAGCCACTGAGGTTACAGATTAATCAGACAAGAGGATACGCGCGCGGATGTCGGGGAACAGCATAGGTCAGAATTTCGTGGTTACTACCTTTGGCGAGAGCCATGGGGTGGCGCTCGGTTGCATTATCGATGGTTGCCCTCCGGGCCTCGAGCTTACCGAAGCCGATATGCAGCATGATCTCGACCGCCGCCGCCCGGGCACTTCCCGCTATACCACGGCGCGCCGTGAGCCGGACGAAGTGCGTATTCTGTCGGGTGTTTTCGAAGGCAAAACCACAGGTACTTCCATTGGTCTGATTATCGAAAACACCGATCAGCGCAGCCAGGATTATAGCAATATCAAAGACCTGTTCCGCCCTGGCCACGCCGATTACACCTATCAGCAAAAGTACGGCCTGCGCGATTACCGCGGCGGTGGCCGTTCGTCCGCCCGTGAAACCGCCATGCGGGTTGCTGCCGGTGCCGTGGCGAAAAAGTACCTCAAAGCCGTTCACGGAATTGAGATCTACGGTTTCCTGTCGCAACTTGGGCCCATTGAGGCTGAGCACATCGACCGCGACCAGATTGAGCAAAATGCCTTTTTCTTCCCCGACGCCAGCAAGCTTGAAGCGCTGGATGAATATATGCGCGAGCTGAAAAAATCCGGCGACTCCATCGGTGCCAAGGTCAGCGTGATTGCCACCAATGTACCAGTGGGCCTGGGTGAGCCTGTGTTTGACCGTCTCGATGCCGACATCGCCCATGCGCTGATGGGTATCAATGCCGTGAAGGGCGTGGAAATAGGCGATGGTTTCGCTGTAGTGACCCAAAAGGGCTCCGAGCATCGTGATTTGATGTCACCCGAGGGCTTTGCCAGCAACCATGCCGGCGGCGTGCTTGGCGGCATTTCCTCCGGCCAGCCGATTGTGGCGCACATGGCGCTTAAGCCAACGTCCAGTATCAGTATTCCCGGCGAGAGCATGACAGTGCAGGGCAATACTGCTGAAGTGGTTACCAAGGGCCGTCACGACCCCTGCGTGGGCATTCGCGCCGTGCCTATTGCCGAGGCCATGTTGGCGATTGTATTGATGGATCATCTGCTCAGACACCGTGCTCAGAATCAGTACGTGCACAGCGAAACCCCTGTGCTGGGGATGCGCTCTTAAGGAAAGCCGTGTTCAAGACGTCACCCATGAGCGCCGAGGTTCAGCTACGCTGGCTCGGCGCCTGTTATTTCTTCTTCTTTGCCATTCTTGGCGTCATGGTGCCTTACCTTGGCGTCTTCTTCGAATCCCGCGGCTTTAACGCCACTGAAATCGGCTCTCTGCTTGCCATTCTTATGGCCACCCGCATCATTGCGCCTAATCTGTGGGCCATAGTTGCCGACAAAACCGGGATGCGCAGTGAGCTGATTAAAATCGGTGCAGGTGCGGGTGCACTTACCTATTTAAGTTTCTTCCATCCGGGCGCCTTCTGGTACATGGTGGTCAGCCTCACTGTGTATACCTTTTTCTGGAATGCGATTTTGGCGCAGCTTGAGGTGATAACCCTGGAGACCCTTGGTGATAAGCCGCAGCGCTATGGCATCATCAGAAGCTTTGGCAGTTTGGGTTACATTGTACTGGTGGTGGCCGCCGGCTTTGCCATAGGTCACTGGGGCCCGGAAGTGTTGCCTTACATCGGCATGGGCCTCTTTGCCGGTATGCTGGCGGCCTGTTTACCGCTGCCTGCCAATCGGGTGAAGCTAAGCCGGGATACGCCCAAGGTGAAAGTCAAACTGGCCGGCCCCATCGGCTGGTTTCTATTGTCGGCCATCTTGCTGCAAATGAGCGCCGGACCTTTTTACGGCTTTTTCGTGCTGTATTTGAAAGATGCCGGCTACAGCGAGGCGACAGCCGGTCTCTTTGTGGCCCTCGGAGTCATTGCCGAAATCGTCATGTTTATGCTCGCGCCGAGGCTACTTGGCAAATACGGTATCAAGCCACTGCTGTTTATCAGCATTTTATTTACCGCATTTCGCTGGTTGATGATGGCTTGGGGCGTTGAGAGTCTCTTCTGGTTGTCGCTGAGTCAGCTGTTGCATGCCTTTACCTTTGGCTTAGTGCATGCCGCCTCTATTCAGTTTATTCACCAACAGTTTGATGTGAGCCGCCGCAGCACAGGGCAGGCGCTCTATGCCAGTCTCAGCTTCGGTGTTGGCGGGGCGCTGGGGACCTGGGCCTGCGGCCTGGTCTACAGCTATAACCCAAGCCTTTGCTGGGTGCTGGCAGCCGCTTTTGCCTTTGTGGCGGCACTGCTTGTGTTGCCTTTGCCGGGACGTAGAGTCGAAACGGCAGCCGTTTAAAGACAAGTTAGAACAGAATAAGAAGTACCCACAAAAAGAGGAACACCATGGCCAGTAAGTTCAGATTGGGCCTCATTATTAACCCGCTGGCGGGGCTTGGCGGCAGCGTTGCCCTTAAAGGCAGTGACGGCGTGGCCGAAGAAGCGCTTGCCCGAGGCGCCGAGCCGAAGGCACATTTGCGGATGCGCACGGCGCTTGAGCAGGTGCTGCCCTATAAAGCGCGGTTTATTGTTCATACCGCAGCAGGCAGCATGGGTGAAGACCTGTGCCGTGAACTCGGCTTCGAGATACAGGTGCACTATCAACCCAAAGGCGAGCAAACCACGGCGAAGGATACCCGTGAGGCAGTAAAAGCCTTGGCCAGTGAGACCCTGGATATGCTGCTTTTTGCCGGTGGCGATGGCACCGCCCGTGACGTCTTTGCCGAAGTGGATGAGCAGCAGGTGGTGCTTGGCGTGCCGGCCGGAGTGAAAATCCATTCGGGTGTCTATGGTATTACCCCCAAGGCCTCGGGGCTGGTGCTCAAGATGCTGATGCAGGGCGAATTGGTGTCGCTGATGAGCGCCGATGTGATGGATATCGACGAAGAGGCCTTTCGTCAGGGCACTGTGCGGGCCCGCCGTTTTGGTGAGATGCTGGTTCCGGCCGAGCCACGCTATGTGCAGGCAGTGAAGATGGGCGGCAAGGAAGTCGATGAGCTGGTGCTTGCCGATATTGCCGCCGAAATCGCCTCTGAGATGGACGACAGCCTCTATATCATGGGCTCCGGCAGCACTGTTGCGGCCGTGATGGAAGAACTTGGGCTCGATAATACCCTGCTTGGGGTGGATCTGGTTCAGGACCGTACGCTTATCGCCTCGGATCTGACCGCTCAGCAGTTGCTTGAGCAAACCGAAAATCAGCCACTTAAGCTGGTTATCACCCTCATTGGTGGCCAGGGGCATATCCTTGGCCGTGGCAATCAGCAGTTGTCACCGGCGCTTATTCGGCGGGTGGGTAAAGAAAATATTTTGATTGTTGCCACCAAAACCAAGCTGAAAGCCCTTGAAGGGCGACCGCTTATCGTGGATAGTGGCGACCCAGAACTGGACCAGGCCTTGACTGGTTATTATCGGGTAGTGACAGGCTACCGCGACTATGTGATGTATCAGGTCGCAAATCCGACGGAGTAACAGATGTTTGAGAAATACGACACCGCCCTGGATAACTGGATTGAGGGCATAGTAGCGAGCGGCGATGATGATGCCTTGTTCGCCAGCGGCTATTTGCAGGGCCACTTTGCCGTGGCATTGGCAGAACTTGAAACCGAAGGCGGCATCGATAACTCGCTGTTGGACGGCAAGATGGAAAAGTGCCTTGAAACCGCCCGTGGTGAGCTGTCCGACGCCGACTACGCGCTGGTAGAAGCCGCCTGGGCTCAGCTGCGCGGCCAGTTTTAACTGTCAAAGCCTCCAGGCATTGAAGACCGAGCCGCCAGGCATGGAAGACACAGTCGCCGGGTATCAAACACCAAGTCGCTTGGCATCAAATACTTGGCCATCAAATACTTGGCATCAAATACGAAAAAGGCAGGTTCAACCTGCCTTTTTGCTTTTCGTAACTAAGCTGTTGTAAGTCCAGTGCTGTTGTCAGTCCAGCGCCTTGCCTTTTTTAAGCTTCCTGAGCCACATACGATTGGGGTTTAACGCATCCATCACGGCGCGCTCCAGCACTGGCACAGTGCCTGATAGGCTGTCTGCCAGGCACTCCGCAATCAGCGGGCCGCTGGATAAACCCCGCGAGCCGAGGCCTGAGAAGATATAGAGCCCGGGATGCACAGGCGCAGCGTGGCTTTGCCAGTATTGAGCCCCCTTGGGACCATGGCCAACGGCTTGATATTGCGCCTGAATTTCTGCCACATCGGGCGCGGCGCCCGCCATCGGCAGATGATCGCGGCTTACCATCCGAATACCTGCGCGGGCGCTTTGGCCGCTGATATCCAAATCCTTCACCCAGTCTTTGCCGGGATAACTTTCCTGCATCTTGTGCAGGTTTTCCTGCTGCTCCTGCTCGCGATACTCGACGGAAGTGTCACTGCGCACATAGCTTGCGCCCATGCAGTGGCTGCCGCCGTCAGTGGGCGTAAAGTAGCCGTGGGCGCAGAGCACGGTTTTAAGCAGCCCAAGTTTGCCTTGGGTGGGCACATGGCTTACCTGACCACGAAAAGGCGCCAGTTGCAGCACCTGGGTTTGGGCAAGTTCCGTTATCCTGTGGCCGGTGGCCAGCACCAGAACCTTGGTATCAATGTCACCTGCCGGAGTGCACAGGCGCCAGCCATCACAGGTTTGCTCAATCGTGCTGATATTCACATCAAAATGGCACTCAAGCCCCAGAACTTTGGCTTCTGCAATGGCGGCCTCACAGAGTTTGGCCGGTGACACCCAGCCGCCGTGGGGGTAATAGATGCCGCCCTTATCGATGGCCACACCGGCGATGTGATTTGCCTCTTGGGCATCGACCCGCCTGGCGACTTCTTTGGGCCAGGTTCTTCCCAAAAGTTTTTCGATGCGCTCAGCGGCGCGCTCATCATGGCCGGTTTGCAGCACGCCACAAAAATCGAAGGGCAGGGGATGATGAGCCAGGGACTCCACAAAGCGTTTGGCATACAAAAAGGCCGGTACAAACAGCCGGGTCAGCGCATCGTCCTCTGGTGTCAGCAGCGGGTAAATGGCGCCCTGACGATTCCCCGAGGCGCCCATGCCGGGTGCAGCCTCGGCGCAGTAAAGCCTGACCTTATGGCCACGGCAAAGCAGCGACAGCGCAAGGCTGGCTCCAGCCACCCCAGCGCCGACAATGCTGATATCTTTTGGTTTGAAAGGGGGCTTAATGGGACGCTCTATTGGCATGTCTTGCCTGGTATCGCCAATCAGTATGCTGCCTTGGTGCATGAGATTAAGCGCTGTCTGCTCAAATGGCCCGCTGGGGCGAATAAGCACATCAACACTGGCTTTATCGAAGGTCGCGAGTGTGGCGGCTTTGTTTTGCTCACAAAGGTAAAAGTCGAGCCAGCAGCTGTCATCAAGATGAAACCTTTGTCCGCCTTTAATGTGGCTCGCGGCCATGGCAAAGGACGAGAGCGGATGGCCGGCATCCATAGCAAGGGCGTTAAGCTCTGCCTCATCTTTTAGCAGCATGATGATCTGCAATGGCTTTTTAGCCGTATGCTGTATGCTGGTGCTTGAGGCTGCGCTGATACTGTCATTCTGGAGAGTGGCAGTGTGGATGTCAGCAAAGGGCGTATTTGTTCGCACGGCCGCGAGCAGCCACTGCCAAAGCGGCGGCTCAGGCAGCGCCTCAAACAGCACAACACAGGGGCCTTCAGGCAGGGGCAGTGATGATGGCAAGGCCATATCGATGGCAAAAAACTCGGGCATGGGGCTAAAAAAATTTACTCGATGTCGCGAAATTGGCATTATTTTACCGCCCTTTATGGAAAGCTGACCACTTAAAAGCGCCAAAGGGGATACTATTGGCGCACTAAAATTGGTACTCCCAGTACGGAATGGATAGTAAAACATGAAAAGAGTCGTTATCACCGGCATTGGCATCGTTTCCAGTATCGGTAACAACAAACAAGAAGTGACCGAATCACTCAAGGCCGGACGCAGCGGTATTACCCATTCCGCTCAGTTTGAAGAGATGCAGCTTCGCAGCCACGTTTGGGGCAATATCAAGCTGGATCCCGCTGAGCACATCGACAGAAAGGCGCTGCGCTTTATGGGTGATGCGGCAGCTTATGCCTATCTCGCCATGCAGGAAGCCATCAGCGATGCCAACCTGACTGAAGAACAATATTCCAATCCCCGCGTGGGCCTGGTGGTGGGTACCGGCGGTGCCTCATCTTCCAACCAGGTGCAGGCGGCCGACACCCTGCGTGAAAAGGGTGTGAAGCGCGTAGGCCCATACATTGTGCCGCGTATCATGGCTTCTACTGCCTCTGCTTGTTTGGCAACCCCATTCAAAATCAAAGGCTTCAACTACTCAATCAGCTCTGCCTGTGCCACCTCTGCCCACTGTATCGGTCACGCTGCCGAGCTTATCCAAATGGGTAAGCAGGACATGGTATTCGCCGGTGGCGCCGAAGAGCTGGACTGGACCCTGACCATGGGCTTCGACGCCATGGGCGCGCTGTCTACCAAGTACAACGAAACCCCAGAAAAAGCCTCACGCACCTATGATGCAGACCGCGACGGTTTTGTTATCTCCGGTGGCGGCGGTATCGTGATTGTTGAAGAGCTGGAGCACGCGCTGGCCCGCGGCGCCAAGATCTACGCCGAAGTTATCGGTTATGGTGCCTCTTCAGACGGTTACGACATGGTAGCCCCAAGCGGCGAAGGCGCCATGCGCTGTATGCAGATGGCCCTGGCAGATGTTGATACCCCAATCGACTACATCAACACCCACGGTACTTCTACTCCGGTTGGTGATGTGCGCGAGCTCGAAGCCATCCGCGAAGTGTTTGCCAGTAACGTGCCTCCCATCGCTTCAACCAAATCACTCACTGGCCACGCGCTGGGCGCAGCTGGTGTGCATGAAGCCATCTACAGCTTGCTGATGCTGGAAAACGGCTTTATTGCTGCCTCCGCCAACGTAGAAAACGTTGATCCACAAGCGGCTGACATGCCGATTGTGACCGAATACCGCGATGCTGAGCTCACCACAGTAATGAGCAACAGCTTCGGTTTCGGCGGCACCAACGCCACACTGGTGATGCGTAAGTACCGCTAAGCGGCCGCGTCAGACATATTTGCGAGCACAGTTTTCGCAAAATCAAAAGGGAAGCCAGGCTTCCCTTTTTTATTGTCTGTTACAATGCGCGCCATGCAGCAACAGGAGCTTTGCAGATGAAAATCCTTGCCGATGAAAATATGCCCTATGTGGACGCGCTCTTTGGGGAGCTTGGCGACATCCACTTTGTTAATGGCCGCAGTTTAACTGCGGAGCAGGTCGCCGATGCAGACGTGCTGCTGGTGCGCTCGGTCACCAAAGTGAATGCGGCGCTGCTTGCACAAAATCAGCGGCTTAAATTTGTCGGCAGCGCCACCATAGGCACAGATCATGTTGATAAGGCCTTGCTGGGGAGTCTGGGCATTCCTTTTGCCAATGCGCCGGGCTGCAACGCCACTGCTGTGGGTGAATATGCGTTTATCGCCATGATGGAACTCGCCAGCCGCTATAACGAGCAGCTTAAAGAAAAGAAAGTCGCCATTGTCGGTGCGGGCAACACAGGCTCGGCCCTGAGTCGTTGTCTGGATGCCTACGGCGTTGAATATCGGCTCTGCGACCCATTGCTGGCCAAGTCCGGCGATGCCAGAGCGTTTCATAACCTTGATGAGCTGATAGCCTGGGCGGATGTAGTCAGCCTGCATGTGCCGCTTACCAAAGAGGGCGAGCATGCTACCTGGTATCTTTTTGACGAAAAACGCTTAAATGCGCTCAAGCCAAACGCCTGGCTGCTTAACTGCTGCCGCGGCGAAGTGATAGATAACCGGGCGCTGATCAAAGTGAAAACCAGCCGTACTGACATTAAGTTGGTGCTGGATGTGTGGGAAGGGGAGCCAAGCCCCATGATTGAGCTGGTGCCTTTGGCCGACATCGCCACTCCGCACATTGCCGGATACAGTCTCGAAGGTAAGGCCCGCGGCACCTTTATGCTGTATCAGGCGCTGTGTCGTGAGCTTGGCGTAAACGCCGACAAGAGCCTGGACACCTTGCTGCCGCCGTTTCGTTTGGCTTCGGTTTGCTTGCAGTCAGTGCCCGATGAAAAGGCGCTGCTGAGTCTGTGTCGCAGCGTATATGACCTGCGGGATGACGACTGGCAATTCCGCCAAAGTGGCACCGATAGCCTGGGTTTTGACAATATGAGAAAAAATCACCAACACAGGCGAGAATTCAGTGCCCTTAAGCTGGAAAACGTCATGGGATCTGAGGTAGATTGGTTATCCTTTTTAGGTTTTTCTAACGTCGGTTGAGTATTATGTCGCAGGAATTTAATGTCGTTGTATTGGGTGCATCGGGCGCCGTGGGTCAGACTATGATCGAGATCCTCGAAGAGCGTAATTTCCCCGTTGCCAATCTTTTCCCTCTGGCCAGCGCCCGCAGCGCCGGTGATACCGTGACCTTCCATGGTAAACAGGTGGAAATTCTTGACGTTGAAACCTTCGACTGGTCCCAGGCGCAAATTGGTTTCTTCTCAGCCGGTGGTGATGTATCTGCCAAGTGGGCGCCAATTGCCGCCGACAATGGCTGCGTGGTTATCGACAATACCTCCCACTTCCGTTATGACCTGGATATTCCGCTGGTTGTGCCGGAAGTGAACCCGGAGGCCATTGCCGACTTCCGTACCCGCAATATCATTGCCAACCCTAACTGCTCTACCATCCAGATGCTGGTTGCGCTGAAGCCGATTTACGATGCTTACGGTATCGATAGAATCAACGTGTGTACCTATCAATCGGTATCCGGTACCGGCAAGAAGGCCATCGAAGAGCTGGCCGGTCAGTGTGCCAAGTTGCTGCAGGGCCTGCCGGTAGAGCCAAGCGTTTATCCAAAGCAGATTGCCTTTAACGTGCTGCCACACATCGATAAATTCCAGGATAACGGCTACACCAAGGAAGAAATGAAGATGGTGTGGGAAACCCGCAAAATCTTCGGTGATGACTCGATTCTGGTGAACCCAACGGCGGTGCGTGTACCTGTGTTTTATGGTCACTCAGAAGCGGTACACATCGAAACCCGTGACCCTGTGGATGCAGAAACTGTAAAAGCGCTGCTGCGTGATGCCCCTGGCGTAGTGCTGTTTGAAGACGATGATGACTATCCAACCGCAGTGACCGATGGCGCTGGCCAGGATCCTGTGTACGTTGGCCGTGTGCGTAACGACATCTCTCACCCCAATGGGATCAACCTTTGGGTGGTGTCTGACAACATCCGTAAAGGCGCCGCCCTGAACAGTGTTCAGATTGGTGAAATTCTCATCCGCGACTACCTGTAAAACAGCCCGAAGTCGCTGAGATTGTTGAAAAAGCCCGCAACGCGCGGGCTTTTTTTGTTTTGCAAATGTGAACAGTAGCAGGGCATGGATTTCTGGTTTATAGTAATCTCAATAAATACAATTGCCTAAAGCAAGTCGTCACCGGGCGAACCTTGAGCGCTTGAAAGGGAATAATTGATGAACTTTCGTACCTCCTATCTCGCAGGCATTTTGGCCTCATTAATGGCCGTTGCTGCCATTCCCCTGTTCAGTGAAGTTGAAGCCGCCGAGCCGCTAAAAATAACAGGTCCAGATGGACAAAGCCGCGAAGCCAACCAGCGTCAGTATGGACCCACTACTCCCCAGGACACCTTCTGGAGTATTGCTCAAAAAGTCAGACCCGACAGCAGTGTTAGTGTTTATCAGGTGATGGCAGCCATTTACGATGCCAACCCTCACGCATTCAGCGGCGCCAACTACAACACCCTCGAAAAGGGCATGATCCTGCTTATTCCATCCAGGGAAGTCATGCTGTCTATCCCCAAGAGCATGGCGCAGCAGCGTGCTGAATCCCAGGACAAGGCTTGGCGCACCGGCAAAGTGGAAACCAAACCGGCAACCAAGCCTGCAGCAGTCAAAACCGACACACCAAAAACCGAAACAGTTAAAGCCGAGCCGCCAAAGGCAGAGCCCGCTCCGGTTACCGTGCCTCAGATTGACCCCAAGCTGGTGGAAGAAAATCAGGCGTTATCCTCTGAAATCAGCCGCTTAACCGAAGCTCTTGGCGTTCGCAATAATGATATCGAGGCGCTCACCGCGCAGGTCAATCAACTGACCGAAGAAGTGCAGGGCCTGAATGAATCGCTTGCCCAGCTCAAAGAGCAAAACGAGCAGCTGAAAGCCGAAAACAAAGAACTTAAACAAGCGCAGGCTCTCGCCGAAGTCGAGGCCAATAAGCCCGACGATATGTGGCGCAACCTGATGGATAACCCGCTGCTGCTGGTGCTGGGCGCTGTTATTCCTGCGCTGTTGGTGCTGCTGCTGGTGTGGATGTTCCTGCGCCGACGCTCTAAGGGTGACGCCCCCGCCACCATGACAGAAACCGCAGTGGCCACTGCAGCCACCGCGGCCGTTGCCACTGCTGCCACCGCAGCTGTGATGGCCGATGAGCCAAGCGCCGATGAAATGGCGGTTCATCTGGATTCCGGTGACGAAGATGAATCCCTTGACGCCTTGCTCGACTTGGACAATGTTGACCTCAAGCCTGAAGCTGAATTGGAAGGCGAGGATCTGGTGGTTGAGTCGGCCGAGAGCGATGATTTTGCCGACGATGGCCAGTCACTGGATGACCTGTGGGCCGAAGCCATGGGCGAGCAGTCTGATATCGAAGACGTAATGTCGACCGATCCTGCCGATTTGATGGCTGAGCTGGAAATGCCTGCTGAAACTGCCGACTCGGAAGATCTGGACGCCCTGATGGGTGAGCTGGATGCTGACATCGCCGCCAAAGACGCCTCCAGCGACGATGACCTCGATGCGTTGATGGCGGGTTTTGATAGCCCAGAGCCAGAAGCCGAAGCTGAGGCCTCAACAGAGACTCAGGCGGAAGACGATCTCGATGCCCTGATGGCCGGTTTCGATATGGCGGAGGAAAGTGCAGAAGAAAGTGCAGAAGCTGCTGTTCCTGCTGAGCCTGAAATTGACGCCGATGCCATTGCTGCCGAACTTGAAGCCGAGCTTGGTGCCGATGCCGCCACTGTGGATGCCGAAGAGGATTTGGATGCGTTGCTGGCAGGTTTTGACGCCCCGGCAGAGACAGAAACTGTTACTGAAGCAGCTAAAGACGATTTAAGTGACGCTATCGCAGCAGAGCTGGACACTGAACTCGACGCCGAGGCCGATACCGAAGAAGATTTGGACGCGCTGCTGGCAGGTTTCGACGCCCCGGCAGAGACAGAAATAGCCACTGAAGCTGCTGAAAACGATTTGAGCGATGCCATCGCTGCTGAGCTTGACGCTGAACTCGATGCCGAGGCAGAGACTGAAGAAGACCTGGATGCACTGCTGGCAGGATTCGATGCGCCAGCGCAAACCGAGACAACTTCTGAAACAGTTGCGGAAGACGATTTATCTGACGCCATTGCCGCTGAACTTGATGCTGAGCTAGACGCAGAGACTGAAGACGATTTGGATGCGCTGCTGGCAAGCTTTGATGCGCCGGCAGAAGCCGCTGCTGCGACTGTCCCAGATACTGGCTCAGAGACAGGCACCGACGACCTCAGTGATGCCATTGCCTCCGAGCTCGATTTGGACAGCGAGCTTGATACAGGCAGCGCTGAAGCCGAAGAAGATACCGATCTCGATGCCTTGCTGGCATCTTTCGATGCCCCCGACGAGGTTGCTGGCACCGATGAGGACATTGCCGCCGGTCTTGGCGATGAATTGCCGCTGAGCGATGCAGACGATGATTTGGATTCGCTGCTGGCAGGTTTTGAGTCCGATACTAATGATATTGCAGGCGATATCGCTGCCGATGATGCAGACGATGGATTGTCTGCCGCGGATGTAGCTCTGGCCGGTGCCGCGTTGGCAGGTGCTGGTGCAGCTGTGGCCAAATCGGATAAGTCTGACAGCAAGGCGCCGCTGGAATTTAGCTCGTCAGCCCCTAAAGATCCTGTAGCTGTCTCTGCCAGGGACTCCGGTTTCTTTGACGATCTCAAGGCTAACAAGGGCTCGAACGTACTCGAGTGGGAACCCTCCAAACCCGATGCCGATGCCACAGTTGATGTCAGTGATGACGATCTGCTGTCAGCCTTTGCCGCCCAGGGCGATGATGGTGACGACGAGTTTATGCTGGATGTGGACGAGCAGCACAGCATGACAGTGGATGAAGCCCTGGCGGCACTGGATGCCAGTGAAAAGTCCAAACGGCAGGCCAAGGTGGTCATGGATAACGATTTAAGCAGCTTCCAGAAGGAAAATGGCTTTATCGATATCGACAAGCTGCTCAACGATGCCGATGACAGCGAGCCTGAGCCTTATCGCGAGCTGGACATGGATATCGGCGAGGTGAACAGCCTGATTGGTGATACCGCCATGGTTGACGTGGATGATGAGGAAAACTCAGTCAACGCCAAACTGGATCTGGCCCGTGCCTACATCGAAATTGACGATAAAGACAGCGCCCGAGCGCTGCTAAAAGAAGTGGAAATGGACGGTAATGACCGCCAGAAGGCCGAAGCGGCTGAGCTTCTGGGCGAAATAGGTTAAGCGGATATCAGCAAGTAAGCGGCGCCCTGTGCGCCGCTTTTTTATGCCCGTTTTATACCGGCTTTATGGTAATATCGCCGCGCTTTATCGATTTTGACCGGCAGGATATTTGAAAGATGCGCATTGCTTTGGGGATTGAGTACGACGGCAGCAAATTTTATGGTTGGCAACGCCAGGCCGAGGTGAACTCGGTGCAGGCTGAGCTTGAGCGGGCATTGTCCATCGTTGCCAACGAACCCATCGAGGTACAATGTGCCGGACGTACCGACGCAGGCGTGCATGCCACCGGCCAGGTGGTGCATTTCGACACCAATGCGGTGCGAAAAGAAGGCGCCTGGACCCTGGGGGTAAACGTGCATTTGCCCGACGATATCGCCGTGCGCTGGGCTATGCCAGTGAGCGATGATTTCCACGCCCGTTTTTCTGCTACCGCCCGCCGTTATCGTTACGTGATTTTCAATCACAATTTCCGCCCTGGCATTTTGCGCAAGGGCGTCAGTCACTACCACGGCGATATCGATGTCGAGCGCATGCATGAGGCCGCCCAGGCGCTCTTGGGTGAACGTGACTTTACCAGTTTTCGTGCCATAGGTTGCCAGTCCAACACCCCGTTTCGCAATGTGCACAAGGTGAGCGTCAGCCGCCATGGCATGTATATAGTGGTGGATATTCAGGCCAATGCGTTCCTGCATCATATGGTGCGCAACATTGTTGGCTCCCTGCTGGAGATTGGCCTCGGGAACCAGCCGCTGGATTGGATGGCAACCCTGCTTGAACTCAAAGACAGAAACCAGGCGGCCGCAACGGCCAAACCCCACGGTCTGTATCTGGTGGACGTGACCTACCCGGAAAGCTTTGGCTTGCCAAAGCTTGCGCTGGGGCCACTGTTTATGCCCGACTAATAGGTTTCCGCTTCTCAGCAACTGATACAGGAAAGGAGTCTTGATGACGCAGCACACAGTTTCGGCGCCGCCAAAAGGCGCCTCTCTCAACGACTGGCTCGACTACCTGCTGGCCATTCATCCCAAAGAAATCGATATGGGCCTTGCCCGGGTGAGTGAGGTCGCAAGCCGCCTTCGGGTGAAGTCGCTGCCTGGTACTTTGGTTATCACAGTGGCGGGCACCAATGGCAAAGGCAGCACCTGCGCCATGCTGGAGAACATTCTGCGCGGCGCCGGACTTAAGGTGGGCGTCTACAGCTCGCCCCATATCCTCAAATACAACGAGCGTATTCGCATCGATGGCAAGGACGCAGACGACCAAGCGATCCTGAAGGCGTTTGATGCCATTGAGACCGCCAGAGGCGAGATTTCGCTGACCTTCTTTGAATTTGCCACCCTCACCGGGCTTTTGCTGTTCAAACAGGCCGGGCTTGATGTGGCGATTTTGGAAGTCGGCTTGGGGGGCAGGCTCGATGCCACCAACCTGATTGATGCCGATATTGCGGTGCTCACCTCCATCGATTTGGATCATAAAGAATATCTGGGCGACACCCGCGAATTGGTTGGCCGTGAAAAGGCAGGAATTTTCCGCGCAGCCCGGCCTGCGGTGGTGGGCGAACCAGACCTGCCTGCAACCGTCAATGAAGTGGCCGACAATCTCGGTGCGCACTTGTACCGGGTAGGGCAGGAGTTTTCCTACCAGCGCTCGTCCGATAGCTGGAGCTATAAGGGCAAGTCGCGCTCGCTTAAGCAGATGCCGCTGCCGCAATTGCCGCTGCCCAATGCTGCCACTGTAATTGCCACCATCGAAGCTGTGGGCGAGCGTTTTGAGATCAGTGACCGGCAGTTGGTCGATGGTATTGTGACGGCACGCCTGGCCGGCAGACTTGAGCAAATCAGCGACTCGCCACTGATCATTGCCGATGTGGCCCACAATCCCCATGCGGCCCGTTTTTTAAAGCAGGAGCTGTCGCGCTGGCCCGGCAAGCGGGTACTGGCGCTTTGCGGCATGTTAAAAGACAAAGACTTCGGCGCTGTGCTCAGTGAACTTAACCCTGTTGTGGCTCACTGGTATCTGGTGAGTTTGGGCGGCGAGCGGGGGGCCAGTGCCTCTGCGCTGGCGGCCAGTTTGCCATCCGGCGCGGTATTTGACACATTCGATGAGATAGCGGACGCCAAAGCGGCCATTATCGCGGACGCAGGGGAAACGGATGTGGTAATTGTGTTCGGTTCTTTTTACACTGTATCCGGATTTAAATCATTAGCTTAAAGGGAAGCCGTTTTGTCCAGTCAGTTTCAGAATCGCTTGGTCGGCACCATAGTGCTGGTAGCTCTGGGGGTTATCTTCCTGCCAGACCTGCTTGATGGCAAAAAAGATAAGGTGCAGGAGGAGTTTGCCGAAATTCCGCTGCGGCCGGAATCCCGGGTGGTCAACGCACCGGAAGAAAGTTTTGCCGTTGAGGAGCTGGCACCACTGGATTTGGGCGAAAGCCGTGAAGCCACTGAGCAGGCTGACACCAGCGCAGGGCAGGATGAAAGCCTGAAACAGGTGCAGGCAAATGAGGACAAGCCTCAGACTGCCGCCGCTGAGAATGCAACCAAGCCAGACAGCCGCTCTGAGACAAAAGCAGAGGCCAAAACTGAAGCTAAAGTAGACAGCAAGCCACCGGCTGGCGCAGCTGAAACCAAGCCAGCGCCCAAGCCTGTGGTGAAAGCCGAGCCAAAGTCTGAGCCCAAAGCTGCGCAGCAAGCCGCCTGGACATTGCAGCTCGGTGCGTTCAGCAATGCCGCCAACGTGGATGCCTTGGTGAAAAAGCTGCGCAAAGCCGGATTCAAGGCCTATACGTTGCCTTCCAAACCCGTGGATGGCAGCCTGACCAAGGTGTTTGTGGGGCCGGATGTGTCCCAGGCCAAGGTTGAGCGTCTCAAAGTTGAAGTCAAAGCCCTGACCAAGCTCGACGGCAAGGTCCTGTCTTACAATCCGCTTGAGCAGTAGCGCGCGACTTACGTAGCAACACCACAATTGAGCCGCAGCAACACCACAGTTGAACCGCAGCGAGCCACCCCCTTGGGATTTATTTTGACCTTGGGGGTGAGAAACTGCTCGCGCTCTGGTAGAATCGCGCCGATTCAGAAACCCAACCGGAAAACAGCCTTCCATGGTTTGGATTGATTACGCCATTATTTTTGTCATCGGACTGTCCACCCTTATCAGTCTGATCCGCGGCTTCGCTAAAGAAGCCATGTCCCTGCTGGTGTGGTTCGCCGCCTTTTTTGTCGCCAGCCAATTCTATGAAGATCTCGCCGTTCACCTGACACAGATGCAGGATGAAATGCTCCGTAACGGCGTTGCCATTGCTATTCTTTTTGTGACCACCCTGATTTTGGGCGCCCTGGTGAACTACATCCTCGGGCAGCTGGTGGCTAAGACCGGATTATCGGGTACCGACAGACTATTAGGTCTGTGTTTCGGTGCCCTGCGCGGCGCCTTGATTGTCAGTGCGCTGCTGTTTTTTATGGATGCCTTTACCGGCGCTCCCAACACGGTTTGGTGGAAGGAGTCCAGGCTGGTGCCGGAATTCGGAGTTGTGATCCAGTGGTTCTTCCACTACCTGGAAAACACCTCAAGCTTTGTACCCAAATTATAAAAAATATACACAACAGAACATCTTAAAAGAGGACACTCTCCCATGTGTGGTATCGTCGGAATCGTTGGCCATTCCTCGGTTAATCAGACCATCTATGACGCACTGACAGTGCTGCAACATCGTGGTCAGGATGCAGCCGGAATTGTCACAGTAGACAATGATGCATTCAGGCTCAGAAAGGCTAATGGCCTGGTGCGTGATGTGTTTGAGCCCAAACATATGCAGCGCCTGCAGGGCAACGCCGGTATCGGCCATGTGCGTTATCCCACCGCCGGTAGCTCAAGCTCCTCTGAAGCCCAACCTTTCTATGTAAACTCTCCTTTCGGTATTTCTCTGGCTCACAACGGTAACCTGACCAACACTCAGGAACTGGCTGCCCGCCTGAAGCAGCAACGTCGCCATGTGAACACCACTTCTGACTCAGAAATCCTGTTGAACCTGCTGGCCGATGAGCTGCAGCAGGTGCAGTCTGAGCACCTGAGCGCCGATCAGGTATTTGATGCCGTGGCCAAGGTGCACGCCCAAACCCGCGGCGCTTATGCCGTGACCGCCATGATTGTGAACGAAGGTCTGGTGGCGTTTCGCGACCCCAATGGTATTCGTCCGCTGGTGCTGGGTAAGCATGAAACCGCCAAGGGCACTGAGTATATGGTGGCCTCTGAGAGTGTGGCGCTGGACGCTGTTGGCTTTGAAGTGATGCGCGACGTAGCACCTGGCGAAGCCGTGTATATCACCCTCGATGGTCAGCTGTTTACCCGCCAGTGCGCTGAAACGCCGGTGTATTCGCCCTGTATCTTTGAGTTTGTGTACTTTGCCCGTCCAGACTCCACCATCGACAAGGTCTCTGTTTACGCCAGCCGCGTTAACATGGGCGCCAAGCTCGGTGAGAAAATCAAGAAAGAGTGGTTCGATAACGACATCGACGTGGTGATCCCAATCCCTGAGACTTCCTGCGATATCGCGCTGGAAATCGCCCGGGTGATGGACCTGCCGTATCGTCAGGGGTTCGTGAAGAACCGCTACATCGGCCGTACCTTTATCATGCCCGGTCAGCAGGAGCGTAAGAAGTCGGTTCGCCGTAAACTGAACGCCATCAATGCTGAATTCAAGGGTAAGAATGTACTGCTGGTGGACGACTCCATTGTACGTGGCACCACCTCTGAGCAAATCATCGAAATGGCCCGTGAAGCCGGTGCCAAAAAGGTGTACTTTGCTTCAGCCGCCCCTGAAATCCGTTTCCCCAACGTCTATGGCATCGACATGCCGACCTCGAACGAGCTGATTGCCCATGGCCGTGATGTTGATGAAATCGCCAAGCTGATTGGTGCCGATGGCATCATCTTCCAGGATCTGACCGATCTGGTAGAAGCTGTGCGGATGGAAAACCCGGAAATCAAGCGCTTCGAGACTTCGGTATTCGACGGCGATTACATCACAGGTGATGTGACTCAGGGTTATCTGGATCACCTGACCCAAATGCGCAACGACGATGCCAAGGCCAATCGCAACCGCGATATCGGCACCAATCTCGAGCTGCACAACGTAGGTCACCCTTAAGCCGCAAACGGCCCATTAAAAAACCAGCGCCTGGCGCTGGTTTTTTGTTTGGATCATCAGCTCCAAATGGCAATGGCAAAACAGCCAAGCCAGACCCCAAACAGTCCAGTCAGCGTGAGGCGCCCCGGCGAGCGCACATGCCAGCACTCTTTGCCGATGCAAATAAGTGGAAACAGCACCAGCGGCCAATATTGGGCCGGCAGGCAGATGATGGCAGCGAGCATCAGCAGCGCCGAGCACAGCAGCCACTGGTGAGTAATTACAGACAGTTTGGAATACATCTTGGGTCCAGGCGGTGAGCAGGTGCTGCTATTTTGCAACTTGTTGAGAATCGTTCTCAATAAAATTTACATACAATCGTTATCTTCGGCGTAAATCTACCCATTTGATCAGCGGCATGTTTGCGCCGCAGCGGGATTTTCGCTACATTTACTGTAAATTCATCCAGTGTTTTAAGCCGTCGCATTCGCCATGATCCTGTATATCGCCGAAAAACCCAGTTTGGGCCGTGCCATAGCCGATGTATTACCCAAGCCCCATAAAAAGGGTGATGGCTACATTGAGCTTGGCAATGGCGACTGTGTGACCTGGTGTATTGGTCATCTGCTGGAGCAAGCCGAGCCGGATGCCTATTCTCCTGAGTTTAAACAGTGGCAACTGGCACATTTACCGATCATCCCTGAAGTGTGGCAGCTCACGCCCAGAAGCTCGGCCAAATCCCAGCTGGCGGTGGTAAAACGCCTGATCAAGCAGGCCAGCGGCCTGGTTCATGCCGGCGATCCGGATCGTGAAGGGCAGTTGCTGGTGGATGAAGTGCTATCCCATGCCAAGGTGCCCGTCACCAAACTCGCTGCCACCCAGCGGCTGCTTATCTCCGACCTTAACCCCGACGCTGTGCGCCGGGCGCTTGGGCAGGTGCGCAGCAATAAAGAGTTTGTCCCACTCGCCACCTCGGCACTGGCCCGTAGCCGGGCTGACTGGCTGTATGGCCTGAATATGACCCGTGCTTACACCTTGCAGGGGCGCAAAGTGGGCTACAGCGGTGTGTTATCGGTCGGTCGCGTGCAGACGCCGCTATTGGGATTGGTTGTTCGTCGCGACCAAGAGATTGAGCATTTCACCCCAAAGGATCACTTCGAGGTGTTTGCCCATCTGGTGACGGAAAAAGGCGAGTACTTCAGCGCCAAATGGCAACCCAGCGAGGCCTGCCAGCCCTATATGGATGAAGAGGGCCGGGTGCTCTCCCGTCGCCTTGCCGAAACTGTGGTGACCCGTATTGGCGGTAAGCCAGCGCTCGTTACTGACGTCAGCAATAAAGATAAGAAGCTCGCGCCGCCTTTGCTGTATAGTCTGTCAGCGTTGCAGATTGATTGCGCCAAACGCTTTGGCATGAGTGCAAAAGAGGTACTGGATACGGCCCAGAGCCTGTATGAGCGCCATAAGCTTATCACCTACCCACGCTCTGATAGCCGCCATTTGCCCAAAGAACAACTGCAATTGGTCCCTGACGTCACCGCGGCTGTAATGGCCAATGCGCCGGAACTGACCCAAGGCGTGCCGGAGCCAGACTTGCGGCTGGTATCCAAAGCCTGGGATGATTCCAAGGTGGATGCCCACCATGCGATTGTACCTACCGGCAAGCGCATGGCATTGTCGAGCCTGAGTCAGCGTGAGCGCCAGCTTTATCAGCATATCGCCAGGCAGTATCTGGCACAGTTTTACCCCCACAGGCTGATGTCTGACAGCCAAATCAGCCTCACGATCGACGGCGGCAGTTTTGTTGCCAAAGCCTCGGTAGAGCGCGCCCCCGGCTGGCGGGTGCTGTTTCAGGGCGGCGCCAAAGACCCAGATGAAGCGCCTGATGATGCCAGTCAGAAAACGCCACTGCCAGTACTGAAAAAGGGCGATACCGCCCAATGCCAACATGGGGAATTATTGGCAAAGCAAACCCAGCCGCCGAAATACTTTACCGATGCAACCTTGCTAAGCGCTATGACGGGGATTGCCCGGTATGTCAGTTCGGCAGAGATCAAGAAAATCCTCAAAGACACCGATGGCCTTGGCACAGAAGCCACCCGCGCCGGGATCATTGAGCTGCTGTTTAAACGGGGCTTTTTGGCAAGGCAGGGGAAGAGTATTGTGTCAACGCCCGCCGGGCGAGGCTTGATAGCAAGCCTGCCGGAGGTGGCCACTACCGCGGACATGACGGCGCTGTGGGAGCGTCAGCTAAACGATATTTGCCAGAAGCAGCTTTCCTACCGTGGCTTTATGCAGCCGCTTATCACTGAGCTGCATGGACTCATTCAGGCGGCCGCCTCAACCTTGCCGGTGGCGTTAAGTGGAGTGAAGTCAGATAGCAAGCCATTCAAAAGGACGGCCAAAAAAGGCGCTTATCGCAAAGGCACGCCGCGGCGCACGGCAGCAAAGGGCACATCACCTAAGAGCGCCTCGGCAAAGCCCGGTTCCAGTGCCGGTACCAAGTCATCATCCAAGCGCAGCGCTCCGGCATAAAGCCCCCGAAGTTGAGTGCAATGGTATGAAGCCGTCGAAGTGCCACGGCATTAAGCCATTGCAGCGACGAGCGCCTTTAGAAGGTCAACCCAGCGCTGAGCTTTTGCATACCGTCAATGCAGGTCTAGCCCAAAGCCCCGCAGGGCGTGGCTTACAGCGGCATCTGCGACGTTACCTGCTTTTGAAATCAAAGAGATGCGAAGGACTAGGGCCATTCGCTGCGAACTGTGCCTTGCATCTATGCACTGTAAGCTCACGCAGAGCAAGCAGGGGACTTATTCGCACCTTCCCTAATAGTCTAACCAATAGGAATTGAACTGAGCACGCAAGGCGGCATAGCACTCAAGCTGCGCGGCCGCTTGCTTCGTCGGCAGCTTTCACTCCGACTGGCATCTGAGTCGGCTGGGTGCGAGTCGACGTCTGGTTCAGTCGACTTGCTGTTCACTCAAATAGACGTTCAGTCAAACAGACACTCAGTCAAACAGATGCTTGAGAGAATGGGCATTTGAGCGACTGGGTGTGTAGGTGACTGTGCATTAGGGCTGTTCGAGCCTGGCTTCTTAAGAGTCAGCGGCTGCGATACTGATTGCTGAGCGCGTCGTACTCGAAGCCTTGCAGTTTATTGTCGAGGGTCTGCTCTTCGAGGCCAAGCTCGTACAGCAGAGCCTGCTTGTCAGGGCAGTTGAGGCGCAGCTTTTCGTTCACTATACCCAGCAGAATTTCCGGGCTCAGCTGCTCAGGATTACGAATTTCCATGGCATGTCTCCTCGGTGATCCAGCTGTCAGTATCAGGCAAAAAAAAGAGTAAGCCAAGGTTTGGCTTACTCAACAGGAAAAGCGATAACCAAGATGGTTAACACAAACGCTCAATAGAGGAGGAACTCCACTGAGTGTGCCAATAAGCCCTTAAGTGAGGCTGAAATTGGCCGCTATTTCTTTATCGCAATATCTCTGTTCGATTGAGGGCGATAAGTCTGCTTAAAATCCGCTCACCGTCCATGCGAATACCGTTGTGCTCGTATTCCGATGTGAGCCAGTATTTGAGGTTGGCCACCTTGCGGGCGGTCTCCAGGCTGTAATCCATTTCCACAAACATATCTTCACTGTAGATTGCGGCGGCAACCGGTACCTTGTTTTGGGCGAGCTGGTCGATGTCGTACAACATGGGCCAGTCGTCTTTGGCCGCCAGCAGCTCGGCGCATTCCTTGAGTGGTTTTAGGTTGTCGAAGCAGTCAAACATCCAGGGGTAAATCATCTCGCCGGTGAGCAGCATAGGCGCACCTGAAGGCGCATCAAACTCTGAGTACTCGCAACGAATACGATGGGCGGCCCAGCGTGATGCCTGCTTTTGGCAGTAAATGGCTTCGTGCAGCAGCGAAAACAGTGGATTGGTGTTGTAGTCCAGCATTTGCATAAAGCGTTCGGTGAAAAGCGGATTAATCTTCACCCCTGAAGCTGTGTGCATCAAGGCCTGCTCCAGCAGGTAATACACGCCCTCTGGCCCATCTTCCATCCCCAGATGGATCCCAAGCAGTTGCAACATTTTTGGCTCAAGTCGCTGTCCACCCGGCAGCAGCACTTTTTCCGCCAGCAAGTGCTGGTGCAGCCTTTTAAGCAAGGTAGCGGCATCCGGGAAGCGGCGATGAAACTCAAGGTTTTTCTGCTTAACCCGCTTATATGTGGCCCGGTACACCTCATCGGCGCTTCGGCCAAGTGGCGGGATCCCTCCGGTGATATAGGCTTCTTTCAACCCTTCCGGGGCGGCGGACAGATAGCGCAGTACACAAAAGCCGCCAAAGCTTTGGCCAAGGATAGTCCAGGGTGAGTCCGGGCTCAGTTGTTTACGGATAGCCTCGGCGTCCCGCACTATGTTGTCGGCCCGAAAATGGCTTAAGTAGTCGGCTTGCTCGCTGGCTGACAGGTGCGCGAGGCTGGCGTAATTCACAGGTGTTGACAGCCCAGTGCCCCTTTGGTCGAGCAGCAGCACCCGATACTCCTCCAATGCCCGCTTCATCCAGCCGCTGTGACTCACAGGTCGCTGGGCAGCAAAGCCTGGGCCGCCCTGAAAATACACCAACCATGGCAGGTTGGCGTCTTGCTTGTCTTTACGAACCACGCTGCGGGCAAACACCTTAATATGGCCTTGATCCGGCGCCTTATAATTAAGCGGCAGCTCGAACTCCAGTTTGGTGGCGAGCATCTGGGGCAGGGCGTGATGTGACGGCATGTAAAAGGTCCCTAAATTGGTGGTGTTTGCGGATTGTATACAAAAGTTGTGGGGTCGCAAGGGATGAATGTGCGCAAAAGCCCCACCGAGATCAATTTGCGGCGCTTAAAACTGGCACACAATAGCAAGGATCCCTTATTCTAGCGCCAAAGCAAACCAGAGAATGCGACGATGAAATACCAGATCATTCCAGTGACGCCCTTCCAGCAAAATTGTACCCTCATTTGGTGTGAAAGCACCCGAAAAGCCGCCGTGGTTGACCCGGGCGGAAATCTCGAACGGATTTATGAGGCGTTGGAAAAACAAGGGGTTCAACTGGAAAAGATCCTGTTAACCCATGGGCACATTGACCATGTGGGCGGCGCAGCCAAATTGGCAAAAGAAACCGGTGTGGCCATTGAGGGCCCCCATATTGACGATGCTTTTTGGCTTGAGAATC
This sequence comes from Shewanella zhuhaiensis, assembly GCF_022484835.1. NCBI lineage: Bacteria > Pseudomonadati > Pseudomonadota > Gammaproteobacteria > Alteromonadales > Shewanellaceae > Shewanella > Shewanella zhuhaiensis. The sequence continues at coordinate 285,163 of NZ_JAKUDL010000002.1, forward strand.
TGCCGCGCCAGAGCCAGAACTTCGGCTTTGCCCATTGCGATGCGTTTGAGCCTGGTCGTTACCTCGCCGAGGGCGAGCGGGTTTCTGTGGGCGAATCTTTGCTGGAGGTGTTGCATTGTCCAGGGCACACGCCGGGGCACATTGTATTTTTTGATGCCGAGGCAAAGCTGGCTTTGGTTGGCGATGTGCTGTTTCGCGGCTCTATCGGCCGCACCGATTTCCCAGGCTCGGACCACCAGGCACTTATCCAATCGATTACCACCAAACTTTGGCCTCTTGGCCAGGATGTGGAGTTCATTCCTGGCCATGGTCCCATGTCGACCTTTGCCGAAGAGCGCACCCACAACCCCTTCGTCGCCGATCAACTGCTGGGATAAAATCTGTTGCACGGCGAGAGCTTGGCTCTCGCCACTCCTGCCGTTAGCCGTATTCTAAGCGGTTAAAAAATATGCGCGTTTGTCACAATTTCCTCCTACACTGAAAGCTGACACTAGAGTGGAATCTCGAGGGAATCATGAACGCGAAGAAGATGATGAGCCTGGTATTTGGTGCCATTGGGTTAACTGCCGTTATCACAGGGATACTGACTGCCATGGTGGACAGCCGTATCGACCGGCTGAATGACGCCGCACGGGTGCGCTATCTTTCCTATCAATTGGCCGACGAACTTCGGCAAAGTTCCGACGATCTGACCCGGCTTGCCCGTACTTACGCCATTACCGGCGATGAAAAGTACGAGCGCATGTATCTGGACATCCTCGCGATCCGCAATGGCGAAAAGCCCCGCCCCGAAAATTATCATCAAATCTATTGGGATTTGGTGCTCAATTACGGAGAAAAGCCCAAGCCTGACGGCAAGTTGCAGGCCATCAAATCCATGATGAAGGAGCTTGGCTTTTCCGATGAAGAGTTTGGCTACCTCGATGAAGCCCAGCGCAATTCAGATGCACTTGTAGGCCTTGAAGTGCGTGCCATGAACGCGGTTAAGGGGCTCTTTATTGACCCGAACAGCAAAAATTACACGGTGCAGGGCGAGCCCGATATGGCGCTGGCGCGGGAGCTTTTGCACAGCAATCAATACCATGCTGAAAAAGCGAAAATCATGGCCCCCATCGATAAGTTCTTTACCGCCCTTGACCGTCGTACCGGGGTCGAGTTTGAGTCTCAGTTAAGCAATCTGCATGCGGCCCTGATTTGGGCTCAAAGCGCGCTGGTGCTGATGATCCTGGTGGCCCTGGGGGGCTTCTATCTGGTTAAATCCAATATCGTCAGCCCTCTGGTCAAAACCTGCCGTCAGCTGGGTTCAATTCAAAAGGCCAAGGATCTGAGCCAGCGTATTTCGGTTAATGCCCAAGGGGAAATTGCTGAAATTGAAGCGCAAATCAACAGTTTCATTACCTCGCTCTCGGGGTCGCTGCAAAGCACAGACGCTATTGCCCGCGAAGTGGCAGAGCTGACCAACCAAACCCGGACGGCAGTACGTCAGTCGAGGGAGAATACCGATTCGGTCGCCCATGAGCTGGATACCAGTGCCAGCGCCATGGAGGAGATGACCGCCACCTTAAGTCATGTGAGTGAAAATACCCAGGACGCCGAAAGCCGCGCCGCTGAAAACGAAACCCACGTGACCCTCGGGCAGGAGACAGTGCATCAGGCCATGAAGGCCATGGATATTCTGGAAAGTGAGTTCAGTAACACCCAAAACGCCATGCAGCATCTGGTGAATGAAAGCTCGCAGGTGAGTAATGTGCTTGGGGTCATCAAGGCCATTGCCGAGCAGACCAACCTGCTGGCGCTGAATGCAGCCATTGAGGCTGCCCGTGCAGGCGAGCAGGGCCGAGGCTTTGCGGTGGTGGCCGATGAAGTACGCTCATTGGCGCAGCGCACCCAGGATTCCACCAAAGAAATTGACGATATTGTTGCCAGCTTACAAAGCCGTACCAGTCAGGTCAGTGGCTCAGTGACTCAGGCCGCGGGGATGATGCAAAAAGCCGGTGATGAGCTGAAACGTATCGTGTCTGTGTTTGAGGACATACGCCAAAGTACCGCTGCAATCCACGGCGTGAACACTCAGGTGGCCACATCAACCGAAGAGCAATCGCTTGTTTCCCGGGACATTGCCAACAGTCTGATGGTGATCCGTGATTCCTCCATGACGGTGAAACAGATCATCGATACCCTGGAAACAACTTGTTCTGAGCTGGATGGCAAAGCCAACAAGCTCAGAGAGCAAGCCGCCGAATACCGCTATTGATGTCATTCTCTGACCTGGTCTTAAAAAAGAATCACACTTTTTTGGGCCAGGTCAGCTTTTTGTAATTCACTTTCACTTATTGTTTGCCCCATAACATAAAGATAACGGGGTCAACACATGTACGAACGATTGCCTGTGGCACTCGCTGCCGGGCTATTAGCGGCGCTCTGGGTGCTGCTTTCCAGCCATTTCTCTTTGGTTACCTGGGTCGGCTTTATAGGTTGCAGTGCCTATTTCGCTCAGGGCAACCTCAGTCTCAGCGGCCTGGGTTCTACCCTGGCAACTACCTTGTCCGGGGTCTTCTGGGCCTGGCTTATCATCTATGGTGCTGACAAGCTCGATGTGGGAGCCGGCGCCGCCATCCTCACAGGTATTGTTACCGGCGCCATGTGCCTGCAGGCCCATAAACGCTTGCTTGCCTTTATTCCGGGTACCTTCCTGGGTTGCTGCTCGCTGTTTGCGTTAAATGGTGACTGGCAAGCTGCCGTACCCGCATTGGTGCTTGGCGCGCTGATGGGGCTGGGGATGAGCTGTCTGACAGGTCTGTTCAGCCGTTTGTTGCCGATGCCGCAACTCTCTGAAACCGAGTGATGTGCTAAACATGATGCACCTGGCGGTCGCCATCTATACTTAGCGGGCGACCTGAAACGCCGAGTGGCACAGGAGAAACCTTCGATGAAGCAGATAACATTCAGAAAAATAGACGCTTTTCTTATTAAGTTCAGTCTTAACGGTAAGTTTTGGCTCGTGTGTTCCATGGTGGCAGCCATTACAGCTGCGGTAGCGCTGGCAAACCATCAACTGCAGATAAAGGCCATTGAAGCTGCCAGTGCGGCCCAGGTGCAGGGGCAAGTGGATGCCTTTGCCGCCGTTGCCAATGCTGACGGGCTTAAAGGCGAGGCACTTGCTGGCTTTGCCTCAAAACATGGCTTGTCGATTGGCGGCGGTCAGGGCCGCAGTGGCGATCGCGTTACCGCCGCAGCCCAGGTCAATGGCGAGCGGATAACGCTTAGTGCAAATGTGGCGGCCAGTGAGCAGGAGGCGCGCAGCCAGGCTAATATGATGCTCCTTTGGGCTGCGATCGGGTTACTGCCGCTGTTTCAGCTAAGTTACTGGATTTCCACCTCCCTCGGTGGCGGTCTGTGGGATATGTACATGGCCATTAAGCGGCTTGCCGATGGTGATTTGACCCAGCGGCTTAACTTCTTCGGAACCGATGATTTCAGTCTGATTGCCCGTGAAATCGACCGCTGCGCCGACAATATGAGTGATATGGTCAGCGCCATTCGCAGCAATGCCGATACCCTCAAGCGGGCATCGAGCGCTTTTTCATCCCAGGCGCGCAGCAGCGATGATTTGGCCAGACGCCAGCACCAGTTTCTCGATTCAGTGTCTGTGGCCATGTCTCAGATGACCTCGGCTATAGAAGAGGTATCGGCCAATGCGGCCTCAACCTCGAGCCAGACCCGCCAGAACGCAGGTGCAGTGCAGGACAGCCAAAAGCGGATTGCCGCTACGGTTACCGGCATAGCCGAGCTGTCCGGCAAGATTGGAGATGCCTCAAGCTCGGTGGAGGCCCTGTCGCGGGAGGCCACTGAAATCAGCGCTGTGGTGACCGTGATTAACAGTATTTCAGAGCAGACCAACCTGCTGGCGCTTAATGCTGCCATTGAAGCCGCCCGGGCCGGTGAGCAGGGAAGGGGATTTGCGGTGGTGGCGGATGAAGTACGTACTTTGGCGGGCCGTACTCAGCAAGCGACTGTGGAAATTCAAACCATGATTGAGAGTCTTCAGGGCGGCACCCGCTCCCTGTCGGGGATCACCGGTGAAATCGTCAGCCGCGCTGAGCAGGGTAAAACGGCGGTATCGGATGTGGGCGAGGATGTGGGCAGTATGGCCGAATCGGTTAATCAGGTGTTTGATATGGCGAGCCACATTGCGGCGTCAGCGGAAGAGCAGAGCGTAGCCTGCCGCGAAATTGCCTCGCAGCTTGCGGAAATTCGCAGCCAGTCAGGCGTTATCAGCGACAATGCCCACAAGGCACTGGAATTGTCGGAGGAGCTCGCCGGCGCATCTGTAGCGCTTGGGGATATTCTCGGCCAATATCGCACCTGAACTTGAGCCTGAACTTGAACCAATGCTTCGCTGTCAGTGTTGGCAGTCGGTGCGATTAGCGAGTACAGCCGATACTGCATTTATCCAAGTAGTGCATTTAACCAAACAAAAAGCGCCACCAGGGCGCTTTTTTGGTATCAAATCTTAAGCATTGCTGCCGAATTATTCGAACTCGCTCCACACCGGGGCGTGATCCGATGGCTTTTCCATGGCTCGGATATCGTAGTCCACACCAGACGCTTTAAGCCTTTCGGTAAGTGACTTGGTGGTGAGGATAACATCGATACGCAGGCCGCGATTGTCATCAAAGCCTTTGCTGCGATAGTCAAACCAGGAATAGGTGCCTTCTTTTTCAGGGTGCAGCACCCGGAAGCTGTCATCGAAGCCCCAATCTTTCAGGGTTTGCAGCCATTCGCGCTCTTCGGGCAGGAAGCTGCACTTACCGGTTCTAAGCCAGCGTTTGGCGTTGTCCGGACCGATACCGATATCGAGATCCTGCGGGGAGATGTTGATATCGCCCATCACGATAATGTCATCGTCTTTGCTGTAAGACTCGGTCAGTAGACGCTGAAGGTCGGCATAAAACTTACGCTTGGCAGGAAACTTGGTCTCGTGGTCGCGGCTCTCGCCCTGGGGGAAATAGCCGTTCATCACAGTGAGCAGTCTGCCGTTTGGCTGGCGGAATTTGCCAATAATCATCCGCCGCTGGGCATCTTCGGCATCCCAGGGATATCCCTTCTCCAGTGACTCGGGTTCTACCTTTGATAGCAGTGCCACACCGTAGTGAGCCTTGCCGCCGTGGTAGTAGACCTTGTAGCCCATGGCTTCCACGTCGGCCAGTGGAAAGGCCTCGTCGTGTACCTTGGTTTCCTGCAGACCAATGATATCTGGGTTCTGGGTATCAATAAGCGCCTGCAATTGATGCAGGCGTGATCGCAGGCCGTTGATGTTAAATGAAATAACCTTCATCAGGGCAGCACTCGCTTGAAAGGCTTCACAATCACTTTTTCATACACGCCGGCCTGAATATAAGGGTCGGCATCGGCCCAGGCCTGGGCGGCTTCTAAAGACTCAAACTCGGCAACCACCAAAGAGCCGGTGAAGCCGGCTTCGCCTGGGTTGTCGCTGTCGATAGCAGGGTGGGGACCGGCCAGCATCAAACGGCCTTCATCGCTTAACAGCTGCAGACGGGCAAGGTGGTCCGGGCGGGCGGCGAGACGTTTTTCCAGGCTGTTTGGCACGTCTTGAGACGAGATCATGTACCACATTATTTGAGTTCCTTCTTTTTCTCTTCGGGAATATGTTTGAACAGGTAAGCCACAGTTACAACCGTGTTGATCAGGGTGGCGGCAGTCAGACCAAAGACCTTGAAGTTCACCCAGGTTTCCTGGGGCAGGCTAAAGGCCACATAGATGTTAATCAGGCCACAGGCGACAAAAAATGCCACCCAATACCAGGTCAGGCGTGCCCAGATTTTATCTTCTACGGGCATTTCCTGGCCGAGCATGGACTTAAGGATTGGCTTGCCAATTAACTGGCCCACAATCAGTGCGGTGGCAAACAGGCCGTAAACAATGGTCACCTTCCATTTGATAAAGGCATCGTCGTGGAAATACAGGGTCGCACCACCGAAAACCGCCACCAGAACAAAGGTCACCAGATGCATCTTCTCTACTTTTTTGAAGAGCATATAGGTGACAGCAAGCTGGATAAGGGTGGCAACCACCAGGGCGCCGGTAGCGGCATAAATGTCGAAAAACTTATAGACGGCGAAAAAGACCAGCAGGGGCAAAAAGTCGAGTAACTGCTTCATGGGACTTCCACTGAAAAAGACAAAGGCGCAGTGTAACACGCTCCCATATGAGGTAAAACAGGGAGGTAAAACACCGCGCCGGGCTGCATTTTGCTTGAGTGCTCAGCCTTGCCAGTTCAGGGTATCAATCAGAGTCGCCCGCACGCCAAAGCTCTGGATGGCGCTCAAGGTGGCGTTATGGTGTGCCTGAATGAGCTTGCCTTCGAGATGCGGTTTATCTGCAGTGGTGTGGGCATCGCTGATAAGCTCCACCGGATAGCCCAGCGCCAGCGCGCGGCGCACCGTGGTATCAACGCAGAATTCGCTGGCGTAGCCGCAGATAGCGAGTGTTTCCACATCCATTTCATCCAGCAGCGCCTTGAGACCAGTGCCGAGGAAGCTGTCCGGGGTGGATTTACCGACAAGATAATCGTCTTCGTCGACTTCGAGCCTGCTGACCAGCTGCCAGCCTGGAGTCTCCCGGGCAATGGCAGTGTCTGGCTGCTCATGCTGGATAAAGATGACCGAGGTGCCATTCTCCCGCGCGGTGTGGGTGAGGGTGTTGATACGCGTGATAACCGCGTCGGCATCGTAGGGGGGCTTATCGCCTTCAAAAAGCAGGGTCTGAACGTCAATTACCAGCAATGCCTTGGCCATGGGCCACTCCTTAGCTGCTGTGTCGGTACTGTGGTTTGAGTCACTGTGCCGAAAGTATCTGGTACCGTTAAGTTTTATTTCAGCAGCTGCCGCGAGTCAACCCGTAGCGGGTGGGAATTGTGGTTTCTTTTTGGCAGGAAATAAAAAAGCGGGCTGTGCCCGCTTTTTGCTCTTTTGCTATCGGATGTTTGCTCAGGTCGCTGCTTTCATGGCCTCAGCAAAGGCTTTCAGCTCGGCGCAAAGCGCTGAAATATCATCCTTCATGGCTTCGATGCGCTTAACCACTGCCGAGCCTGAGATGGCCCCGGCGGCGCCGGCGGCAATGGCTTCACGTACCTGCGCAGGTTCCGCAATACCAAAGCCCAAGAGTGGCGGCGGCGCGTCAAACTCCTTAAGTGCACTGAGGATGGAGTCCAGCGGCAGGCCGGCGCGGTTGTCGGTGCCGGTTACACCAGCGCGGGACAAAAGATAGGTATAGCCTTCGCCGAGGCTTGCCACTTGCTTAAGGCTGTCACGGCCTGCGTTGGGCGGGGCGATAAAAATCGGCGCTATGCCTTCGGCCTTGGCGGCGGCGACGAAGGGCGCAGACTCTTCCACAGGCACATCGGCAATCAGCACTGAGTCGACGCCAGCCGCCTTGGCGCGGCGGTAAAAGGCCTCGATACCGTTGGCATACACCAGATTGGCATACAGCAAAAGGCCAATGGGCAGCTCTGGGTACCTGGCGCGGATATGGGTAATCATCCGAAAGCAATCGTCCGGCGTGGTACCAGCTTCCAGCGCGCGAATGTTGGCGCCCTGGATCACCGGGCCATCGGCGAGCGGGTCGGAGAAGGGAAAGCCCAGCTCCAGACAGTCGGCGCCGCCCTCGACCAGGGCATCGATGATGGCAAGGCTTGCCTCAATGCCGGGGTCTCCCAGGGTCACGAAGGGTACAAAGGCGCCGCGCTTCTCGGCAGCCAGGCGGGCAAAGGCGTTTGAATATCGGTTCATGGCAGTACTCCTTATGCGCTGGCCTTGCCGTCTAAAATGTCGGAAACGGTGAAGATATCTTTATCGCCGCGACCGGAGAGGTTCACCACTATGATTTGCTCATCGGTGGCCTCTTTGGCGAGCCGCAGGGCGTAGGCAAGCGCATGGGCGGACTCCAGCGCCGGAATAATGCCTTCACTGCGGGCAAGCAGCTGGAAGGCTTCCAGCGCTTCATCGTCGGTGGCGGACTCATAAGTGGCGCGGCCAATCGCATTGAGGTACGCGTGCTGCGGGCCAACCGATGGGAAATCCAGACCTGCTGAAATAGAGTAGGACTCTTCAATCTGGCCGTGTTTGTCCTGCATCAAAGGCGCCTTCATGCCAAAGAAGATGCCGGTCTTGCCATGCTTAAGCGGCGCGCCGTGCATCGGGGTATCAATGCCCTTACCGGCAGGCTCAACACCGATAAGTTTCACTGAGGCTTCGTCGATAAAGTCTGCAAACATGCCGATGGCGTTGGAGCCGCCGCCGACACAGGCGATGACCGCATCCGGGAGACGGCCTTCTTTTTCCAGCATCTGCGCCTTGGTCTCGGCGCCAATCATCCGCTGAAACTCACGTACAATGGTCGGGAAGGGGTGCGGCCCCGCGGCAGTGCCAAGCAGATAGTGGGCTTTTTCGTAGCTTCCTGACCAGTCGCGCATGGCCTCGTTACAGGCATCTTTAAGGGTGGCCGAGCCGGAGGTGACCGGAATGACTTCGGCGCCCATCAAGCGCATGCGAAACACGTTGGGGCTCTGACGGGCCACGTCTTTGGCGCCCATGTAGACTTTGCACTTCAATCCCAGCAGGGCACAGGCGAGTGCGGTAGCCACGCCGTGCTGACCGGCACCTGTCTCGGCGATGATTTCTTTCTTGCCCATGCGCTTTGCCAGCAGCGCCTGCCCAAGCACCTGATTGGTCTTGTGGGCGCCGCCGTGGAGCAAGTCTTCACGCTTTAAGTAAATCTTTACCTTGGGGTTGGGCGAGAGGTTACGGGTTAAGGTCAGCGCAGTGGGGCGACCGGCGTAGTTTTTCAAAAGATCGTGAAATTCTTTTAAAAACTCAGGGTCTTGCTGAGCCTCAACGAAGGCTGTTTCCAGCTGCTTTAGCGCCGGGATCAGGATTTGTGGCACATACATGCCGCCGTATTCACCGAAGTAGGGGTCGAGTTTAAGCTCGCTCATGGCTATCTCCAATCTGGTCAATCTGTTAATTCTTCACAGGCCCGGCCGGTGCCGGGCGCTAAAACGCAATCTGTCAGTAGTTTCTGAGCGCGGCAAAGGCTCTGGCTATCAGTTCGGCACACTTAACGCCGGGGGCAGTTTCGAGCCCGGAGTTAAAGTCGAGCCCCAAAAAGCCCTGGGTGGCCGCAGTGGCAGCGTTGTCTGCATCCAGGCCCCCTGCCAGCATGGCACCCTCTTTACCTTTCAGATCCAATCGCCAGTTAAAGCGGCTGCCGGTGCCACCAAAGCCCTGGGCATTTTTGCTGTCGAAAACGATACGGTCGGCATTGGCGGGTATGGTACCTACGGCGTTTTCTTCCACCGCGACCGCCTTCCAGAGGGCGCATCCTTCCGGCAGTTTGGCTTTAAGGGCATCGATAAAGGCTTCATCTTCGCTGCCGTGCAGCTGCACTGCTGCAAGCTTAAACTCGCTCGCGCGGGCGGCGATGTGCTCTATGCTGTCATCCACAAACACCCCTACCAGCGCCAGCGGCTGGGCTGCAGCTTGATTGACAAGACTCAGGGCGAGGGCAGCATCGTCACTCACAAACCGGGGCGACTTGGGCGCAAATATCAGCCCGCCATAGACGGCACCGGCTTTGGCGGCGGCTTCGATGTCTTCATTGCGGGTCAGGCCGCAGACCTTGTTTTCACCGAAGATGAGCCTGCGACAGGACAAATCCAAATCCTTTTCGGCCATCAGTGAACTGCCCACCAAAAAGCCCTGCACCATGGGAGCCAGGCGCTTGACCTGGGCGTGGGTGTAGATGCCGGATTCGCTCACCACTAACGTATCCGCCGGAATGTGCGGCGCCAGCTCTTCGGTGGTGGCAAGGTCGGTGCTCAAATCACGCAGGTTGCGGTTATTGATGCCGATGATGGGCGCCTTGAGGGCGATGGCGCGCTTGAGTTCTTCTTCGTTGCTCACTTCGGTGAGAGTATCGAGCTGGTACTTGGCGGCCTCTGCGGCAAGAGCGCGGTAGTCGTCATCGTCTAGCACACTCAGCATCAGCAAAATCGCATCGGCGCCCTGGTGGGCGGCAAGCTTCACCTGATAGGGCGCAATAAAGAAATCTTTGCACAGCACAGGTTGGCTGATTGCGGCGCGCACTTTGGGGATATAGTCCATATCGCCCTGAAAGAATTGCTCGTCGGTGAGCACAGACACGGCGGCGGCGTAGCGGCTGTAAACTGATGCGATGGCCACAGGGTCGAAGTCGGCGCGGATAAGCCCCTTGGAGGGGCTGGCCTTTTTACATTCCAGAATAAAACCGGCCTCGGGCGCCGCGAGCTCCTGATACAGGCTGCGGTCTGAGATTTTGGGCGCAAGGCTTGCCTCGGGGAAACGCTGCTTGAGCGCTTCGATATGGGCATATTTGGTGTCGATAATCCGGGTTAACACGTTGCTCATGTATCTTAAATCCTTATGCCTTGTCCTGCTGACTCATGGCCGCAAGGCCTACAAGCTTTTCATATGCCTTGCCGGAGGCGAGGGTGTCAATGGCGAGTTTGAATCCGGCCTGCGGGGTATCGGCAAGGCCTGCCACGTAAAGCGCACAGCCTGCGTTCAGTGCCACGGCGTCGCGGTGGGCACTCTTTCCTTCACCTTTCAGGATTGCGCTGCTGATGGCGGCGTTCACTGTAGGGTCGCCGCCTTCCAGCGCCGAAACATCGATGGGCTCCAGGCCAAAATCGGCTGGGCTTAAACGGTAGTCCTTCAGAGCACCATTGTTCAGCTCACACACCTGGGTGTCGCCGTGAAGCGCCACTTCATCAAGCCCTGAGCCGTGAACCACCATGGCACGTTTCACCCCAAGTGCGGCCAGCACTTCGGCGATGGGGCGCACCAGCGATTCACTGTAGACGCCAAGCAGCATGGCATCGGGGCGGCTTGGGTTAATCAGTGGCCCCAGCACATTGAACAGGGTACGGGTTTTCAGCGCCTGACGCACAGGCACTGCGTATTTCACGCCGCCGTGGTAGTGGGGCGCGAACAGGAAGCAAATGCCCAACTCTTTTAAGCAATTGGAGGCGGTTTGCGGCGCCATGGTGAGCTTGATGCCTAGCTCACCCAGCAGATCGGATGAACCTGATTTGCTCGACACGCTGCGGTTACCGTGCTTGGCCACATTGGCACCAGCGGCGGCCGCGACAAAGGTAGCTGTAGTGGAAATATTGATGGTGTTAAAACCATCGCCGCCGGTGCCGACGATATCCAGCACCAAGCCATCGAGTGCTGGGCGCGGGAAAGGGTTTGCAGCACTGCGCAGCGCATCGGCGGCGCCGCAGATTTCGTCAATGGTTTCGCCGCGTACCTTCAGGGCAATCAGGAGAGCCCCTATGGTGATTTCATCAAGCTCACCTTTTACCAGTGCCGAAAACACGCTCGCGGCTTCATCGCGGCTCAGCTTTTCACCTAAATAAGCCTTATCCAGCAGCGCTTTGATCTGTTCATTCATTTGGCGGCCTCCTGTTTAAGCTTGCTGCCTGTAAGGTACTCGAGACTTTGCACCAGCAGGGTACTGCCCAAGGTGGTGAGGATGGACTCGGGGTGGAACTGAAAGCCGAGTGCCTTGTGTTCCTCATGCAGAATCGCCATAGGCATGGATTCTGTGGTGGCGATGACTTTCAAACACTCGGGCACCTTGGTGGCCACCAGGCTGTGGTAACGGGCGACGGGCAATGGCGATGGCAGGCCTGCAAAAATGCCGCTGCCGTCGTGCTCGGTCGGGCTTGCCTTACCGTGCACCACATTTGGCGCGCGCTCGACCTTGCCGCCGTAATGTTCAACCAGCGCCTGATGGCCAAGGCAAATGCCGAGGATGGGCAGCTTGCCGGCGGTGAGCTTAATCAGCGCCATCAGGCAGCCGGCCTCATGGGGCGCACCCGGGCCGGGGGAGAGCACAAGCGCGCACTTATCTTCGGCGAGCATCTTTTCAGCCAGCAGCTTTGGGTCCACATCGTTGCGGTAAATCAGTACCTCAAAGCCCAGTGAGCGGAACTGATCCACCAGGTTGTAGGTGAAGGAGTCGAAGTTATCCAAAAGATAGAGTTTCACAGGCCACCTCCCATTTTGATGGCAGAGATCACTGCCTGCGCTTTTTGTCTGGTTTCGTCGGCTTCGGCCTGGGGTTCTGAGTCATAGACCACGCCGGCGCCCGCCTGAATATGGGCCGTGCCGTCTTTGACAAACGCAGAGCGAATAACGATGCAGGTATCCATATCGCCAGTGCCCGAGAGGTAACCCACGGCGCCGCCGTAACTGCCGCGGCGAATGTGCTCGGTTTCACGGATAAGCTGGGAGGCACGAACCTTGGGCGCGCCCGTGAGGGTGCCCATGTTCATGCAGGCCTGATAGGCGTGCAGGGCATCGAGATCGCTGCGAAGCTGGCCTGTGACGCGGCTGACCAGATGCATCACATGGCTGTAGCGGTCGACTTTCAAAAGCTCGGCCACTTTACGGGTGCCGCTTTGGCTGATGCGGGCAATGTCGTTGCGGGCAAGGTCAACCAGCATCAGGTGCTCTGACAGTTCTTTCTTATCCAGCCTGAGTTCCAGTTCAATGCGGCCATCCAGATCATGGTCGATATTGCCCGCCGCATCCTTGCCGCGCTTGCGGGTACCGGCAATGGGGTAAATCTCCACTTGATTGCTGCTGGCGTCATACTTAAGCGCACTCTCTGGGGAGGCGCCAAACAGGGTGAAGTCGCCGCTCCTGAAATAAAACATGTAGGGGCTTGGGTTGGTTTTGCGAAGCGCGCGGTAGGCGCCAAGGGAGTTAGGGCAAGGCAGGCTGAAGCTTCTTGAGGGCACTACCTGGAAGATATCACCGGCGATGATGTGCTCCTTAAGTGCCACAACCGAGGCCTTAAAGTCTTCATCGCTGACGCTGGCGGTCGCTTCCAGCGATACCCCTTTTAACGGCTTGGGCGTTCTTGGCTTGGCGGCGATGGCCTCAATCACGGCGGCGCGGCGGCTAAGCTCATCCTGCATACTGCCTCTTTGCTCTGAGCCACCGGCGTCCAGGGTATGGAACTCAGTCAGCACCAGCTCGGCGGATTGGGCTTTGTGGTCAACTAAAATCAGGGTGTCGGCAAGGTAGAAGAGGTAATCGGGGCAGCTGTTGGCGCCTTCGCGGGCTTTGGGCAGCGGCTCAACCGTATCAATCAGGTCGTAGGCCAGTACGCCGCCAAGGAACAGATCTTCAAACTGCCTGTTATTGCCCACATCAATATGGCGGATAAGGGCACGCAAACCATCGAGTGGTGAGGTGGACTTAAGGCGCGCATCTTCATCCAAAAGCCCGCTGTCGCGATTAAGCTGCACGTCGAGCTTGCCGCTTTGGGCCAGGGAATCTGTGTAATCGATATTAAAGAAAGCGGCGATGGCAGGCAGCAGGGTGTGGCCGTTGCCATCCAGTGCGGAAAACTCAAGTTGGTAACCCCGGGCACAAATACGCAGCGCGGCGTGGGTCATGATGATGCTTTTCAGGTTTTCCTTGCTGTCGATTTCAGCCGACTCCAGCAGCAGAGTATGGGGTGCATCCTGGGTGAGACTCTCGTAGAGCGCCAACGGGTCATCCTGGTATGGCAGTGCCTCCTTGACCAGAACTCCCCGTGCGATGGCATCAAAAGCCGTTTGTGTCATCAGATTATCCTTATTGTTACCTTGTGCCGCTTTCCCCGGGCCATAACGCAGAAAGGCCCGCATTGTGCGGGCCTTTCGATGAATCTTGTCTCTGTCAAATGAGCACGAAGCTTCACACCACCCGCGTTGCTGGGAAGTGCCACCACCAGTTGATGATAGAAGCGTTGATTGGCTGCATTTGATTTTTGTCTTGTGAATTCAGGTATTGGCCTATAGAAAACCCCAGGGGCGGGGGAAAGTCAATTGAATATTTATCATAATTTATACCCGCGCGGGTTTTACGGCACTATGCGCTGGCCGCAAAGCGAAAGTTTGAGGCGCTTTTATCAATAGTTTCAAGTAGAATAACCGAATGAACGATGAAAATTATTTGGTTGATCTGCACTGCCATACCACGGCATCGGATGGTCAGCTTCCACCGGCTGAGGTTGTCGGCCGCGCCATTGGTCAGGGCGTGAATATGCTGGCTATTACCGACCACGACACAGTGGCCGGACTGGACGAAGCCCACCTTGCCAATCAGGACGCAGGGCAAGCCCTTACCTTGATTGACGGGGTTGAGATATCAACCCGCTGGCACAGCTACGATATCCACGTGGTGGCGCTCAATATTGACCGTCACAATCCCGAGCTGCTGGCCTTTTTGGAAAACCAGCGCAACCTGCGTGAGCAGCGGGCACAGCTTATTGGTGAACGGCTCGCCAAGGCTGGTATCGAAGGCACTTACGAGGCGGCCAAAGCCCTTGCGGGCAACGCTGCAGTAAGCCGTGGCCACTACGCCCGGGTGCTGGTGGAGCGCGGTGTTGCCACCGATATGGCCGGGGTGTTCAAGCGCTATCTGGCCCGCAATAAAACCGGCTATGTGCCCAATAACTGGGGCGATATGGCCACTGCCATCAGCATCATTCATGACGCCGGCGGCGTGGCGGTGCTGGCGCACCCAAGTGGCTACAAGATGTCGGCCAAGTGGCTGAAAAAGCTGGTGCGGGAGTTTAAAGAGGCGGGCGGCGACGCCATGGAGGTGGTGCTCGGCCAGCAGACGCTGGAAGACAGAGCCAACCTTGTGGCGCTGTCTCACTTGAATGGCCTTGCCGGCAGTCTTGGCAGTGATTTTCATTTTCCCGGCAGCTTTGTTGAGCTGGGCAAAAATTTATTCCGGCCCCAGGGCATTACCTGGGTCTGGGAAACGCAACCTTGGGGGACGCGCGCGTGAGTCAGTTTTTTTATGTGCATGAGGAAAATCCTCAAAAACGCCTGATAGATCAGGCGGTCAACATTCTTCGCAGCGGCGGGGTTATCGTCTATCCCACCGACTCCGGCTATGCGCTGGGCTGCCTGATCGGCGATAAAAACGCCATGGAACGCATTGTGCGTATTCGTCAGATGGAGCAGGACCATCACTTCTCGCTGATGTGCCGCGATTTGTCGGAAATTGCCACTTATGCGCGGGTGGAAAATCAGGCCTACCGCCTGGTAAAACACTGCACCCCAGGCCCTTATACCTTTATTTTCAAGGCCACCAAGGAAGTGCCGCGCCGTTTGCAGAACGACAAAAAGAAAACCATAGGTATTCGCGTGCCGGACAACGTAATTGCGCTGGCGCTGCTGGAAGCCCTGGGCGAACCTTTGATGTCCACCAGTCTGGTGATGCCGAAGGAAGAGTTTGCCGAGTCAGATCCTGAGCATATTCGCGACATCCTTGAGCATCAGGTCGAGGCCATTATTCATGGTGGTTACCTGGCTGAAAGTCCTACGACTGTGGTTGACATGTCTGAGGGGACTTTCGAAGTGCTGCGCGAAGGCGCGGGCGACATCAGTCCTTTCCTTTAAAGGGCGGCCAAACTCAGGTATAATCGCGCGCTTTCGTGTCTGCGACCTGTCCTTATGATGGGCTAAAAAGCGGTGGAAATCTCCTCGCAGGCGCACGAGTGAGTGTATGCAATAGTGCATTCGGTGGAGGAGACATGCAGGGCGTTCAGCAAAGTTTGCCCCTGGCAGTGGTGCGCGGTGAACCCGTAAGGGAATTGCCGGCGGATCTCTTTATTCCCCCCGAGGCGCTGGAGGTCTTTCTTGAGGCCTTCGAAGGGCCGCTGGATTTACTGCTGTACCTTATCCGTAAACAAAAGCTGGATGTGGTGGAGCTGCCGCTGACACTTATTGCCGCACAGTATCTTGAATATATTAAGCTTTTAACCGATGCCCGCATCGAGCTTGCCGCTGACTATCTGGTGATGGCGGCAACCCTGGCGGAAATCAAATCCCGTTTGCTGCTGCCAAAAATGGCGGTGGAAGATGACGAGGAAGAAGACCCGAGAGTCAGGCTTATTCGTCAGCTCAAGGCCTATGAGGCCATTCGGGAAGGCGCCTTTAAGCTTGATGAGTTGCCTAGGCTTGAGCGGGACGTTCATCAGGCACGGGCCACACCTGCGCCGGGGCTTAAGCCGCAAATCATTCCGCCGGATGTATCGCTGAAGGAATTGGCGCTGGCCTTTGCCGAGGTGCTGAAACGGGCGTCAGCCTTTGAGCATCATCAGGTGAAAAAAGAAGTGCTTTCCACCCGGGAGCGGATGAGCGAAATCCTCGGCAAGCTAAACCATGAGAGTTTTACGCCGTTTTCCATGCTGTTTGGTGTGGATGAAGGTCGCGCCGGGGTAGTGGTGAGTTTTCTTGCGCTGATGGAGCTTGTGAAAGAGAGTCTGGTGGAGCTGTACCAGGCCGAGCCCCTCAGCGGCATTTATGTGAAGGCAGCCTGATGGCACAGATTAATAATTTACAGCTCAAACAGTTAATTGAGGCTTGTCTGTTCGTTCAGCAAAAGCCGATGACCATTAAAGCACTGCGTGAAGGGGTGCTGGCGCAGTTCTCGGTCTCCCGGGAGCGGGTCAGTGCCGCCATTGGCGAGCTGGTGGTCGATTATCAGGAACGTGGGGTAAACCTGGTGAAGGTGGCGGGTGGTTACCGCTTTCAAACCCAGGAAGCCCTGAACCCTTTTCTGCAAACCCTGTGGCAGGAGAAGGCGCCCAAATATTCGCGGGCAACCATGGAAACCCTGGCGGTCATAGCGTACCGCCAACCGGTCACCCGGGGGGACATAGAGCAGGTGAGGGGGGTTGCCCTTGGCAGTCATATCCTCAAAACCTTATCTGATCGTCGCTGGATCAGAGTGGTAGGGCACAAAGAAGTACCGGGACGCCCGGCGCTTTATGCCACTACTTCAGAATTTTTGGCCTATTTTGGCTTGGACAGTCTGGCATCGTTACCTGTGCTGGCCGATCTCGAGTCATTGGATGCGTTGTTTGGTAAGCCCTCTGAGGCGCCACAACCGCAGGAAGAGTTAACTCATGAGTGAAAAATTGCAGAAAGTCTTGGCCCGTGCAGGCCATGGCTCCCGTCGTGAGATGGAGGCATGGATTGCTGCAGGACGAGTGAGTATCAACGGCGAAATCGCCAATCTGGGCGACCGTGTCGATGCCGATGCCAAAGTGCGTCTCGACGGCCGTCTGGTGTCTATCAAATCAGCCGACGACATCATCTGTCGGGTGCTGGCGTACCATAAGCCTGAAGGTGAAATTTGCTCGCGCAAAGATCCTGAAGGCCGTCCAACCGTGTTTGACCGTCTGCCAAAGCTGCGTGATGCGCGCTGGGTGGCCGTGGGCCGTTTGGATATCAACACCTCGGGTTTGCTGCTGTTTACCTCCGATGGTGAGCTGGCAAACCGCCTGATGCACCCTTCAAACGAAGTGGAGCGTGAATACGCGGTGCGTACCTTTGGTGATGTGAACGATTTCACCATCCAAAAGCTGCGTACCGGCGTAATGCTGGAAGATGGCCCAGCCCAGTTTGACTATATCAAGTCAGCTGGCGGCGAAGGCATGAACCAGTGGTGGCACGTGGGTCTGCGCGAAGGTCGTAACCGCGAAGTACGTCGTCTGTGGGAGTCGCAGGATGTGCAGGTAAGTCGCCTTATCCGCGTGCGTTACGGCATGATTGAACTGCCCAAAACCCTGCCACGTGGTGGCTGGACTGAGCTGCCGTTGGAGCAGGTGAACTACCTGCGTCAACTGGCTGGCATGGATCCGGAAACCCGTTCCATGCTGGGCGCCGACAAGCACAGTGTGGCCCGTGCCGCTCAGGTGCGCAGCGCCAAAATCCGCCGCGCCGTGCGTAAAAGCAAGGTGGGTGCAGCAGGCAGTAGCAAACGCCCCAAGCCAACCCGTACCCGCAGCTAATCCGCGAACACGGATTTCAGCTTAAAAAAGGCCGCATATGCGGCCTTTTGTGTTATATGGTTCTGTATTCGTTGAATTTGCGGGAATTGCCATGAAACTGCTGTCGGTTACAAAAATCTGGGATAAGGGCGAGCACAATGCCTTTACCGATCTGATTGAGTTTCAGGGACGACTTTACTGTGCCTTCCGGGAAGGTTCCGCCCACGTATCGCCCGATGGCGGGCTTAGGGTGCTGATGTCGTCCGATGACGGACGCAGTTGGCAAAGTGCAGCCTTTATCCAGGCTTCGAAAGGCGATTTACGTGATGCCAGATTATTGGTGTGGCAAGGACAGCTGTATCTTTTTGGTGCCCGGACTTTGGCAGGCGAGCCGCTGCAGTCGCTGATGTGGCGCTCAGAGGACGGCTCTCAGTGGCAGGAAGCGCAGCCTTGTGCCGATAGCGGATACTGGCTGTGGCGGGTCATTGCCGCGGATGACAGTCTCTACGGCGTAGGCTATCGCCCAGGCCCGGATGGCGACGTGCGCCTGTACCGGGCGAGCGCTGGACAACCTCTTCAGGGCGCGGATTTTACCAGCCTGGTTGCCCCCTTAAATCAGGATGGTTACGTCAATGAGTCGGGGCTTGAATTCAGCGGCGGTACCCTCACTTGCCTGCTTAGGCGCGATCCTGTGTGGGATGAACGTAAACTGGCCCTGCTTGGCAAAGCCGAGGCGCCATTTACTGACTGGCGCTGGTTGGAGCTGGATTGCCGCATCGGCGGCCCGGTGGCCTTTCGCTGGCGTGGCCGTCTGCTGGCGATTGTGCGGCTGTATGATGATAAAGTTCGAACGTCGCTGGTGGAGATTTGCGAAAGTACCGGCCATGTTGCCGAGCATCTGGCGCTGCCGTCCGGCGGCGATACCAGTTATGCGGGGGTGCTGATGCGCGCTACAGACGATGGTGATGGGCTGTGGGTGAGTTACTACTCGAGCCACGAAGGCAAAACGGCCATTTATTTCGCAAGCCTGTTACTCGAATAACCATCAAAAACAGCAGCCTGGGCTGCCGTTTTGCATTCAAGCAGATCAAGTTCAAACTTATCTGCGGTTTGCCAGCATAAAGTCCAGGGCGGCGCGAATGGCAGCGACCTGGGCGGCGTTACACTCTTCAGCCGTTGCCTTGGGGCTGTCCGGATACACTTCGGTGGTGGTGGTGAAGGTCGCCTCGGTGATACCGGCGCACAGGCCCAGTTTTTTCACCGGATAGTTAATCACCCCGTGCTGCACCACAGGCGAGCCGATAATGTTGCCTTTGTCATCCGGCGGCGCAATATGGGTCACTTTTTCCACGGCGTCGATAATGGCCTTTTGGAACGCTTCCTGGGGATTATCACTGTCGCCCACCAGATAGAAACCGTCCGGGATCAGATCGGGCTCATAGTCTTTGCCATCACGGGCGGCCAGCGCCGGGCGGAACTCGGTTTCGTCGCTGTCGGTGGTTTCGTGCAGGTCGATGTGCAGTACAAAGTCATGCTTGTTGGCGGCAACCAGTTTAAGCAGTGCAGCTGACTCTTCCGAGGGGCTGTTTTCCACGAATGAGCGGTTGGGATCCACCGCCTTTGGATTCCAGCGGTTGATGATTTCATAGCCCCAGGGACTGACGCAGGGGGCGACAAGTAAATTGACCTTACCCTGATAATCCGCGGCATGCTGATGCAGGAAATCCAGTGCGCCCTGGACGCCGCTGGTCTCGTAGCCATGCACGCCGCCGGTCACCAACGCCAGTGGCAGGCCAGCCTGCCAGTCATTCTTCAGCGCATACAGCGGGAAACGCTCAGGGTTAATGGACAGGGCGCCGTAGTTCAGCAGCTCAAAGCCGGCTGCCAAAGGCAAAATGCGGGACAGCACTTCTTCCTGATAGCTGCGCTTTACGGTTTGGGCGTCAAACCAGGCCTGTTTGTCGGCATCACTCCAGGGGGTGCCCGGAGTGCCAATTGGATAAGAGGCTGTGGAGTAGGGAGTCGTCATAGTCATAAGTTTTTATAATTTGCTTAAAATAAAAAAGCCCGCGGTGGCGGGCCTTGTTGATACTGCTTACTGCGCGCTGAAGGCCTGACCGTTCTGGTCTTTGCTGTTGTCTGCCATCAGGTATACATACAGTGGCATCAGCTCTTCGGCGGTTTTCAGGGTTTGCGGATCTTCACCCGGATAGGCATTGGCGCGCATCTTGGTGCGGGTGGCGCCGGGGTTGATGGTGTTGGCGCGCACACTGGTGCCGTCGCACTCGTGGGCCAGAACCTGCATCATGCCTTCGGTGGCAAATTTGGAGAATGAATAAGGACCCCAGTAAGCACGGCCGGTGCGGCCAACGCCACTTGAGGTAAACACCACAGAGGCCAGTGGCGCTTTGCGCAGAACCTTCAGCAGATGTTTGGTCATGATGGCCTGCGCCGTCACGTTTACCTTCATCACTTCTTCGAGTGACGCCAAATCGATATGCTCGAATGGGCCGAGTACGCCCAGCACACTGGCATTGTGCAGCACGCCGTCGAGGTGGCCGAATTGCTCTTCAATGGTCTCGGCCATGTCACGATAGTTTTGCTCGGTGGCGCCTTTCATATCCAGCGGAACTATGGCTGGCTTGGGGAAACCCGCTGCTTCGATTTCATCGTAAACCGCTTCAAGCTTCTTTACCGTCCTGCCCAGCAGGATAACGGTGGCGCCATGGGCGGCATAGGCGAGGGCGGCGGCACGGCCAATGCCGTCACCGGCACCGGTTACCAAAATGGTTTTGCCTTTCAGGGCGTCGGGTGCAACTTGATATTCCAACATGGATTTGAACTTCCTCTTGGCGCAACTTCCCGTCAATATTGAGGGTTTTCTAGAGTCAAACAACTGTTTCAAACAAATGACTGTTTATTGGCTGCTCGCATCGGCATTCTGTGTGACAAAAATGTAGCGAACTCAATATTTTTGCGTTAAGTTGAAACGAGTTACGGACAACATAAGTCCGGTTGGCTTCGCAATATCGGCTATTGTGACCAATTTCTTGGGGAAAACAAAATTATTACAACAAGATTTGGGGAAAAAAGATGAAAAGACTCATTTTGGGAGTAGCAATCGCCTCTGCCTTGGGCCTCACAGGCTGTGGTGGTGAGGGCAGTGTCAATGAGCTCAAGGACAAGACAGAGCCGCTGATCCCTGAATCACACCTGGTGTTTGACCCAACGGCGGGCAAGGTGCCACTGCCAAGCGATCTGCTGTTCAGTGGTACCCTCGATGGCACCCTGAGCATCCCCGGCGAAGAAGGGGGTGATTACACCAATCCTCAGTACGCCCTGGGTGCCCTCGATGGCTGGTCGACCACACAGCCCATTTCCATCGACTTTGCACCTTCCAAAGATCACAGCGGCAACGAACTGTTCCTGAGTGAAGCCTCAGTGTTCCAGCCTGGTGCCGTGCGTCTGTTTGAAGCCACAGTTGGCGGTGCGCTGTCATCGGATGCTGAATGTAAAGCGGCCGCCTCTGTGTCTGCCTGTAAGATTGGTGACGAGCTGCAGTTTGGCGTTGATTTCATCAGCAAGGCTGTGGGCAACAAGATTGTGATTGTGCCGCTCAAGCCTCTCAAAGCCGGTCATTCTTACATTTACGCCACCACCAATCTGATTGAAGATTCAGAAGGGCGTCCGGTTGCGCCTTCATCGACCTATGCCTCGGTGAAGATGGATATCACCACTCATCCGTTGGGAACTGAAGCCCAGCGTGGCTTGCAGGCGTTGGTGAACAGCTATGAAAATGCCCTCGAGTCCAAGGGCGTCGACAAGGCCAGAATCAGCTATTCAAGCCTGTTTACCACTCAGTCAGTAAACCCTGCCTATGAAACCTTAAAACTGCTGATGGCGAGCAACGATGCGTTCAAGCCATCCTTTGAGGTGACACCAGCTCCAGCGGGTTACACAGTGGCGCAGGCACTGCAGTTATCCCCAGAGATGGGGCTGCCATACGTGCTTGCCGATCTGGCTGATGTGTGGAAAGCCACGCTGAAGCTGCCAGTCTACGGCGACTGTTCATCCAACGGCTGCTTAAGCGCCGATATGAAGCCCACTATAAATGGCCGCTGGAATGCTCTTGGTGACAGCCCTGTATCTGTACTTTTGGCACTGCAGGCCGGCACCCTGAGTCAGCAAAACTTTGGTGCCCAGGCTGTGGCGCAAGGCATTGAAGACCCATCAGCAGCCCTTGCCAATCCAGCGCTGCTGGCCGGCAAGCAATTTAAGCTCGACGATGGCACCCCTGCTGACAAAACCCGTCACGTCACCAAGTTCAACCCCATTCCAGCGCCCAAGACCTATGAGTCTGTGCCTGTGCTTATCACTGTACCCAATGCAGCCAAGCTGAAAGCCTTTACCGAGGCGCAGGGGCAGGTATTCGTGCCACCAACGAGCGGCTGGCCGGTTAACATGGCCATGCACGGCCTGGGTGGTGGTAAAGAGATGGCGCTGGCCTATGCCGGCAGCTACGCCGGTGTTGGTGTTGCCACCATTGCCATCGATATGCCGCTGCACGGTGAGCGTGGCTTCGATGCAAATAAAGACGGTGTGTACGAAGTGTCTGCCAGTGACCCCTCGTTTGGCGACGCCATCGGCAAGCCGGATGCGTTCAAGAACGGCTCGCCACTGGTATTTGTGAATGTCGCAAGCTCACTGTCAGTGCGGGATAACTTCCGTCAGGCGGTTGTGGATCATCTGGGCGTGCGTCTGGCACTCACCGGTATGGCGCAGTATCTGGCTGCCAACAACCAGCCACAGCTGTTTGATGTGAGCAAGGTGTCGTCTCAGGGCCTGAGCCTTGGTGGTATTGTTAACACCAACTTTGCCACTTATGCCTCAACCGGCCTGGTTGACCCATCTACCGGCAACGCGTTGCCAAATGCCTACGGCATTACGGCTGCATCGCTGGTGGCACCTTCCGGTGGTCTGGCCGGCGCTTTTGCAGGCTCTGCCACCTTTGGCCCTGTGCTGTTTAACACCATCACCGCCACTGAGGACTTTAAGGCGCTGGTAGATGCTGCCAATGCCGCAGGTTATGAGCCCGGCAGCCCTGAATACGCCGCGCTGGTGCAACAGGTATACGCTGGCTTTATCCCAAGCTTTGCCTTTGCCATTCAAACCGGTGTTGATTCAATCGACCCTGTGAACCACGGGTCTATGCTGAAGGCCACAGGTTTGCCGGTTCACCTGATTGAGGTCGTTGGTGATGGCAACGGTAACGCACCGGATCTGGTTCTGCCAAACAGCGTTGAAGGCTTCCCGCTGTCAGGTACTGAGCCACTTATTGCAAGCCTTGGTCTTGAGTGCCGCGATGCCACCGAAGTGGGCTCAGGTGCAGTGCGCTTTATCAAGGGGCATCACAGCTCAATCGTGAACCCCGGTGAGGTTGAAGGCGCCACCGATGGTAAGGCTGCCCAGGCCACCGCTGAAATGCAGTGGCAGGTAGCTGGATTTGCCAAGACCGCCGCAGCTGGCAGCGCGACCATTCTGGTCAATGACCCAAGCGTGCTGAAAAGCTGTGACTAATCGGTAATATCGATAGTAAAAACCGGTCTTTATGGCCGGTTTTTTTATTGGATTTATATGCTGACTTGCTAGAATAGCCCCACTTTTATGCTCGCCCGTTTTAAAGCGGGTGATGGGATGCTTTGGAGCAAGATTTGGAATTTTTATACGATTACGGGCTCTTCCTTGCCAAGGCGGTGACCCTGGTTGCAGCCATCGGTGCCGTGCTGGTGATCCTGTTCGCCTCAGCAGCGCGCACCAGAGGGGACAAGGGGGAGCTGGTGCTGACCAATGTTTCCGAAGAACTGGAACATTTGAAAGACCATCTGAAACATGAGCTTTTGGATAAAAAAGCCTGGAAAGCCTACGAAAAGGCCAAAAAAGCAGAAAGCAAAGCCGCAGAGAAGGACGAGAGCGTCAAGCCGCGCACCTTCGTTCTCGACTTCAAAGGCAGTATCGATGCCCATGAGGTTGCGTCGCTTCGCGAAGAAATCAGCGCCATTATCACAGTGGCTGAAGCCGGTGATGCGGTGCTGGTGAATGTCGAAAGTGGCGGCGGTATGGTGCATGGCTACGGGCTGGCGGCAAGTCAGCTCGACCGTCTGCGTCAGGCCAATATTCCCCTCAGTATCTGTATTGATAAGGTGGCCGCCAGTGGTGGTTACATGATGGCATGTGTGGCCGAACGCATTTACGCCGCGCCTTTTGCGATTGTCGGCTCTATCGGTGTGGTGGCTCAGCTGCCCAACTTCAACCGTTTGCTGAAAAAGCATGATATCGATTACGAGCAGCATACCGCCGGCGACTTCAAACGTACCCTGACACTGTTTGGTGAAAATACCGAAGAAGGGCGGCAGAAGTTCCGTGAAGAGCTGGAAGAAACCCATCAGCTGTTCAAGGCCTTCGTTGGCAAGTATCGCCCTGAGCTGGATTTATCCAGAGTCGCCACCGGTGAGCACTGGTACGGTCAACAGGCGCTGGAGCTGGGTTTGGTGGATGAAATTGCCACCAGTGACGACCTGATGCTGGCTGCAGCCAAAGACCGAACCCTGATTAAGGTGCGCTTCCAACCCAAGAAAAAGCTTGCTGATAAGTTAGCCCACAGCGCGGCGCTGTCGGTGAGTACCTTCTTTGGCAAGCTTGCGGAAAAGAATAAACCGCTGCCCTGAGCAAAAAGACAAACGCATTGTTTCAAGAGCCTGCTTTTGCAGGCTTTTTTGTGCCTGACCTTTGCAAGCCCGGCAAGCTGACCGGCGTGCATACGGGGTTTTCTTCACCACATAAATGGTATACAACAGAGAGTTCGGGGGAGTCACAAACGGTTGTTAACATGTCAAATTATCGCGCCGGCGCCATGGTGGGGGATCAAGGGTACCCTGCCTGGGAGCTGGCTCAGGTGTTGGGTGCCATTGGGCGGCTCTTTGGTGAGGCCTGCTACCGGGATGTTTGCGAGCACCTTGGGGTTGCCCCAGAGGTGCTTGCGCATATGACCCTGGTGCCGGTCTGGCAAGTGGCGGGCGCCATGGAGGCGCTGTGCAGTTTCAGCGACGATTGTCAGATAGGTATGCGCGCTGCAGCCGATTACAAGGTGGCGGAGCTTGGCTTTTTGAAAGGCTACCTTGCCCGCTGTGAAACTCTGGGAGATTGCTTTGGACTGCTCAACGATAACCCGGAGTGGGCAGGTTCCATGAGCGACAGTTTGGTGAGTGTGAGCAACTCCGCCCTGAGCGTGCGCTGGATTAACACCCTAAGATTGCCCAACTCACTGTTTCAGTGCCACTTTCTGCACAGTCTTGGGGCTCTTGTGGTGCTGGGCCGAGCCCTTTGCGGTGAGCGTTTTAACCTGGATTCGGTGGCTCTGGCGTGTCCGCCCCACGAGGCTGATTTTATCAGCAGCCTTTGCGGAGTGACCCCAGCATTTAACGCGCCCTTCTATGAGTGGCGGGTTGCCACCGATACCCTCGCATTGCCGGTCCGTTACAGCTTCAGCGATGAAGAGCGCAAAGAACCCTGTTTGCCCCAACCCAGCTTCATCGACGGGGTACTGGAGCAGCTTAAGTCTCAGATGCCGTTGCTGCCCACACTTACCGATATGGCCCAGGCCCTTGGCATGAGTGAGCGAACCTTGCGCCGAAAGCTTGCCGATAATGGTTGCAGCTATCAGCGGCTGTTGGATCAGGTGCGAAGCCAGGCAGCCATCAGCCTTATTTTGCAGGGAAACCTTAGCGCCGATGATATTGCCGAGCGGCTGGGCTTTACCGACGTGAGCCACTTTCGGGCGAGCTTCAAGCACTGGCTTGGCGCGCCGCCCGGCAAGTTTCAACGGCTTATTGGCAGTTCCCAAGGGCAGGGGACATCAAATCAATCCAGCGACTGATCTGCGCTACCGCTTCCTGATGGACCAGATTACGCCCAAGCGGCGGCATTCTGTCTTTCGGGGCTGACAGGGTTTGGCGATAGACCACAATCGAGTGATCGCCATTACCCGGCACTATGTCGTAGGACAGGCCACGCTCGCCACCATCCCACCCCGGCGGCTGCTTGCAAATGCCGTATTGCACGCTTTCATGGTCAATCTCAAACCCAAGTCGTAACCCCGACACGCTGGCAAAGCCGCTGGCCTTATGGCAATGGGCGCAGTTGACATCCAGATAACCCTTGGCGCGGGCGGTAAGGTCGGCGGTTTCATCGGTTATGGCGAAGGTACGTGGCAGTGCGCTTAGCTCCACATTGCCGGTTATCAGCCCCTTATCTTTGAAATAAAGCAGCTGATTAATAGTCTCTGCGCTGCCGCTTCTGTTGATGTCGCGGTTCAGCAACAATGGTTTGGGGCCAATGGGTTTAATCACCGCCAGCTCGTTTTGCAGATCCTGATGACAGATTTTGCACTCGGCCCGGCTTGGCACGTGATAGCCGAAGTCCAATGTTTCTGCGCCGCGGTTAAGGCTGTGGGAAACATCCGCGCCCGCTTCGGTCAGCACAGCTTCCAAGGCGCCGCTGCCGTTATCGCGCCATACGTAGGGCAGAGCAGTCCAGCCTGACTCACGTTGGATAAGCAGCCGGGTTTCGATAAGCCTTGCGTTAAGCGGGTCTTGTTGTTCGGTATCGGCAGGAAGATAAAAGCTTTTGATCAGCACAGTGCCCACAGGAAACTCAAGCTGGCCGTTAACGAGGCTCATCTGGGTCGCGGGCGGTAAAAAGATAAAGCGGCGCTTGATGGCGTAATCGGTAAAAAGCTCGCTGGCAAGCATGTAGGGCTCGCCGCGACCATTTGGCTGGGCGCCGGGATTGGCCGGGTCGGCAAACAAACGGTAATCACTGAGCTTGGCACAGTTTTCCTGCATCAATGCCTGATAGTTAATTTCGCCCTCGGTCGCTGCACATAAACCTGCGCCTGACCCCGAGCCGCCAGTGCTGCCATTTCCTGAGCCACCACTTCCCGAGCCGCCATTTGCGCCAGCGGGTGGCGAGGCCGGGTTGTCTTCACCGCCACCGCAGCCACCCAGGGTTAACAGTGCGGTCAGCAGCATGATGATGCTTCTCACATTGCGCCGCTGTGGGGCACTTTTATTTTTAGCCCTTGGCATATGCTTACCTCCTTGCCAAAGAAAAGGCCGGATAAACCGGCCTTCAGCTGTTACTCAATGCTTATCAGTTGGAGCAGGCGGCTGCAGGCAGACGCTTAATCCATTCATGGATAAGGGCAACACCCTCGGTATGGGC
The DNA here is from genome assembly GCF_022484835.1 of Shewanella zhuhaiensis. Classification (NCBI taxonomy): domain Bacteria; kingdom Pseudomonadati; phylum Pseudomonadota; class Gammaproteobacteria; order Alteromonadales; family Shewanellaceae; genus Shewanella; species Shewanella zhuhaiensis. The sequence continues at coordinate 312,352 of NZ_JAKUDL010000002.1, forward strand.
CAGGCTGCGGCCGATTTCCGGCATGCGGTCGCCAGGCTCGGTGCTCGCCATCCTGAAGTGCATGATGGAGCTTTCTGGCTTGGTGGGCACCACATCGTAACCCAGGCTGCCGCCGCCGTAGGCAACAGGCTGCTTACAGGTTCCGTGGGAGAAACCGTTGTCATCGCCGTAGGCGCGCCAGTACTCAAGCTTGAGGCCGGTGTTGGAGGCGTTGCCTTCCGGGCGGTGACAGTGGGCACAGTTAATGTCCAGATAGCCTTTGGCGGTGTTCATCAGGGTGTCGTTGTCCAGACTGGTAACCTTGGTTTCGTCGCCGTCGTGGTAAGCAGGCACCTTGGGTACAGTGGCCAAATCAGGCAAGCCCTGCAGAATACCTGCGCTCTGCCAGCGGCTGAGCTGGTTCACGGTAGCGTCCTGATAGGCGAAGTCGCCATTGAGGAAGCGTGCCTTGGGGCCAATGGGGACGAAACGTGGGTAGTCTTCACCTTCGGCCTTGAACTGGTGGCACTGCTTACACTGGTTGATGGAAGGCACCATGTAGTCGAAGCTCAGGATCTCGCCGTTGTGCTTCACGGTTTTGGCCTGCACGGCACCGGGCTTGGTCAGCACGGCTTCATCCTTTTGGGCGTTCCACACATAAGGCAGCGCAGTCCAGCCGCTGGCGCGGTGGATAAGCAGACGGGTTTCAATCAGATCTTCGTTTTCTATACCCCGTTTGGCAGTGTCAGCGGGCAGCGCGAAGGTTTTGCTGATAACGGTTCCCACCGGGAAGTCGAATGCTTCGTTTTCTGAGTACTGCGCCTTGGTGCCGTCCGGCAGGAATACAAAGCGATACTTACTGGCATAGTCAGTAAACAGCTGCGTATTCAAGTCATAAGGCATGCCGCCATTGGCGTTTTGGGTTGGATCTGTGCCATCGCTGAACAGATTGTAATCCGACAGTTTAGGGCAATTGGCCTTGGCCAGTGCATTCCAGTTTACGCCGCTGCCAGCGGTTTCACACAGGCTCACATCGCCGTCACCTATGATGCCGCCATCGCCGTCGCCAATGGTGCCACCGCCGCCAATCAGATTACCGCCATCACAGCCAGCGGTGTCGTCGTCCACGCCACAGCCGAAGATTTGTTCACCGAAGGTGACGGTATGCACCGGCAGGCTGACCTGGGCACATTTCATCAGATTGGTTTGGTTTTTTTCATACATCACATCGGCAATACTCAAATCGGTATTACTGTTGCCGTAGAGCTGCCCCAGGCTGACATCGCCGTTGTTTTGCATACAGACGTTGTCGCTGCCATCGTCGGCAAAAGGCATCTCCTTCAGGCCAAGGTAGGCGGCGGTGCCGTTATTGGCCAGCAGTTCACCCAGACCATCGTAGAGGATCCCCGGCATGGCGCCGTGGGTCAGCACAAAGGCATTGATGATGTCGGTGATAAGATAGCCGTTGGGCTTTTTGCCGTAACCGCTGATTTCGTTGTCGTGCACATAGATATTGCGGGGCACCGGACGCCAGCCATCTTCAATGGCCTGGCCGGGTTGACCGTAGTTGGCGACAAAATCGCTGATCTCAGGCTCGGCGATAAAGAAGCTGGAGACTGTCAGCCCGAGGGTGTCGTGGTTGGTTATCTGGTTATTGAAGATTTCCACGTCACTGGTGGACAGCACAATCACCCCTGTGCCCGGAGGCACAATATGCACGCCGGCCGGGTTGGCTGAGGCGTTGGCAAAGTTGTGGGTGTTGTTGTCGTACACCTTGTTGTCGAAGATACGCACGCTGGAGCCGTATCTGTGGTTATTGATGGGCAAGTCGAACACCAGAATACCGCCGGTGTTACCCATGGCTTCGTTGTTGTATACATCGGCGTAGCGGCTGTTTTCAATCTCAATTCCGGCCACGTTTTCCTTGGCGATGTTGTTGCGTACCACTATGTATTCAGACTGACCCACGTAGATGCCCGCATCGGCGCTGCCGCGTACATAACTGTCTTCAATCAGGATGTTTTCGCACTCCACCGGATACAGGCCGTAGGCGCCGTTATCTTTGTCGAGGGCGCCTTCCCATACAGCGCCCAGGCGGCGCAGTATGATGCCATTGGTGTTCTTCAGCTTGATGCCGTTGTTTTTGGCTTCATACACCGACAGATCCTGGATGGTAATGTTCATCGCATTTTGCACGAAAATGCCGTCGCCGGAATTGGCGTTGGCAAAATCCAGAATGGTGTCGTCCTTGCCGTAGCCCATCAGGGTTACGTTTTTGGCAAAGGCGCCATCGCCATCCACGTCGCCATCAAACAGCAGGGTGGACTGGATTTCGAAGCGGCCCTTGGGCAGCACAATTACATCGCCGCTTTGTGCGTTGATCAGTGCTTCCTGAATACGGGTGGTCAGGTTTTCACCGGCTTCCACCATGATAGCGCCTTCGGGGAAGGTTGGGCCGCCGGTGGCCGGTGGCGTAACTGCCGGTGGCTCCGGTGTTGGCGCAGGATCTTCACTATCAGAAAAACAGCCGCCCAGATGAAGGGCAACGGCCAATGCTACCGTCGTGGGTAGCCAATGCTTTCGAGTCTTGATGTGCATGAGTTCTCCTCATTATTGTTATAATGCTGTTAAGAAAACTTGCACGAACGTGCAACATAGGCAATGAGAAATCCGGCCAAACTGATATGGCCGCCAAAAAGCGACGCTTGGCTGCTCAGTCTTTAAGCAAGGCATTACAGCAAGCCCTTAAACAGCTTGTTGTATGCGGTCTGTTTCAGGTGAGATTAACGCTTGGTTTGCAGCGTCTGCTGGTGATGGATTTGTGGGTGATGCTTAATGTGTTTGCCTGACTGAAATCAAACGCAGTTTGCAAAATGGGGGCTTGCGAGCGGCAACATCCTGCCGAGCAGCTTGGCGGGATACAGCCTGGACACACAGCGCGAAAAACCAGCGCAAAACTTGAGAAAAGCCCGTGAAAAACCGGCGAAAGAAGAAGCAACGAGCAAGCTGATGTCAGCCTGGTAATAAAAAACGCGCCCGAAGGCGCGTTTATCGTTTTAGGTCAGGCCAGGCCGCAAAGGTTATTTCCAACGAATTATCGTCGACAGCTCGTGGGTTTGCCCTGGCTCCAGCACCAGCTTGTCTTCCAGTACATTGGCCGCTTCGAGGCAAACCATGCTGAGGTAGTCTTCATCGTTAAAACGGGTCAGCCACTTGGACTTGTCAATCCAGGGATTCCACAGCACCGCTGACTGGCTGTTCTCCCGCGCCACTTCAATCACGCCTTCCGGGGTATGCAGGGTTTGCACTGGGCCAAGGTCGGTGTAGACCCGGTCGGTTTCCCGGGTAAAGGTCACTTCATCGCCATCCTGCGGGTAGGGGCCTTCGCCAAACTCGATGTACTTGGCACCGCTGAAGCCTTTGGCGACCAGGGAATGAATATCCTGAATGGGGAAATAGCTGTGCAGCGCCTGGGTCAGGGTCACGGTTTCCTGGCCCACATTGCGGTTCACCAGGGTGACTTTGAGGACCTCGGTCAGGTGGAAGCGGACTTCCACTTCGGTGTCGTGTGGCCAGAAGCGCTTGTCCTGCTCACTGACGTTCAGGGTGAAGCTGAGTTCCACCGCTTCGTTGGCCATGCGGGTGTGTCTTAGGCTCCACAAACGGGTGCGGGCAAAACCGTGCTGGGGAAAGTCGGGGTTGCTGTGCATACCAAACCAGGGCCAGCAAACCGGAATGCCGCCACGAATGCCGCTGCCGGGTTGATAGTCGTCCGCCTCTGATACCCACAGCAGCGGCGCCTTACCGGCGGGCTGGAAAAAGTCTATCTGGGCGCCCTGTAAGAAAATTCGCGCCTTGCAAAAACGGGTATCGACATCGACATAATCGAGTCCATTGGGGTGTTTTTTGGTGGTAACCGACGCCATGGATGACATCCTCCATCAAGATGTTACGGGCCAGACCCGCTGAATACTCAGGCTACTTTACCCAAGAATTGGCGCCGGTATAAGCCGTAAAAAGTGCAATTACGGGTTTTGTCTGTTCGCTTGCTGAAACACTGAGCTGAAATGCCAAACATTCCCCGGTGGCTAGCCGGGGGCGGAGTGAGATAAGTAGATTTGCAGAGTCAGCCTGAACGTTGGGGCTCAGACTCGGGCTTGCTCGCTGGCGACGATGGCTTCGATGCTGTGGGGGTGCACTTTTACCGTCAGCCCCTGATAACCAAAGGCGATGGTAGGGTTGGCCAGCCGTTCGGCTTCGCCCTTGGGGGAGCTCATTTTGACTTTCACATCGGTGTTGCCATCGAGCACCGCAGCAAGTGAAGGGACTCTGGCAATCAGCTGAGCCGCCAGTTCCTCGCAGCTCTGAGCTTCACTGCCTTTTCCTGGGGCTTCGCCTTGGTCTGCACCGGGCAGGACCAGTTCGATATGCTCCCAGCCTTCCTGTGGATAGCGTTTTTCCGATGGGAAGGGCAGCTCGATGCAGGGCACTGACATGCTGCCAAGTATGAGCGGTTGATGCAGGCGGATGATCAAAATCGGTCTGCCATTGATGATATTGTCGCTGATGATATCGCCAAGATTGGCAAAATCGGCTTTCAGTTGCTCGGCGCCCTCGACACTGTTGACCCGCAGAGATGCATGGTCACATTCAAGCTTGAGCCCATCCAGCCCGAGCTTTTTCATCAGTTTCAGAATATTGGCTTCAAATTCGGCCCAGTTGGCGTACAGCTCACTTGCGAGCATCAAGGTTACCTCTTATGGCCAGATTTCGATGGGCGTGCCTGGGTCAATCAACTGCCACAGCTCATCCATTTCTTTGTTGGTCACGGCAATGCAGCCATTGGTCCAGTTGTACTTTTGGGCTTCTTCGGCGCTCAGAGGGGACTTGGGGTCCTGGCCGTGGATCATAATGGCGCCGCCGGGGCTTATCCCCAGCGCGCTGGCACGCAGCAGATCTTCTTCGTTGGGATAGGAGATATGGATAGAGCGGTAGTAGGCGCTGTCGGCCTTCTTGAAGTCGAGAATATAACGGCCCTGAGGCGTGCGCTGATCGCCTTCTTTAAGCTTGTGGCCTTTGGGGTTGTCTCCCATGGCGATGCGGTAGCTTTTAATCAGCTCACCACGGTAAAACACCTGCATTTGGGCGTCGGACTTGTTGACCACCACCAAATCCACCTTTTGACCAGGCTTGATGGCGGCCGCGCCGGCGCCAAAGGTGGCCAGCAAACACACAAAACAAAGCAAACGGAACATGATTACCCCAAAGAATACGACTAAGCGCCTCGCGCAGCCCCCGATTCTACCCAAGCAGGCCTGCGCTGAAAAGTCGGCAGAAAACCTGATTGAGAATTGTTTTTGAGCCAGACCCCAGTGCGTGGCACACTGTTAGCGTTTTGCTGCGATATCAGGGATTTCAGGGACAATACACCATGACTCAAGCGCCTGCTGCGCCAGAGAGCGAGCTACAGAAAAAACTCAGGATCATTATTTTTGGCACAGATACCCCTGCCGGACGCTGGTTCGACCTGGGGTTGATTCTGTGCATCATCGCCAGTGTTACCCTGGTGCTGCTGGACACGGTATCCAGCATTAACGAGCGCTGGGGCGATGTTATCCACGCCCTCGAGTGGGTATTTACGGTGATTTTTACCCTGGAATACCTGCTCAGAATTTATTGCTCTGCTCATCGTTGGCAGTACGCCCGCAGTTTTTACGGCATTGTGGATCTGTTGTCGGTGTTGCCAAGTTATCTGGCGCTGTTCTTCCCCGGGGCCAATTTTACCCTCATCATCCGGGTGCTGCGGCTGTTTCGTATTTTCAGGGTGCTCAAACTGCTGCGTTATTTGAGCGAAGGGAATCTGCTGCTCAAGGCCATGATGCAGTCCGGCCGTAAGGTATTTCTGTTTTTCTTCTCGGTGAGCCTTATCATCATGGTGCTCAGCGCCATCATGTACATGGTGGAAGGTCCGGAGAATGGCTTTTCATCCATTCCCAAATCCATCTACTGGACCATAGTGACCATCACCACGGTAGGCTATGGTGACATCACCCCAAAAACCGAATTAGGTCAGGCGATTGCTGCGCTGACCATGTTGATTGGTTACTCGATTATTGCCATCCCCACCGGGATACTTACCGCCGAGATTTCCCAGGAAATGGGCCGTAATCGCGATTTGCGCCGTTGCAGCAACTGCCTGAAAACGGGACACGATCAGGATGCTGAATATTGCAGCCGCTGTGGCAGCGAACTGCAGCGGGAGGTTTAAGCCACTACCATGACCGATGCCAAATTTGTAGAAGGCCCCATTCTTCGCCATATTCTGGTGATGAGCTCCACCGCTGCCGTGGGTATATCCGCGCTGTTTGTGGTGGATCTGATTGATATCTTCTTTTTGAGCCTGCTTGGGGAAGCAGAGCTTGCCGCCGCCGTGGGCTACGCGGGTACCATCTCGTTTTTCACCACCTCGATTGGTATTGGCCTCTCGATTGCGCTGGGGGCTCAGGTGTCCCGTGCCATTGGTGCCAGAGAGCCCGAAAACGCCAAGCGGCTGATGATGAGTTCGCTGCTGGTTACCCTAGCCGTGTCTACCCTTGTGGCCATTGTCGTTACCTTAAATATCCCGTCACTGGTGGCACTTGTTGGCGCCAGTGGCCGCACCGCAGAGCTGGCGGCGAGTTATCTCTATATTCTGGTGCCTTCGCTGCCGTTTATCTGCCTTGCAATGGCGCTGGGTGCTGCACTCAGGGCAGTTGGCGATGCCAAGCTGTCCATGGTGTCGACCCTGGTGGGCGGCGGCGTGAATCTGGTGCTCGACCCGATTTTTATCTTTCTGTTTGCCATGGGTATTGAAGGGGCGGCAGCGGCATCTGTGCTGGCAAGACTGTCGGTGCTGTTGGTGGCTGGGCGCGGCGTCTTTATCAAGCATCAGTTGGGGACAAAGCCCACGGTAGCAGGGGTGTTGGGAGACTTATCGCCCATTTTCGCCATCGCCGGACCGGCGATGTTGACCAATATTGCTACCCCCATAGGCAACGGTTTTATGACCCGGGCGATCGCAGGTTTTGGTGATGGTTATGTGGCTGGCTGGGCTGTGCTAGGCCGCTTAACGCCGGTGGCTTTCGGGATGATATTTGCGCTTTCCGGCGCCATTGGCCCCATTGTGGGGCAAAACTTTGGCGCCCGGCGTTTCGATAGGCTGCGGGAATGCCTTACCCAGTCGCTGCTGTTTTGCGGCGCCTATGTATTGGGGATGTCGCTGATTTTGTTTATCGCCCAGGACTTTATTGTTCATGTGTTTGATATGAAAGGGGATGCCGCCGAGTTTATCGGCTTCTTCCTAACCTATATCGCGGTGTTTTTTGTGTTCTCGGGCGCGCTGTTTGTTGCCAATGCTTCGTTTAACAATCTCGGTAAAGCCAAATATTCCACCGTGTTTAACGTGGGCAAGGCGACTCTGGGCACCTTGCCGTTTATCTGGCTTGGGGCGCAGTATGGCGGCGTATACGGAGTACTGATTGGCCAGGTCATAGGCTCGGTACTCTTTGGTATCGCCGGGGTGTATACCGCCTATCGGTTGGTGGGGGCAATTGAGGGCGATAAGTCCGCTGCCAGGGCTGATGTGGATGATGAAGTAATGCCCGCCAGCAGCAGTCCGCTGTCGTCTTCGTTTGCGCAGATGGCAACCCACACCGAGGAGAAAGACTGCCTGGGTGCCCAGGAGGCCACCGAGTTTTTGGTCACCCCCGATAGCGACGCTGTGCCAGGGAAAAGACCATCATCGAGCTAGCGGGCGCACCTTGATGAATTTGGCAGAAGCGGCACATAAAAAAACAGGCTCCATATGAGCCTGTTTTTTTATTGTCACCCTAAAACCACCTCCTATGGTGGTGGTGATCGTTCTAGTGGGGCTTTGCCCGTAGAATGCCCATGCTAAATACTCCCTCGGTTTGTTACCAGCAAATCAAGGAGTAAGTAGCATGAGCAGATATGAATCCGCGTCTCACGTGTTCTATCGCTGTCAGTATCACCTCGTTTGGACACCGAAGTACAGGTACAAAATCCTAAAAGGTAATCTTGGCAAAGAGCTTTATCGAAGTATTTATGTTTACTGCAACATGAAGAAATGCAGAGTCAGTAGAACTGAATGTGCAGGAAGATCATGTTCATCTAGTAGTTAGAACTCCACCGAGTCTAAGCGTGTCGGACTTAATGGGTTTTGTAAAAGGAAGAACGGCAATCAGAATGTTTGCGAAATTTCCGTATTTGAGAAAGCAAAAGCTCTGGGGGAATCACTTTTGGCAAAGAGGCTATTTTGTTGACTCGGTAGGAGCGAACGAAGAGATAATCCGCAGATATGTACGGCACCAAGAAAGGACAGCCAAAGAAGAAGAGAAACGGCAGATAGCATTGGGGCTTGAAGGTTAGTTTTTAAGCCCCCTTTTAGGGGGCAGTGTCAAAGCCACCTGCTATGCAGGTGGATTTTTACTTCTGATGCGTTGTGGCAAGGTTTATGCGAAACAGTTCATGCGAAACAGTTTATGCGGAATAGTTCGTGCGACAAAGCTCGTGCAAACACTCGTTTCAATAAGCGTGAGCAGAGTTTTGGGCAAAAAGACGCTTTTGCACCTGTGCTCAAAGCGCGTTTCACCGCTGCCGTGGTTCAGCCGGGCTGACCGTTATGCTCAGCGACATCAGAATGAGCCTCTGCTACTTGAGTGTCAGAAGCCTGAGTCTCGGAAGCCTGAGTCTCAGAAGACAGGGCCTCTTCGGCCTGTGCTTCTGCTTCCATTTTGGCGCGCTCGGCCTTGGAAATGTATCTGTCTTTGGCTGCACCGGCGTTGGGTTTTTCTTTCTTGTTTTCCCGGGCCTTGGTGCGCTTGGCCATTTTTTTGATGAGTGCCTGTCGTCTGTTCATTATGAGCTCCAAAATCGAGCGGCGAATACTACCGAAATGGCGGGTGTTTTTCCAGTGTCAGCCTTTGCTGCCAAAGCGCTGTCTGTCCTCATCGGATGCGCTTTCGTTGCACTCGCCGCGGATCTCGGCTCTGTCTGCCTGGATAAGCCGACTGATTTCGGTGCTGCCTTCCCGGCAGTAGCCCGACATTGCCAGGGTGCGGGCAAGGCCGATTTCAATCTGTTCGGTCCAGGTGGTTAAGTCCACCGATGGGCGACTGCGGCTGCTGCGTGTCAGGTTTCTCGATGGCAGTGGTGGTAAGGCGTCTGCGGCGCTGGGAGCACTGGCGCTTACGCTGTAGGTGAACAGCTTCAGGCCGTTGTCTTTGATGCTGGTGCTCAGACGATCGCGAATTTTCCCGGCATAGCTGATGTCCGGCTCATCTGTGTCCGGGGCGCTGCTGGAGCAGGCGCCGAGGCTTAAGGTGACGATGGCGAGCAGCAGACTTCTTGATAACACTGTTTTCTTTCCCCGGAAATGATTGATAATCAGATGTATCAAGAGTACCCATATCCAATCGGGAATCAATTCATTTTCATGCTCGAGTTCTGGCAGGGCCTGCTGGCCAACATACAGTGGCAGCTGAGCGGCGCCGATGCGCTGGGGCTGCTGTTGCTTGGGCTTTGGCTGTGGCTGATTTATCCATCCCGGGATTTGGCCGAGCTTGCTGCCAACCGGCAATTGCAGGGCAGGGCGCTGTTGGCGCTCAGCGCCATGATGGGCATTTGGTTGTTCAATGCCAGTATCCATGGGCTGTTGCAGCTGCATTTTCTGGGACTGGTTACCCTGATGCTGATGTTCTCATGGCGATTGGCCACCATGCTGGCGTTGCTGCCGAGCGCTTTTTATTGCGTGTTTGTCTTAAAAGCCCCTGGCCACTTTGGTGCTTACGCGTTGATGGGCGTGTGTCTGCCACTGTTTGTGGCCTTTGTTATTCATAACCGCAGCTTTTACCTGCTGCCGAAAAATCTGTTTGTGCTGATTTTTGTCAGTGGCTTTGCCAATGCAGGCCTCAGTCAGTTGAGTCACGAGAGCTTTTGGTCGCTCTGGCTCGGTATTTCCGGCACTTACAGCTGGCAGGTGCTGTGGCACGACTATCTGTCGCTGTCGATTCTGATGATGTTCCCCGAAGCTTTGCTCAATGGCATGGCGGTGACCCTGCTGGTGGTGTATCGCCCCGAGTGGCTTGCCGACTATTCTGATCGCCATTATCTGTGGCGTGGCTAGGCACGGTATAAGTTCAGACTAAACTCAGACCAAAACGCAGATAAAGGTTCAGAACAAGACAGGGTTAGAGGCTGAGTTCAGGAACCCGGCGCCTATTCTGAAGGTCGAACAGGTGATCGGCGCCCGTAAAATCGCCGCCGACACGGATAACACCTAAGGTTCACTTGACTTTGACAACCAATGTCAGCATCTTGGGGCGTTCGAATTCCTTCCCCGGCAGGGAGAGCCACACAAGCTATGACGCTGTTTTTTCTGGATAACCAGCGCTTTCATGCCGAGCCCGGCGAAACCATTCTTTCCAGCCTTAAACGGGCGGGCCATCCCCATAATTATTCCTGCACCAAAGGCCTGTGCCGCTGCTGCTTATTGAAGCTGGATGAAGGTCTGGCGCCTGCCAAAGCGCAGAAAGGACTTGAGCCTGAACTCAAAGCTGAGGGGCTGCTGTTTGCCTGCCAGTGCGTGCCCAAAGAAGGCATGAAGCTGTCTGTGCTCAATGAAGCGGTGTTAATGCCGGCAAGGCTGCTGGATAAACAGTCCATAGGCGCCGATGTGCTCAGGCTGGTGCTACGGCCACAGGATGCGACCGGGTTTCATGCGGGACTGTGTGTCGGACTCAGGGCGCCTGGCGAAGATGGCCAAAGTGCCGGCATGGGCCGAACCTATGGCATTGCGCCAGGGCTGGGCGAGGGCACAATCGCGTTTCATATCCGGCGTAAGCGCAATGGCCAGTTCAGCCAGTGGCTGTGCCAGCAGGCCAATGTGGGCGATACCCTGATGCTGACCCGTCCCTGGGGTCGCTGCGATTATCGCAGTGAGTACCTTAATGACGAACTGATTGTGGTGGCCTTTGGTACAGGTATCGGCCCGGCGCTTGGCATGGTGCAGGCGGCCTTGCTCGCTGGCCATGAAAAGCCGATCCATCTGTACCATTGGGGTAAGTATCTCGACGATTTGTATCTGCACCGGCCGCTGCTAAAACTGATGCTGGAGCATCGCAATCTGTTTTATCAGGGGCTGATTGCCGCCCAGAGTGATAAAGAGCGTATCGATAACAACCGCGTGCGGCTGATTGGTGTACCCGAAGTGCTCAAAGAGCGCCATGAACTGGGCCGCGATAAGCGTCTGTTTCTGTTTGGTGAGCCGGATATGGTGGCCAAGGTCACCGAATATGCCTTTTTGAGTGCCCTGGATATGGAGCGAATTCACAGCCAGTCATTTGAGTATCGCGACCTTCGCAAACGGCCCCGAAAGTAGCCGGTTTTGATGGCGCCAGTCCGGGTAAAAGTTGCAGTGTCTTTTTTAATTTCATTATGTTAAGTTTCCTTGAAGTCGTTCCGGACGTCTGGAGCATAGGTAAATTCAAGGAAGAAGCATGCAAATACGTTTAGCCTCGGAAAACGATCTCGACAATCTGGTTCCCCTGTTCAATGCCTATCGCCAAAGCCTGGGCAAAGAATCCGATCCCATTGGCGTTAGGGAGTTTATTGCCAGCCGCCTGTGCGAAAATGATTCGGTGATCTTTGTGGCACTGGACGAGCACAATGCGGTCGGGTTCATTCAGTTATACCCCTCATTTTCATCGCTGCATTTGAAGCCGATTTGGTACTTTGATGACAGCTATGTAACCCCTGCTTATCGTGACCGTGGTGTGGCCCAAATGCTGGCCGACAAGGCCATGGAACTTGCCGGCGAAACCGACGTGCTGATCGTTCGTCGCACCCTGGTGGATGATTCCACCTCAGTGGCACTCGACACCGACACTGGTGATCGCAACATCTATCAGCTGCTCGCTTCCCGCTAAGGGCGTTGGACTTGGTTGGACAACTTGCTAAAATGCCGCCGATTTTTGCATAGTCCAACCGGGGGATCCGATGAACAAAGGTTTGGTAACCAATGGTGTGGCCGCAGCGGTCACGGCGACAGGCTTGGCCACGGGCCAGCCCCTTGTCACCTCTGTCGGCCTGTTCTCGCTGTCGGGCGCGATTACCAATGAGCTCGCCATTCATATGCTGTTCGAAAAGGTGCCGGGCCTGTATGGCTCCGGGGTTATTCCTGCCAAGTTTGAAGCCTTTAAAGCAGCCATTCACAATCTGATGATGAGTCAGTTTTTTACTGATGAAAACATCGACCGTTTCTTAAGTGGCCAGGCTGGCAGCAAGATGCTGGATCTGACCCCCGTCATCGACAAGATTGATTTAAGCCCCGCCTTCGATGCATTAGTGGCCACAGTGGCGCAATCATCCTTTGGCGGCATGTTGTCCATGTTTGGCGGCGTGGAAGCGCTTGAACCCATGAAGGCACCCTTCGAAGAAAAGATGAAGGCATCGTTGGCTGAAATCGCCAGCTCCGACAGCTTCCATGAGCTTTTGGTCAATGAGTTGGAAAGCCCGCAAATGCTCAGTGATTTCAAAGGGCAGATAGCCCAAATCGTGCAAAGCCGACTGGATGAGCTGACCCCTGAGCTGGTGAAAACCCTGGTGCAGGAGATGATCCGCGAGCATTTGGGTTGGCTGGTGGTATGGGGCGGAGTATTTGGTGGTCTCATCGGTCTTGTTGCCGGATTGCTGCAGGGATAAACTGGCGTTGAATGGGGCGCATGAAGCGCCCTGACACCTGACTTGCACGTCGATGCGCCGCCGGAAGTGCTAACTCCGGGCTGCGCAGGAAGCTCAGCATGACTGTGAAAGGGAGCGCAGTATGAACCGGGTTGATTGCATCAACTATCTTGAGATCCCCTGCCGGGACCTTAACGCCACCAAAGCCTTCTTTGCCGCCGCCTTCGGTTGGCAGTTTATGGATTATGGCCCTGAATACAGCTGCTTTCTCGATGTCGGAATCGATGGCGGCTTTTATCAGGCCCCTGCCAGTTTCAGCGCCCAGGCGGCGCCCCTTATCGTGCTTTACAGCGACAACCTTGCCCTGAAGCAAGAGCACATAATGCACCATGGCGGTCGCATCGTGCGCTCGGTATTCAGTTTCCCCGGCGGTCGCCGTTTTCATTTTGCCTGTCCCAGCGGTAACGAATATGCCGTTTGGTCAGAATAGGAGAGCAAGTGCCACATTGTGTGATTGATTTTTCGCCTGATTTAATGGGCGACGAGCTGGCTCTAAAGCTTACCCAAGCCTGCCATGGCGCCATGCTGCAAAGCGGCCTGTTCGACCCTGTGTCGGTGAAAACCCGCGCCTACCGGGCCGATGCGGCGCTCACCGGTCAGGGCGATGACAGCTTTATCCATGTGGATATTGCCATTATGCCCGGCCGCAGCAGCGAGCAGAAACTGGCGCTGATGCAAGCGGTGGCCGATGCCATTGCCACGGCGGATGTGGTGGCATCGAGCCTGACCATGGAAGTGCGTGAGCTTGTGCAGGCGCACTACATGAAGAAGCTCGCCTGAGCCTGAAAATGGACAAGGTCCCGTCGCCCTGTGTACGCAACTGTTGTCTGAATGATGACGACATTTGCCTGGGGTGTGGCCGCAGTTATCAGGAAATTCTCGACTGGCACGGCGCCGATGAAGCACAGCGGCAACAGATCCTGCAGTTGGCGAGTGAGAGATTGGCGGCAATGGCGCGAAAGCGCCGCCATGGCCTTGGTGATAGCTAGCCTGGATAACGAAAAGCCCCGCAATCGCGGGGCTTTTACATTGCTGAGTATCAGTAACTTTGGGCGTGCACTTCACGCACTGCGCGGCCGGAGGGGTCGATAATGCCTTGCAGGCTTTCATCCCAGGCAAGCGCCTCTGGGGTAGAGCAGGCGACACTCTTGCCACCGGGCACAGTGAGCGCAGCAGACTCCAGCGGGAACAGCTCTTCAAAGAAGCAGCGATAGAAATATGCTTCCTTGGTTTCCGGGGTGTTGTGCGGGAAGCGGAAACGGGCGTTGGCGAGCTGCAAATCATCCACCTGAGCGGCAGCCTGCTCCTTGAGACCATCAATCCAGCTGTAGCCTACGCCATCACTGAACTGCTCCTTCTGGCGCCAGGCAATCTCAGCTGGCAGCTTATGCTCAAAGGCTTCACGCAGAATGTGCTTCTCGATTTTGCCCTTGCCGGACATCTTGGCGGCAGGGTTTAAGCGCATTGCTACGTCCATAAATTCTTTGTCGAGGAAGGGCACCCGCGCTTCCAGACCCCAGGCCGCCATGGCCTTGTTGGCACGCAGGCAGTCGAACAGGTGCAGCTTGTCGAGTTTACGCACCAGCTCCTCGTGGAAGGCCTGTGGGTTTGGCGCCTTGTGGAAATACAGGTAGCCGCCAAAAAGCTCGTCTGCGCCTTCACCCGAGAGCACCATCTTAATGCCCATCGCCTTGATTTTACGTGCCATCAGATACATAGGGGTGGCTGCGCGAATGGTGGTCACATCGTAGGTTTCAAGGTGATAGATCACATCCTTTATGGCATCCAGCCCTTCCTGGAAGGTGAAATGGATTTCGTGGTGAATGGTGCCAATGGCGTCCGCCACCTTACGGGAGGCTGCCAGATCCGGCGAGCCTTTAAGACCCACGGCAAAGGAGTGCAGCTGTGGCCACCAGGCTTCGCTTTCATCGTCATCTTCGATGCGGCGCTTGGCAAAGGTTTGGGTAATGGCTGAAACAATAGAGGAGTCCAGACCACCGGAGAGCAGCACCCCATAGGGCACATCTGACATCAGCTGACGCTTGACCGCCGCTTCCAGTGCGGCGCGCAGTTCATCCACGCTGGCCTCGTTCTCGGCCACAGCTTCATAGGATTTCCAGTCACGCTGATAGTAGTGTACGGGCGCCGCGTCGCTGCTCGACTGGTAGTGACCGGGGGCGAAGGTTTCCACGGTTTTACACACGGGCACCAGTGCCTTCATTTCAGAAGCCACGTAGAAGTTGCCCTGGGCGTCGCGGCCAGTGTAAAGCGGAATGATGCCAATATGGTCGCGACCAATCAGGTAGGTGCCCTTGGCCTTGTCGTAGAGCACAAAGGCGAAGATGCCGTTGAGTTTGTCGAGGAAATCGCTGCCATATTCCTGATACAGCGACAGGATCACCTCGCAGTCACTGTTGGTCTGATAGCTGTACTTGTCGCCAAGCTCGGCTTTGAGTTCTTTGTGGTTGTAGATTTCGCCGTTCACCGCCAGCACCAGGCTGCCGTCTTCGCTCAGCAGTGGCTGGGCACCGTGTTCAATGTCGACAATGGCAAGGCGTTCGTGGGCCAATACTGCGTGGTCATCGGCATAGATACCTGACCAGTCGGGGCCGCGGTGACGCAGCAGCTTGGACATTTCCAATGCTACCTGGCGCATGGCTTTGGCATCGGACTGGATATCGAGAATGGCAAAAATCGAACACATAACAAACTCCGCACTTTACTTCCTGAGCATCAATGTTTAGCCACTTTGCCAGCGAAATCTTCAATACGCAAACACAAAAACTGATGAATCGACATTTAAATTGATTCTTTGGTGCAGTGATCGCGAGATATACGCCTCCAAAAATGACGAATCGCCAAAATTATGCTTCGGATTTTGATGATGCTGGATTTTTTGGGGGATGCAGCCGACTGGGATTGGCAGATCGGCAACCGCTTGGCAGCACTGCAACTTATTGCTGCTTTGAGTTGTTTGCGCACAAAATAAACAGGGCATCCGAAGATGCCCTGCATTGCTATTTGTCTTTCCTGGCACAAGTGCCAAAAGGTCAGTTCGCCGGCCTTAACGGATAAAACTCGCTGCGCTGGTAATAGCCGGGGCGGTGATCGTTGTTGGCAAGTTCACGGGCCACTTTATAAAACACCGCCATATCTTCCAGCGCGCCGGATAAATCCCACTCGGCGCGGTATTCATCACAGACATTGTGATAGCAGCCTTTCATCTTGGCCTGCATTTCCTGCTTGTAGGCGGCGGTGGCTTCATCAACCGGGATGCTGCCGCCACCGGCAAATACCGCAGGTACGCCAAGCTTGGCAAAGCTGAAATGGTCAGAGCGGAAAAAGCCGCCGGAGGCCGGGTTCTTCTCTGGCACGGCTTCGCGGCCCTGAGCTTTGGCGGCGGCGCTGAGGTAGTCTTCCAATTGAGACTGGCCTTTACCGACTATGGTGAAGTCTTTGGTGCGGCCATACACATTGGTGGAGTCAAGGTTCAGCACTGCAATGCTGTTATCGATGGGGAACAGCGGGTGGGCGGCATAATAGCGTGAGCCCAACAGTCCCTGTTCTTCGCCCGTGGTGGCGATAAAGGTCAGTGAGCGGCGGTTTTTAAAGCCCATGGCATCCAGCGCCGCGAACTGGCGCGCAATTTCGAGAATGCCTGCCACGCCTGAGGCGTTATCCAGGGCGCCGTTATAGATTTTGTCGCCCTCGCGGCTGTCATCTTTGCCGATATGGTCCCAGTGGGCGGTAAAGAGGATATGCTCGTCGGCCTTGTCGGTGCCGGGCAGGGTAGCGACCAGATTGTGGCTGTCAGAGAAACTGGCACTGTTGGCAAAGGCGATATCGGCGCTTTTGCCAAGGGGCTGATTGAGTGAGTGCTGGGCTGCTTCTTTGCTGAGAGTGTCGAGGGACAGATTGGCATCGGCAAACAGGGCCTTGGCGGTTTCCAACTGCATCCAGCCTTCCACCTGAACCCGGGGAGCGGCATCCGGGCTGGAAACCAGATCCTGCTGCGGTCCGGTCCAGCTGTTTTCCACCACAGACCAGGGGTAAGACGCCGGCGCCGTGTCGTGGATGATAATGGCGCCAAGGGCTCCCTGGCGGCCAGCTTCGGCAAATTTGTAGTCCCAGCGACCGTAGTAGGTCATGGCTTTGCCTTTGAACTTGCCAGTTTCAGGCAGCGCAAAACCCGGGTCGTTCACCAGAATAACGGCAATCTTGCCATTCATATCCAGCCCGGCGTAGTCGTCCCAGTCATATTCAGGGGCCTTGATGCCGTAGCCGACAAACACCAGTGGTGCATCCTTGATATCGACGCCCTGATTGTTGTGGCGGCTGCCAAGCACTATGTCTTTGCGATAGGCGGGGTGCAAACTGCCGAGGCGAATGCTCTGCTGCTCGGAGGCGGTGTAGGTCACCATGGGCACGCTTTGTAAAAAGCTGCCGCCGTTGGCGCCCTTGAGCCCGGCCGCCTTAAAGGCGGTGGTCAGGTAATCGAGGGTCAGCTTTTCGCCCTGGGTAGTGGGTGCTCTGCCTTCGAAGGCGTCGGATGACAGCACCTTGATATCATTACGAAAACGGGCCTCATTGAAGTCCGGCTCTGGTACTTTTTGGCTGACCATACCGCCCTGAGAGCAGGAGGTGAGCAGCAAAAGCCCCAGCGGGAGCAAAGGTTTCATAGGGTACCTTGTTATTTTTGTGTTGTTTTTGTTTGAATTTGATTGCGGCGCCCATAATGACAAAGGCCGCTTACCTGTGACAAGGCAAACGGCCAAAATTTAGTGTCAATTTGTGACTGTGGCAGCGCTGCTGCCAGCGTCAAATCGTTACACCACGTCGATATCCCCGGCGCAGTTAAACACGTGATTGGGGCGAAACGGCTCTTTTTCGATATCTTCGAGACGACTGACGCCCGAGAGCACCAGGATGGTTTCCAAGCCTGCCTGGAAGCCCGCCAGAATATCGGTGCGCATGTTGTCGCCGATGATCACCGTATTGTCGGAATGGCCGTTAATATGATTCAGCGCCGAGCGTATTATCCAACTGCTGGGCTTGCCCACGTAAAAGGGTTTGCGGCCGGTAATACGCTCGATAGGGGCACACAGGGCGCCGCAAGCTGGCGAATACGCGGGGCCGTGGGTGTCCGGGTTGGTGGCAATAAAACGGGCACCTGCGGCCACGAAACGGGCCGCTTTATGGATCATGTCCCAGTTGTAGGAGCGGGTTTCACCCACAATCACAAAGTCGGGGTTGATGTCAGTGATGGTAAAGCCCGCTTTATACAGCTCGTGGGTGAGGGCGCCTTCGCCAATCACAAAGGCTTTGCTGCCCTGCTGGTGCTTTAAAAAGTCCGCAGTAGCCATGGCGGCAGTATAGAAACACTCTTCCGGCACATTAATCCCCGCTGCTTCGAGGCGGTTTTGCAGATCTTTACCAGTCTGCACCGGATAGTTGGTGAGGATCACCAGCGGATTGCCCTGCTCGAGAATGCGATGAATAAACTTGTCGCTGCCTGGTACCAGCTTGTTGTCGTGAAGCAAAACTCCGTCGATATCACAGATGATGTTTTTCATTAAAAAATCCTTAAGACTCCCGTCCCTGGAGAGAATAATGGACGGCTTGTCTATCTAATGCCAATTGGTGCACATTTTCAATGGCGGATTGAAAATCGACCTGACACATTGCTGGTTTCGTTAATCTGACTGACTTTTTGCAAGAGATGCTGCCAGAGGTGCAGCAAGAGGTGCAGCAAGAGGTACTCACTGGCTGCTCAATGGCTTTAAGCCTGCTGCGATATAAAAGGTCTGAGCATGATGGCGATGGATGCGTAAAAAACAAAAGAGGCCGGTGGCCTCTTTTGTGGGTGAAAATCAGTGAAAACGGATATCAATCCGGGGCATAACCGCCAGGGCCGATAGCATCGCCATCGAGGAAAGCGGTGTCGTCTTTCATCGCAAGACGGCCCTGAGCAAACCATTTCACCACCAGTGGGTAGATGGCATGCTCCTGCTCATGAACCCGCTCGGCCAGCAGGGTAGCGTCGTCACCTTCGTAGATGGGGACCTTGGCCTGCAACACTACTGGGCCGGCATCCAGCTCGGGGGTAACGAAGTGCACGCTGGCACCGTGCTCGCTGTCACCTGCGTCAATGGCGCGCTGGTGAGTGTCGAGGCCAGTGTACTTGGGCAGCAGTGACGGATGAATATTGAGCATACGACCCAGGTAGCGGGTCACGAATCCATCGGAGAGGATCCGCATAAAGCCGGCCAGCACAATCAAATCGGGCTGGTAGGCTTCAATTACCTCGGTCAGACGCGCGTCATAGTCCGCACGCTTCTCACCCTTGCGGGCGATGACGCAGCTGGTGTCTATCTCGGCGTGATGGGCACGTACCAGGCCATAGGCATCGGGCTTGTTGCTGATAACGCCAACCAGTTCAACACCATGTTGGCCATGGCACTGGTCGATAATGGCTTGCAGGTTACTGCCACTGCCAGAGATAAGGACGACGACGCGACAACTCATTACAGGATCTCCACCTGCTCTTCATCGCCGTTACGATCGGCGATATGACCAATGTGCCAGGCGTTCTCGCCTTCGGCCTTGAGCAGTTCAAGTGCGGCATCCACCTTGTCTGCAGGCAGAGCAACAACCATGCCCACGCCGCAGTTGAAGGTGCGATACATTTCATAGGTTTCGATGTTGCCGGCGCTTTGCAGCCAGTCAAACACCACGGGCCACTGCCAGGAGTCACCCTTCACCACGGCCTTGCAGTTTTCAGGCAGAACGCGGGGGATGTTTTCCCAGAAACCGCCGCCGGTGATGTGCGCCATGGCGTGAACATCGTTTTCGGCAATCAGTTTCAGCAGTGATTTCACATAAATCTTGGTCGGTTCCAGCAGGTGCTTGATAAGCGGCTTGCCATTCAGATCCATTTGAGGATCGGCCTGGCTCACTTCCAGCACCTTACGGATCAGCGAGTAACCGTTTGAGTGAGGTCCGCTTGAGGCCAGGGCAATCAGGGCGTCACCGGCTTTCACCTTGGTGCCGTCGATGATGTCAGCTTTCTCAACCACGCCCACGCAGAAACCGGCCAGGTCATAGTCTTCGCCTTCGTACATGCCAGGCATTTCGGCGGTTTCACCACCGATAAGGGCACAACCAGACTGGAAGCAACCTTCACCGATACCGTTTACCACAGAGGTGGCGGTTTCCACGTCCAGCTTGCCGGTTGCGTAGTAGTCGAGGAAGAACAGCGGCTCAGCGCCCTGAACGATCAGGTCGTTCACACACATGGCAACCAGATCCACACCTACGGTGTCGTGGCTCTTGAAGTCGATAGCCAGACGCAGTTTGGTTCCCACACCGTCAGTGCCAGACACCAGAACAGGGTGCTTGTACTTGGAAGGCAGTTCACACAGGGCACCAAAACCACCCAGGTTACCCATCACCTCAGGGCGGCGGGTACGCTTAACGGCAGACTTGATGTTTTGAACCAGTGCATTGCCTGCGTCGATATCGACACCGGCGTCTTTATAGCTCAGTGGGGTAGGAGTGCTCACGGAGGATCCTCTAGATAGGGTACATCGAGTGGTTTTTATTGGGGGCGTATTCTACCAGTTTGTGAGGGGTGTCGAAAGGGCAGTTTTGGTTTTAAGCTTGGGTTTTCACCAGCAGTTAAGCGACTTGCTTCACGATTCAACGTTTTCACAAAACTTTCTGTTTTATCTAAAGAACAAATACACTAAAATCGAAAAAATTTGCCCGAAAAATGCCAACACGCAGGAGTGAGACATGAAAGTTGTCGAGGTTAAGCATCCCCTGGTTCGCCACAAGATTGGTCTGATGAGAGAAGGTGACATCAGCACCAAGCGTTTCCGTGAACTCGCCGCCGAAGTGGGCAGTCTGCTCACCTACGAAGCCACCGCTGACTTTGAAACCGAAACCGTCACCATCGAAGGCTGGAATGGCCCGGTGGAAGTGGATCAGATTAAAGGCAAAAAAGTGACTGTAGTACCGATTCTGCGCGCCGGTCTTGGGATGATGGATGGTGTGCTTGAGCATATCCCCAGCGCCCGTATCTCTGTGGTGGGTATCTACCGCGACGAAGAAACCCTCGAGCCTGTGCCTTACTTCGAAAAGCTGTGCAGCAACGTGGATGAGCGTATCGCCCTGGTGGTTGACCCCATGCTGGCCACCGGCGGCTCCATGATTGCCACCATCGACCTGTTGAAAAAACGCGGTTGTAAGCATATCAAAGCACTGGTACTGGTGGCGGCGCCAGAAGGTATTGCTGCACTCGAAAAAGCCCATCCAGACATTGAGCTGTATACAGCGGCGGTTGATAAATGCCTGAATGAAAAAGGCTATATCCTGCCAGGTCTTGGCGATGCCGGTGACAAGATTTTCGGCACCAAGTAAGTTGCCAGAAAACAAAAAAAGCGCCCTCGGGCGCTTTTTTGTTGCTTGATAATTCGCTTCACAGCATAACTCAGGTCAGAGCAACACTTACGTCAAAGCAACACTTCCGTCAGAGCACCATAGCCGCTATCCAGCCAAACACCAGCAGTGGGATGTTGTAGTGAATAAAGGTTGGGATCACGCTGTCACGCATATGGTCGTGCTGGCCGTCGGCGTTAAGGCCAGCGGTGGGGCCGAGGGTGGAGTCAGACGCAGGTGAGCCCGCATCCCCCAGTGCTGCAGCCGTGCCCACCAGAGCAATGGTTGCCGGTACCGAAAAGCCAAATGACAGCGCCAGCGGCACATAGATGGTGGCAATAATCGGGATGGTGGAAAAAGACGAGCCAATACCCATGGTGATAAGCAGGCCGACCAGCAGCATCAAAAAGGCCGCCAGCGCCTTGTTATCGCCAATCAAACCACTCAGAGACGACACCAGATTGCCCACATCACCGGTGGCTTTCACCACGGCGGCAAAGCCTGCGGCAGCAATCATAATAAAGCCGATATTGGCCATCATGCGCACGCCCTGGGTGAAAATATCCTGATCTGCCACATGCTTAAGGGCGCCGGAGAGGCTGAACACCATAAAGCCAATCAGGGCACCGAAAATCATTGAATCTGTGTAGAGCTGCACCGCCAGAGTTGCCAGCACGGCGATAACTGCCACCACCAGGCTGCGGCCATTGACTTTGGCTTCCGGCTCGGCGGCAAGAATGGTTTCTTCCACATAGTCTCTGGGTTTGCGGTAGCTGATAAACACCGCCACCAACAATCCAATAATCATGCCGATAGCCGGAATGAGCATAGCGCCGGGAACCTGCTCGCGGGTGGCTTCAAGGCCATTGCCTGTCAGGTTTGCCAGCAGAATGTCGTTCAGGAAGATACCGCCAAACCCCACAGGAAGCACCATATAGGTGGTGACCAGACCAAAGGTCAGCACACAGGCCACCAGACGGCGGTCGAGCTTAAGCTTTGACATCAGGTGCAGCAGCGGTGGCACCAGTATGGGAATAAAGGCAATGTGGATTGGCAATATGTTCTGGGAGGCCATCGCCATGGCGAGGAGTGCAATGAGCAGCAAAATACGCACGGCGCCGAGGGCTTGGGTATCGTTTTCCCGGCCAAGCTTTTTAATCACCGACTGGGAGATAACAGTGGTGAGTCCGGAATGGGACAGGGCAACCGCAAAGGCGCCCAGCAGCGCATAACTCAGGGCGATCTGGGCGCCGCCGCCAAGGCCGGTATTAAAGGCATTTATGGTGGCAGAGATATCCATCCCGCCCCACAGCCCCGCTGCCAGGGCGCTGATGGTCAGCGCAATAACCACGTTTACCCGCGCAAGGCTCAGGCCCAGCATCAGGCAAACCGCAATAACCACGGAGTTCATCATGAAAAAGTCTTCATCGAGTCAAAAGGGCTATTTTTGACAGTCTTTCCCACGCTTGTCCAGCAGCTTGCCTGAAATGACGCTGAAATTTGGCAATTGTGATCCTGCGCGGTTCCACAGATGCAAAGACCGTGATCTGCATAAGGGCATTACGGCGATAAAATACGCTTCCGGCCCCTTCTGTATGGCAATTGTGTGATATTAATCCGATTTGGGTTGTAAGCGTACGGGCACCTCTTATAATGCTGAATATCCAACAGGAAAGTTCGTATTATCCATAGCTCAATCCATAGATGGAGGTTACCAATGAGCGTATTAGTAGGTCGCAAGGCCCCCGATTTTACTGCTGCTGCCGTTCTGGGTTCAGGCGAAATCGTTGACAACTTCAACCTGACTGCTGCCATCAAGGGCAAGCCAGCCGTGGTTTTCTTCTACCCACTCGACTTTACCTTCGTTTGTCCTTCTGAGCTGATCGCCTTCGATCACCGCATGGAAGAGTTCACCAAGCGTGGTGTTGAAGTAATCGGTGTGTCTATCGACTCTCAGTTCAGCCACAATGCATGGCGTAACACCCCGGTTGAAAAGGGTGGTATCGGCCCTGTTAAGTACACTCTGGTTGCTGACGTTAAGCACGAAATCTGCCAGGCGTACGACGTTGAGCACCCAGAAGCCGGTGTGGCTTTCCGTGGTTCTTTCCTGATCGACAAAGAAGGTATGGTTCGTCACCAGGTAGTGAACGATCTGCCACTGGGCCGTAACGTTGATGAAATGCTGCGTATGATTGACGCGCTGCAGTTCCACGAAGAGCACGGTGAAGTGTGCCCAGCCGGTTGGGAAAAAGGTAAGAAAGGCATGAGCGCCAACCCAGACGGCGTTGCTGCTTACCTGAGCGAAAATGCTGACGACCTGTAATGGTCCGGCCTGAGCGCCGATAAATAGAAAAGCCGCCCAAGGGCGGCTTTTTTGTATCTTGCTGGTGGCAATTGATGAACTGAACCCGGGGACGGCGATGGTTATTCAGCTTCCCCGGTTTCTCCATCGGCCTCTGCTTGTGCACTCTCTTCTTCATCTAGGGGAGCGGCCAAAGGCCAGCCGCCAAGGGCTTTCCAGCGGTTAACGATATGACAAAAGAGCTCTGCGGTGCGCTCGGTATCATAGAGGGCGCTGTGCGCTTCTTTATTGTCAAAAGGAATGCCAGCGATTTTACAGGCCTGGGCGAGCACTGTGTGACCAAGGGCCAAGCCCGACAGACAGGCGGTATCGAAGGTGGCAAAGGGATGGAAGGGCGTCCGCTTCACGCCACTGCGTTCAATTGCCTTGGTGACAAAACCATGGTCGAAGGCGGCGTTGTGGGCCACCACCACGGCGCGGTGGCAATCGCTGGCCTTCATGCCTTTGCGTACGGCCTTGAAGATCTCCAAAAAGGCCTCTTTTTCACTGACAGCACCGCGAAGCGGGTTATTGGGGTCAATACCATTAAAGGCCAGGGCGGCCGGTTCCAGATTGGCCCCCTCAAATGGCTCGATATGGAAATGCAGTGTCTTGTCCAGACCCAATACACCGTCATCATCCATTTTCAGCAGGGTGACGGCAATTTCCAGCAAGGCATCGGTTTGGGCATTAAAGCCCGCGGTCTCAACATCGATAACCACAGGATAGTAGCCACGGAACCTGTATTTGAGCTTGTTGGGGTTGAAGGCGTCGGACATCAGAACTCTCTGGCAATTTCAAAGGGCGCTATTATGCTAAAAGCAAAACGGGCTGTCATGTTTGATTGTACAAAATCCAGGCTAAAGAAACCCTTGTTTTGGTCGATACCCTCAAGGTAGGCACACTCAGGTGAGATTTCTTATGTGGTGTAATTGGTGGCGTAAATGCCTTGTGGTACCCGTGTTGCTGTTGCCTTTAGGGGCGGCGGCGGACATGCGTCATTATGTGGCATCCATAGACGACTCGCATTGGCGACTGGCAGAAAACTCACGCATTCGCTGCTCGCTCGAGCACGATATCCCGGCTTACGGCAAGGCGGTATTCTCCAGTGCTGCCGGAAAAGAGCAGAACTTGCTGTTTACTCTGGATATGTGGACCAAGCCGGATGCGGCCACCCAGGCAACGCTGGTCAGCAAGGCGCCGGCGTGGCGCCCGGGAGAGCAGCAAAAAAACATCACCCGCCTTAGCTACATGAAAGACTTCAACGGTGAAGTGCCGAAAAAAGCCGCCTGGTCGATGCTGACCGAATTGGAGCGCGGCCGAGAGCCTACCTTTTACTACGCCGATTGGTACAACAGCGACAACAAGGTTGCCGTGGGCCTGTCTGCTGCCAATTTCCGCCGTAAATACAGCGAGTTTCGTCAGTGTCTGTCGGGGCTCTTACCCTACAATTTCGACGATATCGCCTTTACAGTGCTCAATTACGAGGCTGGTGGTACTGAGCTGACCCGTTTTTCCAAGGCCCAGCTTGCCCGGGTGCAGGAGTATTTGAGTCAGGACCCGGAAGTTGAGCTGATTGTGATTAATGCCTACACCGACAGTTATGGTGGTCGCAGCATCAACCAGAAGGTGTCGGATAAGCGCGCCGCCTCGGTGAAGGAGTTTTTTGTCAGCAAGGGGATCCCGGCCAATCGCATTCAAACCGAAGGCCATGGCGAGACCCGCCATGTAGCATCAAACCAGGGGGCGGATGAGCGCGCCCGCAACCGCCGGGTCGTGGTGCAAATTACCAAGGCAATTTAACACCTATTGAACGAGAAAGGCCGCACAGCGCGGCCTTTTTTGTTGTGCGGATGCAGCAAAGCAATGCATAAAAAAAAGCCCGCTTGAAACCAAGCGGGCCGCAAAAGAATAAGCATTGCAATCAACAAATTGAAGGAAGGAAGTCAAGCATAAGAACCAGGGATGATATCGATGTGTCAGACACAGCGATAAAATGTTCTTTGTTTTCACAATCTGCCAGGCAGACACTTCCGGAAAACGAGGCCATTTTAGTCAGGTCGGATGAGAACAACAAACGAGAAAAATTGGAATTTGAGATTAGAAAAACTAATCACACTTTTAGTGATCTCTGTCACCAAACTGCCATAATACGCTTAAAAGCGGTTATTTAAGCAGGCGGCGAGCATAAAAAAGCGTATTGCATCGCTTGAACATGTTACGAGAGCATTAACAAGTGCCATTGTACAAAGTTTCGCCCCATCAAAGCTTTGCCGTTGCCTGTGGTGTATTTGGGGGTATAGTTGGCAGCGGCAATGCAACGCAATCCAAAGGATGTATAAAAATGACAAGCAGAATCAGCACCCTCAGCCTGCTGACCCTGGGCCTTGCCCTGGGACTCGGCGGCTGCCATTCAAAAGACACGGCCGTCGCGTCCGATAGCCGCGCCATGGCCTATCCTGCATCACAAGCCAGTGCCGTGGTTGAAGAAATCCATGGTGTCAAAGTAGCTGACCCTTATCGCTGGCTTGAAGAAAACAGCCCGGCCACCGAAGACTGGGTAAAACGCCAGCAGGCGTTCGGCGATGACTACTTGGCGCAGATCCCCAACAAGCAG
This sequence comes from Shewanella zhuhaiensis, assembly GCF_022484835.1. NCBI lineage: Bacteria > Pseudomonadati > Pseudomonadota > Gammaproteobacteria > Alteromonadales > Shewanellaceae > Shewanella > Shewanella zhuhaiensis. Next base: position 338,526 of record NZ_JAKUDL010000002.1, read on the forward strand.
GTGGTGGTTGACCGCATTACTGAGCTGTGGAACTTCGAAAAAGTGGGTGCGCCGTTCGAGCATGGTGAAAATTTCTTCATCTTTCGTAACGACGGACTGCAATCGCAAAACGTACTTTATGTGAGTGAAAAGGGCGGCGCCGAGCGTGTGCTGCTGGACCCCAATAAACTGTCTGCCGATGGCACTGTGGCCTTGTCCGGCGTGTCAGTGAGCGGCGATGGTAAAACGCTTGCCTACGGTGTATCCAAGTCAGGTTCCGACTGGCAGGAGTGGGCCTTTATCGATGTGGCCAGCGGCCGCAAGCTGGGCGATAGCCTTAAGTGGATCAAATTCTCCCGCGCCGAGTGGAACCACGACAACAGCGGCGTATATTACTCCCGTTACGATGCGCCAGCCGGCGGCGATATCCTCTCTGACGTAAACTACAACCAGAAGGTGTATTTCCACCGTCTGGGTGACGATCAGGCAAAAGATACCCTGGTGTACGAGCGCCCGGATAACCCGGATTGGGGCTTCTCGGCTTCAGTGTCTGACGATGGTAACTTTTTGCTGATCAGCATTTCTGTGGGCACCGACAGCCGCAACCGCTTCTTTTACAAGCCGCTTAAAGATCGCAGCCTGAAAGTGGTTGAGCTGATGAGCGAGCTTGAAGCCGAGTATCAGTTCCTTGGCAACGAAGGCCCTGTGTTCTACTTCAAGACTGACCTTGATGCCCCTAAAGGCCGTATCATTGCCGTGGATACCCGCAAGCCCGGCAAAGACAACTGGCGCACCATAGTGCCGGAAAGTCAGGACCCTATTGCTGCCGTCAGCATCATCAGTGAGCATCTGGTGGTGAGCTATCTGCATGATGTACTGGGTCAGCTGTCTATCTACAATCTGGATGGCGTTAAGCGTGAAGATGTGGCGCTGCCAGGCAAGGGTAAAATTGCCGGACCTTATGGCAAGGCCAGCAAGCCTTACTTCTATTATGTGTTTAACAGCTACGTACAGCCGCAAACCATCTACAAGTATGACTTGAACAAGGGCACCAACGAGCTGTTCAGCGCGCCCAAGGTGTCGTTCAACCCAGATGACTATGTGTCTGAGCAAGTGTTTTACACCAGCAAAGATGGTACTCGCATTCCTATGCTGGTGAGCTACAAGAAGGGGCTGAAAAAAGACGGCAACAACCCAACACTCCTGTATGCCTACGGCGGATTCTCCATCTCCATGACCCCACGCTTCAGCCCCGCGACCATTGCCTGGCTGGATATGGGCGGCATCTATGCCGTACCTGCGCTTCGTGGTGGCAGCGAATATGGGGAAGAGTGGCACAAGGCCGGTATGTTCGGTAAAAAGCAGAACGTGTTTGACGACTACTTTGCCGCCGCCGAATACCTTATCAGCGAAAACTACACCAACAGCGGCAAGCTTGGCGCTTATGGTCGCAGTAACGGCGGCCTGTTGATGGGCGCCGCTGTGACTCAGCGTCCCGACCTGTTCGCCGCCATCCTGCCGGCCGTGGGCGTACTGGATATGCTGCGCTTCCAAAAGTTCACCATCGGCTGGGCCTGGACCGCAGAATACGGCAGTGCTGACAATGCCGCAGACTTCCCGTATTTGCTGGCTTACTCGCCTTATCGCAACGTGAAGCAGCAGGCTTATCCTGCCACCATGGTGATGACCGCTGATCATGACGATCGCGTGGTGCCGCTGCACAGCTTCAAGTTTGGCGCCATGCTCCAGGCTAAACAGCAGGGTGAGGCGCCGGTGATTATGCGCATCGAGTCCAAGGCCGGCCACGGCGCCGGTAAACCAACCTCAATGCAGATTGCCGAGTTTGCCGATATTTATGCCTTCCTGTGGCAGAACTTCGGTCTGACTTTGCCAGAGAAGCTCTGAGCGCAAAACGCACAAAAAACGCGTTGATACAAGGGGCTTCGGCCCCTTTTATCATTTATTTTTCTTTACAGTTGCCGCAGTGGCAGCCATTCACAATCCGGACATGGATAGGTATAGTAGGCCTCACTTTTATCAAAGGATTTGTGCGCATTTCCCATGTTTGTGTGGCCGATTTCCGTTTATTACGAAGATACCGATGCCGGTGGGGTGGTGTACCACTCCAACTATTTGAATTTTTTCGAGCGAGCCCGCAGCGAATGGCTCAGGGCACTCGGAATAAGCCAAACGGCGTTGCTTGCCGAGGATATCGCCTTTGTGGTGAAACGGGCCGAGATTGAATTTCGTAAGGCCGCACGCTTTGAGCAGAATCTTTTTGTGCATTCCGCTGTCATAGAAATGAAGAAAGCCTCCATGGTTTTCGAACAACGACTTCTGGATGAGGCCGGCACCTGTTACTGCGAGGGACACATAGTGGTTGCCTGCGTGGCATTGTCAAAGATGCGGCCCCATGCCATTCCACCCCATATTGCGCAGGAGTTAACACAAGGTGCACGCTGATATTTCTTTTCTGGGACTCTTTTTACAGGCGAGCTTACTGGTCAAGTTGGTAATGCTTATCCTGGTGGGTCTTTCGGTGCTTTCCTGGGCGGTGATTTTACAGCGCCGCAATCTGCTGAAAGCCGCCAAGGCCCGCTCACTCAAATTTGAAGACAAGTTCTGGTCAGGGGTGGATCTTAATCGCCTGTATCAGGAGCTGTCTGCCCGCGGCGAAGCCAATACCGGCCTCGAAGCCATGTTTGTCACCGGCTTTAAAGAGTATTCGCGGCTGTCACGTCTGTCTGCCCGGGTGCCTGGCGCCGTGATGGACGGTACTTACCGCGCCATGCGGGTGACCCTTTCCCGTGAGCTTGAAAAGCTGGAAAACCATCTGCCACTGTTGGCAACCATAGGTTCAACCAGCCCATACATCGGCCTTTTCGGTACTGTGTGGGGGATCATGAACGCCTTTATCGCCCTGGGCGCAGTGCAAAACCCGACACTGGGTATCGTTGCGCCGGCCATCGCCGAAGCCCTTATTGCCACGGCCATGGGTCTGGCAGCCGCTATCCCCGCGGTGATTTTCTATAACCGTTTCTCCACCGATGTGGAAAAACTGGAAGGTGCCTACGTCAACTTTATGGAAGAGTTCTCCAGCATTCTGCACCGTCAGGCCTATGCCGAGAAGGAGACCGCCTGATGCACGGATACCAGCGCAAGCGGCGCCGGCCCGTGGCGGAAATCAACGTCGTGCCTTATATCGACGTGATGCTGGTACTGCTTATCATCTTTATGGCGACAGCGCCCATTGTGACTCAAGGGGTGAAGGTTGACCTGCCGACAGGCGAAGCCGAGGCGCTGTCAACCGACAGCAAGCCGCCGGTGGTCGCCTCCATCGACGCCAACGGTGACTACTACCTGGACATCGGCAGTGGCAGCAGCGACAAAGACGTGCTGACACTGGAAGACGTTGCAACCCAGGTTGCCGCCGTGATATCTCTGGAGCCCGAGCGTCCCGTGGTGGTCAAAGCCGATCGCACCATTCCCTACGAAGACGTGATCCAATTGATGGTTGCCCTGCAGCAGGCCGGCGTGCCTTCGGTGGGGTTAATGACGGACTCGCCACAGGAGAAGTAACAGGGTGGCCGCTAAGAAGTCTCATTCCAGCTTAACCCTGCCAGTGGCCATTTCACTGGCAGTGCACATAGGCCTTATTCTGGTGTTGGCACTGGGAGCGCTGGATTTTTTCACCACCAAACTTGAAACCCCTGAACCTGCCGCTGCCGCCCCTGTGCAGGCGGTGCTGGTGGATCAGCAAAAGGTGGCCGCTGCGGCGGAAAAGATAAAACAGGAAAAACGTGACGCAGAGCGCCGCGAGCAGGCCCGTCAGGCCGAGCTTGAGCGTAAAGCCGACGAAGCCAAAAAGGCCCGCGAGCAAGAGCAGGCCAGGCTGAAACAACTCGAAACTGAGCGCAAGCAAAAAGAAATCGAAACTCAAAAGGCGATTGAAGACGCCAAGCGCAAGGAAGAGCAGGCCAAAGCTGACGCCAAAAAAGCGGAAGAGGAACGGGCCCGCAAAGAATCTGAGCGCAAGGCTGCCGAAGAGGCCGCCAAGAAAGCTGAAGAGAAACGCAAGGCTGAAGAAGCCGCAGCCAAGAAGGCCGAGGAGGAGCGCAAGCGCAAAGCGGAAGAAGAGCGCAAGCGTAAAGAAGCCGAAGCCAAACGCAAAGCGGAAGAAGAGGCCAAGCGTAAGGCTGCCGAAGACGCTAAGCGCCGCGAGCAGGAGCTGGCTGACATGATGGCCGCCGAGCAGGCCACCATCAATGCCGCCCGAAGCCGCCAACTGGTGTCTGAGCGTGACAGATACACCGCCATGATCAAGGCGACTATTCAGCGCCATCTGGTGGTGGATGAATCGATGCGTGGCAAGAGCTGCAAAATGTTTATTCGTCTCGCCAGCGACGGTTTTGTCACCACAGCCGAAGCGAGAGAAGGGGATGGCGTGGTCTGCCGCGCCGCCAAAGCTGCCATTACCAAGGCCGGACGTCTACCGGTGTCGCCAGAGCCTGAGGTGTATCAGCTGATGAAAGAAATCAATTTGACCGTGCAACCGGAAATCTAAAGGAGTTTCATGAAGATCATCCCAAAGTGGGCGCTGCTGGTACTGGCAGCCTTGTCTTTGCCCGTGAAGGCCGCACTGGATATCGTTATCACCGAAGGGGTGGATGCTGCCCGGCCCATCGTGGTGGTTCCCTTTGTTTGGCAGGGGACAGGTCCCGTGCCATCGCAAATCTCGGACGTGGTACAGTCTGACTTAACCCGCAGTGGCACCTTTAAGGTGCTCGACAGCCTGGGCCTGCCCCAAAACGGCATTGCCACCCTGGCCGAGTTTGCGCCGCAAAAGTGGACTGGTGTTAACGCCGAAGCGGCGGTGATGGGCGCTATCAAGCCTTATGGTCCGGATCAGTATCTGGTGACGTTCGATCTGGTCGATTTGCTTAAAGCCCAGCTCGGTGGTCAGGGACCGGTGAACAAGCAGGACTTGCTGCTCGACAGCCGCCAGACGGTGATCACCGCAGCGCAGTTTCGCCAGTACGGCCACCGCATCAGCGATATCGTTTATGAGAAGCTCACCGGCATTCGTGGTGCCTTCTTAACCCGTATCGCGTATGTGGTTGTTAACCATGGTGAAAAATCGCCCTATCGGCTGATGGTGGCCGATTATGATGGTTACAACGAGCAAATGTTGCTGCGCTCGCCCGAGCCTTTGATGTCGCCATCCTGGTCTCCCGATGGCCGCCGCCTGGCTTATGTGAGCTTTGAAAACCGCAAAGCGGAGATTTTCGTGCAGGATATCTTCAGCCAGGAGCGAGTTAAGGTTTCAAGCTTCCCCGGTATCAATGGTGCGCCAAGCTTCTCGCCCGATGGCAAGACACTGGCGGTAACCTTGTCCAAAGACGGCCAGAGTGAAATCTATACCATCGACATTGCCACCAAGGCCATTCGCCGCATTACCAATCACTATGCCATTGATACCGAGCCAAGTTGGTTCCCCGATGGCAAGTCGCTGCTGATCACCTCCGAGCGAGGCGGTCGTCCGCAGCTGTATAAGGTGGAGCTGGATTCTGGCAAGCTCACCCGTTTGACCTTTGATGGCGAGTGGAACCTTGGTGGTTCCATCACCCCTGATGGTCGCAACATGATTTTTGTGAATCGTACCAACGGCCGCTTTAACATTGCCCGCATGGATCTGGAAACCCGTTTCATGCAAGTGTTGACCTCGACCCGTTTGGACGAATCCCCCAGCGTGGCGCCCAATGGCACCATGGTGATTTATGGCACCACGCATCAGGGCCGGCAGGTGCTCGCTGCCGTGTCTACGGACGGACGTTTCAAGGCAAGATTGCCGGTTGGCCAGGGTGAAGTGAAATCACCAGCCTGGTCGCCCTTCCTGTAACCGAATTATCATATTGATTGATTTAAGGATTTTAAAATGGAATTGAATAAACTGCTCAAAACTCTGTTGGTAGTGGCGCCGATTATGGCTCTGTCTGCCTGTAGTTCTACCGATTCAGCCACCGACGCCAGCGGTTCTTCCAGCAGCATTGGCGGCAATGGCAGCGGCGCCGGTGTAGGCGGCGTGGAAACCGGCAGTGTGGCGGGTGTGATGAGCCCCGAAGAGCAGATGCGCATGAAGCAGGAAGAACTGCGCCGCGAAAATATCATCTACTTCGATTTTGACCGCAGTGAAGTATCACCGCTGGCCGCTGACATCCTGCTGGCCCACGGTAACTATCTGCTGGAAAACCCCTCTGTGAGTATCTTGATTGAAGGTCACTCAGACGAGCGCGGTACCCCTGAGTACAACATTGCCCTGGGCGAGCGCCGTGCCAAGGCCGTGGCCAAGTACCTGCAGTCCATGGGTGTTCAGCCTTCACAGATGAGCATCGTCAGCTACGGTGAAGAAAAGCCACAGGATCTGTCCCGCAGCGACGAGAGCTTCTCACGTAACCGCCGCGCGGTATTGGTGTACTGAGGTCAATAACGGGTAAGGATTGATGAAAAAAAGCGTATTACTGACAGCACTCTTGGTGGCGGGGCAGGCCATGGCCGCCGCGCCGGTGGAAGACATTGGCGGCGGCAGTGCCGATGAGCGCATTGCCAAGCTTGAGCGTATATTAAAAGCCAAGCAGCAGACTGATTTCGATATGCAGCGCCGCCTGGATGCCCTGCAGCAGGAAGTGCTGGATCTGCGTGGTCAGACTGAGCAGCAGAACTATCAAATCAACCAGATGCTTGAGCGTCAGCGCAAGCTCTATGAAGAGATAGCCAATCTGCAGGCGGCCCCCGCGGCTAAACCGGCTGTTGCTGCCAGTGCAGGCACTGCGGTTGCGGCCAGCCAAACTCCGGCTGCTCAAGCGGGCACTGTGGCGGTAGAAGCTTCGCTCAACGAAACCGCTGCCTATGAAAAGGCTATCAATCTGGTGCTCAAAGAGCGCAAGTACGACGACGCTATCACGGCTTTTCGTGGTTTCATCAAACAGTACCCGGGTTCCAACTATACCGACAACGCCAACTACTGGCTCGGACAGCTGCTCTATAATAAGAACGAGCTGGACGACGCCCGCGGCGCCTTCACCGTGGTGGTGGAGAAATATCCTGATTCCAGCAAGCGTGGCGACAGCCTGGTGAAGCTGGGTCTGATTGCCGAGAAAAAGGGCGATACTGTAGGGGCTAAAAACCTCTATCGTAAGGTGGTAAAAGAGTACGCAAACAGCGCTGCTGCCCGCATTGCACAGCAGCAATTGAACGCCCTTTAAACGGTTTTAATACATAAAACAGTCTCTTGGGCTGTTTTTCATGCAAACGGCAAAAGTTTCGGGAATTTACGCTTGCATGGATAACTGAAAAAGGTATTATAGGCGCCCTCAGCGCAGCCAAGGCAGTGTTGAGGGCAATCTGGAATGGGTCGTTAGCTCAGTCGGTAGAGCAGTTGGCTTTTAACCAATTGGTCGAAGGTTCGAATCCTTCACGACCCACTGGGTCGTTAGCTCAGTCGGTAGAGCAGTTGGCTTTTAACCAATTGGTCGAAGGTTCGAATCCTTCACGACCCACCATCTTTCAGCTTCAGCTCTCCCTTTTCTACTTTTGTCTCATAGACCTATTGCTAATATTTAAGCGTTAACAAATTGTTCATAGTGCCTCTGATTAATAATAACAATCAGGGAGCAACGAGCATGAAACAAGCACCAGTCTCAATTGCACTGGCAACCGCCCTTATGGCGATGGCAGGCAGCGCTGCGGCTGAAGTTGGCAAAACCGACTTTAAGTTTGGTGGTTACATTAAAGCCGATGTGATGTTCAGCGATTACAGTAACGGCGCACCGGATTCCGGCAATCTTTCCCGTCAGTTTTATGTCCCCGGCACCATTTATGGTACCGCCGGCAATGGCAAACAAGTTGTTGATTTCCAAGCCCGCGAAACCCGATTTAACTTCAAAACCGTTACCGATCTCGATGGCCACAAACTGTCTGGCTTTATCGAACTCGACTTTATGACCCACACCGACGGCAACGAGCGTGTATCCAATAGCTACTCGCCACGTATTCGCCACGCCTTTGTCAGCTACGACAACTGGACCGTGGGTCAAACCTGGACCACCTTCCAAAACCCAGGTGCCTTGCCTGAAAACCTCGATTTCGTAGGTGCGGCCGACGGTACGCCCTTCGTGCGTCAGGCACAGGTTCGCTATACCAATGGCGGCTTCCAGTTTGCACTGGAAAACCCGGAAACCACCCTCAGCGCCAACGCGACCGGCGCCCGCATCACCAGCGGCAGCGGCATGATGCCCGATGTGGTGGCCCGCTATAACTTCAAGACCGAAGGCGGCGCCTCGTTCTCGCTGGCCGCTATCGGTCGTCAGCTGAATATCGAGCAGGGCACCTATGACGATTCTGCCATGGGTTACGGCGCAAGCTTCGCCGGTGTGATCCCGGTTGGCAAGGACGATCTTAAATTCACCGCCACCTGGGGTGAGGGCCTTGGCCGTTACTTTGCGCTGAACTACGCCAATGCCGGCGCGCTGGATGCCAATGGCAAGATTGAAACCATCGGCTCATACGGCGGCTTTATTTCTTACCGTCACTGGTGGAATGAGCAGTGGCGCTCAAGCTTCACCCTCTCTGGCATGAAAGCGGACAACCATGTGGATTTGACCGGTGAGAACGTCAACAAGGACGCCATGTCGGCCTATGTGAACCTGCTGTACTCGCCAAGTAAGCCACTGACCTTCGGCGTGGAATACATGTATGCCACCAACAGCAAGGAAAACGGTGTGGATGGCGACTTGAACCGGGTGATTTTCTCGGCCAAATACGTACTCTGATAGCATATCCGCTACATGAAAAAGCGAACCCTCGGGTTCGCTTTTTTACTATGAGCTTATGATGAGCCTGGGCTTAGCCAATGCTTTGTGGAAGGGGGTTACAGTAACTAACTCCATTATGCAGGCGGCTTAACTTTCGCCAAGCTCCGGAAACACCATATCCAGGGCAAAGCCCCTGTCGCTGACGGGCAGAATGATTTTTCCGCCAAGCTGCTGATTAACCAGGTTAAATACAATATTCATCCCAAGACCTATACCACCTTTGGCGCGTGCAGTGGTGAAAAAGGGCTCAAAGATGTGTTTCCTGGCCTCAGGACTTAAGCCCTTGCCGTTGTCCCGGTAGTGAATGCAGTAGTTGCCATCGGCAAGTCGTTCGCCCGTAATCTCAATCTGGTTATCTCCACCCGCATCAAAACCGTGCATCACACTGTTACTGAGCAAATTGGTCAGGGTTTGGGAGTGCACACCGGGGATGGTCGTCAGGTTCCAGTCTTCGGGGATGTGAATACTGGCTTTGGCCTGTACCGATTTGAGCAGGGGTTTCAGTGCCAGCAGTACCTGGCGGTAGTACTGGGCAAGGTTAATCAGCTCTTTGTCGGCGCAGTGTTGATCGGCGGCGGTGCGCTTAAAGCTTTCCACCAGTTCCACCGCCCGGTGCAGATTCACATCGAGCAGCATCAGCGCACTGTCGGTCGTCTCAAGGTATTCGTCCAGCTCTTCGGTTGACAGCTCACCACTTTGATAATGGCTGCGCAGGGCATCGCGCTGCTCACTGAGCACGCTGTGGCTGGTAATGGCAACACCGAGCGGTGTATTTACCTCATGGGCAAGCCCGGCCACCAGATTACCCATGGCAGCCATTTTCTCTGACTCAACAAGCCGCTTCTGGGCGTCTTTAAGCTCACTGATAACCTTATCGAGATGTGCGGTGCGCTCAGCCACTTTCGACTCGAGCTGTTGATTGGCCTTTTCCAGCAGTCTCTCATGGGAAAGGCGGTCAAGTTCGGCCTCAATGCGGCCAGAGAAGAGTTTAAACAGCTCCAGCACCCGGGATTCATCTTCAATGGGCCTTCGATACAGGGCGACGATAATGCCCATCACTTCGCCTTTAAGGTCGTGCAGCGGCGTGCCGAGGTAGCCTTCGATTTGCATGTCTTTCAACAGCTTGTCGTTTGGAAAACTGGCGGCGACGTTGGTGCGGTAACAGCATACAGAGTCATCGGCGGCATTGGCACAGGGGGTATCGGCCAGCGAATAGGAGATGTTGTCTACCAGTGCTCCATCGGCCACCAGTGCCAGGGTATTGGAACAATATTGTTCCTTATCCAGGGTGGCAACGAAGGTGTAATCGGCGTGGATGGCATCGTGCAGAGCGAGGGTAATGCTGTTGAAAAAGGCCTCGCCACGGGTGTTGGAGACCTTTTCAATGATGGTGGCAAGCATGGGATCCATTGGCCGTTCCTCGCACTGTCATGGTTCCAGCTTAGCTGTTAACCGTACGCCGCGCCAATAAGGTTGCGTGGCAATTACCGCAGAGGGCGCTAACCAAGTCTGGCGCTTGCCAAATAAAAAGCCCGCCGGATGGCGGGCTTAAAAAGACTTGTAAAATCAATCCAGCAGATTGTTTTCGCGCACGTAGGCTTCGAAATCGGTGCAGCCACCCACGTGGGTTTTGTCTACAAAAATCTGTGGCACGGTTTCTACCGGTTTGCCAACAGTCTTGGACAGATCTTCTTTGCTGATCCCTTCGGCGTGGATATCCACGTAGCGGAAGCGGAAGTCTTCACGTTTTTCGGCAAGCTGCTCGCACAGTTGCTCGGCGCGAACACAGTAAGGGCAGCCTGGACGGCCAAAAATTACAACGTACATGTAGGCTCCTTTGGAGTTTAGCTTGGGGCTTTTATAACACAGGCCACCGGGATTTGATATTGGGATAGGCAGGATCAGAGTGCAAAACGTGCGCCCGTCTGATATTTGCCCCGATAATCAAAGAATTTGTCGATAAGTTGCCAGCCAAACTTGGTCTTTTTCAGCAGTAGCATATCCGGGGCACGAAACTTGTCCTTGTCGGCCACGATGGCGGCGGCATCTCTGTATTTGGGCAGCTTAATACCGGGAGCCCTTTGGTGCCTGAGCAGGAAGGCGGCAAACAGTGCCTTGCGCTGGCCATCAGTCGCCAGTTTAAAGCGCTCGTTGAAGCTGTTGCCATCCATGTCCTGATAGATAATCGTCAGCCCGTCATCGCTTGCTTCAAGCAGCATATCCGCCACTTTGAACAAATGATGGTGCTTGTGGGACAACACAGCTTTTAAGTGCTTATCTGGGTCCACAAGGGCCGAGTCGCAGCCCCGGCATATGCGGGCTGCGATATCGTTTTCAATGCCGCAGTCAGGGCAGATACGCGCCCGGTAGCGAAAATCACACTGGTTGCCATCTTCCAGAAGTCCCTGGCAGCGGCGGCCGTAATGCTCGATTATGTCGCCGTCTGCGTCTGTCTTGCCCCAAAACAGGTTGGCAAAGCCGCAGGCAGGGCAAGGCACCTGCACAGGCACACTTTTGCTGTCGGGTCTGGGCTTACCCACTTCGGGGTGGAACAGGCTGAAACCATTGGCAGCGTAATCGAGGATAAGGCACTCGCTCTTGCCGGGAAACAACCTAAGGCCCCGGCCTACCATCTGCTGAAACAGACTTACCGAAGCAGTAGGGCGCAAAATGGCAATCAGGTCCACATGGGGCGCATCGAATCCCGTAGTGAGTACAGACACATTGACCAGAAACTGCAGCCGCTCGGCCTTAAAGTCATCAATAATGCGGTCACGTTCATCGGCCGGGGTGTCGGCGGTAATCAGCGCAGCGGTGAGCGGCTGTTCGGCGCTATCTTTCTCAAGCAGCTTCAGCACTTCCCTGGCGTGGCGTACTGTGGCGGCAAAGATAATGATGCCCCGTTTGGCCGACGCCAGGCCAGCTAACTGCTCCACAATCGCGGTGGTGGCACGGCCACTCTGGTTCAGTACTGTGTTGACCTCTGCCTCTGAATAGTCGGCGTCTTCTTTGGGCAAAAGGCTGTCGAAATTGTACTGGGCCGCAAGGCCATCAAGCAGCCTTGGTGGTGTTAAAAAACCTTTTTTAATCAATACCCGCATCGGCAAGTCGTAAATGCAGACATCGAAAACGCCTTTGTCTGGATTGCCCACGTGGCCGTGGATGTGGCGCTTATAGATGTAGCCTTCGCCGAGCCGATAAGGGGTGGCGGTAAGGCCCAGCAGCAGTAGCTTGGGGTTATTGGCCTTAAGGGCGGCAAACAGGCTGTGGTACTGGCTGTTGCTGTCGAGGCTCACCCGGTGGCACTCATCGACTATCACCAGTGAAAACGGCTCGCTGAAGGCTTGCGGAGTACGGGCGGCCGATTGGATCCCTGCAATCACGGTTTTGCCGCTGCTGTCTTTCTCGCCAAGTCCGGCGGAATAAATGCTGCCTTCGCCTGCCAGTAATGCCACTTTCTCGGCATTTTGTGCCACTAACTCCTTCACGTGGGTCAGCACCAGCACCCGGCCTTTGGCAATGCGGGCAAGCTCGGCAATCACCAGGCTTTTTCCGGCGCCAGTGGGCAACACCAGCACCGCTGAGTCGCGACTTTGACGAAAGTGGTTAAGTGCGGCGTCTATGGCATCTTGCTGATAATCGCGAAGTTGTATTGTGGGCTTAGGCTTGGTCGTCATGGGCGTTGCGTCATGGGACATGGGAGTTGAGCAGACACGGGGTAGGGCGAGTGTAGCAGCAATCGGGGTTAGGCTGAAACCAGGCGAACAGGGACACATAAAAAAGGCCCCTGAAACAGGGGCCAAACTTGAGGAGAAGACTGAGGTTGGTTAGTCAGCGCGGTTCAAGCGGCTCTCGATAAGGGTGTCGATAACCGATGGATCCGCCAGGGTAGAAGAATCGCCCAGGTTGGTGATTTCGTTCGCCGCAATCTTACGCAGGAAACGGCGCATGATTTTGCCTGAACGGGTTTTTGGCAGACCTGAGGCCCACTGGATAAGGTCCGGTGTTGCCAGGGCGCCGATTTCTTTACGCACCCACTGACGCAGCTCCTGACGCAGCTCTTCAGTGGCTTCGGTTCCCTTGGTCAGAGTCACGTAGGCATAGATACCCTGGCCCTTGATGTCGTGTGGGTAACCCACAACGGCGGCTTCGGCCACCAGATCGTGGGCTACGAGGGCGCTTTCCACTTCGGCGGTGCCAAGGCGGTGGCCGGATACGTTAATCACATCATCCACACGGCCGGTGATCCAGTAGTAGCCATCTTCGTCACGGCGGGCACCGTCACCGGTGAAATACATGCCGCGGAAGGTCTTGAAGTAGGTCAGCACGAAGCGCTCGTGATCGCCATACACGGTGCGCATCTGGCCAGGCCAGGAGTCCAGCAATACCAGGTTGCCTTCGGTGGCGCCTTCGAGGATGTTTCCTTCGTTGTCAACCAGTGCTGGCTGCACGCCAAAGAAAGGGCGGGTGGCCGAACCGGGTTTGGTGTCGGTGGCGCCGGGAAGTGGGGTGATCAGGATGCCGCCGGTTTCGGTTTGCCACCAGGTGTCCACAATCGGGCAATGCTCGTGACCAATAACTTCGTGGTACCAGCGCCAGGCTTCGGGGTTGATAGGCTCGCCCACAGAACCCATGATGCGCAGTGACTTGCCATCGAAGTTGTCGAAATGCTGCTTGCCTTCGGCCATCAGGGCGCGGATAAGGGTCGGCGCTGTGTAGAGGATGTTAACCTGGTGACGGTCGACAATCTCACCCAGACGGGCAGGGCTTGGGTAGTTTGGAATGCCTTCATGGATGAGGATGGTGGCACCATTGGCCAGCGGACCATAAACCATGTAGCTGTGGCCGGTGATCCAGCCCACATCTGCGGTACACCAGTAAACTTCGCCTGGCTTGTAATCGAACACATATTCGTGGGTCATGGAGGCGTACACCATGTAACCACCTGTAGTGTGCAGTACGCCCTTGGGGTTACCGGTAGAGCCTGAGGTGTACAGCAAAAACAGTGGATCTTCAGCGCCCATTTCTTCGGCGGGGCAGTCATCAGATACGCTTGCTACCACATCGTGCCACCACACATCCCGGCCTTGCTGCCAGTCGACATTGCCACCGGTGCGCTTAAGCACAATCACGGTTTCCACTGTGGTGACTTCAGGGCGGTTCAATGCTTCATCGATGTTGCCCTTAAGCGGAATTTTACGGCCGCCACGCACGCCTTCGTCGGCGGTGATCAGCACCTTGGATTTGCCATCAATCACGCGGGAAGCGATGGAGTCAGGTGAGAAGCCACCAAACACCACAGAGTGGATGGCACCAATGCGAGCACAGGCCAGCATGGCAACAGTGGCTTCAACCACCATGGGCATATAGATGGTTACCACGTCGCCTTTTTGCACGCCTTGTGCTTTCAGGGCGTTGGCAAAGCGGCACACTTCGCCGTGCAGCTCACGGTAGGTGACTTTGCGCTGTTCGCTGGCATCGTCGCCTTCCCAGATGATGGCAATATCATCGCCCTTGGTGGCCAGATGGCGGTCAAGGCAGTTGGCGGAGGCGTTCAGGGTGCCATCGTGGAACCATTTGATGTACAGATTCTGGTCGTCGTAGGAAGTGTCTTTGACCTGGGTAAATGGCTTTATCCAGTCGATGCGCTTGGCTTGCTCTCCCCAGAAACCCTCAGGGTTGGAAACGGATTCCTGGTACATCTTCTGATATTGTTCGTTGTTTACCAGTGCGTTTTGTGCAATATCGGCAGGCACTGAGTAGAGAGACTGCGTGCTCATAGGGCTTCCCTTTTTATAATTTGTTGCGTGGCTTCGAGTATGGGCATCGGGCCCGCGTCACACTATTAGACCTTGGTCTAGTTTGTTTTTTCCCTTATTTTTTAGCCTGTTGCGCCTCGTTTGTTGGCTGGATTTTCCGCAGTTTTCGAGGCACAATGGGTTAAAAAAATGAGCATACTATGAATCTGACCCTCTTTGTCGCCGTGATTGCGGTTTTTTACGTGTTTCTGTTGTTCCTGCTGGCGTGGGGCGCAGAGCGCTGGTTCAGCGGTGTAACCAAAAAGCTGCAAACCTGGATTTATGGCCTGAGTCTGGCGGTGTACTGCTCGTCATGGAGCTTTTTGGGCACTGTGGGGCAATCCGCCGGTGACCTCTGGTCCTTCCTGCCTATCTTCCTAGGACCTATCCTGATTTTTACCCTTGGCTTTGGCATGCTGCGCAAAATGGTGGTGGTATCCAAGGCACAAAATATCACCTCGGTGGCCGACTTTATTGCCGCCCGCTACGGCAAATCCCAGGTACTGGCGGCGCTGGTTACCCTGATAGCCCTCTTTGGCATAATGCCCTATATCGCGCTGCAGCTGAAAGCCATGGTGGCGTCGCTCAATTTGTTCCAGCCAGAGGGCAAGCCCCTTGATGGGATAAGTGTGGCGCTGATCATCTCCGTGGTGCTGGCGGTGTTTGCCATCCTGTTTGGTACCCGCAAACTGGATGCCACTGAGCACAACCCGGGGATGATGCTCGCCATTGCCTTTGAGTCTTTGGTGAAAATTGCTGCCTTTTTGTTGGTGGGCATTGTCATCAGTTTTGGGGTGTTTGGCGGCTTTGGCGATATTTGGGATCAGGCGCTGTCGGCCAATCTGATTGAGCATCCCAAGCTCAGGCTGGAAACCATACTGCCGGATCTGGTGGTGGGGATTGCGGCCTTTTTGTGTATGCCGCGCCAGTTCCACGTGATGGTGGTGGAGTGTGCCAGCGAAAAGACCCTGAGCCGGGGCCGCTGGATTTTTCCGATTTATATTGCCCTGTTTGGCCTCTTTGTGGCGCCGCTGGCGCTGTCCGGTAAGTTGCTGCTGGGCGACAGCGTGCCAGCCGACACCTATGTCATCAATATGCCGCTGTTTATCGGCGCCGACTGGCTGGCTGTGGTGGCGCTGCTTGGAACCCTCTCGGCCGCGACCGGCATGGTGATAGTGGCGGTGGTGACCATTTCCATCATGGTCAGCAATGAGTGGCTGGTGCCGCTGATGCTCAGGGGCGGTCGCATCCGCGAAAAGAACTTTGCTCAGTTTTCGCAGTTTCTCTTGAACGCCCGCCGTCTGGCTATTGTGCTTATTCTTGGCATTGGCTATTTGTCGTTTTTGTATCTGGCCGACAGCGACTCGCTGGCGCATCTGGGGATGCTGGCGTTTGGCGCCTTCGCCCAGCTGGCACCGGCCCTGGTCGGCGGCCTTTACTGGAAACACGGTAACCGTGGTGGGGTGTTCCTCGGCCTTGGCGCCGGTTTTGGTTTGTGGATTTGGGTGCTGCTGCAAGGTGCTGGCGAGCGTCTTGCCAGCGCCGGACTGTCCGATGTCTGGCTGCTGTCCTATATCAGCCCCAATGTGAGCGATACCCTGCTGGCGTTGATGGTCAACACCATGTTTTACATTCTGGGCTCGCTGTGGTTTCGCGCCGGAGTGGTGGAACGCATTCAGGCGAGCAGCTTCGTTTCCCCAGGTGAGCTTAAGGGCGCAGGCGGCCGTAAAACCGGGCCTATCTCGCAGCAGGAGCTGCTGATTCTGGCCAGCCGCTTTGTCAGCCCCACCCGTGCCTATCAGAGTTTCAGTCGCTTCTCGGCGGAGGCTGTGAACCACGAAAGCTGGAATAAGGCTGCAAGCCCTGAGCTGATTGCCCACACAGAACACATGCTCTCTGGAGTGCTTGGCGCGTCCAGTGCCGCGCTGGTGCTCGATTCGGTGATTGCCGGGCGGGATCTGGCCCTTGATGAAGTGCTCTCTTTAGTGGATGAAGCCTCCTCCAAGGTGATGCTGAGTCAGGAGATTTTGCGCGGCGCCATCGAGCATGCCTACGAGGGCATCAGCGTTGTCGATAAGGATCTGAATCTGGTTGCCTGGAACGCCCGTTACAGCGAGCTGTATCAGTATCCGGAGGACTTTTTACAGGCTGGCATGCCCATCAGTGAAGTGGTGCGCTTTAATGCCGCCCGCGGTTATTGCGGTGTCGGCGACATAGAAGATCAGGTGGAGCGTCGCGTGCAGCATATGCGTGATGGCACGCCTCACACCTCGGAGCGGGAGCGCAGCGACGGCAAGGTAATCAAAATTCAGGGTAACCCTATGCCCGACGGCGGTTTTGTGATGACCTTTACCGACATTACCCAATACCGAGCGCAGGAGCGGGCGCTTAAGGATGCCAACGAGACGCTGGAGTCCCGGGTAAAAGAGCGCACCTACGAGCTTGCCATGCTCAACAGCCAACTGCTGGAAGCCAAGGCTCAGGAAGAAATGGCCAACGCCTCCAAGAGCCGTTTCCTTGCCGCCGTGGGCCATGACCTGATGCAGCCGCTCAATGCCGCCAGGCTCTTTACCGCGTCGCTTTCCCAGTACACCAACCTCGATGACGAGGCGCGCACCACCTTGTCCCACGTTAACAGCTCGCTGAAAATCGCCGGAGAGCTGCTTACCGATCTTTTGGACATTTCCAAGCTGGATTCCGGAATGGTGGAAGTAAACCGGCGCGACTTTTCAGTGTCTGAAATCCTCTCGGGGCTGGCGGTGGAGTTCGATGCCATGGGCAAGGACAGTCAAATCCGCTTCACCATGGTGTCGTCCAGCGCCACGGTCAACTCAGATCCGGCGCTGCTCAGAAGGGTGCTGCAAAACTTCCTCACCAATGCCTACCGCTATGCCCGCGGTGGCCGGGTGCTGCTGGGCTGTCGCCATCGCCCGGGTGAGCTTGAAATTCAGGTGCTGGACACCGGCTGTGGCATAGATGAAACCGAGCTGCATGAAATTTTTAAAGAATTCAAACGCCTCGCCAATCCGCAAAGCAAGGGCGTGAGTGGTCTGGGGCTGGGGCTCGCCATTGCCGATCGTATCAGTAAGGTGCTGGGCCATGATATTAAGGTGGCCTCTGTGCTGGGGCGTGGCTCGGTGTTTTCTATCTGCGTGCCCCTTGGAAAAACTATCTCGACACCCATGCCTGCCCGCCGTCCCGCGGTATTGCAGCCGCTGGCTGGGGTAAAGGTGCTTTGTATCGATAACGAAGAAGCCATTCTTGCCGGCCTTGAAAGCCTGCTCAGACGCTGGCAGTGCGAGGTGATTTGTGCCCGTGACCTTGGCGATGCCCGTATCAAGCTTGGTCTGAAGGGCGTTGCCCCCGACATAGTGCTGGCCGATTACCATCTGGACGATGGGCAGAATGGGGTGGACGCCATGGACGGTATTCGTTCGCTCTATGGCGAGCATTTGCCTGGGATCCTCATTACCGCCAACACCCGCAAGGATCTGGTGGAGGATGTGCAGCGCCGCGGTTATCACTACATGGCGAAAATGGTTAAACCCGCCGCGTTGAGGGCATTGATCTCCAGCCTGGTGAAGTCCTCCTCTGTTGCATAAATTAAGCGGGGTGAACAAAATCTTGTTCACCCCATTGACCCATCGTTGCATATATCGTTAACATCCGTAAAAAATAAAAAACAACGGAGTTTTCCATGCAAGCTCGCTGCGGTTCTTACTACAACGCCACCATCAAGCAGGAAACCGATTATCCGCCGCTTGCGGGGGATATTCAGGCCGATGTGGCCATTATCGGTGGCGGTTTTACCGGTGTGAACACAGCGCTGGAGCTGGCCGAACGCGGTTACAGCGTGGTCCTGCTGGAAGCCAACAAAATCGCCTGGGGCGCGACCGGCCGAAACGGCGGTCAGGTCACAGGCTCATTATCGGGCGACAACGCCATGACCAAACAGCTCAGAAACCGCATAGGCTCGGAAGCCGAAGACTATGTATGGGCACTGCGCTGGCGCGGTCATGACATCATCAAAAACAGGGTGGCCAAGTACAATATCGATTGTGATTTGCGCTTTGGCCACCTGCATACCGCCTTTAAACCAGCCCACATGGATGAGCTTAAATCCATGCTGGATGAAGCCGAGCGCCGGGGTATGGGCGATTTGGTGTCGCTGGTGCAAAAGGACGAGATGCCGCAGTATCTCGAATCGCCGCTGTATCACGGCGGTTTGCTCAACAAAAAGAACATGCATCTGCACTCAGTCAACCTCTGTATTGGCGAGGCGAGGGCGGCTGAAAGCCTGGGAGTACGGATTTTTGAAGGCAGCCAGGTGCTGGATATCGTGGATGGTAACCGGCCTGTGGTGAAAACTGCCTTTGGCAGTGTGACCGCCGACAAGGTGATGATTGCCGGTAATGCCTATCACAAGCTGGGACGTCCACGTCTGAAGGGGATGCTGTTTCCGGCCTCCCTTGGCAACTGTGCCACTGTGCAGTTGTCTGACGAGGTCGCCAGGGCCATCAACCCCCATAATCTGGCGGTGTACGATTGCCGTTTTGTGCTTGATTATTATCGTCTTACCGCTGATAACCGCTTGATGTTCGGTGGTGGCACCAACTACAGCGGTCGCGATCCGAAAAACGTGGCCGAAGAGCTGCGCCCTGCCATCGAGCGCACCTTCCCGCGTCTCAAAGGCGTCGAGATTGAATTTGCCTGGGCCGGTATGGCCGGGATTGTGATTAACCGCATTCCACAGCTTGGCAAGGTGTCTGAACATGTCTACTACTGCCAGGGCTATTCGGGCCACGGGGTGGCGACCAGCCATATCATGTCGGAAATCATGGCCAAGGCCATTGATGGCGATTTGCGGGAGTTTGGCCTGTTTGCCTGCATGAAACACTGGCGCATTCCGCTCAACGAATGGTTTGGTAATCAGGCGCTTGCGGTAGGGATGTTGTATTACCAGCTGCGGGAAAGCCTGCGTGGCTGACGTGAATTGAAAAAGGCCGCATGATGCGGCCTTTTGATGTTTTGCAGGGGGGGATTAACCCAAATCGACCTTATCCATTTCCAGTTGCTGCAGCGCTATCACCGCCTGGGTGCGGTTTCTCACGCCAAGCTTACGGAAAATCGCAGTGGCGTGGGCCTTGATGGTGGCCTCGGATACCCCCAAATCATAGGCGATTTGCTTATTGAGCAGACCTTCGGCAAACATCTGCAATACCCGGTATTGCTGCGGAGTCAGATCCGCGAGCTTGCCCGCCATTTGATCTGTGCCATCTTCTTCAATCTTAATGATCTCAACCCCTGGCGGCAGCCAGATATCACCGTAAAGCACAGCGCTCATGGCTTCGGTGAGGGTTTCCATCGAGGCAGATTTGGGGATAAAACCGGCGCTGCCATAATGGATGGCACGGCTGATGGTTTGCGCATCTTCGTGGGCTGAAATCACCACCACCGGGATATCTGGGTAGTGGGAGCGAAGATGGATGAGGGTGGAATAACCGTGGGAGCCGGGCATCTGCAAATCGAGCAGCACCAAGTCGTACTCGGCATCGGTGTTATCCAGTACCTGCTGCAGTGCATCTGCACTGTCTGCCTCAAACCAACGTGTATCGGCAAAGGCACTGGACAAGGCTTGTCTCAGCGCGTTGCGAAACAATGGGTGATCATCGGCAATGATGATATTGAGATTCTCGAGCTTCATGTTGTTGCAGGGTTCTTATTGTTCTTGAATGTGCAATGAACCAATGTAACAGAAAAAACCAGCAGGATCCTACGGATTTATCCTGGGTAAATACTTTAAATCCTTAGAATTTCTATCAGCCTAGACTAAAGTATAATCCGCGGTTTGTGTGAAAGGCTGGTGTAATTTTGGCCAATCACACCAGCGGGTACAGGAATTTTGGTCAGTCGTGCTGCCACACCTGGGTGGGCTTTCGGTTTTCATCCACGGCAACAAAGGTAAACACGCCGCGAATGGCATGTTCTCTTTTGTCCTGATACATGTCCTCGACAAAAATGTTCACTTCCACCTTCAAACTGGTATTGCCTACGTGGATAACCCGGGCAATCAGTTCCGCCAAACTGCCGGCCGGAATAGCCTTGTTGAAATCAATTCTATCGGAACTCACGGTTACCAGTGGTTTACGGCAAAAGCGGGTGGCGGCGATAAAGGCGGTTTCATCCATCCAGGCCAGGGCTTCGCCACCAAACAGGGTGTTGTGGTGGTTGGTATTGGAGGGGAAAACCGCTTTGATTACACGGGCTTCCGATGAATCGATGCGGCGGGCAATGGCCTCAGGAAACTGGGGCAGGGTATCAGTCAGTGGCATACGGCAACCTTGTGGTTATGCAGACAAATCTGGTGTTTAGGTGAAAGGCGCGCAGTATACGATTTTCGGCTGATCTCTGCCATTGCTTAAAGCGTACGCTATATTTGTAAGCGCTAATTTTGTAGCAAAACTGCAACTCTGTTTCAAAAATAATCCCTTTTTAATTCAGTTAGATCGAATATATCGGTATAAAATGTAATCAAATTTCATATTCAGGTAGTTAACTTTTGGGAATTTCGCGGCTAAGTTAAAAACACCGATGCTGTCCTCGAAGCAATTCGGCCGCTTACCCGCTTTGCCGGGGTTCGGAAAAGCTAAAAGCTAATTAAATTAATAAATTGAGGTCCTGAGTATGAAACAACCCCCCTACAGTGGGCGCCCTACGGGCGTGAACCGCTTGGCTTTGTGTACCGCTTTGGCTCTGTCTGGCGCTTTTGCCCAGCAAGCCTTCGCCGCAGACTGCCAGGGCGTTGCCCCCTGGGCTGCCCAAACCATCTATGCAACCACCACCCAGGTGACCCACCAAAACACCCTGTTCCAGAACAAGTGGTGGACCCAAAACGAAGACCCATCGCTATCCGGCGACTGGGGTGTTTGGAAAAACCTCGGCGCCTGTGAAGGCAGCAATCAGGCGCCCGATGTGACCATCAGCTCACCGATGGCGGGTGCACAGTACAATCTGGGCGACCAGCTGTTGCTGGAAGCCAGTGCCTCAGATGCCGATGGTCAGGTAGTGAGCCTTGAGTGGTTTGCCAATGGCGCGGCCATCAGCTCTCCCTGGTCAGTTGATAAAACCGGCAGCGTGGTGATTGTGGCCAAAGCCACCGATGACAAGGGCGCAGCCACCGAGGCCAACGTACAAATTCTGGTGGTGAATGCCAATAATTTACCGCCCCAGACCGCAATTTCTGCACCTCAAAATGACAGCGTTGTCACCGTAGGTGATAGTGTATCCGTGACCGTAGACGCCAGCGATCCTGACAGTAACGATGCCGTTGCCTCGGTGGAACTCTGGGTTAACGGCAGCAAGTTTGCTACCGACTCTGCCGCGCCCTGGGCCTTTAACTGGTCGCCGCAGACTGCAGGCAGCTATCGTCTTGAAAGCCGTGCTTTCGATGGCAGCGGCGCAGAAGGGCGCTCGGCCGAGGTCAGCGTTACCGTCAAGGCCGCCAATCAGGCGCCGGTGGTGAGTCTTACTCAGCCCACGGCGGGCTTCACCCTTGCCAGTGGTGGCAGTCTCAGTATCCGCGCCGATGCCAGTGATGCCGATGGCAGCGTTGCCTCGGTCAGTTTTTATGCCAATGGCAGCCTTGTCGGCGTTGATGACAGTGCGCCGTTCGAATTCAACTTCACGCCAGCCGATGGCAGCCTGAGCCTGCAGGCGCGGGCGGTGGACGACCAGGGGCTTGAAAGCAGCTCTGCAGCCGTCAGTGGTTATATTGGTGAGATGCCAAGCGATCATGAGGCGTGCCGCCCCGATGGTCTGGTGGGCAACTCGCTTTACTGCCTGGTGTACGATGAACAAGGCCGCGAGAAAATGGGCAACGACCATGCCCGCCGTGTTATCGGTTATTTCACTTCCTGGCGCACAGGCAAAAACGGTCAACCATCGTACCTCGCCAAGGACATCCCCTGGGACAAGATCACCCACATCAACTACGCCTTTGCCCATGTGGATGCCAACAACAAGGTGTCTATCGGCAACCCGCAGGCGGCCGATAACGCGGCCACCAATATGACCTGGCCTGGTGTAGCCGGCGCCGAAATGGACCCGGGCTTCAGCTATTCCGGTCACTTCAACCTGCTGAATAAATTCAAGAAGCAGCACCCAGATGTGAAAACGTTGATTTCCATCGGTGGCTGGGCCGAAACCGGTGGTTATTTCGATGACAACGGCAACCGGGTCGCCAGTGGTGGTTTCTATGAAATGACCAAGACCCAGGCCGGAATCGACACCTTTGCCGATTCCGTGGTGGCCTTCCTGCGCAGCTATGGTTTTGATGGTGCCGACATCGACTACGAGTACGCCAGTTCCATGGGCAAGGCGGGTAACCCGGATGACTTCTGGATTTCCGAACCCCTGCGTGGCTCACTGTTCAAGCAGTACGATGCGCTGATGAAGACCCTGCGTGAGAAGCTGGACGCGGCCGGTCGTGAAGATGGCAAGCACTATATGCTGACCGTGGCGGCACCTGCGTCAGGCTATTTGCTGCGCGGTATGGAAGCCTACCAGATGACCAAATATCTGGATTACGTCAACATTATGAGCTACGACCTGCACGGTGCCTGGAACGACTTCGTCGGCCACAATGCCGCGCTGTTCGATACGGGTCTCGATGCTGAGCTGGCGCACTGGGATGTGTACAGCACTGCGCAATACGGCGGTATTGGTTACCTCAACACCGACTGGGCCTATCACTACTTCCGCGGCTCACTGCCATCGGGCCGGATCAACATAGGTCTGCCTTACTACACCCGCGGCTGGCAGGGCGTGAATGGCGGTAACAACGGTCTGTGGGGACTGGCACCAGCGCCGGATCAGAATGCCTGCCCGGCCGGTACCGGCGAAGGCACCGCCAACTGCGGTTATGGCGCTGAAGGTATTGATAACCTGTGGCACGATCTGGATGTGAACGGCAATGAAGTGTTTGCTGGCTCCAACCCCATGTGGCATGCCAAGAACCTCGAAGCTGGCCTGGTGCCATCGTATCTGGCCGACTATGGGCTGGATCCGCTGAACAACCCAGCCGATAAGCTTTCAGGCAACTATCAGCGTCATTACGATGCAGTCGCGGTAGCGCCCTGGCTGTGGAACGCTGACAAGAAGGTGTTTATCTCCACCGAAGATGAAGAGTCCATGCGCGCCAAGGTGCAGTATGTGGTGGATAAGGGCATCGGCGGCGTGATGTTCTGGGAACTGGCGGGTGACTACAGCTGGTATCCAGAGCGCAATGGCGGCAGCGGTGAGTTCTTTATGGGCGACACCCTGACCAGCATCGCCTACAACGCCTTTGCCAGCGCTGCGCCATACGGCAACAAGGTCGCCTCCGGCGAGATGCCAACGTCAACCCTGGCGCTGTCTGCCTCGCTTAGCGGCTTTAAAGAAGGGGATAACAACTATCCCATCACCCCAACCCTGACCATCAGCAACAACAGCAGTGTGACCATCCCCGGTGGCGCCGTGTTCGAGTTTGATATTTCAAGCTCTACCTCGTCGCAAATCAGCGATCAATCGGGCCTGAATCTCACCGTGAAAACCGATGGCTCCAACGCCGCTGGTAACAACATCGGTGGCCTGGAGAACGACTTCCACCGGGTGAAATTCACCTTGCCCGGTTGGCAGAGTCTGGCGCCCGGCGCCTCTCTCGATGGGGTGATAAAGTACTACCTGCCGGTGTCCATGCCGTCCAACTTTACCGTGACCTTTGATGGCAAAACCTATGGTTTTGGCAGCGTCGATTCAGGGAATGGTGATGGCGGCACCCCGCCGGTGGATTGCTCGGTAACGCCAAACGATCCTGCCTGCAACACGCCACCGGTGGATAGCTGTGAGGCCAAAGGCATTGATGCCAGTGCAGTGCCTGCCTATCCCAACTTCCCGCAAACCGATTGGGCCGGTAACCCAAGCCATGCTGCGGGCGGCGATCGCATGAAAAATGCCACCGCCGTATACGTGGCCAAGTGGTGGACCAACACCGAGCCAGGCACTTCTGCCGATTGGGACTTTGTCTGCAACATCTAATCTCACCATAAAGGCGCCCGCGGGCGCCTTTTCCTCATGCCCGACCTGAACAAAGGGCAAAGGATTGGAGGATATATCAATGAATAAACATAAGCTTATCTTGTCGCTTGCCTTGCTGGGTGCAAGCTCACAAGCGCTGGCCCATGGCCTGATGGAATACCCCAAGGCCAGACAGGAATTTTGTACCGAGCAGGGGGGCTACTGGTGGCCCGATGATGGCAGCGCCATTCCCAATGCCGCCTGCCGCGCGGCCTTTTTGGCATCGGGCACTGTGCAATTTGTGCAAAACCATGAGTTTTCCATCAACGTTGCCGATTTTCGCAATATGGAAGCCGTCAAAGCGGCCATTCCCGATGGCAAGCTGTGCGCCGCGGCCGACCATGCCAAACGCGGTATGGATGTGGTGTCGCGCGATTGGCAACGTACCGCAATGACGGTGGATGCCGATGGCACAGTGGAGCTGCTGTTTGCCGCTCACACGCCCCATAACCCAAGTTTCTGGCAGTTTTACTTATCGACCCCGGATTACGATGCGGCCACTGAGGCGCTGAGCTGGGGCAAGCTTGAGCTGATTGCTGAGCTTGGCGATCAGCCCATTAGCCTGATTGGCGATAAAAAGTATTACCGGATGCGGATTGCTATTCCGGCAGGTCGCAGCGGCGAGGCCACCTTGTACACCCGTTGGCAGCGCGATGATGCGGCAGGCGAGGGCTTTTATAACTGTTCTGACATAGTGCTGGATCAAGGCGGCAGTGTGCCGGACTGGCAAACGCTGGGGGCATTTGTGCCACCGGGACTCGATGTTGAGCCAGGGGATGAGCTCTGGTTCCGGGTGTTTGATGGCGTCGGCGCTGAGAAAGTATTTGAAAAGCGCACTGTTGCTGAAGCCGAACTTGAGGACGGAATATGGGCCAAAAACCTCGCCGCTCAGGTGGGCACAGCAACCAGTCTGGTGGCCATTGGCGTGAAAGTTCAGGATGGCAGTATCAGTTACAGCGATGTGCTTGGCGACAATAAGGTGTGGACCCGCGAGGCCGGACTTAGCTATCGGCTCGACCTTAAGTCTTCGCCGCCGGCGGTGACGATAAATGGCCTCAAGCCGTCCTACACCCTGCAAAACGCAAGTGTTGAGGTGACTTATGAGCTTAATGCCAGCAAGCCGGTGGCAGTGACGCTGGGGCTGGAAAAAGACTCGGCACTCGTCAGTGAAGAGAGCTTGCAGCTCGCCCAGGGCTCGCTTGCCAGAAGTCTTGCTTTGACTGAGGTTGGCAGCTACAGGCTGATGCTGCAAAACCTCGAAACCGGCAGCAAAGAAAGTCGAGATTTTAACGTCATCGCGGCGGATGATTGCAGCGTGTCTGATCCCGATGCGCTCAATCACCCCGCCTGGGCGGCGGCGACTATCTACAACAGCGGTGATAAGGTGAGCTTCAATTCGCTGGTGTGGCGCGCCAATTGGTGGAATCAAGGCAGTGAGCCTTCGGCGTCGAACGGCGCCTGGAGCTTGGTCAGTCAGGTGTTGCTGCCCTGGGATCCGGCCATTGCCTACGCCCAGGGTAAGCAGGCAACCTTCAATGGCAAACTTTGGCAGGCGAGCTGGTGGACCCAGGGCGAAGCCCCCGGCAGCGGCAGCGCCTGGCAGGCTATGGGGCCGTGGCAATGCGGCCAGTGATCTGTCTTTAGATTTACTATGCTGCAAAAGGAAAAAGCCTCCATTGGGAGGCTTTTTTCTGTCTTGCCAAAAGTAGCGCTGGTTTATGAAGCGAGTTTACTTTTTCAGCTCGCGGCGCACCCGGGCAGCGGCAGCGAGGCTGCGCAGCAGCGGCTCGGTATCGCCCCAGCTCAGGCAGGCATCGGTAATTGACTTGCCGTAGCAAAGCGGCTGACCTTCCACCACACTCTGGTTGCCTTCTTCGATAAAGCTTTCGGCCATGATCCCGGCGATGGCAGTGGAACCGGCGCGAATTTGTGCCATCACGTCTTCGGCCACTTCGAGCTGCTTCATGTGCTGCTTCTGGCTGTTGCCATGGGAGAAGTCAATCACCATGCCTGTGTCGATGCCGGTGGCTTTGAGCTGCTCATGGGCCTTTTGTACATGCTCCTGCGCGTAATTGGGGTTCTTGCCACCACGCAGAATGATGTGGCCGTATGGGTTACCATGGGTGCGGTAAACTGACATATGGCCGTCTTTGTCCGGCGAGTAGAAGATATGTGGCACCTTGGCGGCGCGCACTGCATCCACAGCAATATTGATATTGCCGTCAGTGCCGTTTTTAAAGCCTACCGGGCAAGACAGTGCCGAGGCCATTTCACGGTGGATTTGGCTCTCAGTGGTGCGGGCGCCGATAGCCCCCCAGGTGATAAGATCCGCGATGTACTGACCGTTCACCATATCCAAAAATTCGGTAGCGATAGGCAGTTTAAGTTCGGTAATTTGCTGCAGCAGATGACGGGCCATACGCAGGCCTTTGTTGGCACTGAAACTGCCGTCCAGATCCGGGTCGGAAATCAGACCTTTCCAGCCTACAATGGTACGTGGCTTTTCAAAATACACCCGCATCAGGATGCACAAATCGTCTTTCAGTTCGTGGTGCAGTTTCGCCAGGCGTCCGGCGTATTCCAGTGCGGCTTCGGTATCGTGAATAGAGCAGGGGCCGATGATCACCAGAAGGCGTGGATCCTGACCGGTCAGAATGGCTTCTACTTCACGGCGCTGGGCAACCAGATAGTCAGCCGCTTCCTGAGTGAGCGGATACTCGGCCGCCAGTTGCGAAGGTGAAATTACTTTACAAAGAAGGGATGTGCGTAGTTCGTCAGTCTTAATCGTCATTCAGCATACCGGTTTGGTGCGGGCTTATCGCCAGATTGAACCGGATTATAACCAATAGTGACGTGCTGCACAGTGCCGATTGTGTAATAAATCGACAACTGTGCAACGAAATTGATTTAAGTTAGATCCGTTTGCTCATTGCAGCAGGATCAGAACATATGACGCTCCATGCCCGTCATGTCGAGGATTTTGGTGGCAATTTCTTCCACCGAGTGGTTGGTGGTGTCTATATAAGGAATGCGTTCCTTCTTGAACAGCATCTCCACTTCTTTGACTTCCAGTCGGCACTGGCGCAGTGACGAGTAGCGGCTGTTCTCCATCCGGCTCTGGCGGATTTCCTGCAACCGCACCGGATCTATGGTCAGGCCGAACACTTTTCCTTTATTACGCTTAAGCGCTTCAGGCAGCTTTAAGTTGTCCATGTCATCCTCTGTAAAAGGATAATTGGCGGCTTTAATACCAAATTGCATCGACAAATACAGGCTCGATGGGGTTTTGCCGCAGCGGGACACGCCGCACAGAATAATATCCGCCTTGTCCATGTGCTTTAAGGTTTGGCCGTCATCATTTTCCATGGCGAAGTTGATGGCATCGATACGCGCCTCATAGCTGTGGTTGGCTTTCCCGTGGGTGCGATGCAGCACAGGCGCAGCACTGACGCCCAATTGTTGTTCAAGTGGTGCCACGAAGGTGTTCAAAAAGTCGTAATCCAGGCCTTCACTGGAATAGATAACATCCCTGATCTCCGGCTTCACGATGGAATGAAATACCAGTGGCCGCTCTCCTGTTGTAATAAAACTATCATTTATCTGCTTTTTAACTGCTTCAGCCTTGGCATTCGTTTCCACGAATGGGATGGTAATTGCTTCAAATTCCATGGGAAATTGTGAAAGTACTGCATGGCCGAAAACTTCTGCCGTGATCGCCGTTCCGTCGGAAATGTAGAAAACTTTACGAGCCATACCAACCTCATGTAGTAATAAAATTACAAAGAAAATTATAGATTTACGCTTAATGCCCCGAAGTGTAAAATGCCGCTGCCCCGGTGTGAAGGGGCCAACTAAATAAACATGCGGAGATAGAACTGTGCAGCAATATGTACTCTGGTATCAGGAATTGGGCATGGGCGACGTCAACAAGGTTGGCGGAAAGAATGCTTCACTTGGCGAGATGATCAGCAATCTGGCCAACGCAGGTGTTCAAGTCCCCGGTGGCTTTGCAACCACGGCTCATGCATTTAATGAGTTCCTGGAGCAAAGCGGAGTAAACCAGAAGATTTACGACATTCTTGACACTCTGGACGTCGACGATGTTAACGCACTGGCGAAAGTGGGTGCACAGATCAGACAGTGGGTTATTGAAACCCCCTTCCAACCCGAACTCGAACAGGCCATCCACGAGGCCTATGACAAACTCTGCGGCGAGACCAAGGATGCTTCCTTCGCCGTACGTTCCTCTGCCACCGCCGAAGACATGCCTGATGCCTCTTTTGCCGGTCAGCAGGAAACCTTCCTGAACGTGAAAGGCTACGACTCTGTGCTGGTGGCTATCAAGCACGTGTTTGCCTCTCTGTTCAACGATCGCGCGATTTCTTATCGTGTTCACCAGGGCTACGACCACCGTGGTGTGGCGCTGTCTGCCGGTGTGCAGCGCATGGTGCGCTCCGACATGGCTTCCTCTGGTGTTATGTTCACCATCGACACCGAGTCAGGTAACGACGACGTGGTATTCGTGACCTCTTCATACGGTCTCGGTGAAATGGTGGTGCAGGGCGCCGTAAACCCTGACGAATTTTATGTTCACAAGCCAACCCTGACCGCCGGCCACCAGGCCGTGGTTCGCCGCAACATCGGTTCCAAGCTTATCCAGATGGTCTACTCAGACGATCTTTCACACGGTAAGCAGGTGAAAATTGAAGATGTGGCGGTTGAGAACCGTCGTCAGTTCTCCATCAGCGATGCTGAAGTGATGGAACTGGCCAAGCAGGCGATGATCATCGAGAAGCACTACGGTCGTCCAATGGACATCGAGTGGGCCAAAGATGGCAACGATGGCAAGCTGTACATAGTTCAGGCCCGTCCTGAAACCGTACGTTCGCGTGAAGATGTTCAGCTGATTGAACGCTATCACTTAAAGAGCCGCGGTCCTGTGATCAGCGAAGGCCGTGCCATCGGTCACAAGGTGGGCAGCGGTGTTGCCAAGGTGCTGAAATCCATTGATGAAATGGACAAAATCCAGCCAGGTGACGTACTGGTTACCGACATGACCGACCCGGATTGGGAACCTATCATGAAGCGCGCCAGCGCTATCGTGACCAACCGTGGCGGTCGTACCTGTCACGCTGCCATTATCGCCCGTGAACTGGGCGTGCCAGCCGTAGTGGGTTGTGGTGATGTGACTGACCGTATCCAGAACGGCCAGATGGTGACTGTATCCTGCGCCGAAGGCGACACTGGTTATATCTACGATGGCAAGCAGGAGTTCGAAGTGATCTCCAGCCGCGTTGATTCCATGCCCGATCTGCCAATGAAGATAATGATGAACGTGGGTAACCCTGACCGCGCCTTCGACTTCGCCCGTCTGCCAAACGAGGGTGTGGGTCTGGCCCGTCTTGAGTTCATCATCAACCGCATGATTGGTATTCACCCCAAGGCACTGCTCGAATTCAACCAGCAGGAAGCTGCCCTGCAGGAAGAAATCAACGAGATGATTGCC
Source organism: Shewanella zhuhaiensis (assembly GCF_022484835.1). Classification (NCBI taxonomy): domain Bacteria; kingdom Pseudomonadati; phylum Pseudomonadota; class Gammaproteobacteria; order Alteromonadales; family Shewanellaceae; genus Shewanella; species Shewanella zhuhaiensis. The sequence continues at coordinate 368,792 of NZ_JAKUDL010000002.1, forward strand.
GGTTACGACTCGCCTGTTGAGTACTACGTAGCCCGTCTGGTTGAAGGTATCGCCACCATCGCGGCCGCCTTCCATCCTAAGAAGGTGATCGTGCGTATGTCTGACTTCAAGTCAAACGAGTACGCCAACCTGGTGGGCGGTGACCGCTACGAGCCGGAAGAAGAGAACCCAATGTTGGGCTTCCGCGGTGCCAGCCGTTATATCTCTGAGTCGTTCCGTGACTGTTTCGCCCTCGAATGTGAAGCCATCAAGCGCGTTCGCAACGACATGGGCCTGAAGAACGTGGAAATCATGATCCCATTCGTGCGCACCCTGGGTGAGGCCGAGCAGGTGATTGAACTCCTGAAAGAGCAGGGCCTGGAGCGTGGTAAAGACGGCCTGCGGGTTATCATGATGTGCGAACTGCCATCCAACGCCCTGTTGGCCGAGCAGTTCCTGGAGCACTTCGATGGTTTCTCCATCGGCTCTAACGACCTGACTCAGCTGACTCTGGGTCTGGACCGTGACTCCGGCATCATCAGCCACCTGTTTGATGAGCGTAACGAAGCTGTGAAGGCACTGCTGGCCATGGCCATCAAGGCCGCCAAGGCCAAGGGCGCCTACGTGGGCATTTGTGGTCAGGGTCCTTCTGATCACGCCGACTTCGCCGCTTGGCTGGTGGAGCAGGGCATTGATACCGTGTCACTGAACCCTGACACAGTGATCGATACCTGGCTGTACCTGGCCGAGGCCCACGGTTAATCCGGGCAAATATAGCCACATTCTGAGAAGGTCGGCGCCAGCGGCGCCCCTTTTTACCGATGTGTAACAAAAGCCGCTTTTTAGCGGCTTTTTTTTGTTTATAATGCCCGCATAAAACAACAACACAGACGCCGTGCATGTTACCCCTGCTTTCTCACCAGCAAACTCTGGAACCCGTCTATCTGGCCTTTCTCGAGGCGCTTGCCGCTGATTTTGACGGCGAGATAGATACCCGTTACAGCGCCCGCATAGTGCAGGCCACAGACAACTCCGTGTATCAGTTTCTGCCGCAGGCGGTGCTGTATCCCAAGAGCACCCTGGATGTGCAGCGGGTGATGCAACTCGCCGCCAAAGACGAGTTCCGCGAGGTGGTTTTCAGTGCCCGCGGTGGCGGCACCGGCACCAATGGTCAGTCGCTGACCCACGGTCTTATCCTCGATTTATCGCGCCATATGAATAAGGTGCTGGAAGTCAACGCCGAGGAAGGCTGGGCGCGGGTACAGGCAGGTGTGGTGAAAGATGCCCTCAACGATGCCTTAAGGCCCCATGGCTTTTTCTTCAGTCCCGATTTGTCGACCTCCAACCGCGCCACCCTGGGCGGCATGATTAACACCGACGCCTCGGGCGCAGGCTCACTGGTGTACGGCAAAACCTCAGATCATGTGCTTGGCCTCAAGAGCGTGCTTATCGATGGCTCTGTGCTGGATTCAGCCCCGATGGCTGCCGAAAACCTGGATGCAGTGGACAGCACCAGTCTTGCCGGTAAGCTGATTGCCAATATCTCCGCCGTGTGCCGCGACAAGCGCGAGCTGGTGAAAACCCGTTTTCCACGCTTAAACCGTTTCCTCACCGGTTACGATTTGGAGCACGTGTGGGACGATAAGCTCAGTCAGTTCGATTTAAGCCGCATTCTTACCGGCTCCGAAGGCACCCTGGCCGTTATCACCGAAGCTAAGGTGAATCTCACGCCGCTGCCCAAGCAGCGCGCCATGGTGAATATCAAATACGATTCTTTCGAGTCGGCGCTGCGTCACGCACCGTCGCTGGTGGCAGCCAACGCCACAGTCGTGGAAACCGTCGACTCCAAGGTGCTGGGCCTTGCCCGTGAAGATATCGTCTGGCACTCGGTGAGTGAACTCATTCAGGAGGTGCCCGGCAAGCATATCGATGGCCTCAATATGGTGGAGTTTGCCGGTGACGAAGCCGAAGTAAACGCCAAACTGGTGGCGCTCGAAGCTGTGCTTGCTCAGCAAATCGAAAACGGCGAGTGCGGCGTGGTGGGCTTTCAAAGCACCCACGATAAGGGCAGTATCGAGAAAATCTACGCCATGCGTAAAAAGGCCGTGGGCCTCTTGGGTGCCGCCAAGGGCAGCCGCAAACCCATCGCCTTTGCCGAAGACACTGCCGTGCCGCCTGAGAAGCTCGCCGACTTTATTATGGAGTTCCGGGCGCTACTCGATGGCCATAAGTTGCAATACGGCATGTTTGGCCATGTGGATGCGGGTGTGCTGCACGTCCGTCCGGCGCTTGATATGTGCGATCCCTTGGATGAACAGCTCCTTCGAACTATTTCCGATGAAGTGGCGGCGCTGACGCTTAAATATGGCGGCCTGATGTGGGGCGAGCACGGCAAGGGCGTCCGCGGTGAATACGGTCCGGCTGTGTTTGGTGATGAGCTCTATTGCGTGCTGCAGGACATCAAGGGCTGGTTTGACCCTGATAACCGCTTAAACCCCGGCAAGCTGGTGGCCCCAAAAGACAAGGGCGAGCTGTTTTATAATGTCGACAGCGCCAAGCGCGGCAGCTTCGACCGGCAAATTCCCGTTAACGTGCGCGAAGCCTTCCCCGATGTGATGAACTGCAACGGCAATGGCCTGTGCTTTAACTACTCAGCCTATTCGCCCATGTGCCCGTCGTTCAAGGCGACCGGCGATCGTATCCAATCCCCCAAGGGCCGCTCGTCGCTGATGCGCGAATGGTTAAGGCTTTTGGAAGCCGAAGGCGTGGATGTGGAGCAGCTTGCCAAATCCAAGCCCCTTGGGCTGCTGCAGCGGGCGCAAAATACCTTAAAAGCCAAGGAAGAGTACGACTATTCCCACGAGGTGATGGAATCCTTAAAGGGCTGTCTCGCCTGTAAGGCCTGCTCGGGTCAGTGCCCGGTCAAGGTGGATGTGCCCAAGTTCCGTGCCCAGTTTTTCAATATCTACTACCAGCGTTATCTGCGTCCGCCAAAAGACTATCTGGTGGCCGGTATCGAAGATGCGCTGCCGCTGATGGCCAAAGCGCCGAAGATGGTGAATGCGCTGTCGCAAAACACTGTGTCCCAGTGGGTTATCAAGAAAGCCATCGGCTATGTGGATGCGCCTAAACTGTCGGTGCCAACCCTGACCCAAAGGCTTGAGAGCCATCAGAGTCTGGGGTATGACCTTGAGTCACTGAAACGTATTCCGGCCGCCGAGCGCAGCCGTTACGTGTTGGTGGCCCAGGACCCATTCAACAGCTTCTATGATGCAGGCCTGGTGTATCACTTCGTGAAGCTGATTGAAAAGCTTGGCTTTAAGCCAGTGCTGCTGCCATTCAAGCCAAATGGCAAGCCCGCTCATATCAAGGGCTTCCTCGATAAGTTTGCTGCCACAGCAGGCACGGCGGCGGCCTTCTTCAATGAACTCAGTCAGCTTGAAATGCCCATGGTGGGCGTGGATCCGGCCATGGTGCTGGTGTACCGTGATGAGTACAAGGTGGCGCTCGGTAACGCTCGCGGCGACTTCAATATCAAGCTCGCCAACGAGTGGTTGATGGAGGTGCTTGAGGCGTTGCCGCAGCGTGAGTCATCGGGCCGCGAGTACACCTGGTTCAGCCACTGCACCGAGTCCACCGCCAAGCCGGGCACCGCCAAAGAATGGAGTACCGTGTTTGCCAGATTTGGCGCCACGCTCAAGGTGAAGAACCTTGGCTGCTGCGGCATGGCAGGCACCTACGGCCATGAGCTGGATAACCTGGAGCGCTCGCAAAAGCTGTATGATATGTCCTGGAAAGAAAGCATTGAGGGCACATCACAAGCCGAGATTTTGGTGTCTGGGTATTCTTGCCGCTCTCAGGTGAAGCGCTTCTCAGGCTTCAGGCCCAAGCATCCGCTGGAAGCGTTGCTGGAGCTTATCTAAGCTTGCCAAGGCCCTTCGGGGCCTTTTTGCTATTGGGGCTGTGAAAATATGAATTCCAAAGATAATGAAAACCCTGAGCAGGTATCGGCGGCGCTATCTAGCCTCAAAGACAGTCGCACACAGGCCGTGCCGGCGCTTTGCAGTGAGCAGCCGCTTTTCAGCATAGATACCCACGGCCAGTGGCAATATCTCGGCGAGGCCCTGCCAGAGAAGTTTGCCAGGCTGTTTATGTCGGTGCTCAGGCGTGATGGCGAGCACTGGGCGCTGGTGACGCCGATGGAGCGGGTGAGGGTGGCTGTGGCTCACACGCCTGTGGTTATCGTCGATTTTGAGCCCGCTGAGGGCGGTTTTCGACTGATTTCAACACTTGGACATGAATATCTGGTCAGTGCAAGCGATATCCAACTCGCCGAGGATGGAGTGCTGATTGCGTTGCAGAATGACCTCAGCGCCAGCATGGGCCGCGCCTGCTTCTATCGATTTGCCGAAACCCTGGTTGACGACTGAAGTTGAATTTCCCGCATCCTCCTAGTTTATTGCGCTTTAGGTGATAGTATTAAAGGAAGTGGTTAAGGAGACTTAACGCTTGCTGGATGACGGGAGGTGCTGTTTGAATCGTCAGGAAAGTCTTGGTTATTTGGTTTCCCATCTCAATGTGGCCATTGCCAATGAGCTGGACCAACGCCTCAGGCGCTATCAGCTGGATATCAAGCTCTGGCCGGTGCTGTTTGCGCTGTGGCAGGAGGAAGGTATTACCCAGACTGAACTGTCGCGCCGCTGCGATGTGGCCAACTACACCATGACCCGCCTGCTTGATCAGTTGCAGGTGCAGGGGCTGATTACCCGCCATCAGGAAGCCGATAACCGCCGCGCTTTCCAGATTTTCCTCACCGACGAAGCCAAGGCGCTGGAGCAGGACCTGATTTGCGAGGCCGAACGGGTGAACGAGAAGTTTATGGCCGAACTGGACGATGAAGAGCAGGCATTGCTGATGAAGCTGCTGAATAAGATAAACCGAACCTGAGTCTTTCCGGTTACACAGCGCGCAAACCGCACAGACAAAAATAACAAGGCCGGCAATTGCCGGCCTTGTTATTGGATAGGTGAGCAGTCAACTCAGCGCTGAGGCCCTGCATGCCAGCCTCGACTGGCCATTCTTAATTGGCCAGCTTAGATTAGCCAGATTCAATTGGCCGGATTCAATTGGCCAAATTCAGTCCGCAAGCGTTGGCGAGTCAGTTTCAGTCGCTCAGTTCCAGTTGGCCAGGGTCAGCAAGAGGCCGCCGCCCAAGCAGAGCATCAGCAGAAGTTGCCACATCATCGATTTGGTTTGCGCCAGGTTGTCCTTGCCCTGTTTAAGGCTTGCGATAAGCACACCTTTTTTGTAAATGCGGCACATGATCTCTTCAGTCTGAGGATCGATAAGTAATTGAAATTTTGCCCTGTGTCCGTCTTTCAACGCGACAGTATGCTCACTTTGTCCGGCAAAATTCAGTTTGCTTGACACCATTTCACCGTTCACAAACACGCGCTCAATACCATTCCAATTGCTTGCCTGCAACTCCACTGCATCCTGATTCAGACTGTATTTGAAACAGACCATGAAGGGCTCCTGCTGTTGGGGGAGTGTCTAAGTCAAGCAAAGGATAAGAGGGTTCGCCAGCGAGAAAATCGTAAAAATGGATGACAAATTTCTATCCCCCTGATGGGCGGATAAAAATAGTTTGGCAAAAGATTTTCGCCGTATTTGAGCCTTGATGTTGGCCATAAAAAAGGGGAAACCGGACTGGTTTCCCCTAAGTGACCGAGCGCTAAGCTTATTTGGCAGCGGCGTCGATAATGGCGCGCGCCATCTCGTCGGCGATTTCACCTGTGGTGCGATTTTGCGCATCCGCAGCGGTGAAGATGGTCAGCAGGGTATCGTAAATTTTTTCGACCTTGGCGGTGGACTTGGCTACGTCGTAGTTGTTCTCAAACGACACGTTGATGATGCCACCGGCGTTAATCACATAGTCAGGGGCATAGAGAATACCCATGTCTTTCAGAAGCTGTCCGTGGCGTGGCTCGGCCAGCTGGTTGTTGGCACAGCCCGCCACAATCTTTGCCTTGAGCAGCGGCAGGGTGGCATCGTTGATGGTGGCGCCCAGGGCACAGGGGGCGTATACGTCCACGTCCTGAGAGTAGATATCCTGCGGCGCAACCACGGTCGCACCAAACTCGGTGGCTACCCGGTCGAGGGAAGGCTGATGAATGTCGGTGACGATAAGCTCGGCGCCTTCTTCATGCAGGTGCTTACACAGGTAGTAACCCACGTGGCCAACGCCCTGTACGGAGATCTTAAGCCCCTTGAGTGTGTCCAGGCCGCGCTGATGCTTCACCGCTGCCTTGATCCCCAGGTAGGTGCCCAGGGCGGTAAAAGGTGAAGGATCGCCACTCTTGCCTTCCAGACCCGCCATGTACGGGGTTTCCTGATGGGCAATCATGATATCGGCGGTGGTAGTGCCCACGTCTTCTGCTGAATAGTATTTGCCACCCAGGGTATTGATAAAACGGCCGAAGGCGCGGAACAGGGCTTCTCTGTCCTGGGTTTTGGGATCGGCGATGATCACCGACTTGCCGCCGCCCATTGTCAGGCCGGCAAGGGCATTTTTATAGGTCATACCGCGGGAGAGACGCAGTACGTCGGTCAGGGCCTCGTCATCGGACTGGTAGTTCCACATACGGCAACCACCCACTGCTGGACCAAGGTTGGTGTTGTGAACCGCGATAATGGCCTTCAGGCCGCTTTCCTTGTCATGACAGAACACTACCTGTTCATGCTCGTCAAAAGATACATGATTGAATACAGCCACGTTAGAGGATCTCCGGATTGCTTATAAAAAGCCGCAGGGAAGGCCTGCGGTCGTTATATTTATTGCGAAACCATAGCATTTAGGGATACTCTCAACAAAGGCCGTGTGTGGAATATTTGTGATCGCCGTGGCAATTTAGCTTTCCACTTTACGTCAACGTAAAGTTATGGCAGTCTCGACCCATCAACTCCCCGTTACAAATCCCGTCGTCGGTGTTTATTTGCACGGTATAACAATAAGATAGGAATGAAGTATGACTGAGCAAACCCAGGAACCCCAGGTAGAAACCGCAGCACAGGATCCCGAAGCGCTGCGTCAGGAGTGGGTGCGTACCCAGTTTCAAAAGGCCAACCGCTTTTTGGCCGAAAAAGGCATTTTGCCGGGTAAAGTGCTGGTCGATGAGAGCCGCTATCTGGCCCCGTATGTCGCCGTGTGGAAAATGGAAGCCCAGAAGCCTGCCAAGCAAACGTTTTGGGTGATGTCGGGCGATCTGCCAAGCGATTATGTGGATGTCAAAGTCGCCAAAACCGCCCGTGAAGCCCTGCGTCATTTCTCGATGATGTGGCAACTCAAAGCGGAAAACCTTATTCAGTCCGGTGCGGTGAAAGATCCAACCCAGGCCAAGTTTGCCAATCTCCTGATTTCCCGCGCCCAGAGCCTGTATCAAATCCAGCAGGATGAAAAACTATGGGGCTAAGCTGAGCCGCGGTGAGGCGCAGCAATGCCGGATACAAAATGACAGATACAAAAAAGGCACCTGAATGGTGCCTTTTTTAATGGGTGCTTCAATGTGCTCAGGGCGCTTTCGCGCTGACGCTTACTCAGATTCGGCTCACGCCTCGGCCAGATAGAAATAGCCTTTCTTCAGCATATCGGCAAAAAAGCACTGCCAATGGGGTTGAAGGGCAATGTCAGCACTGACTGTCACATCATCCGCAACCTGAACCAGCTCCTCGTCAGTGGCGCCGGCAATCACATAGCCTTCACCGGCGATAAAGAGTCTTGGCTCGCTGTCGCCTTCCATCCTGAGCACTTTAAGCCCGCCGATGCGGCTAAGCAGGGCGCCTTCGTCCAGCGCAGCCTGCAGCTCGGCCCCATCCATGGACTCATCTTCCTGAATATCCAAATCGAAACGGTTTTGACTCAGAAGCTTACCCAGCAGCTTGGCGACAGTATCGCTATCGTCACACAGCTCTCGAATAAGCTGCATTATGCCCTGCTGCTCGGCGACGCTTACCAGACCTTTGCTGGCGGCGCCTTCGGCGGCAATAAAGCGCTTGTGGCCCTTGTCTTCATCCATCAGCTGATCGGCAATTTGTCCGGCAAGTTCTTGCTGGCTGGGGGCGCGGAAACCCATGGAGTAAGACAGCGCCAGGGTCAGGGTCTCGCCCTGATGGGGGAAACCTGGCGGAATGTAGAGCACATCGCCCTTTTCCAACACCACGTCGATAATGGGCTCAAAATCTTCAATCAATGGCGAGGTTGGGTTACCACCACGGCGACCGTAGTTGCCTTTTGGCCCGACGGTCCAGCGGCGACGGCCTTCACCCTGAATGATAAACACATCGTAGTTATCGATGTGTGGTCCCACGCCGCCCTTGGGAGTAGCGAATGACACCATCAAATCATCGAAGCGCCAATCCGGCAGGAAGCGGAAGGCTTCTACCAAGGGCTGTGCGTCCGGGTACCAGTGGTTTACGGCCTGTACCAAGAGTTGCCAGCCTTGCTCGCCGAACTGGTCGTAGTCTTCGAATGGGCCGGAGATAACGTCCCAGTCTTCACCCTTGGTGACCACGACCCGGCTCGAGACTTCTTCTTCACAGGCAAGGCCTGCAAGCTCGTCGGCGGCAATGGGATCGTCAAATTCAGGGAAGGCACCCTTATAGACTTTGGGGGCTTGCTGCCAGTCGTTGGCGAGGAATGATTGAAAATCGAGATTGAGCTTATACATAGTGTTAAAAAAGGCGGCTTGGTTTCCCTTGCCGCCTCTCCATTAGTGGATTAGATAAGGTCGTCCACGAAGGCTTCGGCGCGGCCAATGTAGCTGGCCGGGGTCATCAGCTTCAGCTCAGCCTTCACAGGCTCTGGCAGCTCAAGACCATCGATAAAGGCAGCCAGCTGAGGGCCATCGATACGCTTGCCACGGGTCAGCTCTTTGAGCTTCTCGTATGGCTTTTCGATGCCGTAACGGCGCATCACGGTTTGCACCGGCTCAGCCAGTACTTCCCAGTTGCTGTCGAGTTCAGCGGCCAGGCTCGCTTCGTTCACTTCCAGCTTGCTGATGCCTTTGAGGGTAGCCTGATAGGCAATCAAGCTGTGGGCAATACCCACGCCCAGGGTGCGCAGCACTGTGGAGTCGGTCAGGTCGCGCTGCCAGCGGGAAACCGGCAGTTTAGAGGCTAGGTGCTGCATCAGTGCATTGGCGATACCCAGGTTGCCTTCGGAGTTTTCGAAGTCGATTGGGTTTACCTTGTGCGGCATGGTAGATGAACCGATTTCACCGGCGATGGTCTTCTGCTTGAAGTGACCCAGGGCAATGTAACCCCAGATGTCACGGTCGAAGTCAATCACTATGGTGTTGAAACGGGCCACGGCATCAAACAGCTCGGCAATGTAGTCGTGCGGCTCGATTTGGGTGGTGTACGGGTTCCAGTTCAGGCCCAGGCTGGTGACAAAACGCTGAGACAGGGCATGCCAGTTAACTTCCGGGTAGGCAGACAGGTGGGCGTTGTAGTTACCTACGGCGCCGTTGATTTTACCGAGGATTTCCACGGCCTTGATCTGGTGCAGTTGACGCTCAAGACGCACTGCCACGTTGGCCATTTCCTTACCCAGAGTGGTAGGAGAGGCTGGCTGACCGTGGGTGCGTGACATCATAGGCACGCTCTTGTAGGTCTTGGCCAGAGCCTTGATTGCATCCAGCACTTTCTGGCAGTAAGGCACCAGTACCTGCTCACGGGCTTCTTTGAGCATCAGGCCGTGGGACAGGTTGTTGATGTCTTCTGAGGTACAGGCAAAGTGAACGAATTCACCTACGGCGCTCAGTTCGGCACTTTGGGCAATTTTTTCTTTGATGAAGTACTCAACCGCTTTTACGTCGTGGTTGGTGGTGGCTTCGATGGTCTTTACGCGCTCGGCGTCGGTTACGCTGAAGTTATCTTTGATGCCGTCCAGCAGTGCCAGCGCTTCTTCGCTGAAAGGAGGCACTTCTTCAATTTCTGGGCAGCTGGACAACAGCTTGAGCCAGTTGATTTCAACCTGAACACGGTACTTGGTGAGACCAAACTCGCTGAAGATCCCACGCAGTTCGGCGGCTTTGCTGCCATAGCGGCCGTCGACCGGAGAGATAGCTGTCAGTGCGGAAAGATCCATTGTTAAGCTCCTTAATGGAATGGCTTTATTTGTCTATAGGGTAAGATTTTTCTTGGCAGTATCGACGATGGCCTTGCGGGCAAACACCAGATGACGGCGCTTGCCGCCCAGCTGGCGCCACAGAACGGCGCTGCGCATGGCGGCCAGCAGCAGGGCACGGATTTTCTGCTGCACCAGCGGCCGCTGCAGGACATTTGGGTTACCGGTGATCTGCAACTTGGGGCCAAGGTTACTGATGATATCGCTGTAAATACTGGCCAGATTGGCAACCACTTGCTCATCGGTGATGGCAAAGTGGTTGAGCTGGCGATGAATTTGGTTGATGCGCTCAGACAGCATGCCAAGGGACGCATTGCTGCGGGAAAGTTTGCGCTCGAGCGCCAGGAGTCCCACCAGATAGCGGGTCATCTCGACGTCTTTGCTTTCGCCGTCGCCAAGCTGATTCAAAATCCACTTGTAACCCACCTGAAGCTGCACCTTATCGGCATAAACGTCCTCCGGCTGCTCGGGGCTTGTTATCAGAATGGTATTTAAGCTGGCGGCCATGGCGTCTGTGTCGCTGTCACCATGGCGGGCGATGTATTGCACCTGGGCGAGCGCCTGCAAGATACCGGCAAAGGCCATGGTGCGGGCTTGCATTTGGCTCATGGCTCAGTCCTTAATCAGGCTGTCGATGATGCCGCCGCCAAGGCAGACTTCAGCGTCATAAAACACCGCCGACTGCCCCGGGGTCACTGCGGCCACCGGCTCATCGAACAGCACTTCAATGGTCTGTTCGTCGATAATCTTCACGGTGCAGGGAATGTCCTGCTGGCGATAGCGGGTTTTCACGCTGATAAGCGCGCCATCAGCCGGGCCCTTACGGTCAACCCAGTGCAGCTGGTTAACGCGCATGCCTTTGGACATCAGCCTTGGGTGCTCGTGGCCCTGGGCCACCACCAATACATTGCGGGCCATGTCTTTGTCGACCACATACCAGGGGTCGTCGTTTGAATTCTTCATGCCGCCAATACCCAGGCCTTTGCGCTGGCCGAGGGTGTGGTACATCAGGCCTTCATGGCGGCCAATGATGTCGCCTTCTGGAGTCTCAATGTTGCCTGGCTGGGCGGGCAGGTAGGTAGCGAGGAAGTCTTTGAACTTACGCTCACCAATAAAGCAGATGCCGGTGGAGTCTTTCTTATCGTGGGTGATAAGACCTTGCTCTTCGGCGATGCGGCGCACTTCCGGCTTTTCCAGCTCGCCAACCGGGAACAGGCTGCGGGCAACCTGCTCGTGGCTTAAGGTGTACAGGAAGTAGCTCTGATCTTTATTGCCATCGATGCCGCGCAGCATTTCGGTTTTGCCGTCTGTGTCGCGGCGGCGCACATAGTGGCCCATGGCGATGTAATCGGCATCGAGGATGTCATCGGCAAACTCAAGGAAGGCTTTGAATTTGATTTCCTTGTTGCACATGATGTCGGGATTCGGGGTACGGCCAGCCTTGTATTCGGCGAGGAAGTACTCAAACACGTTATCCCAATACTCGGCGGCAAAGTTCACTGTGTGCAGCTTGATGCCGAGCTTGTCGCATACCGCTTGGGCATCTTTCAGATCCTCAGCGGCGGCGCAGTATTCGTCGGTGTCGTCTTCTTCCCAGTTTTTCATGAACAGGCCTTCAACCTGATACCCCTGTTGTTTCAAAAGGTACGCAGAGACAGAAGAGTCCACACCGCCGGACATGCCGACAATGACTTTTTTGCTGCTGTTGGCAGCGATTTCAGCGGGAGAAGCTGTTGTTGACGTCATACGTTGAAAATGATCCTTTCGAGTAACCAGTCACCGCGGTGTTTGCCCCGTGCTGCAAATAAGCGCAGGCAAATTGCAGGCAAAACACAGATAAAACAATGGCTAAGCAATGCTTGGCTCAGCGCCTGTTGTTTATCTGTTCGGCATTGAAACTGCGGCGTTTTTTCGGGGGCGTATTCTATCACGGATTGCCACTAGCGGCTATGGAAAGAAGTTCGCTGTCTAGGATGCTGAGTTCTGCACCATTGCCAGCCAGGTAGTCGTCGATACAGCGGCTGACCAAAGGGCTTCTAAGGTTGCGCAGAGCATCGTTAATTTCGGCCTGAGTAAGCCAGTGCAGGGCATGGATAGCCGCATCCTGTGGCGCACTTTGCACTATGTCATCGAGTTCACAGACAAAGGTGAAGCGCAAAAACGCAAGCTCGGCACTGGCGCTGAACTGATAAATGCCAACGAGGCGGCAGGGCTCGGCGCTGATACCGGTTTCTTCCCATAATTCGCGCTTGCAGGCATCAATCAGCGACTCCGCCGCTTCAAGGTGACCTGCCGGTTGGTTAAACACAGATCTGCCGTCGATGATTTCTTCAACCATCAGAAACTTGCCCTGGCAGTGGACTATGCAGGCCACGGTGACATTGGGTTTGTAGCGCTCCATCGTACTTCCTTACGGGTAAAATTCGCGTTTGAGGCCAAGAGCGGCGCCGAGACGGCGTATTTCATCCTGGCTAAGTTCCCGGTACTCGCCGCTGCCAAGTTGTCCAAGGCTTATCTCACCGATGGCGGCGCGCACCAGTCTTAATGTGGGATAGCCAATATGGGCCGTCATGCGCCGAACCTGGCGGTTGCGACCTTCGCAAATCTGAATTTCGAGCCAGCAGTCGGGAATGCTTTTTCGCTCCCGCACCGGCGGATTGCGCGGCCATATTGGAGGCGCATCGATACGGCGCACTTTGGCTGGCAGAGTAGGGCCATCTTTAAGCTCAACACCCTCACGCAGTTTATCCAGCGCCGATTCGTCGGGAATGCCTTCGACCTGCACCCAATAGGTTTTATAGGTTTGCTTTTTCGGCTCGGTGAGACGGGATTGCAGCTGGCCATCGTTGGTCAGCAGCAACAGGCCTTCACTGTCTCTGTCGAGCCGGCCTGCGGCGTAGACGCCGGGCAAGGGAATAAAGTCCTTCAGGGTTTGCCTGCCGGCTTCGTCGGTGAACTGGCACAACACATCGAAGGGCTTGTTGAACAGCACCACCTGGGTGACCGCGGGCTTGCGCGTTGACGCCTTGGCGCCTGGCCGTTCAGCGGTTTTCTCTGACAGCCGTTTGCCAGTGCCGGGCCCTTTGCCATTGGATGATTTGCGGTGTTTGGCGGTTGCTTGCTGGCTGGTGGTTGCAAAACCTTTTTTCTGGCCCTGCGCTTGCCGCTTCAATGAGCTGTTGGCTGGGCGCTTGGCCGGGGGTTTATTGGCGCGGGAAGGGGACGACACGGCGTGTGGATTTCCTTTGTAGCTCTAACTGTACAGTTACCTGGCTATAGGGTAACCCCTGTTCGCCCTAAGTGGAATTTGAATATTGAGCCGAATGCTCTATGATGTCGGCCATCAAAATGTGATCCATGCCCATGTCGGCAGCCCAGCTTTCCGGTAGCCCCAGGACGACAGGTTACCGTGCGGTGAAATCAGCGGTTTATGCTGCTCGCCGTGCATATCGAATAAAAACTATAAATCTTTAAATTATACAATCACGTAGGAAGCAAAATGAAAGATAATTCCCCAACGATTATTTACACTGAAACCGATGAGGCGCCAGCACTCGCTACCCTGTCCCTGCTGCCTATCCTTCAGACATTTGCCGAGCCTGCCGGCGTGAAGATCGAAACCCGCGATATCTCTCTGTCCGGTCGCGTTATTGCTACTTTCCCTGAGAAGCTGACCGATGCCCAGCGCATTGGCGATCACTTGGCTGAACTGGGCGAGCTGGCCACCAAGCCAGAAGCCAACATTATCAAGTTGCCAAACATTTCAGCCTCTATTCCTCAGCTCAAAGCCTGTATTAAAGAGCTGCAGGCTCAGGGTTACGACATTCCCAACTACCCTGAAGAGCCAAAGACTGATGAAGAGAAGTCTATCCAGGCCCGTTACGACAAAATTAAAGGCAGTGCGGTAAACCCTGTGCTGCGTGAAGGTAACTCCGACCGCCGCGCGCCGCTGTCAGTGAAAAACTATGCCCGCAAGAACCCACATTCTATGGGTAAGTGGGCCAGCGACTCCAAGTCTCACGTATCACACATGGAAGCCGGTGATTTCTACGGCTCTGAGCAGTCAGTAACATTGGCCGATGCCGATAGCGTAAGCATAGTGCACACCAGCAAAGCCGGTGTTGAAACTGTTCTGAAATCAGGCCTTAAGCTGCAAGCCGGTGAAATCATCGATTCAGCCGTGATGAGCAAAAATGCCCTGGTTGCTTTCTTCGAGCGCGAAATAGACGCCGCCAAGGCTGAAGACGTGCTGCTGTCGCTGCACCTCAAAGCCACCATGATGAAGGTGTCTGACCCCATCATGTTCGGCCATGCCGTTAAAGCTTTCTTCAAGCCGCTGTTTGCCAAGCATGCCGAGACCTTTGAGCGTCTGGGTGTGGATGTAAACAACGGTTTTGGTGACGTGGTTGCCAAAATCCAGGCGTTGCCGGAAGCCGAACGCGCCGCCATTGAAGCCGATATCCAGGCTGTATATGCCGAGCGTCCTGCCATGGCCATGGTGAACTCTGACAAGGGCATCACCAACCTGCACGTGCCAAGCGACATCATCATCGATGCCTCCATGCCTGCCGCTATCCGCTCTTCAGGCCAGATGTGGGGCCCGGACGGTCAGCTCAAAGACACCAAGTTTATCATCCCGGATCGCTGCTACGCTGGCGTGTACGATGCCACCATCAACTTCTGTAAAGCGCACGGCGCCTTCGATCCTCGCACCATGGGTACCATCCCTAACGTGGGCCTGATGGCACAAAAAGCGGAAGAGTACGGCAGCCACGACAAGACCTTTGAAATCGCTGAAGATGGCGTTGTGACCGTGGTTAATGCCGCCGGCAATGTGCTGATGAGCCACAATGTTGAAGCCGGTGACATTTTCCGTATGTGTCAGGTGAAAGATGCCCCAATCCAGGATTGGGTGAAGCTCGCCGTTCGTCGCGCCCGCTTATCTGAGACTCCAGCGGTTTTCTGGCTTGATAAAAACCGTGCCCACGATGCTGAGCTGATCAAGAAGGTGGAAGCCTACCTGCCACAGCACGACACTGCCGGTTTGGAGCTGCACATTCTGTCTCCGGTTGAAGCAACCCAGTTCTCACTGGCGCGCATGAAAGATGGCAAAGACACCATCTCTGTAACCGGTAACGTTCTGCGTGACTACCTGACTGACCTGTTCCCCATCCTTGAGCTCGGTACCAGCGCCAAGATGCTGTCTATCGTGCCTCTGATGAACGGCGGCGGCCTGTTTGAAACCGGTGCCGGTGGCAGCGCGCCCAAGCACGTTGAACAGGTGCAGAGCGAAAACTATCTGCGTTGGGATTCACTGGGTGAGTTTCTGGCTCTGGCTGCTTCGTTTGAACATTTGGCACAAACTGCCGGTGTTGCCAAGGCGCAGGTGTTGGCTGATACCCTGGATACCGCAATCGGTAAGTTCCTGGATGAAAACAAGTCACCAGCCCGCCGCGTTGGTCAAATCGACAACCGTGGCAGCCACTTCTACTTGGCAATGTACTGGGCCCAGGCGCTGGCCGCTCAAACGGCTGATGCTGAACTTGCTGCACACTTCGGTCAGTTGGCTGATAAGCTTGCTGCCAACGAAGAAACCATTCTGGCTGAGCTGATTGGCGTGCAGGGCCACAGCGTGGATCTCGGCGGTTACTATCGTCCAGATTTTGCCAAGGCAAGCGCAGTAATGCGTCCAAGCGCGACCCTGAACGGCCTGATGAGCCACTGATTACCGGGTTGATTGCTAAATGAAAAAGAGAGCTTCGGCTCTCTTTTTTTATGGGCTGATTGTATGACTGGTGCTATTGGCCGACTTTTGGAGAAAGCTGCGGGCAACCCCGGAGTAATGCCTTGAGCCGATTGAACCAAGGCGGGGAGTAAAGAGCGCCCGTGGCCTGCAATCTGGCGGAGAGTAACAAAAAACAAAGAAAAAGGCAGGGACATGTCCCTGCCTTTTTTACCTGGCCACCCGATAAGTTATCGAGCAGGCGTTATAGCTGAAGCGTGCATCCCCTTTGGACCTTGCTCAACTTCGAACTGGACTGGTTGGCCTGCTTTTAGAGTTCGATAGCCTTCCATTTCGATAGTTGAATAGTGGGCAAATACATCCTCACCACCTTCATCAGGGCAGATAAACCCGAATCCTTTGGCGTTGTTGAACCATTTAACAGTTCCGCTTGCCATACTTCCACTTCCTTCTGTTGTCTACTTCCCAGTAAGATAGTAAAACCAAATAAACGGGTTCCTAACTCCGTTCGTTGAACAGAATGAAAGCAGTAAAAGCGGATGTCAAGCTAAAATTAACAAAGAGGCAACATCTGCTTAATCTGGTGGTATCAATTGGTCAGGCCAGTTGGTGCCCCGTATTTGAGAGGCTAATATTGCTATATGGCAAAAGCAGGAAATGTTGAACGTGTCGTCGAGCGGGCCGACACCGAACTGATGCCACCATCCATGTATAAGGTAATCCTGAATAATGACGATTACACACCCATGGATTTTGTGGTAGAAGTACTTCAGCTGTTCTTTAAGATGAATGAGTATCAGGCAACAGAGATAATGTTGCAGATCCATCATCAAGGGAAAGCGGTATGCGGTGTGTTTCCGTTCGGCATTGCCGAAACCAAGGTGGCGCAGGTGAATCAATTTGCCAGGCAAAACCAACATCCGTTACTGTGTTCTCTGGAGAAAGCCTAAAGCCTTTTGTCAGTTCGTTGTATGCGCTTTAGCAGCAGTTTTAGGGGGTGTTTATGCTGAACAAAGATCTTGAAGTGACGTTGAATCTGGCGTTTCAGCAGGCAAGGGATGCCCGCCACGAATATATGACCGTGGAGCATTTGCTGCTCGCGCTCATTGATAACCCGTCGGCTCAGGATGCCCTGGTCGCCTGTGGTGCAGATATTGACAGACTCAGGGAAGATGTCGCGACTTTTATTTCCCAAACCACGCCGGTGATCACCGACCCCAATGACGACCGTGAAACTCAGCCAACGCTTGGGTTTCAGCGGGTGTTGCAACGGGCGGTGTTTCATGTGCAGTCCTCCGGTCGTAACGAAGTGACCGGCGCCAATGTGTTGGTGGCCATATTCAGTGAGCAGGAATCTCAGGCCGTGTACTTGCTGCGTCGAAGCGATATTACCCGCCTCGATGTGGTGAACTATATTTCCCACGGATTTTCCAAGAGTGAAGATGCGCCTCAGGAAACTGAGCAGGAGCGCATTGAAGATCAATCCGAGCAGGCCGAAGAGCAGCGCAGCATGCTGTCGCAGTTTGCGTCTAACCTCAATTTGATGGCCGCTCAGGGGATTATTGACCCACTTATCGGCCGCGATAATGAGATTGAACGCTCAATCCAAATCCTCTGCCGTCGCCGTAAAAACAACCCTCTGCTGGTGGGTGAGGCGGGTGTGGGCAAAACCGCTATTGCCGAAGGTCTGGCTTATCGGATTGTGAATGACGAAGTGCCTGACGTGATGCGCGATGCCACTGTATATTCACTGGATTTGGGCGCGCTGCTGGCGGGCACCAAGTACCGAGGCGATTTCGAGAAGCGCTTTAAGAGCCTGCTAAAGGAGCTAACTGCCGACAAGCATGCGATTCTGTTTATCGATGAGATTCATACCATCATAGGTGCCGGCGCTGCCTCCGGTGGCGTGATGGATGCTTCCAACCTGCTTAAACCGTTGCTTTCAAGCGGTACGCTGCGTTGTATGGGCTCTACCACCTTCCAGGAATACCAAAGCATTTTTGAGAAGGACAGGGCGCTTGCCCGCCGTTTTCAGAAGGTGGATATCAACGAGCCGTCGGTGGCCGAAACAACCAAGATTTTGATGGGCCTTAAGAGCAAGTACGAAGAGTACCACGGGGTGCGATACACCCAGGCTGCGCTCGCCAGCGCAGCTGAGCTCAGCGCCAAGCACATTAACGACCGACATCTGCCCGACAAGGCCATTGATGTTATTGATGAAGCCGGTGCCCGCATGGCGATGTTGCCTGTCAGTAAGCGCCGCAAAACCATAGGCCAGCCCGATATTGAAGCCATCATTGCCAAGATTGCCCGTATTCCTGAGAAGTCGGTGTCTACCTCAGACAAAGAAATGCTCAAGAACCTTGAGCGCAACCTTAAAATGGTGGTGTTCGGTCAGGACAAGGCCATTGAAGGCCTGAGCGCCGCTATTCGCCTCTCTCGCAGTGGTCTTGGCGCTGAGAACAAGCCCGTGGGCAGCTTCCTGTTTGCAGGACCGACCGGTGTGGGTAAAACCGAGGTGACCAACCAGTTGGCCAAGTGTTTGGGGCTGAAACTCATCCGCTTCGATATGTCCGAGTACATGGAGGCGCACACGGTATCGCGCTTGATTGGTGCGCCGCCGGGCTATGTTGGTTACGATCAGGGTGGTTTGCTGACAGATGCGGTTATCAAGCATCCCCACAGTGTGGTACTGCTCGATGAAATCGAAAAGGCGCACCCGGACGTGTACAACTTGCTGCTGCAGGTAATGGACCACGGTACCCTGACTGATAACAATGGCCGTAAGGCAGATTTTCGCCACGTCACCCTGGTAATGACCACCAACGCCGGGGTACAGGAAACCGTGCGTAAATCCATTGGCTTTAAACAGCAGGATCACAGTCACGATGCCATGTCGGAAATCAATCGGGTGTTCTCACCTGAATTCCGTAACCGGCTCGACTCCATCATCTGGTTCAACCATCTGGATCTGACCATCATTGCCAAGGTGGTGGATAAGTTCCTCACCGAGCTGCAGGCCCAGCTTGATGCCAAGCGGGTGACCTTGGTGGTGAGTGATGAAGCCAGAACCTTGCTGGCCGAGAAGGGCTATGACAAGGCCATGGGCGCACGGCCAATGGCGCGGGTGGTCAAAGATCTGATTAAGCGGCCACTTGCCGATGAAATCCTCTTTGGCGAACTCGAGCAGGGCGGCACGGCTCACGTGGATGCGCAGGACGGTGAAATAGTGATAAGCGCAGAGAAGCTGGAAAAGGTGACCTGATTTCAGTTAAGTGTTCCTGCAACGAGTGCTTTCGCCTAAGCGACAAGTGCTAACGCCTGAGCCCCATCAGTGAATGGGGCTTTTATTTGGCGCTTAAAGCGGCTTTAACCACAGCTTGTTGTGCATCAGCATCACTTGCGCAGTAACCTCGTTTCAGAGACCAAACAAAAAACCCGGCATTGCCGGGTTTTCTCATTTGAAAGCTTATGTCAACGGGCGCGGAAGACGATACGACCCTTGGTCAGATCATAAGGGGTCAACTGAACGGTAACCTTGTCGCCGGTCAGGATACGGATGTAGTTTTTGCGCATTTTGCCGGAGATGTGGGCGATAACCACGTGACCATTCTCGAGCTCTACGCGAAACATTGTGTTAGGCAGAGTTTCCAGGATGGTGCCCTGCATCTCAATGTTGTCTTCTTTCGCCATTAAATAAGTGTCCCATTAGCCTTCAAATATGAAAAACGGGCGTATCATGCCGCAAATTGCCCTGAGTGTAAAGGGGAACACCGGGATCTGGTTGATGGAATTACGGTCTTTCAGGCTGGAACCTCATCATCAAACTCCCAACCGTCCGCGGTGAGGATTTGATATGGGCGGTAGAGTCGCTTGTAACGCATTTTCCGATTTTCATCAATTTGATAGCCAAGGTAAACAAATGACTTGCCGAGGGATTTCGCTTGCGTCAATTGTGTAAGGATCAACTGGCTGCCAAGGGAGCGGTCGTCAAAATCCGGGTCGAAAAAGCTGTAGATTGCCGACAGGCTGGTGGGCAGCACATCGGTGACAGCTACGGCAATCAGGCGACCATCAAGTCTGAGTTCCAGAAAAGCCGGCGGTGCCCAATCGCACAACACGAAGTGATCGTACTGGCCGCGACTCGGTGGATACATGGGCCCATCAAAATGGCGTAAATTGATGTATTTTTCGTATAGCTGATAGTGTTCCTGGCTGCTTTGCTCCGCCCAGTGAACGGTTAAATCGCGATTCTTCGCCAGAGTCCGTTTTTGCCGCTTGGAGGGTACAAAAGTATTGACCGGGACCCTGAGCGCCATACAGGCATTGCAACTTGGGCAGCGCGGCTTATAAATGGCATCGCCGCTTCGACGAAAACCCAGTTGAAGGAGTCGTTCAAACAATAAGCTGTCTAAAAAATGTTCCTGAATAATCAGCAGTTGCTCCTGCTGATCGTCAAGATAGCTGCAAGGAAACAGTTGGCTTATGCCAACACTTACATGGGTACTACTCTCCAATCAGCACCTCCCTTGTACACCAGCAGCCATCGGCAACCTTTTCGTCACGGTAGCGTTTAAGCAGGCTTAAAAAGGCGCTGCGACTCACCTCTTTGGCTCCGAGGCTGGCCAGGTGCGGGTTCATCACCTGGGCATCGAGCAGCTTAAAACCATTGCGCTGCAAATGCCGGTGTAGTGCCAGCATGGCGATTTTGGAGGCGTCTGTTTCACGGTGGAACATGGACTCGCCGCAGAAAACCTGACCAATCGCCATGCCGTAAAGACCGCCCACCAAACGCTCACCAAGCCAGACCTCCAGCGAGTGAGCATGACCCTGACTGTGCATCTCCAGATAAGCCAATTGGATTTCCTGGGTGATCCAGGTGTCTTTTTGTTTACTGCGTGGCTGGGCACAGCCTGCCATCACATCGGCAAAGGCCTGGTTCAGCGTGATGCGCCAGGGCTGCCTGCGCAGGCTCTTTTTCAGGCTGCGACTGACATTCAGCTCGCCGGGGACAAAGATTGCGCGGGGATCCGGTGACCACCATAAAATCGGATCTTCCGCATTAAACCAAGGGAAAATGCCATCGTAATACGCAGCCAACAGGCGCTTGGGGTGCAAGGACCCGCCAATGGCAAGCAGACCATTGGGATCGCTTAACGCGAGTTCCGGTGAGGGAAACCGCATGTGCTCATCATCAATAAAAGACAGGCCGTTCACAAAGGCGTACTATCAAGAAGTCCATCTTTATAAAGTAGCGGAAATTGGAATATGTGGAAACCTGCCCTCTGTTGCCTGATGCTGTTGACTGCGTGTTTTTCAGCCAATCTGAGTGCTGCCTATGAGCGCAATCAGGCGATGCCCGTCGAAAAAGTACTTTACGGTGAACTTGTCTCGGTTCGACGAGTGACACAACAAGAGTTGGTAGAAGACAGACACAGTGGCTGGCGCACTTTCGGCGGTGCCTTACTGGGCGGCGTAATAGGCCATCAATTCGGTGGTGGCAGTGGTCAGGATGTGGCTACCGTTTTGGGCGCTTTGGTGGGGGGCGCAATGGCCAATCGCGCCGGTGGCGACTATTATCGCCAGCTGCATTTGATTGAATTGATGATAAGGCAGGAAGACGATACCCAAATCATGATTTTGCAGGACGAAGATCCGGGCATGCCACTGCAGGCCGGTGACGAAGTCAGAGTCGTGTATCTTCAGGGCATGGTCAGAGTGGATAAGGCGATGTAAGCCTGCAACTCGCTTGTGCGATAATTACACAAAAGCCCGGCGTTGCCGGGCTTTTTGCTGCACGCTTGGCCGCAGTTGGGCCGCGCTTATGTCTGCGCCGTTACTTCACGCCGCGGGGCAGAGTATTGCCTTTGGCCAGCAGTTGCTGTTTCCAGAGGTCTTTTGGCAGCAGGCCACCCTTGCCGGTGTTGGCCGTTGGCTTAGCTGCGGCTTTGGGAGCCGCCTTGGCTTTGGGCTCGGCTTTTGCCTTAGGTTCGGCCTTTGCTGTCGTTGCCGGTTTGGCGGCCTTGGGGGCACTCTTTGCACTACTGCCGCTGTGCTCAGCCAACATGGCTTCCAGCTCAGCGAAACGCAGGGATTTGCCACCATCAATTTTGAACCAGCTTCCTTTCTGTTCAATGCTTACCTTACGGCCTTCGGCTTTCTCCAGCGCGGCCTCCAAGGCTGAGATCACCTCTTCTTTGGTCATGTTAGACATATTGATATAACCTGTTGTCGTCTATGGTTGTTTGGGTTACCGGGCACATAGTAAAAGCGGATGCCTGTCTTGTCCAATTTTTCGCCGCCGAATGGCGAGATATGCAGCGTGGATTGACGCTGAGGGCTGGATAAGTACACTTTGCCATCAACATATTGAATATTAAGCACAGTTTGGGAGGCGCCATGGAGCGCAGCACGCTGGACCAGTATTTGGCCGACTTTCTTCAAATCAGCCGTTTTAAGGATTATGCCCCCAATGGCCTGCAGGTTGAGGGCAAGGATGAAATCAATACCCTGGTTACCGGGGTAACAGCTTGTCAGGCGCTTATCGACAGAGCCATCGAGCTTAACGCCGATGCAATTTTGGTTCACCACGGCTTTTTCTGGAAGAATGAACCCGATGTGATAGTGGGCATGAAACAGCGCCGCATAAAGGCGCTGCTGACCCATGATATCAATCTCTTCGGTTATCACTTGCCATTGGATGCTCACGTGGTGGTGGGCAATAACGCCACTCTGGGCCGTCGCCTTGGCATTCTCAATGCCGAAGCTTTTGAGAATGTCGGTGATGGGCTACTGT
This sequence comes from Shewanella zhuhaiensis, assembly GCF_022484835.1. Classification (NCBI taxonomy): domain Bacteria; kingdom Pseudomonadati; phylum Pseudomonadota; class Gammaproteobacteria; order Alteromonadales; family Shewanellaceae; genus Shewanella; species Shewanella zhuhaiensis. Next base: position 391,496 of record NZ_JAKUDL010000002.1, read on the forward strand.
GGAGCGGCACTCTGGATACGCCTTTAAGCGGGGCAGCCTTCAGTAGCCTGCTTGAGCGAGTCTTGGGCCGTGCGCCGCTGCATATTGCTGCTGACAGACCCGTTCAGCGCCTGGCCTGGTGCACAGGTGGGGCTCAGGATTATATCGACCTTGCCGTGAGTCAGGGCGTCGATGCCTTTATCAGCGGTGAGGTGTCTGAGCGCACCTTCCACAGCGCCAAAGAGCAGGGCATTCATTATTTTGCTGCCGGTCACCATGCCACCGAGCGTTATGGCATAGAGGCTTTGGGTGAGCACCTGCGCCGTGAGTTTGGTCTGACTCACCATTTTGTCGATATCGACAACCCGGTTTAAGGCTTTTCAATCAGCAACTTGAATAAATAAAAAAGGCCGCGATTGCGGCCTTTTTTGTATCAACGCAGAGCTAAACGAGTTACTTCACCCGCATGCCAGGTTGGGCGCCTTCGTGTGGCTCCAGTACGAACAGGTCTTTACCGCCGGGGCCTGCCGCCAGCACCATGCCTTCGGACATGCCAAAACGCATCTTGCGCGGCGCGAGATTCGCTACCATCACGGTGAGTTTGCCTTCCAGATCTTCCGGGTTGTAAGCAGACTTGATGCCGGCAAACACCTGACGCACTTCACCGCCAATATCCAGCTGCAGTTTCAGCAGTTTATCGGCTTCTGGTACGGCTTCGGCCTTTTTAATCAGCGCTACGCGCAAATCGATTTTAGCGAAGTCTTCGTAGTTGATGGTTGGGCTAATGGGATCATCGGCCAGCGGGCCTGCTTTAACTGGCTCAGCAGTGGCTTGCAGGTTTTCCTTGGAGGCTTCCACCATGGCTGCAACCTTGTCCAGCTCCACACGCTGCATCATGGGCTTGAACGGTGCAATTTCATGGCCGCTCAAATCGCTGCCAAGACCATCCCAGGTCAGTTCCATTCTGAAGAAGTCTTCCACGTCTTTGGCAAGACGCGGCAGCACAGGCTTTAAGTAAGTGACCAGAATACGGAACAGGTTCAAAGCGTTGGAGCACACCTGATGGGCTTCTTCCTGCTTGTCATCCTGTTTCACCAGCTGCCATGGGGCTGCATCGGCCACAAAGCCGTTGGCCACGTCGGCCAGCGCCATGATTTCACGCATGGCTTTGCCGTATTCGCGGGTCTCAAACAGCTCGGCAATCAGGTCCTGCTTGGCAAGGAAGCTCTCGATAAGACTCTTGTCTGCCACTGCGGCAAGCTTGCCATCGAAGCGCTTGGTGATAAAGCCGGCGGTACGGGATGCGAGGTTAACCAGTTTGCCAACCAAGTCGGAGTTCACCCGCTGGGCAAAATCTTCCAGGTTCAGGTCCAGATCGTCGATACGGGCGCTGAGTTTGGCGGCGTAGTAGTAACGCAGGTACTCAGGATCCAGATGATCCAAGTATGTACGGGCCTTGATAAAAGTGCCCTTGGATTTGGACATCTTGGCGCCGTTTACGGTGACATAACCGTGGGCGTACACACTGCTTGGCTGGCGGTAACCGGCGCCGTGGAGCATGGCGGGCCAGAATAGGCTGTGGAAGTAAACGATGTCTTTGCCGATAAAGTGGTACACCTCGGCGCTGGAGTCTTTGGCCCAGAACTCATCAAAATTGATATCGCCGCGCTTGTCGCAGAAGTTCTTGAATGAGCCCATGTAGCCGATTGGGGCATCGAGCCACACGTAGAAATACTTGCCCGGTGCATCGGGGATTTCAAAGCCGAAGTATGGTGCATCGCGGGTGATGTCCCACTGTTGCAGGCCCTGCTCGAACCATTCATCCAGCTTGTTGGCCATTTCTGACTGCAGCGCGCCTGAGCGGGTCCACTCTTTGAGCATGCCTTCGAAGGCTGGCAGGTCGAAGAAGAAGTGCTCGGTCTCTTTCATTACCGGCGTGGCACCACTTACGGCAGAGCGCGGGTTAATCAGCTCGGTTGGGCTGTAGGTTGCACCGCAGTTGTCGCAGTTGTCGCCGTACTGATCTTCAGACTTACACTTGGGGCAGGTGCCCTTAACGAAGCGGTCTGGCAGGAACATCGACTTTTCTGGGTCAAACAACTGAGAGATGGTCTTGCTCTTGATATAGCCGCCATCGCGCAGTTTCAGATAGATATGGCTCGCCAGCTCGCGGTTTTCGTCGCTGTGGGTGCTGTGATAGTTATCAAAGGCCACGTTGAAGTCAGCAAAGTCCTGCTGATGCTCAACGTTAACCTGGGCAATCATCTCTTCGGGAGCCATGCCAAGTTGCTGGGCCTTGAGCATGATAGGCGTGCCGTGGGCATCGTCGGCGCAAATGTAATGGCACTCATGGCCGCGCAGTTTTTGAAAACGTGACCAGATATCGGTCTGGATGTATTCCAGCATGTGCCCCAGGTGGATTGGGCCGTTGGCATAGGGAAGGGCGCTGGTGACAAGGATTTTACGTTGTGAATTGGCCATCTTTACTCAAAATCGTGTTGGTCCCGAAATAATTGGCTTAGATACTAACCGATGCGCGCACTATTTTCACCAAATGCCTGTGCAATTGAGTCATTTGTGCACGCATCTTTTCGGCAATATCTGATACACTTGGGCAAATTTTTGCGCCGGAGAATGTCCCAGGTGTTGTCTTCACAGAATTTTCAGCTGCAGGAACCGCTGAGGTCTGCAGTACTCGCCGTGCTCGAAGCCTTTATTGAACCCAAGTTACAGCAAGGGCTGGTAAGCGCCGGGATGGTCACCAAACTGGCCCTCAATGGCCGCCGTTTGGAGCTGGGGCTGGTGTATTCCTACCCCTGTCAGAGCACCTACAAAGACACAGTCATGGCGCTGACTCAGGCGCTGGCCAAGCTCGAGGCCATCGACGAAGTTGAATGCGAAATAGACCTGCAGGTGCCGAGCAACACAGGTAACACTAATGCTGCGCCTATCCCCAATGTGAAGAACGTGATTGCGGTGGCGTCCGGTAAAGGCGGCGTGGGTAAATCCACAACTGCGGTGAACCTGGCGCTGGCACTGGCGGCAGAAGGCGCCAATGTGGGTATTCTCGATGCCGACATTTATGGTCCATCCGTGCCCCTGATGCTGGGGGTGCCCGACTTCAAACCGGTATCCCCGGACGGCAAAATGATGACCGCCGCCAAGGCTCACGGCATTTCTGCTCAAAGTATTGGTTTTATTCTGGCGGACGAGCAAGCCGCTGTCTGGCGTGGCCCTATGGCGGCAGGTGCCCTGGTACAGCTGGTGAACGAAACCAGCTGGCCTGAGCTCGATTACCTGGTGGTGGACATGCCGCCCGGTACCGGCGATATCCAACTGACACTGTCACAAAAGGTGCCGGTGAGCGGCGCAGTGGTGGTTACCACACCGCAGGACATAGCCACGCTGGATGCCAAAAAAGGCATCACCCTGTTTAATAAAGTGAATATCCCGGTGCTTGGCATCGTGGAGAACATGAGTTTTCACCTTTGCTCCAATTGCGGGCACAAGGAACACCCCTTTGGTACCCAGGGCGGCAGCGACATAGCTGCGCGTTATGGCGTACCGCTGCTTGGCGCGTTGCCACTCAACATCGCCATCAGGGAAGGAATGGATAAAGGCTTGCCTTCTGTGGTGGCCGAGCCTTCGGGTGAAATTGCGGCTATCTACCGGGAGATTGCCCGCAGTGTGGGAGCCAGTTTGGCCAAAGCCAAACCCCAGACCGGTGTTTCAATTAGCATATCGGACGACGAGTAAGGTTTTAAGTATATGAATTCGCAGCAATGTGTCATTATTGGGATTGCAGGGGCAAGTGCATCGGGCAAGAGCCTTATCGCCAAGACCATATATGAAGAATTGTGCCGTGATCTGGGAACGGATCAGATAGGTGTTATCGCAGAAGACTCCTACTACCGTGATCAGAGTCATCTGTCCATGGAAGAACGGGTGCAGACCAACTACGACCACCCCAAGGCCATGGATCATCAGTTGCTGGCACAGCACCTGCGAAACCTGAAAAATGGCGAGTCGGTGGACATTCCCGTGTACAGTTACACCGAGCACACCCGTATGAACGAAACCCGTCCAATGACACCGAAGAAGGTGATCATTCTGGAAGGGATTTTGCTGCTCACCGATCCGCATCTGCGTGATCTGATGGACGCCTCTGTGTTTATGGATACGCCGCTGGATATCTGTTTCCTGCGCCGTCTGACCCGCGATGTGGCCGAGCGCGGCCGCACCATGGAGTCGGTGATAAGCCAGTACCAAAAAACGGTAAGGCCGATGTTTTTGCAGTTTATCGAGCCTTCCAAGCAATATGCCGACATCATAGTACCCCGTGGCGGTAAAAACCGGATTGCCACCGATATTCTCAAGGCGCGTATTCAGCACCTGTTGGCAAAATAAAACAAATAATTCAGGGAGATAAAGGCAAAATGCGATTGACTGACATTGAAATTGAACAGGCGCTCGATGCAGGCAAAATCCTCATTGAACCCCGTCCGAGCAACGATGCCATCAGCGGTGTCAGCGTGGATGTGCGTCTGGGTAACCAGTTTCGGGTGTTTCAGGATCACACCGCGCCTTTTATCGACTTAAGTGGCCCCAGTGCCGAAGTACAGGCGGCGCTCGACCGGGTGATGAGCGATAGAATCGATATCAAAGACGGGGACGCCTTCTTTCTGCATCCGGGCGAACTGGCGCTGGCCGTGACACTGGAAAGCGTGACCCTGCCGGCTGATATCGTTGGCTGGCTCGATGGTCGCTCGTCACTGGCACGTCTGGGTTTGATGGTGCACGTGACCGCGCACCGTATCGATCCGGGTTGGCAGGGCAAAATTGTGCTGGAGTTTTACAACAGCGGTAAATTGCCATTGGCGCTGCGCCCCGGTATGACCATTGGTGCCCTCAACTTTGAACGTTTGAGTGGTCCGGTGGCGCGCCCTTACAACAAGCGCAAAAACGCCAAATACAAGGATCAGCAGGAAGCGGTAGCCAGCCGCATCAGTCAGGACGGCTGAGTCTGCCCATGGCCACAGTGACCATGGAAGGCGGCAAGGGCAAGGCAATAGCCAGCCTTTGCTGGCTCGATTTGACTCTGGAGCCTGCTCATTCAGAGCAGGCCCACAACATATCTCCAATGGACAGAGGCCTCGCCTATGGCGATGGCCTTTTTGCCACCATGGCGCTGAGCCGCGAGGGCAAGGTCGCCTTTCTCGAATCCCACCTATCCCGATTAAAGCAGGGGGCCAGCCGCCTTGGCTTTGCGCTGGATATCAAGGATATCGAGGCAAGGCTGATTGTGGCCGCCAAGTCGCAGACCAAATATAAAACTCCAAGGGGATTAAAGCTGCTTATCAGCCGCGGCGCGGGTGGCCGAGGTTATCTTGCGCCGGATGACCCCAGCCCTGTGGCTGTGCTGAGTGCCTTCGATATTCCGGCCCATTACCTAGACTGGCAACAGCAGGGGATAGCGCTCGCATCGAGCGAGCTTATGCTTGGCCATCAGCCCAAACTTGCCGGTATTAAGCATCTGAATCGGTTAGAGCAGGTGCTTATCCGCCGCCAGGTGCTGCCCGAGTGGGCCCAGGACTTTTTGGTCTGTGATGCACTGGGGCAACTGGTTGAAGCCTCTATGGCCAATCTTCTCTTTATCAAAGGCAAACAGTGCATTACCCCTAGCCTTGCTTATAGCGGCGTCTCTGGTGTGATGCGTCAGCAAGTCATTATGGCGCTGCTGACGCTGGGTTACTCAGTAGAGATGAAACCGCTGCACCGAGCTGAGTTGGCTCAGTTTGAGGCGGTACTGATGACCAACAGCTTGCTTGGCATTGTCGATGTAATTCGCATCGACAACTCTCACTATAAAGCCTTCAATGGCACGAACAAGGTGCGCAAAGCACTGGAACTTACCCTATGAAAAAGTTACTGCTGGGCATGGTGGCCACCATCATGACCCTGACACTGCTGGGCGCCGGTGTGGCGATATGGGGCCTAAAAAGCCTGGAAACCTTTGGCAACACCCCGCTTACCCTCTCTGAGGCTCAGGAGTTTGAAGTACCAAGGGGCATGCACGCCCGTGCTCTGGGCAAGGCCATGACCGATAGGGGCTTGCTACCGGCTGGCTGGCAGTATGATTGGTACTTGCGCCTGCACCCCGAATTTGCCGCTATCCGCCAGGGCGTCTATCAGCTTGAGCCCGGCGAAACGCCCGCGAGCCTGTTTGCCAAGCTACTCGCCGGCAAGGTAAAAGAGTTTTCCATCACTCTGGTAGAAGGACAAAATCTGCGGGAGTGGCAGCAAAAGCTGACTCAGGCCGAACGTTTAGCCTGGCAGGATGAGGCATTTCTTAATGTGCTCAAAGCTGAAGGCGACAACTCTGGCCTGCCGGAAGGAAAGTTCTTCCCGGATACCTACAGTTATCATGCCGATCAGAGCGCGGCAGCACTCCTGACCCAAAGTTACCGCAAAATGCAGACCGAACTCGACGCCGCCTGGCAGACACGGGAGCCGGATTTGCCCTTGAAAAGCCCCTATGAGCTGCTGATCCTGGCTTCCATTATTGAAAAAGAGACGGGCCTTGCCGAAGAGCGGCCGCTTATCGCTGCTGTGTTTATCAATCGGTTAAATAAAGGCATGCGCCTGCAAACCGACCCTACGGTGATTTATGGCATGGGGGAGCGTTTTAACGGCAATATCACCCGTAAGGATTTGCAGGAAGCGACGCCTTTTAACACATATAAAATTAATGGCTTGCCGCCAACTCCCATAGCGGCGCCCGGCAGGGCAGCGCTGACGGCGGCCGCGCAGCCCGCCGACGCCGATTATTTGTATTTTGTGTCCCGTAATGACGGCAGCCACGTGTTTTCCCGCACTCTGGTTGAGCATAACCGGGCCGTAAACCAGTATCAGAGAAGACAGAAATGACACACGCCGCAGGCAAATTTATCGTAATCGAAGGTCTGGAAGGGGCTGGCAAATCCAGTGCGGTGGCGCTGGTGAAAGACCTGATAGCAAAACACACAGGTCAGGCGCCGCTTTGTACCCGTGAGCCAGGCGGAACGCCGCTGGCGGAAAAAATTCGCGATCTGGTGAAAAATGCTGAGCCCGGCGATCCTCTGTGTGACGAGGCCGAGTGCCTGCTGTTTTATGCTGCCCGGGCACAGTTGGTGGCCAATGTGATTAAACCGGCTCTGGCAATCGGGCAGTGGGTGCTGGGTGACCGGCATAATCTGTCGTCCATCGCCTATCAGGGCGGCGGCCGCGGTCTGATGCACCTTGTTACCCGCATAAGTGAAATTACCCTGGGCGACTTTAAGCCGGATTTAACCCTGTATCTCGATATCGATCCGCTGATTGGCCTTGAGCGCGCCGCCCGCCGCGGCGAGCTCGACCGCATCGAACAGCAGGAAATCGATTTCTTCCAGCGCGCCAGAGCAACGTTCCTTGCTGCGGCGCAGCAGGATGAGCGGATTTTGGTAATTGATGCGTCCAAGCCCATGGCTGAAGTGCATCAGGATATCAGTGCGCGCCTGCAAGAGGCTTTTGTGGAGGCGGATTGATGGCAAGCTTGCCCTGGCTTGAGCCGAGCGTTCATCAATTCCAGCGCCTGCTGCAATCGGGGCGCATGCCACATGCGGTGCTGGTAGCTGTGGATACTGGGCTCGGTGCCCGCGCCTTGCTCGAAGCGTTGGCAGCCAGCGCACTTTGTACTGCGTTGACGCCGGTTGGTGCCTGCGGTCAGTGCAAGAGCTGTCAGCTTTTCAACGCCGGCAACCATCCCGATTTTTATCCCATTGAAGCCGATGGCAACCAAATTAAGGTTGATCAGATCCGCAGCTTGATTGGCAAACTTGCCACAACGGCGCAGCAGGGCGGCAAGCGGCTGGCGGTGATTTACGGCGCTGAGCGGATGAACCATGCCGCCGCCAATGCGCTCCTGAAAACCCTCGAAGAGCCGGGCGAGCAAACGCTTATTCTGCTGCACACCAACACCCCGGCGCAGCTGTTACCCACCCTGAAAAGCCGTTGTCAGAAGCTTGCGTTTCAGGCGCCCGACAACAGGCAGATTGCGACCTGGTTATCGGCGCAGCAACTGGCAACCGATGCCATGTGGGCATTGCCCATTGCCGGTGGCCCATTAAAGTTGGCAGACTACTTGCACAACAATTACATAACAGTGCTGGAGCAGTTTCGTGTAGACTGGCTTTCCAGTTTGTCCACGGGTCATCTATGTGCTAGCTTGAAAGATATCAGAGAAGAACAAATCACTGATGCACTTAAAGTTTTGTACGTGGTTTTGATGGATGAAGTGCGACGCCTGTCTGGCATCAATGCACTGGCGGCTGCAAAAGTTGCCGGTCTGAGTGGCGAAATTATGGCTGTGTGCCATACGTTAACTACTATGCCAAGCGTCAATTATCTGGCACTATGTCACAGAATTGTTTCAAGTTATCAGGGATTAAAAGCCGAATAGCCTATGGTAGATCTGGTGGTTAATTTCGATACGCTACATCAGCTGTATCGTGCCTATATGCCTTTTATCAAGCCCGCGGGCTTGTTTGTCTCGACCAGTGAAAGCCATTTCCTCGGTCAGGAGCTGACGCTCGCTTATCGTTTGCCCGGTGCTACTACCGTGCATCAACTCAAAGGCGTGGTGGTGTGGATCAATCCCGTTGGTGCCTCCGGCGGCCGCCCGCCCGGCGTTGGGCTGAAGATTTTGTCCGATGCTGATACCCACAAGCACCATATCGAGAACCTGCTGTCCCGCGAACTGGCTTCGGGTGATTTGACCTGCACCATGTAGGTCGTTATCCTTGCCATCCTCAATTTGACCGGCAGGAAATTCACTTTGCTTATCGACTCTCATTGTCATCTCGACAGGCTCAAGGCTGCGCCTTGTCATGACTCACTGGCCGCCATGCTGGATGGCGCCAAGGCCCGCGGTGTGGACTATGTACTGTGCGTGAATGTGCGCCAGAAAGGCTTTGAGTCCATGCGTGAAAGGGTGGAAGCCTTTGACAATGTGTTTCTCTCAAGCGGTGTTCACCCGCTGGATGTGAAAGAAGGCCTGAACCTTGCCGAGCTTAAGCAGTTTGCCGCCCATCCCCGGGTGGTGGCCATTGGTGAAACCGGGCTTGATTATTACTATGCTGATGACAGCCGTGAGCTGCAGCTGCAGTGTTTTGAGCAGCAAATCGCATTGGCCCGCGAAGTCAATAAACCCCTGATTGTGCACACCCGTGATGCCCGCGAAGACACTATCCGCCTGCTCAAAGACGGCGGCGCCGATAACGTGGGCGGTGTGCTGCATTGTTTTACCGAGAATTGGGAGATGGCCAAGGCGGCGATGGATCTGGGCTTTTATATCTCGGTTTCCGGCATTGTGACTTTCAAGAATGCCGCCGAGCTCAGGGAAGTGATCCGCAAGGTGCCAAAACACCGGCTGCTGGTTGAAACCGACTCGCCGTATCTGGCGCCTGTACCGCACCGGGGCCAGGAAAACCAGCCAGCCTATGTTCGTGATGTGGCTGAATTTGTTGCCGAACTTCGCGGTGAAAAGTTCCCCGAGCTCGCCGAGTACACCACCAATAACTTCTTTAACTTGTTTAAGGATGCGGCCCGTTTGGCTGGGCGCTGAGCGGCAGATAAAAAAAGGCCCAAAACTATTCCGATTGTTTTGGGCCCAGGGGAATGGCTCATAAAGAGCCGTGCGCTATTCGGTCGCAAAAGGGGATTAAGGAAACACTGACATGAGTGTAGGACAGTGTTTCAGCCTTTGCTTAAATTTTGTGCAAAAAATTTTTACCAGTTTCGCATCGCCGTGGCAGATCTGGCTCAGATCTGTACATTGTCCCGGCAAAGATCTCTTGGGTAATTGTTTTTAAGCTTATTTCCCAAGTGCTTGGCAACGCCAAGTGCAATGCCATGCAAGGACAGAATTTTTTCACCCTGTGCCTTGCCTGCGCTGTCCAAAGCAATATCCCGTCCCATCAAAAAGCTCATGGCCTCTTCGGCAGTCACTTCCTGCATCTTGCTGCAAGGCAATGCCATCACGGCATCGTGGCGCACTTTAATACCGTGTTTGTGCTGCTCGGCAAGTTTCACACCAATACGCTGGAATCTCACCTTGCCAATAAAAGCTTCGAGGGGCGCAGGGCAGAGCCAAAACTCATCATCCCGGCAGAAAATCAGTCCATCATCTGGGAGTGATAAACCCAGGGCGGACAGCGCTTCGTCAAGCAACTGGCGCTGTTTGGTACTGGCTCTGGTGAAGGGGAAATTCTTTGGCGGTGCGGGCTCGTCGGTATTTCGTGCCACACTGGCGGTTTTACGAATACGGGCCACAAAAAAGCCTTCACTGTCGTAGATTTGTGGCCAGATATGCAAAAAGCCTTCCTCAGTCAGTGACTTGTCAGCGCCGTCAAACAGGTCGTGAAGTGACTCAAAGACCACTGCATCGCCGTAGCTTTGCTTGAGGAAGTGGCACACGTCCTGGTTTTCCCGACGATTCAGGGTGCAGGTAGAATATACCAGTACGCCACCTGGCTTCAGTGCCTGGAAGGCCGAGTCAATCAGTTCCCGCTGTAAGGCCGAAATGGCTTCGATTTCTGCCGGATCCCAATTTTTCAGCGCCAAAGGATCTTTACGAACCGTGCCTTCTCCGCCGCAAGGAGCGTCCAGCAGAATCGCATCGAGGGATTCGTACAAATAGGCGCCAAACACCCGGCCATCGAACTGCGTCAATGCTGTATTGGCCGCTCCCATGCGCAGGGTATTGGCATACAGCACCTTACTGCGGCTTGCTGAATACTCATTGGCGATGAGCAGCCCCTGATTTTGCATCAGCGCCGCCAACTGGGTGGTTTTGGAGCCGGGCGCCGCGGCCACATCCATCATTACCCGTGGCGTGTCGCCGTCTTTGAAAAGGGCGCAGGGCGGCATCATGGAGCTGGCTTCCTGAATGTAAAACAGCCCCTGAATGTGCTCGGCCAGATTACCGGGTTGGCATTCCGGGGGATAACTCACCCAAAAGCCATCGTCGCACCAGGGCACAGGCTCAAATTGCCAGCCGCGGGGCTCAAGAATTGCCTTTAACCCATCGCTGCTGATTTTAAGGGTGTTAACCCGAATAGATGGGCGCAGCGGCAGACCGCAGTAATGGATAAAATCATCCATTGACAGGTGAGTCGGCATTTCTTGCGCGATGCTATTGATAAAATTCTGATTTAATTGAACCATAACCGCTGAGAGCTTAACGCGAATGGCCGGAGTATATCAGAATTCACCCGTGCCTTGTTGCCTGAATTGGGGGAGTTGGCTTGCTGAACCGGGTTTGGTTGGCGTTTTTTAGCGCGAGTTTGCTGGCAATAATGCTGCGCTTGGGGCAGGGGGATACCAGTGTCCTGAGTACCGCCGTGGATGGGTTGTTTGCCAGTGCCAAGTTGGCGGCTGAAATTGCCCTTGGCCTGATAGGGGTGTTGGCGCTGTGGATGGGGCTGATGCGGGTTGGTGAGAAGGCGGGCATGGTGGCAATGCTTGCCCGGGTAACCGAGCCGCTGCTTGCCAGGTTGATGCCGGAGGTGCCGCGGGGGCATCCAGCATTTGGCAGTGTGACCATGAATCTTACCGCCAATGTGCTTGGGCTCGATAATGCCGCTACGCCCCTTGGCCTTAAGGCCATGAACGACCTGCAAAGCATCAACCCGCTCAAAGACACCGCCAGCAACGCACAAATCCTGTTTTTGGTACTCAACACCTCGTCGGTAACGCTGGTTCCGGTCACTGTCTTTTTGTACCGTGCTCAGCAGGGGGCCGCATCACCCGCCGATGTGTTTTTACCGATTTTATTGGCCACCTCGGCATCCACTCTCGCGGGTTTGCTGGCGGTAGCGCTGGTGCAGCGGCTGCCACTGTTATCCACTGTGGTGCTGGGGTATGCGGCGCTGGGGATTGGTTCACTCAGTGCGCTGGTGTTCTTTCTTGGTACCCTGGCCGCCGATGAGATAGCCCGGGTGTCCGGCGTGATGGGTAATGGGGTGCTGCTGGCGCTGATTTTTGTGTTTGTGCTGGGGGCGAGCATTCGCAAAGTGGCAATTTATGATGAGTTTATCGAAGGCGCTAAAGAGGGCTTCGGTCAGGCCATCAAGCTGATCCCGTTTTTACTCGCCATGTTGCTGGCCATTGGCTTGCTGCGCTCATCAGGCGTGCTGGATTACCTGCTGTCCGCCATCGCCGGGCTTGTGAGCCTGTTTGGTCTCGACACCCGCTTTGTGGATGCCATGCCCACGGCTCTGATGAAGCCGTTCAGCGGCAGTGGCGCCCGGGCTATGATGCTGGAAACCATGGCGCATCAAGGGGTGGATTCTTTCGCAGGCCGATTAGCGGCGGTGTTGCAGGGCTCAACCGAAACTACCTTCTACGTGCTGGCGGTGTACTTTGGTGCAGTGGGGATCAAATACAGCCGCCACGCGGTAGGCTGTGCCCTGACGGCAGATGTGGCCGGCATTCTGGCTGCGATTGGTGTGTGTTACTGGTTTTACGGCTAACACGGCTGACTTCCACCTGAAAACAGAAAAGCGGGCATTTGCCCGCTTTTTTCTAGTTTGAGTGTGATGTGTGATTAGCAGCCAGCAGATGCTGCGTCAGTAAATCAGCTCACCAATGGGGTTTAGCAGCTTAGACAGCCCCTTGGTGAAGTGCAGCGGCGCATCCACCAGGGTGTAGCACAGGCAGCCATCCAGGGTCTTGGGGGTATGTTGGTGGCTGGCATCGGTCAACATAAAGTCACCCGGTGCATAGTCACCCATTTCATCGCTGAAGTGACCGTGGAGCAGCAGGGTTATTTCCTGCCCCTTGTGGGTGTGCTCGGGAATTTCACCGCCTGCTGCTATGTGCAGCAGACTGGCTCTGGCCTTGCCATCCAGCGTGTTCAGTCGCATCCGGCTGACATGGCCAAGTCCGCTCCAGGGGGAGGCGAGAGCGGCGTTGTCGACAAACTGACGAAACGCCCCTGGCAGGGAGAAATCCTGACCTTTGACCTGCGTGGCTATTGGGCGGCTGTGCTCCAGGCTCAGGCTTTTCTCGCCGAGAAGCTCGTTGACGTTTGCATTACTGCTAACAGCATCGTCTTCGGCTGTGATGGCATCGAACAGATTGTCCATGCCCAGCCAGTCGGCGTCGTCGGCCTGGGTTTCGGGTAAAAAGTGCTGTGCCAACCGGCTTTGCATTGTGGCAACTTTGGCGGCGCATTCACTGCACATCTCGCAGTGAGCGCTAATCGCGATGGCAAGCCCAAGGCTTGTTTCTCCCGCCGCGTGGGCGAGCAACATATCGTCGCTGGGGTGATGTTTAATCATGGTGTTTCTCCAGCAGGCTTTTCAGCTTTTCCAGGCCCAATCGCAACCGCGACTTGATGGTGCCCAAGGGCACGCCGAGTTTCTCGGCCAACTCCTGCTGACTGAGTTCCTGCAGATAAATGCCCTGAACCACTTCCCGTTGGAGCTTTGGCAGGCGAGATAAATACTGAGTGAGCAGGTTATCGAGTTTGTGATCGCCAAACTCACCGCTGCTGCTATCGGCCTCAAACAGTGGCCAGAGGTCATCCCCAAACGCATCTTCACGGTTGTGTTTAACGCGCCTTAGCATGTCGAAGCACTGATTCCGCATGATGGCGTAAACCCAGGTGCTGACATTGCCTTTATCGGCGTCGAACAGATGTGCTTTGGTCCAGACCGTGGTGAGGGTTTCCTGTACCAGATCCATCGCCAGCCCCTGCTGAGAAAGGCGAGCTAAACCAAAAGCTTTGATTTTGGGGCCGAAATGGTCAAACAGTGCGCGAAAGGCTGCCTTGTCTCTGTGATTGGCCACAGCCACAAGTAAGCCGCGCAAACTGTCTTCGCTGTTATCCTGTACTGAGTCCTGCATATCCCTGATAGGCGTTGTTGCTGTGCTTCTATCATAGCGGGACTCGCGTTGATTTTGCCTGAAAATTTGCATGTTTTTGCTCATTCAAGGGCGATAATGCCAAGTTCCAAGTGATACCAAATTCCAACTTAGGGAAGGTGCGAACAAGTCGTCGCACAGCTCTGACTTTGATAGCGACGACAGTTCAAGGCATTCAACTGAAGGCATGCCGAGGCATGGTGAAGTTGAATAACGCCGAAATGGTGTTGCTATCAAAGCCCCGTAGGGCGTGCCTTACAGCGGTATCTGCCGCGTTACAGTTCTTGCGAAGGACTAGGGCCATTCGCTGCGAACTGTGCCTTGCATCTATCCACTTTAAGCACACGCAGAGCAAGCACGTGACTTATTCGCACCTTCCTTAGCCGCTGCACAGTCGCAAAAGACTAAATCTCGTGGTTTGCCGCTTTGTTCAGCGCTTGAGTGCCAATACGCTGGCAGCGACAGCCTGGATCAGTCTTTTTCGAAAATTTGCTCAAGCAGAGTCAGGGTGAGTTCGGCATTATCTTCACGGTAGCAGCGCTGCTTGTGTTCAAGACCAATCGGCAGTATTTCCAGCCAGCGTTGACACACCCAGGTGAGGTTGTGAAAATCGGCTTGCTCGAAAAAGGCATTTTGGCGCGGATAAGCTTGAAATAGCTCAGTAAGTTTGTCGCCGAGCACCCTATAATCCTCGGTTAACTGGCGCGGTGGCCAAGGGGCCAGGGTACGTATAGTACCGCGTTTCAGCCCATCGGACTCACTTTGCCACGAGAGCACTTCCAGCCGCTCTTTTCCGTGGACGGTAATGCCGAGCAGACCGTCTTCCAGGGTTTCAAAATCAACGATTTCGACGCGGGTGGCCACTGGCAACGGCTGATTGTCTTCCCCCAACATGCACAGGGCAAATCCCTGAGCTGTGCTTAAGGATTCACTCACCAGCCGCTTATATCTGGGCTCGAAAATCCGCAGTTGGGTGGTGCCGCCGGGAAGCAGACAAACAGGTAGTGGGAACAGCGCCAGTTGCATAGAGGCTCCAAGGTAAACTTTTCTGGAGTGTTTTACGTATTGGATGCCAAAGCGGATCAGATTTTACCTTCGGAGCATCAATGAAACTGAATCAAACCGAACGCGCCGTCGTGACATCAAAGGGCCGTGCCTGGCTGCAAACCAGCGTGGAGGCGAGGCTCTTGTTGTCTTTGTTCCGTCAGGGTTTACCTGTGGTCGACGATGCACTTGAAATTGGCTGTGGCGGCGGTCTTGGGATGCAGTTTCTGAAAGGGCGCCTGGGGGCGCAAAACGTGACTGCCATGGACTTGGACGCGCAGATGCTTGCCATCAGTGCCGCGCGCTGGCAGCAGGCGCCCTGGGCCCATTTCACTGAGGCAGATGCCTGTAATATGCCCTTTGCGGACCGTCGCTTTGATTTGGTGGCCGAGTTTGCGGTGTTCCATCATATTCCCCGCTGGCAGGACGCGCTGGCGGAAGTGGCGAGGGTCTTGCGGCCGGGCGGGCAGTTTCTTTTCTGGGACTTGTACCGCGCCGCCATTTGTAACCCCATCAGCAGGCGACTCTTCGAGCATCCAATGGAGAATCGCTTTAATCATCAAGAATTTCTGGGCGTGATACGCGAGCTTGGGTTAAGTGCCGTTTCGGCGCGGGAACTGCCGGGGCTTGCGGGTATGGGGCTGTTTATTAAACCGTGATGAAGATTGAGGCATCGACGCTCGATGCCTCAATCTTCAACTGTGGTTCTGGGAGAATTAATCCTCAACGCACATTGCCAACAGCCAAGAGCCAACAGCCCGACTGCCAATCGCCGAATCAAATGAGCCTCGGTACTTAATAAAACACTTTGTTTAGACACCGCAGCTCCAATTGGAAGCTTAGGCGCTGCCCGGCAGTTACAGTGCAGGCGAATGGGTCAGCCAAACCAGGTCGTCTGGCTGAATGCCGAGGGCACGAATTTTCTCTTTAAAGAGGTTAAGCTCATCGTCTGGCAGTGAGCGCTGTCTTGATAGCAGCCATAAATAGTCCAAGTCGTTACCGGCCACCAATGCGGTGCGGTAGCGGCCATCATTTGATTTGGTGGCAGCGAGGATTTGATAATTCCCGTAAAAGGGTCCAAAGAAGGAGACTTCCAGTCTGCCTTCGTTGGCACTGGCGACAAATCTAGCCTTACCTATGGCTTGCTGCCACTCACCACTTTGGGCCGAAAAGCCGCGGTTGATGACCTGCACAGCATCGCCCTGACGCCGATACTGCGCTGTGACCTCAGTGAGGCCACGCTCAAAGCGATTGTCGATGCGGGCAATTTCGTACCAGGTACCCAGATAATTATCCAGGTCAAAGTCCTGAATCACAGGCATGGGTTTACCGGCGCAGCCGGTCAGGATCCAAAGTGCTAAAAGTACGACGAATTTTTTCATGGTTTGGCCTTTACTGAGAGGTGTTTGTCAGGCTTTACGCAAGGCTTGCAAAAAAAGATCACCCGAAAGCTCATCAAAGCACGGCAAAATTGCGCCATGCCATGGTTGCTGTGGTGTTAAAGGCCTATAATTTAGGGCGTTGGCACTTTCTTTGCGCAGACGCTGTGTGACAATTTCGGTTTGCGCCCATCGTTAAGAGACCTGTTTTTATGGCCAAAATTCTTGAAACCGTTGACCAGCGCACTCAGTTGGTAGGGGAAAACCGGCTGGAGTTGTTGCTGTTTCGGATAAATTCGACGCAGCTGTTTGCTATCAATGTGTTCAAGGTCAAAGAGGTGGTGAAGCTGCCTCACTTAAGCTCTATGCCGGGTGCCCACCCCAGCATCAGCGGCGTGGCCAATATTCGTGGATTGTCTATTCCCGTAATTAATCTGCGCCAGGCCATTGGTTTTTCTCCACTGCCTGCGGACGGCGAAGCCAACCTTATCATCACCGAGTACAACCGCTCGGTGCAGGGCTTTTTGGTGGGCAAGGTGGAGCACATCGTCAACATGACCTGGAGCGACATCATGCCGCCGCCCAAAACTGCGGGTCGCAATAATTACCTCACCGCCATTACCCGGCTGGAATATCAGGGAGTGACTCAACTGGTTTCCATCATCGACGTGGAAAAGGTGCTGGCGGAAATCATTCACTATGATGTGCGTCTCTCCGAAGGGGTGCTCGATGAATCCCTGTTACCGCAAATGCCCGGACGTAAGCTGTTGGTGGTGGACGACTCTTCCACAGCCCGGCGGCAGGTAAAAGAAACCCTTGGTCAGCTCGGGCTGGAAATCATTGAAGTTTGTGACGGCTTGCAGGCGTTGCAATTGCTTAAGTCATGGGCGGACGAGGGCATTGATGTGCCCAAAGAGCTGCTGATGATGATCACCGATGCCGAGATGCCTGAGATGGACGGTTATAAGCTTACCCATGAAGTGCGAAGCGATAACCGTATGAAAGACTTGTATATTACTCTCAATACGTCACTCAGTGGCAGCTTCAACAACGCCATGGTGGAAAAGGTGGGCTGTAACAAGTTTATTTCCAAGTTTCAGCCAGACCGCTTGGTTGAAGTGGTGCAGGAGCGACTGCGGCAGGTGCTTGCCTAATACGCCCCCTCATCCTGTTTAAGCTCTTGCAAAAACTGCTGTTTTTGCTTGTTATCCGCGCCCCGATACAGCCCGGCCAACCGCAATGCATAACCAAAACGGTTGCGCCCGAGCAATTTAACCAGTGCACATAAAAAGGCTTCATCCAGCCCCTGGACCCGGCTGTAATGGGCAGCAGCGGTACCAAGGCTTGGAAAATGCAATCCATCGTGCTCAAAAGCCAGCGCCATTGATGCGTCTTCCAGCGGCACACCATTCACTGACAACGGCCAGCCGCGGGCATTAACCCTGTCTCTTGCCACTTCATACATAAACCAGGCGCTTTTTTTAAAACCGCCCAGAATTTTGCAATCGAAGCCTGAGTCTTCCAGCTCTTCTTTGGTCCAATTCACGCCGATGGCGAGATGCCTGGCGTATTTTTTCAGCAGCCCGTCTTTTACCCATTGGCGATATTCTGCCAGTGAGTCGAGCTCTCGGCCTTTGGCGAGTTGGCGACATTCTTTACAGGCGGGCAGGGCGCAGGAGGGCGTTTCACGCTCCCGCGGGCTGATAAAAGCAAAGAGCCCATCAGCGGGCTCTTCACAAAACCAGCAGAGATGCCTTTTATCGAAGGGCACCTCCGCCAGGGGCAACGCCTGACTCACTCGGCTTCAATCTCCGCCAGTGACTGAGCCAGGTCGATTGGGTCGCACTCCAGACACTCTTCATTGGCCTGCCAGTCTACGCCAACCAACACGCCATCGTGGTTCAGGTCTTCAACCCAGTACTCGAGGAATTCAACCAGTGGAATGGCGGTAGCCTTGTAGGTTGACCATTCGTCGGTGCAATGCTCGCTGGCCTTGGCCTCGCTTGACCACAGCGGCATGACGTCGGTTTCTTCGTACTCGCTGGAGTCACATACCACCCAGCCTTCGCCTTCAGCATCCATAAGCCCCCACAGCATTTGGGACTCTTTGACATTGTCGATGAAGCTTTTCAGCGCGCCTTGCATTTCAGTCATAGCGGGATCTCTTTGTTTGTTAATGCATTGATTATAAGGCATGCCACGACAAACCCAAGGAGTTTTACGCCGGATTGATGATGAAATGGCGTATTCGCAGGAGTTTTTTGCTCCGACAATTGCCATAGCGGACGCCATCATGCAGGATGAGGGTTCGCCTGTGTCCCTTTTTTTAGCCACCCGGCCCGACCCAGGTCACACGGAGGAGTTGAAGCTTTGAAGTATCCATTCATCCTGGCCTCATCATTGAGTTTACTGGCGCAGTTTTCTGCCGGCGCCGAATCCCTGCCATTTGACAGCTGTATTGCCAACCTGAAACAACAGGCGCAGGAAGCGGGTATCAGCCCTGCACGCGTCAATTATCTCGATGCCATCAAACCCATAGAACGGGTGGTTGAGCTCGACCGCAGCCAGCCCGAATTTACCCAAACTTTTGCCGATTACTTTAATAAGCGGGTCACCGACAGGCGCATTGAAGAAGGCCGCAAGCTGCTAAAAACCCATGGCAAACTGCTGGCGAAACTGAAGCAGGAATACGGGGTGCCACCACAGTATTTGCTGGCATTCTGGGGGCTTGAAACCAACTTTGGTGGCTATAAAGGCAAAATGCCTGTGCTGGATTCGCTGGCGACTCTTGCCTGCGATGCGCGCCGCAGCACTTACTTTACCAGCGAGCTTTTGCAGGCTCTGCGGCTGGCTGACAAATACGATTTGAGTGCCGATATCATGGTAGGCTCCTGGGCCGGTGCCATGGGGCACACCCAGTTTATGCCAACCACCTTCCTTGAATATGCCGTCGATGGTGATGGCAATGGCAAGGTGGATCTGTGGAACAGCACCGACGATGCCCTGACCTCGGCGGCCAACTTCCTGATGCACTTGGGCTGGCAGCGCAACGAGCGCTGGGGCCGTGAAGTGATGCTGCCAAAACACTACGATTTCGCCCACCTTGGCAGAAGCCACAAGCAGCCACTCAGTGTCTGGCGCGAGCTTGGCTTCAAGCAGGCCAATGGCGCTTTGGTGCCTGCCCTCGAGATGCAGGCAGCGCTCTACGTTCCTGCGGGCCACACCGGGCCTGCCTTCCTCGGCTACAGCAACTTTGAAGTCATCCAGCGCTGGAATCGCTCAGAGTTTTATGCGCTGGCGGTGGGGCATCTGGCCGATCGGATAATGGGCGCATCACCTCTGAATGTGCCTGCACCTATCCAGCCAAGACGCACCCGGGATGGCATCAAAACCATGCAAACCAAGCTGATAGAGCTTGGTTATGACATAGGTACAGCTGATGGGGTGATTGGCGGCAAGACCCGCACAGCACTCCGTGATTTTCAGTCTAAAAATCAGCTGGTTCCCGATGGCTTTGCCGACGATGCCACCCTCAGGGCTTTAGGAATCGATGTGGCGTTAATCAGCTCAAAATGATTGCATCATCGGCAAAGGCCACGTAAGTTTGGGGCATTAACTGCATCAACCACAGGGAATGCCCCATGCCATTGGATGAACTCAGCCATGGCCAGCGACAACGACTGGCCTTTATCGATTTCAGTCTGCAGTATTTTGGTGAAATCAGCCGTCAGGATCTGATAAGCCGCTTCGCCACCGGCCTGGCGGCCGCCACCCGCGACTTTGCCCTGTACCGGGAGTTGGCGCCGGACAATATGCAGCTAATCCACCAAACCAAGCGCTACCACCGTCAGCCGGGATTCAAGGCGCTGTTTCCCCACGATCCCGAATCGATTCTCCACGGTTTGGCACAGGGCTTTGGTGATGGTTTGTCTCACCCGAAAAAGCCCAGTGAAGTCTGTTTCGATGCGGTGGCGCTTATTCATCCCGAACCAGAAATTGTGGCGGGAGTGATGCGGGCGATCCAGGCCAGCGCTTCATTAAAGATACGTTACGTGTCGACATCCTCCGGCGAAACCAGCCGTGAAATCGTGCCCCATGCGCTGGTGAATAATGGCCAACGCTGGCATGTGCGGGCATTTGATCGCCACAATGGCCAGTTTACCGACTTCGTGATCAACCGGATAAAGACCATCGGCGGCTTTGGTGAGCCGGTGCTCGAGCATGAAAGAAGTGGTGCCGATGGTTTCTGGCAGCGCCAGGTGTGCCTGCTGCTGATCCCCCATCCTTCGCTGAAATTCCCCGAAGCCATAGAGCTTGATTACGGCATGCAGGAAGGCGTGCTTGAGCTGCATTGCCGCGCGGCGCTGGCCGGTTACCTGCTGCGGCAGTGGAGCGTGGATTGCAGCAGTCGCCACCAAATCAGCTCCGGGGTGTGCCAGTTGGCACTTAAAAACCTGGAAGTGCTGGATGTGATTGAGCATCGCACCATAGTCCCGGGTGCGCAGAGCCGATAAGGCTGGAGGGCGGGGCGCTTCTTTGTTAAGCTCCAGCGGTTTTAATTAATGAACAGGACAATTCATGGAAATCAAAGACGATCTGGTGGTGCAGTTCAACTACACCCTGCGTGATGAAAAGGGCGAAGTACTGGAAACCAACGAAGGCCATGATCCGGTTGCCTACCTGCACGGCCATCACAATATGATGCCCGGCGTGGAAAATGCCATCGAAGGCAAGAATGTAGGTGACAAATTCAGCGTGACTCTGCCTGCCAGCGAAACCTATGGCGAGCGCATCGAAAATGCCGAGCAGCGCGTTCCAGCCAAGCACCTGATGGGTGCCAAGGTGTGGAAGCCTGGCATGCGCGCCATTGTGAACACCGATCAGGGTCAGCGTCAGGTGACCGTGGTTAAGGTGGGTAAGTTTATGATCACCGTTGACATCAACCACCCACTGGCTGGCCGCGAGCTGACCTTCGATATCGACATCGTTGCTGCCCGTGAAGCCACAGCTGAAGAAATCGCCCATGGCCACGCCCACGGCGTAGGCGGCCATCAGCACTGATTTTTTGAATCGATGCAACAAAAAGCCCGGCGATGCCGGGCTTTTTTATGGCTTGAATTTGGCGATGAGGTCAGCGAAACAGCCGCTCGACACTTTGGGTGGTCATGGGGTGGTATCCGGCTTTGGCGCGACTGAACACGGCTTCGGCCCAGGGACGCTCCTCGCTTGCGGCCAGTTGCTCGTAGAGGGGCACAACCAAGCGGCGACGGCCAATCCGCTCAAGGTACTGACCAAGCTCAGGTTTAACTTGGTAGTAGTGACGCGCCAGTGCCAGTGAGTACCAGGCAAAGGCGATTTCGCTGTTGCAGCTTTGGCTTAGCTTAAAGCGGCTATCCAGCGCCTTGAGTCTGTCGCTATCGGATGCATCAGGCCTCAGTTGCAACTGATGTAAAAAATGCAGCCAGTGATGGGTGCTCCATTCGCTGGTTTGCATGCCGTTGATGTGGGCTTGGCTGTCACTGATGTCATCAATGCTGTTATCAATGGCAACAAAGGCCGAGCGGTCGATGGCCGGTACGGACTCGGGCAGGCCATGACCGAATATCCAGCTGGTTAGCAGTGGCTCAAGCCGTGCCTTTTCGCCGGGGAAAGCGGCAAGCAGATAATCGATAAAACCCTGGGTATCGACACTCTTAAAGGCGAAATGGTCAAAGTAGCCGGAAAGGAACTTATCGAAGGCGTCGCGGCCGAGTGTATGTTCCAGCGCCCGCAAAAACTGCTGCCCTTTAACATAGGCGACGCTGGAGAAGGCATCGTCCGGATCTCGCCGGCCAAGGTCTAGTTTCAGTGCCGTGTCACTGGTATCGAGTGTCGGCAGCTCGGCTCTCAGTTCATCATCGGCAATCGCAAGCTCCATCTGCGCCCGGGCTTTGCCGTAAAGATCTTCCATAATGCGGTTTTCCACGTAGGTGGTGAAACCTTCATTGAGCCATAAATCATCCCAGCTGGCGTTGGTGGCAAGATTTCCCGACCAGGAGTGAGCCAGTTCGTGGGCAATGAGGCTGACAAGGCTCTTATCGCCTGCAATGACGGTTGGAGTGATAAAGGACAATCTGGGATTTTCCATGCCGCCAAACGGAAAACTTGGCGGCAGCACCAGCAGATCGTAGCGCTGCCAGCGGTAGGGGCCGAAGCGGCGCTCGGCAATCTCAATCATGTGCGGCGTTTCGGCAAATTCCTGCCAGGCGGCATCCAGCATGTCCGGCTCGGCCCAAACTCCGCTTCTATCATCGAAGGCTTTGTAGTCGAGCTTGCCTGCGGCAATGGCAAACAGGTAGGCGGGAATGGCCTGGGGCATCTCAAAGCGGGTGGTGGTTTCATCGATGGGCGTACGCTGCGCGCCCATTAGCACCTGTATGCCTTTGGGGGCATGAATGATGGCGTTGAAGGTGGTGCGTACCGCCGGGGTGTCCTGCAGCGGCAGCCAACTTCTGGCATGAATAGCCTGGTTCTGGCTGAACATAAAGGGCGCCTGCTTGCCCTGAGTTTGCTCGGCGCTGAGCCACTGAAGCCCGGAGGCCTCGGTACTGCTGCGATAACGGATGCCAATCTGCGGCACCGCTGTGGCTGTTTCGATAATAATGGCTTCGCCCATGACCGGATGGAGCTGACCCATACTAAAACCAAGCGGCGTATTCGCCGAGGGCGTCACGGCCCAGACGCTATCGATATCAAGGCCGCGGCTATCCAGAATGAGTTTACCTGTGTGCTGCTGCCAATTGAGGCTCAGCAGCGCTTCGCCGACAATTTGATGCCGATTAAAATCCAGCGTTAATTCAAGCTCGATATGCTCCAATCTCACTTGCTGATAATTAGCGAAGGTAAGGGCATCTATCTGTTGCAGGGGCAGCGGCGCAGGCGTTTTTGCTGGGATAGAGGCGGCGGGGATAGAGGCTGCTGGTATAGGCGCTGCTGCGATGGCGTGCGGCGCACTCATTAACGTCAGAGCAAACAGCAGCGCAGAAAATCCAGAGGACAACACAGCAGAAAGGCTTGGCTTCCCGGCAACGCGGTTAGCTTTGGGCAGGTTTAGGGCAGACATGGCATTGAATGTGAGGCTATTGTTATTTTGCATGCATTATACACAATGTGTGAGCCATGCCTACCCAGCGCAGATGCTGCCTATGCTGGCGGATTAAAAGACATATGACTCGCTTACATCAAAGCATTGAATCCATCCGCGGATCCAATACGCGTTTTCAACCCGCTACTTCATCACACAGTTGGGCGCTACTTCAATCGCGCAGTTTGGCGCTCATTCAAAATGGTGTTTCAGGTAACCAAGGCTGCTTTGTATGCCATCTTCGAAGCCATAGCGCTCGGCATACCAAATGACGAAGGCTGCTTTTCTCAGCGCCTGAAATTGTATCCGCTCCATCAGGCTTTCAGGATCCAGTGCCTGCCAATGCGTGTCACCAAGCTCGGTTTGATAGTGCGCCAGCAGCGCCGCAAAAAAGTCTAAAGAAGTGCGTCGCCACAAAGGCGCCAAATCCATGGCCGGATCGCCAAGGCAGACATCGGAAAAATCCAGCACGCCGCCAAGACTGCCATCTGGGCCAATCAAAATATTCCCAGGACCAAAGTCGCCATGGCAAATGTGCGGCTTGGGCGGGAGATTGTGCTCAAACCTGTTCACGGCATGCTCGAAATAGGCAAGGGCGTTTCGCTGGCCGTCGCGGCTTAGGTGCGCGGCAGCAGATGGCAGAATATCTGCTAAAAAATCATCATCGCCATAGGGAAACGCATTAAGCCCGAGCCCGACAAGCTCTGGGTCTCGGGGTAGCCGGTGCAAGGATGCCAGAAACCGGGCAAGCTGCTGAGCCAGTGGTTGCTGCGCTTCGAGGCTTAAGCTGTCGATGGCACGGTGAGCGCCATCGATTTTGGGGTACAGCATCACCTCAGGCAGTATGTCAGTGGCCGTGGAGCCTGCGGTGTTTGCCTTTGACGCAGAACTTAAGATCAGGGCTGGCATCAGAGATGGGGGTAGCCCATGGTGACAAAGCGCGGTGATTATCGCCTGCTCCAATGCAAAGCGAGGCGCAGGCAGCCCCTTTTCAGGGGCAATCAGCTGCTTTGGTAATCGCAGGATCCAGTGATGATTAATGTCGATAACAAGGTTGCTCCAGCCACTGTTATTAATGGAAAGGGTGGTGATTTCAACACCTGTCTTCGACACTGTCCAATCTGCCAGCCAGTCCGCCAGACGCTCAAGGGGTAAGCCTGTTGCTGCATCTGAGTGCACCTGCAGGGCACGAGACAGGGCAATAGGGGCGGCATTGGGCCCGTCCGGCAATTGCCCTGTTATGTGTCCTGATTTATGCAAACCTTCCTGATACAATTTGCCCCCTTGTATTGACCAAGCATGCCCACGGAGCACGTCGCCATGGTACTGCAACTTGTGAATGGAAAACTTATCCTTACCCCGATGGAGCTGCTTTGCAAGCTTGAAGGGGGCGTCCAGCTCAGGGCCCTGTGTGAGGATATCAGGCTGCTTGACTCGCCCAGGTTGCTGATAGCCGATGCGGGCGCGGTCAGCTGGACATTACCGCTGGATACCGATGAGCAGCTTGCGCTGATCCGCGACTTTTATGGATTACCAAAGGAATAATAATATCAATGACTAATCAAAAACAGCCACTGGACGCCATTGTCGTCGAGCCCAAGGTCGATGCCCGCTATGCAGTGATTTGGCTCCACGGTCTGGGGGATTCAGGGGCCGGTTTTGCCCCTGTGGTGCCCGCCCTTGGTTTGCCCGATGATGCGGCTATACGTTTTGTGTTCCCCCACGCCCCCGAGCAGCCGGTGACCATCAATGGTGGCTACATTATGCGTGCCTGGTACGACATCAAGAGCATGGATTTGCACGATCGGGCCGATATGGCCGGGGTACTGGAGTCTGAGTTACAGGTGCGTGGGCTGATTGAGGCGCAGATAGCGGCCGGAGTGCCGAGTGAGCGCATTGTGCTGGCAGGCTTCAGTCAGGGCGGGGTGATGAGCCTTTTCACCGGCTTACGATTTGACAAGCCATTGGCCGGGATTATGGCATTGTCCTGTTATTTGCCCGGTGGTGAGCAGCTGCCACAGGATGCCAGCGAGGCCAATCGCATGACAGCCATATTACAGCATCATGGCGAGCAGGATGAGGTGGTGCCCTTGTTTGCCGGTCAAATGGCCAAAGACGCCCTGGTTACCGCTGGCTATCAGGTTAACTGGCAGACCTACTCCATGGGCCACAGTGTGTTGCCAGCTCAGCTTGCTGACATTCGCCGCTGGTTGTTAGAAAAATTGGTCAATTAATCATCAATTGTTCATTTTGCCTTTTGAAAACGCACCTCGGGTGCGTTTTTTATTTGGAACAGTGCAAGCCGTTTACTTTGGATATGAAAACCCCTGTTTTTGGGACTTTAACAGAATGTTTACTCAGTCGTAGGTGTTAGCGTACGTCATTTATCAGAAAATCAGCATTGAGCTTGTTCTGTGAGGTAAACAAATGCTTGGTAAAAATGCTGTCAAAACCTACATTTAGCTCACGAAAATTCATATTTCTGCCACAATTGGGCGTCAAAATTGCTATTATAGTGCGCGACCAATGGCAAGATAGCCAAGTCTGCAATTGATGATGGTTAAAAATTAATAAAATCATGGGGTTGATAATATGTCACATAAACTGATCAAAGGAATGCTGGCCACAGCGGTTTTGGCAGCTCTCACTGGCTGTATGGATGCCGATCCAAAAGAGCCGGTTGTACCAACAACGTGCGCTGAAGCCGGTGATGCCTGTAAGACCTTTACTGTGCTGCATACCAACGATAACCACGGTCGTTTTTGGGAAAACAAAGACGGCGAGTACGGCATGGCTGCCCGTAAGACGCTGATCGACCAGATCCGCGGCGAAGTGGAAGGCAATGGCGGCGAAGTGCTGCTGCTGTCCGGTGGTGACATCAACACAGGTGTGCCTGAATCTGATCTGCAGGATGCGGTTCCTGACTTCATCGGTATGACCAAAATTGGTTACGATGCCATGGCAGTAGGTAACCACGAGTTCGACAACCCTCTGAACGTGCTGGACATGCAGCGCCAGCTGGCCGACTTCCCATTCCTGTCTGCCAACATCTATAAGGCTGACGGCACTCGCTACTTCGACGCTTACAAGGTGTTTGAAGTCAATGGTGTGCGTATCGCCGTTGTGGGTCTGACAACAGAAGATACTGCCAAGATTGGTAACCCTGAATTTATCAGCGAGCTGACCTTTACCGATCCAAAAGAAGAAGTGGCCAAAGTTATCAAGGAAATCAAAGACGGCAACAAGGCCGACCTGGTTTTCGCCGTAACGCACATGGGTCACTATGCTGATGCCCAAAACGGCAGCAACGCCCCTGGTGACGTGGCCATGGCCCGCAGCCTGAACAAAGGCGATCTGCAACTGGTTATCGGTGGTCACTCTCAAAACCCAGTATGTATGGAGCCTGGCACCAACAACTACGCCGACTTCCAGCCTGGTGACGAGTGTACACCTGATCAGCAAAACGGTACCTGGATCATGCAGGCCCACGAGTGGGGCAAGTATGTTGGCCGTGCCGACTTCGAATACTTCAACGGTGAACTGCACCTGGCTTCTTACAAGCTCATTCCGGTTAACCTGAAGAAATCAGTAACAGATGAAGCCGGTAACAAGACCAAGGTACTGGTTGCCGATGCCATCGAGCCGGATGCCGAGCTGAAAGAACTGCTGCAATACTACCAGGACAAAGGCCAGGCCTCTCTGGATGAAGTGATTGCGTCAACTGACGGTCGTCTGGAAGGTGATCGCAATTTCGTTCGTAACGAGCAGACCAACCTGGGTCGTCTGATTGCCATGGCGCAGGCTGTAAAAGTGAAGGCCGATGTGGGCGTGATGAACTCTGGCGGCGTGCGTGCTTCTATCGATGCCGGTGACATCTCTTACCGCGACGTGCTGACCGTTCAGCCTTTCGGCAACATGGTTACCCTGAGCACCATGGCAGGTGCTGATCTGGCTGAGTACCTGGCGGCTGTTGCCACCATGCAGCGTGGCTCTGGTGCCTATGCTCAGATCACCGGTGTGAAGATGACTGTTGACTGTACCGCCAAGACCGTGGACATCAGCGATGTGAACGGTAAAGGTTTTGCTGCCGATGCAAGCTACACCTTCACCGTACCCAGCTTCAACGCCGCCGGTGGTGATGGCTATCCAAAATTGGCTCCGGTTCAGACTGGTTATGTTGATGCCGACGTACTGTATGAATTCTTCAAGACCAAGGGCACCATTAAGGCTGCCGATTACAACCCAGTTGGTGATATCGTTTACACCAACTCTGACAGCCCACTGGGTTGTGAAGTAACTGCTCAGTAATCTTTGATACTGTGAACCCAAAAAGGCCGGATTTCCGGCCTTTTTGTTTTTCAGGGGTTGAAAGCCAAAAAGCTGCCCCTATATAGGATAGTGAGCCGCGATAAATCGGGCTCGGGCATTGCCTTCGGGGATGCCGTTTCTGGCGCCAAACTGGCCCACAACTCTGGTGCGACAATGGTCGGCCAACACTTTTATATTGCTTTTAGATGAGGATATAACGATGCGTAACTATGATTTGACCCCCCTTTACCGCAGTGCCATTGGTTTTGACCGCCTGGCGCAACTGGCCGAACATGCCGCCGCCAACAATGGTAATGCCGGCTACCCGCCATACAACATCGAGCTTCTAGGTGAGAACCGTTATCGGATCACCATGGCTGTGGCAGGCTTTGCCATGGAAGAGCTTGAGATCAGCAGCGAAGGCGACAAGCTGGTGGTGAAAGGTAACAAGCAAGACAAGAGCGCAGAGCGTAAGTATCTTTATCAGGGCATTGCCGAGCGCGGCTTCGAGCGTACCTTTCAACTGGCCGACTATGTGACAGTCACCGGTGCCTATCTTGAAAATGGCTTATTGAACATTGATTTGGTTCGGGAAATCCCTGAAGCCTTAAAGCCACGAAAAATTGAAATTGGCGCCCGTCCTGTGCTGGAAAACGTTGAATAACCACAGCTTCAGCGTAATAAAAAACGCCGGTCTATGACCGGCGTTTTGCGTTTCAGGTGCGGATAACCCGGTATAGCGCCGGATCGCCATGTAGACCTTCGACCTCACAAGGGCCAAGGGCGGCACGCATGTTCTGCGCGGCCTGGTAAAAGGCGTCTTCCGATGCCCATTTGGCCACATTGATAAGCTCAAAGGTGGCATCTGATGTGAGGGATTGATGCAACTGGGTAGACAGATACCCGGGCTGGGTCGCCATAAAATCGCGATGCCGTTCCCAGTAAGCGATACTGTCGGCGAGTTTCCCGGCGGGAACCGTAAAGGGATTGATCAGGGTAACTTCAGACATAGTGACTCCTCAGTCGATGAGCGGGTGGGTTATTTACCTGTGAGCGTTGAAGGCTGGCCCTTTTTGCCACGGCCACTCAGTTTCAGGCCATCGCGAATATTCAGTCCCATCAGGACAAGATTGCCGGCACCACTGACAAGCTCCAGCGCCTGCAGCAGATAAAATGTCGGCGTAAATTCACCTGCAGCGGCCAAAGAATTCAGCACCAAGGCGCAGGGCAGCAGGATAAGTAGGCCATTGGCGGCAACAATTTTCATCCGCTTTTGCTTTTGTTGAACCAGCTTTCCTGTGCGACCCATGGTTGAGCCGCTGGCACCCGTGGCAATCATGGCCGGGATCAGCAGCCACAGACCGGGAAACACAATCAGGCCTTTTACCGTGGCCACCTGTGCCGGGCTGCCAAACAGCTCCGTCAGCAAGGAGCTTGAAAAGAAAGTGGCAATACAAAGGGTTGCTATGAATGCCCCGACAATATGCAGTAATTTTTTCATGATAATGCTCCGGCTTGGTTGCTGACCTGGCAAGTTTTATGGGATAGAATACGACAACAAGTTGTCAATCGTGACAGCATGTTGTCATACTCAGTTCAAGCTGTCAATAATGACAATATGTTGTCATCTTCAAAGGAGTTCACCATGCAGCGTTCAGCCAAAGGGCAGCTGTTTACAGACATAGTGTTGGAAGTGTTTAAACTCGCGGGTTTGCTTGCCAACGAAGGTGATCGGCTCGGTAAAGAGCAGGATATGAGCAGTGCCCGCTGGAAGGTGCTTGGTGCATTGGCAAGGGAGGGGGCTCCCATGACAGTGTCACAGATAGCACATTCAATGGGACAAAGCCGTCAGGGGGTACAACGGCTCGCCAACGAACTTCACGTCCTTGATGTGTTGGAGTTTGTTGATAACCCTGCCCATAAGAAAGCCAAGTTACTCAGCCTAACCCCCAAAGGGCTGCAAGTACTGCAAATGCTTGAACAACAGCAAATTCCCTGGGCCGAAAATTGTTCCAGAGGTGAAGATATTCGGCGGTTGGAAGCGACACTGGAGCAGCTTAGAGCCCTGTCCAGCAAATTTCAGGGCTAAGGTAAAAATGCCGGACAAGACCGTCTTTTGGTGCCTGACGTGATCAGGTGTTTTCGACTGAGCCATCACGGAATATTCGTAAAAACTCGACCTTGTCTTTAATACTGTCGGCGTGTTTTTCGAATTTATTCAACGTCTTGAATTCCTCCAAATCGCCAGTATCGTTGTAGCGGAAGTGGGTGATTTTGGCGTCTTTCGGATCGAAGCCAAACTTGGCCGAGTAGCGACAATGCAAATCGCCAAGGAAAATGTCCTTAAATTGCAGGAAGTACACAGTATCGTACCAGGCTACGTGCAGAACGACGCTCAGACCATGCTGCATCGGTGACTCCCAGGTCCATGCCGGTTGCACCCGGGAGCGGATAAGCAAATCGGATACTGCTATCTCTTTAAGGCAGGCCCGCACCTGGCTTTCTTCTTTAAAGTGCATCTCAACCCGGCTCAGATGGGTGGGGGCCACATCGAAATTAACCGGTGTGCCCATGCTGATAAGTTGATGTTTGGGAAACTCTTTTCGAAGCAGATTCAAGAGCTTTACAAAGGTAATGTCCTTGGTCACCCGTTTGGTTTTACCAAACACATCGGTGACGTATTGGGGCACATAATCCACTTTGGACCTGACCAGAATGTCCTCGGTGGGGATGGAAGCGACCAGGGTAACTGTGTAACCGTCTTCCTGTTTGACGTGCAGGTATTTCATGGGACTCTCCTTGTGTTATAACGCCGGGCGGCTTTGCCCGGATGAAAAAACACTTATCCCCGTAAAACCTGATTATCTTTACTGCTCTTTTATTGGTTTGTGGTTAAAAATGCTGTAATCAGGATTTGGTTAGCATATTGAACTGATTTGCTTTGTAGAATCGGTTGAAAGTCGGACATTTGCCCATAAAAAAAGCCGGATTGACCGGCTTTTTTGGATGGAGAGCGCAAATCAGGCGCGCATGGACTTTTCGCCGCGGGAGAGGCCAACCACGCCGGAGCGGGAGACTTCCACCACCTTGGTTACCTCTGCCAGGGCATTAATAAAGGCATCAAGCTTGTCGCTGGTGCCTGCCAACTGAATGGTGTAGTGGCTGGCGGTTACATCCACAATCTGGCCGCGGAAGATATCGGCGCTGCGTTTGATTTCCTCACGCACTTCGCCCTGGGCGCGCACCTTCACTAATGCCAGCTCGCGCTCAATATGGGCCGATTCGGTGATGTTGGAGACCTTGAGCACGTCAATCAGCTTGTGCAGCTGCTTCTCGATTTGCTCAAGCACCATTTCATCGGCGGCCACGGTAATGTTCATCCGCGACAGGGTGGCATCATCGGTTGGCGCTACTGTGAGGCACTCGATGTTGTAACCACGCTGGGAGAACAGGCCCACTACACGGGAGAGGGCGCCGGGTTGGTTTTCCAAAAGTACAGATATGATTCGGCGCATCAGCTTCTCTCCGTTTTGCTCAGCCACATTTCGTTCATCGCGCCCCCGCGGATTTGCATCGGGTACACGTGTTCGGTCTCATCGACGTTGATATCCACAAACACCAGTCTGTCGGTGAGCGACAGCGCTTCGGCGAGCTTACTTTCCAGCTCTTCCGGGCGGGTGATGGTGATACCCACGTGGCCATAGGCCTCGGCGATTTTGGCAAAATCGGGCACCGAATCCATGTAGGAATGGGAATGGCGGCCAGAATAAATCATGTCCTGCCACTGTTTCACCATACCCAGGAAGCGGTTGTTAAGGTTGATAATTTTCACCGGCACATCGTATTGCATGGCGGTTGACAGCTCTTGAATATTCATCTGAATGGAGCCATCGCCGGTCACACACACCACGGTTTCATCGGGCATGGCCATTTTCACGCCCATGGCGGCAGGCAGACCAAAGCCCATGGTGCCAAGTCCCCCGGAGTTAATCCAGCGACGGGGCTTGTCGAAGGGGTAGTAGAGGGCAGCAAACATCTGGTGCTGACCCACATCCGATGCCACATAGGCATCCCCCCTCGTGAGACGATACAGGGTTTCAATCACTTGCTGAGGCTTGATTTTCTCGCTGCCTGTCTCGTAAGACAGGCACTTGCGGGCGCGCCAGCTGTTGATGTCTTTCCACCAACAGTCGATGGCGGCTTCATCCATTGTGCCTTGCTGACCTTCATCGAGCAGCGCCAGCATTTCATCCAGCACCTTGTCAGCGCTGCCCACAATGGGAATGTGCGCCTGCACGGTTTTGGAAATGGATGAAGGGTCAATGTCGATATGCAGCACAGTGGCGTTGGGGCAGTATTTCTGCACGTTGTTGGTGGTGCGATCGTCGAAGCGAACCCCAATGCCGAAAATCAGGTCGCTGTCGTGCATGGTCATGTTGGCTTCGTAAGTGCCGTGCATCCCCAGCATGCCGATATGATTTGGGTGGGTACCCGGGAAGGCTCCAAGGCCCATCAGGGTGCTGACCACAGGAATATTGAGCCGCTCAGACAGCGCCAGAATTTGCTGCTGACAGGCGGAGATAATGGCGCCGCCACCCACGTAGAGCACCGGCTTCTTGGCCGCCAGCAGGGTTTGCAGGCCTCGGCGAATTTGGCCCTTGTGGCCGGATACCGTTGGGTTATACGAGCGCATTTTGACTTCGGTCGGATATTCGTAGTCAAACTTAAGCGCCGGATTCAGGGTGTCTTTTGGCAAATCCACTACCACGGGGCCCGGGCGACCGGTAGCGGCAATGTAAAAGGCCTTTTTGATGGTGCTGGGGATATCCCGCGGATCTGTCACCAAAAAGGAGTGTTTTACAATGGGGCGGGAAATACCAATCATGTCACATTCCTGAAAGGCATCGTTGCCAATCAGGCTTGAGGGTACCTGGCCCGAGAGTACGACCAGCGGCACCGAATCCATGTAAGCGGTGGCGATGCCGGTAATGGCGTTGGTGGCGCCGGGGCCTGAGGTCACCAGTACCACGCCCACCTCACCGGTGGCGCGGGCATAGCCATCGGCCATGTGTACAGCGGCTTGCTCGTGACGAACCAGAATGTGTTCTATGTTGGAACTTTCATGCAGGGCATCGTAGATATCCAGTACGGAACCGCCTGGGTAACCGAAAATATGCTT
The DNA here is from genome assembly GCF_022484835.1 of Shewanella zhuhaiensis. Lineage (NCBI taxonomy): Bacteria > Pseudomonadati > Pseudomonadota > Gammaproteobacteria > Alteromonadales > Shewanellaceae > Shewanella > Shewanella zhuhaiensis. The sequence continues at coordinate 424,452 of NZ_JAKUDL010000002.1, forward strand.
TACGCCTTCATCGATAAGAGATCGGACGATCATGCTGGCGCCGGAAAGCTTTTCCATTCGTGCATCCTCAAAAAATACCGTTACGGTAAACAGTAAATTGTTACAGCGACGGTAATCGCTCTAAAACCAAGCCCTTGGGGTACCAAGAACTCGCACAATTGCCAAAGCTTCGGGTAAGAATCTAAACACCGAACCGGATCGGCGTGGCAACTGTCACTCGTGGACAGGCCTTCATCTTTCAAAAAAGCTTGCTCAATTTCAAGCCATATTTCAAAAAAAACAACGAACTTAAAGAAAATTCAACATTCATGGTCGTAACTTCAGCAATTGAGATAGCTGACTTTATGCAGGTTTTAAATCTAATTCATTGGAATAAAACAAGAAGTTTAAGATTTGTGCCCGGCGCGGCCGCGCCGGGCGAATTGAGTGCTTTTTGCAGAATCCTTAATCCTGAGTGCGACGGCTCAGATGTTGGCACCAAAGAGCAACCACCACGGCGAGCAGCATCAGGACGGAAAATGGCAAAGCCGTGCCCGTATAGAGCAGCGCAAGCAGTGGGCCTGCGGCGGCGCCAATGCCAAACCTCAGGGTGCCGATAACCGCCGTCACTGTGCCGGTTTCCTGCTGAAACTTAAGCAACACAATGGCATCGGCATTTACCGACATCACCCCAAGACAGGCCATCAGCGGCATCAGGGTAACCATGGTAGCCATCAATCCCAGCTCAAGCGCATTGGCGCCAACCAGTAGCAGCGCAAATATGACCCCCAGTACGCTGGAAGCCCTGAGAAGCCTGAGGGACCCATAACGGCCGACAATCCGCGAGTTGATCACGTTGGCCAACATCAGCGCGCCCACATTGGCTGCAAACACCATGGCAAAATGGTGGCTATCCAGAGCGAACACTTCCATAAACACGAAAGCCGATGCGGTGAGATAACAGAAAAATGCAAACGAGGTGAGCACGCCGCTGGCGATAAAGCCCTTTACTCCGGGGCGCGACAGCACGGTTTTGTATGCCTGGATAAACCCGGGCTTTTGCTCACTCGTTTTGCCGGGCTCCGGGATTTTCAGGCCAAAAAAGACCAACACCAGCGCGGCAAAGGCGTACACAGCGAGAACATAAAACACCATCTGCCAATGGCTTATCTTCAAAATAAAACTGCCGATACTGGGCGCGATCAGCGGTGCCAGCATCATGATCAGGCTGACATAGGACATGCCCTTGGCGGTGTTGTCGCCATATAGAATTTTGACATAGCCAGGCACCACCACAGTGGCGGCGGAGCCAATCATCGCCTGGATAAACCGCAGCACGAAAAAGCTTTCAGGTGTCGTGGCATGGGCCAGCAATAGACTGCAAATACCAAAGCCACTTAGCCCCAGCAACACCAATGGGCGGCGGCCATATTTGTCCGCCAGCGGCCCAAACAGCAGCAGGCCGCAGGCGTAACCGGCAAGATAAACGCTGAGGCTTTGCTGCAGCCGGGTGATGTCGGAGTTGAGGCTGTCGGCAATGGACGACATGGCAGGCAGGTACATATCAATCGCCAGCGGCGTGATGGCGACTATGGATGCAAGCAGCGGGATAAGCCAGGTTCTGCCGGGCTGCGGGCTTGCACTTGATTGGGTGGTTTCGGGCTGTGACTGAGCTCCCACTGTTACCTCTCGTGGATGAATGTCGAAAAATCAGGCGTATCTTGGGTGATTTGGCCGGGGTCCCCACCCATGGCCGAACTTGTCATCTTAGGGCAGGGCGACAATGCCTGCCAGTCGCCTTTCGGCGTCAATTGCAAACAATTGTTGCTGCTGCTCACACCACCGCATTGGCGTGGGAAAAAAGCTCCGCCAGGGTGGCATGGATCCGGGAAAATACCTCATCTTCCTGGCCCCTTGGGATGCGCCCAAGGCTTAAGCGCACCCCATTGGCCGGGCCGCCAAAATCCGACAGACTGCGGCCAAGGATCCCCTGACTTGCCAGGGCGCCGATAAGGTGACTGGCACGGTAGCCCTCGGGCAACATCAGCAACCCATTGAGCCCACGGCTTTTTGCTTCCAGCCCTAGGTCATTTGCCATGGCGATAAAGCGCTGCTGCAGGCCGGTTATCCAGCTGTCGCGGTGCTGGTGCACGCCGCCTGCACGGATAAGATCGCAGCCAAGCTCAATCAGTAGCGGTGACACCATCCAGCACTGGGCGTGAATAAGTTGATTGATGCGGCCAAGCAGTCTTGGCGGCGTGAGCATAAAGCCAAAACGAATACCGCCGGCAAAGCGTTTCGACAAGCTGCTGATGTACACCACAGAGTCAGCATCTCCCGCCAATTGCCACAATGGCAGTTGCCACTCATCAGCGGTGCAGTAATTTACATCGTCTTCGATGACAGTGATCCCATGATGGCGGGCAAGGGCCAGTACCTGGCGCCTTTGGCGCTCGCTGTAGCCGATGCAGCCCGGGTTCTGGCTGTTGGGAGTGAGGTACATGGCCTTGGGGCTGTGGCGCAGTATTGCTTCCTCAAGGGCTGCTAAATCGAGGCCATCATCGGTTAACGCCACCCCGGCCAGATTGAGTTTAAGCTCGGCGGCGGCCTTATTCAGACCTGGATAACACCAGGCTTCGTGCAGCACCCAGTCGCCCGGTTCACAGCAACTGGCCAGTGCGGCATAGAGCGCCTGCTGCGCCCCCTGGGTGAATACCAGTTTGCCACCAAAGTCGTCTATCCCCATGTTTTTGAGGTAATCGAAAACTGTGCTGTGCTGCGCATCCAAAGGGGCGGCGTGATAATCAAGCAGGCTGGCCAGCCGATGCGGGTCGCGGCCAAGGCGATACAGTACTTCACCAAGCACAGTGGCCTGATCGGTAATGGCTTGTTGGCAGGTGGCCAAATCAAGTGGGCCTTGCTGCACGTGGCTGAGCTGACGCACATAGGTGCCGTCACCGACACGGGCCTCTACCCAGCCACGGTGGATAGCCAAGGTATAGGCGCGGGTGACAGTACCTAAGGTGATACCCAGTGCATAGGCCAGTCGCCGCTGGGGAGGCAGCTTACTGCCGGGGGTCAGAATACCTTCATCGATGGCTTCGCCGATGGCACTGGCGAGCTTTTCGTATTTGCTGCCGCTGAACTTTTCCAGCGAAGGCACCCAAATTGTACGCATGACAATATTCCCATTGATCTCATTTTGTCTCGATATAGTATGGAAATAATTCAGTGATTTCCAGCCTGTAATGTATCAATACAATTTTGAGGTTGTTTATGGATCCGACCCTGACCACTCTAATAGTTTCAGCGGCATTGTTCTGCGCCACCATGACCATGACTCCCGGCCCCAACAATGTGCTGTTGGCCCAGTCCGGGGCCAATTTTGGGGTGCGGCGCACCTTGCGCCATGTGGTGGGTATTCGGCTTGGCACTACCTCATTGCACGTGGCGGTATTGCTTGGGCTTGGCACTTTGTTTGAAGAGTTTCCGATGCTGCATCAAAGCCTTAAGCTGGTAGCACTGGCGTACCTGCTATGGCTTGCCTATAAAATTGCCACCGCGCCGACCGGGGATAACAACGGCGGGCGCACCGAACCTATGGGAGTGATGGAGGCCGCAGTCTTTCAGTGGATTAACCCCAAAAGCTGGCTTGCGGTAATGACGCTTTGCAGTGCTTTTACCCTCGCGGGCGATGGTTACTGGTACAGCGCCCTGATGATGGTGCTGGTATTCAATCTGGTGGGACTGCCCGCTTCATTCACCTGGGTGTTCCTCGGGCAGGCAATTGGTCGTTTTCTCAATACCGCCGGACGCAGACGCGGCTTTAACCTGGCCATGGCGATATGCCTTTTGGCGACTCTGCCGATGGTCGTTTTGTGATAGTGGCTCGCTAATGGTGCTAAGGTAAGCTAAGAGTTACCTCACTCACTCTCATGAGCCTGGCCCCGGAGGCGGCCGCTTTTGTGGCCTCTCTAAATGACCTCCCAAGAGACAGCAACTTTGCATCCGTTTCAGCCCATCGCACCCGAAAAGCTGACACAAATCTGTCATTCATTGGACTATTTTTGCTGGCGGGGATAGACAAATTACGCTAATTCAAGGATAAGGCAGGGAATTGACAGTGTTTGCAAGGAGTGGGCATGTCGCGTGTGTTGTCCCTGATGCCGGGACTGGCATCAATCAAAGATTATCAAAAAGACTGGTTAAAGGATGACGTCAGGGCTGCCTTGTCGGTCAGTGCAGTGGCTTTGCCGGTGGCGATTGCCTATGCCCAGCTCACGGGCGTGAATGCCCTGGTGGGTCTGTATTCCTGTATCTTGCCAATGCTGGTGTACGCGCTTTTTGGCACCTCCAGGCAGTTGATTGTTGGCCCGGATGCGGCCACCTGCGCCGTGATTGCCGCCGTGGTGACCCCACTTGCTGCTGGAGACAGCATCAAGCACTGGCAGCTGGTGATGACCATGACTGCCATGACCGGTTTTTGGTGCTTACTGGCCAGTCGCTTCAAGCTTGGGATCCTGGCCGACTTTTTGTCCAAACCCATTCTGATGGGGCTGCTCAACGGGGTGGCCATTACCATTATCGTCGGTCAGGCATCCAAAATTTTGGGCTTCAGTTTTGACGAGCGTTATCTGCTTGACCGCCTTGCCGCTGCGCCTGGCTATTTCAGTCAAATTCACTGGGCAACGCTTGCCATGAGCCTCAGTGCCGTGTTGGTGTTTTTGCTGGTAAAACGGATTAAACCCAACTGGCCAGCGGCCATGGTGGTGATTGTTGCCTGTACTCTGGTGGCCTGGGCCGGAGGGCTTGAGCGCTTCGATGTGGCGCTGGTGGGGGATTTAAGCAGCAATATGCCGACATTTCAGTTGCCTGCGTTTGATATCGGGCTTGCCCGTGAACTGGTGATGCCAGCGCTGAACCTGGCCATGGTGAGCTTTGTGAGCATGATGCTGACGGCCCGAAGCTTTGCGGCCAAAAATGGCTATGATATTGACCCCGATAAAGAATTCCGTGCCTTGGGACTTGCCAATATTGCGTCTGCTTTCTCTCAGGGCTTTGCGGTAAGTGGCGCCGATTCGCGCACGGCAGTGAATGATGCCAGTGGCGGCAAGAGTCAGTTGGTGTCGGTAATCGCCGCGCTGGTGATTGGAATTGTTGCCTGGTTTTTTACTGCGCCGCTGTCGTTTATCCCTCAGGCCGCCCTTGGCGTGGTGCTGGTGGTGGCGTCCTGGTCGCTGATTGACCTGAAAACCCTGTGGAAGCTTAGAAAACGGGACAACCGGGCGTTTTTGCTCGCGGCCACCACCTTTGTGGCTGTGCTCTTGATTGGAGTCATTCCCGGGATCACCCTGGCGGTGCTGCTGGGATTGTTTCAGTTTTTGCAGGTGGTAATGCGCCCAAGCGATCAGTGTTTAGGGCTGGATTCCAAAGGGACACTGCGAAGCCTGGACGGCTCAGATAAAGCAACTCCGGTACCCGGCGTGTTTATTTACCGTTTCAACTCGCCGCTGACCTACTTTAACGCCAGCTATTTCAAGCGCCGGCTGATAGAGAAAATCGCTGCCGAGGCGGAAACGCCGGATGTGGTGATTATCGATGCTGTGCCTTGTTTTACTCACCCTGACATCAGTGTGATGGCAATGCTGTCGGATCTGTTTAATTTCTTTAAACGGCGCCATATACGGCTGATATTGGCAGGGCGAAAACGTCAGCTGATAAGCTGGTGTGATGCCCAGGGGATCCCCACAGGGGATGGTGGCCTGCTTATTCGCTCGGATCTCTATCTGGCACTGAAGATGAGTCAGTCTTATAAGCAGGCGGTGGCAGACGGTCAGGCGCCGGTGCTGAAGCGGCCGCCGGATTTGGATTTGGTGCTGGAGCACAGCCAGATCTGATGGCAGAGTTAATTGGATACAAAAAGCCCCGCATTGGCGGGGCTTCTTTTTGTGCGTATGACTCTGGCCTGCTGCGCATCTGAATCGCGTATTTTGCGTCCCAGGTTTATTCACGTCCCAGCATATCGCAGGGGATCAGGCCTTGATAAAAATAGTATCCGGCCGGGCCCAGACTCAAACTCAACACACACCACAGCAGTTTTTGCGCGGGTGTTATTTTTGCATCGTTGCTGATGGCCTTATAGCCAAAAAGGCAATGCAACACCACAAGCAAGATAAGCAGCGATAAAATCGTGATTTCCATATACAAACCTTAAGGTTTTCCCAGAAAGGCTGCGCGTCGTGCGCTCTCCCCAATGCCTCGGATAATGGTCCCAAAAGACCCTTATCATCCTTGTTGTACCCTGAACGGTAATGCGCTTGTTATGGTTAAAAGTCCGAACAGAAACTGGTACTAACGTGCAGAAGTTTAACGGTATGACGCTCTCGTTGCCACCGTAAATTGAAAAAGGACCCAAAAATAATCCACATTTGTGAGCCACTCTTTTTGTTTGACCCAAGCCGATGCGATTTGTTCACTTGGGTCTTGCTGTTTTACCCAAGTTACGGCAGGGAAAAGAATATATCCATTAAAAACAGCGCCTTGTAAAGACGTTAGAAGTCGTCCAGTGCCGAGGGAATAATTTCGCTATCGAGCCGCAGCAGCAGCCCAAGCTGGGCCATGTGTTTCTTTTCCCGCTTTAGGTCTTTAAGCAACATGTCCACCCGCGCGCTTTGCTCGGGGATTAGCGCAAGCTCGTTATCTCCAAGGGGCGAGCAGCTTAACCGCAGCGAGCGGGCAACCCGGCCAAGGTTCACCAAAATCGCCAGTCGCAGTAAACACAGCAATTTGACCAATATTTCGCGGCGGCCATCGGGCAAGGCGTTGATATTGTCGAACTGGGGCTTTTTGTGCTGATTGCCAATCAGCATCGCAAGATCTTGCTGCAGATCTTCGGAAAAACCAGGCAAGTCACTGTTGGCAATAATGTAGTTGCCATGCTTGTGATGGGCGCGGGAGCTGATATGAATGCCGATTTCGTGCAGCGAGGCGGCGTAGGCCAACAGACGCGCATGGGGACGGATATTCCAGGCGTCGGCCACGGCATCAAACAAAGTCATGGCGGTGGTGCGTACCCGGGCGCCATGTTTGGTATCCACATGATAAAGCTGGGCAATGCTCTCTACGGTGCGGTGGCGAATGTCCTGAGACTGGTCGATTTGCGCAAGCTCATACAGCACGCCTTCACGCAGGGCGGCGGGTGTGGGCTCGAGCTTTTCAATTTCGAGGCGTTTGAAAAAGCCGATAAGGATTGCCAGGCCTGCAGGCACCAAAATAATCCGCTTGCGGTCGATATTGGCAAATTCCAGCGCATCCACATGCCCGGCCTGCACCAGCTTTAACTTAAGCTCCTTGAGCCGTGCCAGGGTCACAGTCTCTTCGCCGACGGTTTCGGCCAGCGCCTCACAGATGGCTTTTACAGAGCCGGAGCTGCCGAGTACCAGGTCCCAGCGGCCATCGAAATACTCTTTCGACAGTGAGGAAAACTGCTTGTCGGCCGCGGCCTGCGCAGCGCGAAAGGCACTTAAGCTGAGTTTGCCGTCGGCAAAGAAGCGCTCGTTGTAGCTCACACAGCCACAACGCAAACTGGATAGCTTAACTGGCTGACTTTTCTCGCCGATGACGACCTCGGTTGAGCCGCCGCCGATGTCGATAACCAGATTGTGTTTTTCCAGCACCTGACTTTGGGCAATGCCAGAATAGATAAGACGCGCCTCTTCATGGCCGGAAATCACTTCAATCGGGTAGGGCAGTACGGTCAGCGCCGCTTTGAGGAATTTATCACGGTTTCGTGCCACCCTCAGTGTGTGGGTGGCCACCAGGCGTACCCGGGTTTCACACAGATCCGAAAAGCGCAGACTGAAGTTGCGCAGACACTCGAGTCCGCGGGCGATGGCCTCATCGGACAGATAGCCCTCGGGGCTCAGGCCCTGGGCCAGCCGTACCTGTTCTTTTTCTTTGTGCAGGATCTGCAAACTGCCATCCTGCTCTCTGGCAATCATTAAATGAAAGCTGTTGGAGCCCATGTCGATGGCCACAAAATGACGCTGAAGGCTTGCTGACAAATATTTTCTCCCGATTAACTCAACCAGCGGCCGCGAGTGAAGCTGCGTCTGCGGTTTTTGACTCGGCACACGCGGCTTCAGTGTCCATTAGGTCACTGCTACCATCGCCAGCCGAAAGGCCTGTCAGCTCCTCGACTTTGGCCGCTTCTTCCGCTCTGGCTTGTGCTTCGGCCATTTCCCTGGCAACTTCCTCGGCGATGCGTGCCCGCTCAAGTTTTTCGTACTGGCAAAGATACTGATATACCGCAATTTGGGAGCGTACTTTACGTTTATTTCCGCGATTGCGATAGGGATTGCTTTGCTCTTTGTTGATGATACGCGCCTTGGTGTTGTCGGACAGCTGCAACGCCAGCAAGTCAATCACCATTTGCTTGAGGCGCGGATCATAAATAGGAGTGGTCACTTCTATTCGGCTGTCGATATTGCGGCTCATCCAGTCGGCGGAGCACAAAAACAGCTTATTTTCGCCACCGGCATAGAACTGCATCACCCGCGAGTGCTCCAGGAAACGGTCGACAATACTGATGACTTCGATGTTGTCGCTGATCCCATCGATGTGAGGGATAAGCGAGCACATGCCGCGAATGATCAGACGTATTTTCACTCCGGCCATGGAGGCATCATAGAGTTTGCCGATCAGTTGCTCGTCCACCAGGTTATTGAGCTTGAGGGTAATAGCGGCCTTGCCGCCCATGCGGGCGTTGAGGATTTCATCATCAATCAGCGAAATCAGCTTTTGTCTGGCGTCAAAGGGCGACACTATCAAATGGCAGAAGTTATCACGTCTGTAAGGATGCTCAATTAAATCAAATACCTGCTCAACTTCGCGGGCAATTTCCTGATTGGCGGTAAACAGCGAAAGGTCGGTGTACACCTTGGCGGTGCCTTCGTTGAAGTTACCTGAGCCCACATGACAATAGAGGCGGGTTTCTCCTTGTTCTTCACGGCCTATCAAACAGAGTTTCGAGTGCACCTTGAGGGTAGGAATACCGTGGTGCACCTTAACGCCGGCTTCGGCGAGGATGCGGGTCCATTCGATATTGTGCTCTTCATCGAACCGGGCGCGAAGCTCAATCACCGCGGTTACCTGCTTACCGTTTTTCACCGCATCGATAAGCGATTGCATCACCCGCGACTTTTTGGCTACCCGGTACAGGTTGATTTTGATGAATTTTACCGCCGGGTCGAAGGCGGCCTGGCGTACAAGCTCGGTAAAATGTGAGAACTTGTGGTACGGGTAGTTGAGCATGATATCGCCCTTGGCAATGGCATCGAAGCTGTTGCCACAGCGCTCAAAGCCGGCGCTGTCGAGGGCAGGAAGTTTGTCATTTTCCAGATACTTGCGCCCCGGATTGGGGAAAGCGATAAAGTCTTTGAAACTGTGATAACGGCCGCCGGGCACCAGACACTCGGTGGAACTTATTCCCAATTGTTCCTTGAGCATCATCAGCATATGCTCCGGCATATCCCGGTCGTACACCAGGCGCACCGGCTCGGCGGTCAGGCGTTTTTTCAGGCCGCGGGTCATCTTCTCAAGCTGACTTTGATCCAACTCATCGGTGATATCAAAATCGGCATCGCGGGTGAGCTTCATCGAGAACGCATCAATGCTTTCGTACTCAAAGAAGGGCGAGAACAGGTCATCAAGGCAGTGACGAATGATGTTATCAAGCAAAATCAAATGCTTTTTAGCTTTCGATTTTTCTGCAGGTAACTCAACAAAGCGGGGCACATTTTTAGTGGGTACTTCCACAAGCGCATACTGACGGCGGTCTTTTGCGTGCAGGCATACCGCCAGATAGGTGGCGTTATCGGCAATGTGTTTTACCACAGAGCGGTGGCTTGAGATGATCAGCGGCGCAATATGGCGCTTAAGGTGATCGCGAAAATGCACCTTCAGCCACTGGCTGTGAAATTCATTCAGCTGGGATTCGTTGATAAGCAGAATGTTGCGGCGAATAAGCTCGCGCATCAGCTCGCCATAAATGGTGTCAAAGCGCTCCTGCAGGGTCAGTACCCGGGTCTGGATTTTGGCCATCAAATGGCGGCTGTTATTGCGGCCTTCCTGCAAGCTGGACAGCAGGATCCCACGCCGGACTGAGGCTACCCGTACCCGGAAAAATTCATCCATGTTGGAGGAGAAGATCCCCAGAAACCGAATGCGCTCTACCAGGGGGACGTCGGGATCACAGGCTTCCTGAAGCACCCGTTCATTGAAAGACAGCCAGGAAAGTTCCTTGTCGATAAACATCTTGTCTGTATTGGGAGACACTCGAAAACTCCTTTGAGCGCACGCAGCCGGCAGGCTGATATAGGCACACAATATCAGGCGCTTATGACTTTGAAAACCGGTGGTTCACCGTAAATGCAAAGCATCGCCAAGTTATTGTGAATATTGAAAAAGTATACTCGATTGACTGAGATTACTTCAAAAATGTGTCAGATTTATGAAGTGCGGCTGCTGTGGCCGCTATCAAGGCTTTTACGCCAAAGGCTTTCAAGGCAGGCGTCAATTTGATAACGTGGCCGGCTTTTTAACGCCAGCGGGGAAATTAGCGTGTTTGCAGGATTTGACTATGGCAGTGCCAACTGTGCTCTGGCGCTGTGGGAAGAAGGCAGTGTAAAGATGTTGCCCATCGGCGATCAGGGCTCCGACTACCTGATGTCCGTGGTCTACGCGCTGGATGTCAGCTTCATCACCGAGGCTTTAGTGGCCAGGTTGCCAAAGGATAAAGCCACTGAACTTGCGGCCAATCGCAGTGCCGAGCTTGCCCGCGCCCGGCGGATGCGCAGTGAGCTTGATTTACTCGCTGGCGATGACACTGTGTTCATTGGTGAGGCGGCGCTCAGCGCCTACCTTGAAACCCCGGAAGAAGGCTTTTTCGTGCGCTCACCCAAATCCTTTTTGGGCGCAACGGGCCTTAGGGCCGAGCAGGAAGCGCTGTTTGAAGACATAGTCACCCTGATGATGCTTGAGGTAAAAAACCGTGCCGATAAACTGCTGGGTGAAGCCGGGCCCTTAAGCCGCGCCGTGATTGGCCGACCGGTCAACTTCCAGGGCATTGGCGGCGATGCGGCCAATCAGCAGGCCGAGCGGATTTTACGTACCGCAGCGGGGCGTGCAGGCTTCAAAGACGTGCACTTTTTGTTTGAGCCACTGGCGGCTGCCTTCGACTATGAAGCCAAACTCGACAGCGACAGCCGGGTGCTGGTGGTGGACGTGGGCGGCGGTACTACCGACTGCTCGCTGGTACAAATGGGCCCAAGCCGCCGTGATATCAGCGATCGTGCTGATGATTGCCTCGGCCATAGCGGCCAGCGTATCGGCGGTAACGATTTGGATATCGCGCTGGCGATGGAATGTTTGATGCCCCACTATGGCCTCGGCAGTGAGCTGTTAACCGGTAAACCTATGCCGCGGCAAACCTTTTGGCAGGCAGTGGCCATCAATGATGTGGGTGCGCAGCGGGAGTTCTTTTCTCTGGGTTACGCCACCTTGCTCAAAGAGCTGAAAAAGGATGCCAAAGATCCAGCGCCACTGACCCGGCTTGAAAAGCTTAGGCGCGATCAGCAGCATTATCAGTTGGTTAAAGCTGCTGAGCTTGGCAAAATTGCTTTAAGTGACGAGATTCAAACTCAGGTCATTCACCCCGATGGTGACCCAAGTGATATAGGTCGTGATGACTTTGATGCGGCGATTTCTCCCCTGATGGGTCGGATCGAAGCCCTGATGTTGGCAGCTGTGGGGGACAAGGGCGCGCCGGAAGTGATATATGTTACCGGCGGCAGTAGCCGTTGCCCCTCGGTGGCAAGCCGCATTGCGGCTGTGTATCCTGAGGTGCCTGTGGTGTATGGCGACCACTTTGGCTCTGTAACCTCGGGCCTTGCCCGCCGCGCCGCACTTATTTTTGCGGACTGACGTTTGCAGACTGATAGGGCTAACGCCGCAGTGCAAATCTGAACAAAAAGGAGCGAGTCCATGGGAAATCCACTGAAACAACTCAGCGCGGCCGCCTTGCTGCTCACCACCGGCCTTATCGGCGGCTGTGGTGATGATGTGGGGAAGGTCAGCCTTGGGCTTTTTACCACCAAGGATGTGGTGATAGATGCGCGAAAAGATCCCAAGGTGCCCGGGGTAACCTGTCATATCAGCCGGGTTGAAGCGGATTTGTCCCTTGCCGACCCTTCCGATATGTCGATAAGTTGCCGCCAGACCGGACCAATCCTGCCATCTCAAATTGAAGCGATTGATAAAGGTAAAAGTGGCGAGGTGGTGTTTTCAAGCTCCTTAAGCGTGCTGTTCAAAACCTTGAAAGTGAGGCGGATTTACGATGCAGACTCCCAAAGCCTGCTGTATTTGTCTTACTCGACCAAGGAAACCTCCGGCAGCCATAAACATTCGCTCTCCACAGTGCCTCTGTATGGCACTGACGCCTGGCAGGCGCCTGGCGTGATCCAGGGCAAGGTGTCCGAAAAATCGTCGGGCTCGCCAGCAAAAGCGCCCGCAACTGAGCCCACAACTACGGCCAACTGAAATTGGCGCGCAGGTTTCCCTTCATATAAAAAAGCCCGGCATTGCCGGGCTTTTCGCTATTGAGCCGTTATCCAACTGCTTTTTTACAGCGGCCTATTAGCTACTGCGCAGCATTATTCCACGACGATGCGAGCGTTTACCGGCTGTACCGGACGGGCATTGTTGGAATAGACCGAGGTGAATGCCTTCAGCTCGTCAGCAGACAGGGTTTGTACCTGCTTGAGCACCACCCAGCGCACGCCTTCAGAGCAAGGTGGCGTGGTCAGTGAACCGTTGAAACGGAAGTAATCCAGGCTCTGTGGGAAGAAGGCCTTGGGCGACAGCTCGGCGCCAAATGGCACGGCGTCAGAAGCCTTGGCCGGATAAGCCGGCGCGAGGGCGGCAAAGCCTGGGTTTGAGGCGCCTTCTTCGAACATGATGCCAATCACTGCCAGACGGCCATCGGCATCGGCGTGCACGAAGTGAGCTTCAAGCGGGTATTGCTTGCCATTGATGGTGTTTTCGCTGGGGGCGTGCATGTGCACCTGCTTCAGCTCAAAGCTGTTGCCTTCAAGGGTGAGCTGGTTGCCAGTGCCAAAGTTGGCCTGCAGGGTGTGGCCATTGTTGATCACAGACGCTACTTTGCCCTGATAATCCAGTTGCAGCGGTGACAAATCGGCATCGGCTAGGGCACGAATGTCGATTGGGCTTTGGTTTACGCCTTGTTTACACAGGGCAAATTCATTTTTCAGTGATCCCCAATGCTCAGGGGCTCCTTTGCCTTCATATGACCAGTGGCCTTCACCGGCAACCGCAGTGCCGGCAAGCGCCAGCAGGGCGCCGGCAATCACAGATTTGTTGAATGAAATGCTCATGTCAGTTCCTTTTTATTAATGTGGTTTTTGCTGATCGCGGCTAAGCTAGTGTCCAATCATTAACTGAAACTTAACAATTCCCTTGGGTGAGTGTTTCACTTAGAAAAAAACCTCACCAAAGTGAGGTTTTTGTTATAAACGTACGCCAGCCGAATTATTTGCCCGCCATCGCCTCGTGGTAGCGGGCGAAACCGGCTTCGAGATCGGCTATCAAATCCTCGGGATCTTCAAGGCCGATATGCACCCGGATAAGCGGTTTGCTGGCATCCCAGCGGGTGGCCGAGCGAATGTTCTGGATCCCCGACACCCATAAAATCAGGCTTTCATAACCACCCCAGGAAAAGCCCATTTTGAAGTGGTGCATGCCTTCCACAAAGGCGGTCATAGCTTCGGCAGTGCCTTCTTTGAGCACAAAGGAAAACAGGCCATTGCTGGCGGAAAAATCGCGCTTGAAGAACTCGTGCCCCGGGCAGCTGGGAAAGGCCGGATGGCGCAGGTGGTCTACCTCAGGACGACTTTGCAGCCAGTTGGCAACCGCAAGGGCATTCTTTTCGTGCTGCGCCATACGTACGCCCAGAGTGCGAAGACCCCGGGCGGCAAGATAGGCATCGTCCGCCGAGGTGGTTTGCCCCAGCAGATAGCTGTGTTCACGCAGCTGATCCCAGTACTGTTCAGAGGCTGTCGCCGTTCCCATCATCACGTCCGAGTGGCCAACGATGTACTTGGTGGCAGCCTGAATCGAGATATCTACGCCCATCTCGAACGGACGCGAATTGATAGGTGAGGCCCAGGTATTATCCAGCATCACAATCAAGCCGTGCTCGTGGGCAATACGCGCCAGGGTTGGCACATCCTGCACTTCCATGGTGATGGAGCCGGGTGATTCGAGGAACAGCACCTTAGTGTTGGGGCGGATAAGTGCGGCGATATCCTGGCCGATGAGCGGATCGTAATAAGTGGTTTCGATGCCGTAGCCTTTAAGCACCTTATCGCAAAGATCCCGGGTAGGCTCGTAGGCGCTGTCAACCATCAGCAGGTGATCGCCATTCTTGAGGAATGCCAGCAGACTGCCGGCAATGGCGGCGGCGCCGCTTGGGTAGAGTGCCGTGCCTGCACCGCCTTCCAGTTCAGCAATGGCGGCCTGAAAACCAAAGTGGGTAGGGGTGCCGCGACGGCCATAAAACATCTCACCATTGTGTTTGTTTTTGGCGGCAAAGCGCATCTCCTCGAGGGAGTCGAACACTATGGTGGAGGCGCGGAACACAGGTGGGTTTATCACCCCTTTGCTGTACTTTTTATCACGTCCCAAACTGACAATCTTGGTGGCGGTTTTCAGGTTTTTCTCTGTCATGGGTATATCCTGTACCTCAAGGCATATAATTTGGCCATCTTACCATGTAGATGGCTAAATGCGAGTGATCGAAGGCATCAAGGTAAAGCAAAGCCTGATTGTAAAGGCACAGCAGCCCTGGCTTACGCTCTGCGTTTTTGCTTGTTCTTTCCCGATGTTTTCCCTTCTTTTCTGGCTCTTTGTGTCTATTTTTCTATCTGTCTTTCGCGTATATGCCAACGCAGCAATTCGTCCGTCTGTACAAAAACTCACCACGGATGCAGGATTGCTGTTTTGGCAGTTCTGTTTAGCCTGCAATTGGCACAATCTAAATGGACAATCAGCAATGTCATCAGTGCTGGGGCAGCAGTAAGGTGAAAATTACTCCATCACCAGCGGGCTGGTTACTGCCGGCGAGGCTGCCGCCGTGGAAATCGGCAATCAGTCTTGCGATATAAAGCCCAAGGCCCAGGTGTGGTTTGCTGTCCTGAGTCGCGGGGCGAACGGTGATCATCGAGTCAAAAATCCGCTCCGCCATGTCCGCGGGTAGCAAGGGGCCTTTGTTGGCAACGCTCAGGCTGATTTGCCGCTGGCTATGACCAAGCGATATCTCGATGGTCGAGTCTTTTTCCATAAATTCCAGTGCATTACTAAAGAGCTTGTCGAGCAGCTGCGCCAGATATTCGGGCACGCCTTTCATCTGATAATTGCCCTCAGCTTCACTGAGCTGAATACGGATTTGAGGGTAGGTGAGCTGATAGCCCTGCACGCAGCCGCGGATAACCCTGGAGGCATCGAAACTGATGGCTTCGGCCTGGGATAGCGACTGCTCAAGCCGGGTGGCTTCACTCATATTGGCCAGAATAAGACTCAGGCGACTGACCCCTTCCTGGGCCCGTTCAACGTATTTTTGCTTATCTTCCCCGAGTGGCTGCATCGACAGATGCTCGAGACTTGAGCGTACCACGGCGACTGGGGTTCTCAGTTCATGGCCGAGGCGAGAGGACATGTTTTCCAGATACTGAGTGTACTGGGATAGCCGCTGCACCATGCCTGAAAGCGAGCGTGACAGATCGCCAATTTCATCCAGCGATTTGGATGGCACTATGCTGGCTTTTACCCGGCCCTGGGCATCGATGGCACTGTCGGCCTGATCGCGCAAATTGCGGATCCGGCTGGAAATATTGGAGGCGAAGAAAAACAGCGCCAGGGTGCCCATGCTCATAATGGTCAAAATCACGTTGAAGAGTTTTTCCAGCGCTCGGTTACGCAGGGTGCGAATACCGTGGGTGGTTTCTTCGGCCACCACGGCGCCCATCACCTTATCGTCAATCCAGATGGGGCTTGCGGCCGCGAGCACCACGGCCTTGTTGTCAGGCGTCAGGCGCCAGGTGCTGGCGGGGTTACCGTTCAGCGCACGTTGTATATGGCTGCCCTCAAGCTCGGTGGAGTCCTGCAGGCCATCGATAAAGTCCTTTGGCGGCTTGGTCAGCACCCGGTAGTAAAGCGGGTAAAGATACTGCTGCACAAAGTGCTCCAACATGCCTTCGGGTTTGTCGTTTTCGATGGCGCGGGTCCAGACACTGTCGCCATTGCGGATATCGCCCGAGCGTGCCAGCACCCGGCCATGGCGATCCACCACCCAAATACGGGCGCTGTTATGGCTCATCCCCTTGATAATGGCTTCGATTTCCGGAGAAGGTACCAGCACTGTGCCCAGATTATCCGGGGTATCTGTGGCCGAGGTACCGGTAATGCCTTCGATATCGCGAGTTCGGGGATTGTTGACATCATGGAGGGCAAAACTGATTTTGCCGCCAAGCATTTCCAGCGGGATCCTAAGCTCGATGTTGTAGCCTGTGGCCGAGGTGTGCCATTGGCCCTGAATACGCACTTCCGGTAATGCAGGCAAACTCAATGCCGCATCGGCGGGCAGCTCAAAGGCGTTTACCCAGCCATCTTTTTGGGTTGATACTACGTAACGGTGGAAAAATCCGGCGCCATCCAGAGTGGCAATGGCGAGATGATCGTTTCTGTCGACCCTCAGGCTGTTGCGGCCGCGGTACACAGGATGCGGGTCAGTGACTTCAAAAAAGGCGTACAGATAATTGCCGTAGCGGCCAATCATATGGTTGAAACTGAGCTTGCTGGTTGCCTGGGGCAGCAGCTGCATATCGGCGCCATAATGCATGGTTTTGTGCCGATAGGGCTCCCAGTCATCCAGTTTGCCGTCCAGCTGAATTGGCCCCGAAAGCGGGTGAGCATAAAGATCTTTGCGTTTTTCAACCTGGGCAAGGAAGCTGCTTTGGCTGTCAAACAGCCGTGGCCGCTCGTGCAGCGCGGTGGCAAGCGCTGCGGTGGTGCCCTCCAGGGTGCGTTCCTGACCGTGGCGCAGGTACTTTTCCATTTCCCACACATATTGGTAGCCAAGCCAGGGCAGGCACAGCAAAAACGCAGAAAGAATAATGACCTTGGAGCGCAGGCCTAGCGGCAGTCTTATCATCAGCCCTGACTATCCCAGCGGTAACCCATGCCGTACACGGTATCTATGCAGTCAAAGGCTTCATCGGCGGCAATAAACTTTTTACGAATGCGCTTTACGTGGCTGGTAATAGTGCTGTCATCCACATAGATTTTGGCTTCCTGCATCAGCTCTGTGCGGCTGCGTACATGGCCTGGGTGACGCGCCAGCGCGTGAACCATCCAGAATTCGGTGACCGTCAGTTCAATCGGGCGCTCCTGCCAGTACACCTGAATACGGTTGGCATCTATGGTCAGTGGCCCGCGCACCATCAGGTTTTCCGGTTCAGAAGGCGCACTCAACTGCTCGCAGCGGCGAAACAGCGCCGCCAGCCTTGCCAGCAAATGCGGAAAGCTCACTTCCTTGGACAGATAATCGTCGGCACCAAGCCGCAGGCCGGTCACTGTATCAAAGTCACTGTCTCTGGCGGTAAGAAAGATAATCGGCAAGGTGGCAGACATGGCCCGCAAACTCTGGCACAGGGTAAAACCACCGTCGATTTCACCTTCCAGGCCAATGTCGATAATGGCCAGATCCGGCAAGCGGGTTTGAAAGGCAACCATGGCGTCGGGGCGGTTGGCGAAGGTCTGTACCTGATAGCCGTGTGACTGCAGCACATCCTTGTAATTTTCGCGAATGGCAGCTTCATCTTCGACAATGGCGATACGTTTCATTTTCAAGCTCATTACTGCGGCCCACTGCTGGAGACCGGGGCCTGTTATCCAATCTATGGCCGACTATACAGCAATTTAGCGCTATTGAAAGCGAGCCCCGACGATTGCCATTTTGTTGCCACAATTGATAGTCGAACTGCCATTTTTGCTCCCTTCGGTTGCCATTTGACCGCGTTTTAATAAGTCCATCAACAACAGGCCGCTGCGGCGGTAAAGACAAGGAATGATGACTTATGAAAACCAAACTGATTGCCAGCCTCGTAACCCTGACACTGATGACCCCGGCTGCCTATGCCGAAGAACGTGAGCACACTGAAGAGCTGGTGGGCCTGGGTTCGGGGGCGCTGATTGGCGCAGCAGTCGGCGGCCCTGTTGGCGCCATTATCGGTGCGTTTGCCGGCGGCATTATCGGTAAGTCAGTTGGCGATGAAGAAGAGATTAAGTCGCAGCAGGTGGCAATTGCTGAGCAGGACAAGCAAATTCAGGCCCTGGCGGAGCGCAGCGCCAACTATGATGCGCTGGCAAGCGATTACGCCATGACCCGGGCTCAGCTTAACTCGCTCCACGCAGCCCGTGAAGCCAAGCTCACAGAGCTTACCCTCGGCCTTAACGTGCAGTTCAAAACCGGCTCATCGGAAATTGAGCCCCACTTCCAATCCCAGCTGGCGGCAGTGGCCAAGGTGATGGATGCCGACCCAGGTCTGTCCATCGACCTTAAAGGTTTTGCCGACCGCCGCGGCGACAGCGATTACAACCAGGCCCTGTCTGAGCAGCGTCTTGCCAATGTAATTGCCTTCCTTGAGCAGCAGGGCGTTGACAGGGGCAGATTGCAGGGCCAGGCCTTCGGCGCGACCAATCCATTAAACAGTGATGGCAGCTTCGAAACGGACTTCTTCGACAGACGCGTCACCCTTGAGCTGGTGCCCGGCGCTGCGTCCATGGCGGCCAATCAAAGCAACTGATGAGGCGTTAGGCCAACAACCCCGCCCGTTAAACCAGGGTGTTAACGGGCGAGCCCCACAGGCAGTGCCAGCGAGCTGGCAGCCAAGCACAGGAAAGCAGGATGAATATGGTAAAACGCGGAGCGGCCGCAGGGATCCGGGCGAGCATTTGTACTCTCGCACTGGGGTTTACAGCTTTTGGCAGCGCAAGTCAGTCAACCACAGCCGCGCAAGCGGCTGGCGGCGAGATTATCGGCATAGGTCAGGGTTATGTTTCCCCGGCGGCGGCAACGCCGCCTGCACCGGGTCAGGGTGGCGAGCTGGTGTTCGAGCAAGGGGGAAAGGAAGCGGCGCAGCTTGCGCTCTCCACCAATGTTGACCTTAAAGTCAGCGCCTTTGTCAGCCGGGTAACCCTGTCGCAAACCTTTGTGAATCAAAGCGGTGAACCCATTAATGGCAGCTACCGTTTTGCGTTACCACCCAATGCGGCGGTGAGCGGCATGCGTCTGGCGATTGGCGAGCGCATTCTGGAGGGGGATATTCAGGAGAAGCGCACCGCCGAGCGCACCTTTAACCAGGCAAGGCAGCAGGGAAAGCGGGCGAGTCTGGTCAGTCACAGCGAAAGTAACCTGTTCACGACCCGCATCGCCAATTTTCTACCCGGTGAAACGCTCACTGTGAGCATAGATTATCAAGAGGTGCTCAAGCCCAGGGAAGGGCGACTCGAGCTGCGGATCCCGACCGCGCAAACGCCCCGTTATGGTGCCTCTGTTGCCTCTGACTCGGCGGATGCCGCACCTCGGCGCTTGCATCCTGACAGCGCCCCAGCGCTCGATACGCCAAATGGCTTTTGGCCGCATGAGTCTCCCCAGTCCGAGCTTGCCCGGGTTGCCATGCCCAAGGTGGCGCTTAACGCCAGTATCCTGGGTTTTAATCTGGGGCAAATCGACAGTCCGAACCATAGCCTGTGTGAGCAAAGCTTTCGTGAAGGCGGCTGGCAGTTGTCGCTGTGCCCGGACGCGGACGCCGATAGGGATATGGTGCTCGGTTGGAGCGTTAACGAAGGCAGCTCGGCAGTGGCGGATTTTCTGGTGCAGCGGGGCTACAGCTACCCGGCAGAGGCACAGGAAGATATAAGTCATGGATTGGTTGCTTTTATGCCGCCGCAGCCCGCAATGGCGGCGCGGCTGCCAAGAGAGCTGATTTTGGTGATAGACACCTCAGGCTCGATGTCGGGGGACTCCATGACTCAGGCGCGCAGCGCGCTGCTGCATGCGCTGGGGGGGCTGAGGCCCGAAGACAGCTTCAATATTATCGCCTTTTCCAATCAGGCACGGCCGCTGTGGTCGGTGGCGCGCCCGGCCAGTGCGGTAAACCTTGGCATGGCACAGCAGTTTGTCCGCGGGCTTGAGGCCAATGGCGGCACCGAAATGGCCCAGGCGCTGGAGCTTGCACTGGATGGCCGAGAGACAGATGAAAGCGGGCGTTTACGCCAGGTTTTGTTTATTACCGACGGAGCCGTGAATGGCGAAGATGCCCTGTTTGCGCTGATTGAGCGCCGCCTGGGGCACTCGCGTCTGTTCCCTGTGGCCATTGGCTCGGCGCCGAACGGGTATTTCATGACCCGCGCTGCTATGGCGGGCCGGGGTACCTTCACCTTTATCGGCCACGGCGGTGAGGTGAGTGACAAGATGAGCGGGTTGCTTGGCCGAATCGAACACCCGGTCATCAGCAATCTGACCGTGACCTGGCAGGATGGCCGGGAAGTGAAGGGGTTTGTGCAAAAACTCAGCGACCTCTATGCCGGTGAAGCCCTGATGTTGAGCCTTAAAGCGGCCCCGGGCGAGCTGATGCCGCTGATTGTCCGTGGGAATACCGACGGTCAGCCCTGGGAGCGAACCCTGAGTCCAAGACCTGTGCCCGCGGCCAGTGGTCTGGATTTAACTTACGCCAAGGCCCGTGTCGATGCCCTTGCTGCAGAAGCAATGACAAATGACGCTCGCCGCGATGCCACTGTGGCCTTGGGGCTTGAATACCATCTGGTGACCGCCCATACCAGTTTGGTGGCGGTGGATAAAACCCCTGTGACCGACGGCAATGCCCGAAACGTGCGCTTGGCAGAAGCCACGCCCCATGGCTGGCAGGGTGGCCGCTTACCGCAAACTGCTACTTCAAGCCTTGGCTACCTGCTGGCGGGCATCATGTGTCTGTTGCTGGCACTGCTGGGGACCCTTGGCGGCCCCGATAAACTCGGTAGCCTGAGTATTCGGGGAAGATGCCATGACGCAATTTAACTTCAGTGCACGCAAAAAGCGCCGCTGGCCCTATTGGCTCGCCGCGATGGGACTGTTACTGCTGGGAGCCGGAGGATATATGCAAGCAAAAGCCTTTTTAGCCCAATACCTGATTGCCGATGCCTGGGAGCAAAGCCGCCGTGATGGCTTGCCCCACAAGCCCTGGAGCTGGGCCGATACCCACCCCATTGCCCGGCTTGAGCTGCGGCGCCAAAGCGGTGAGCGCGAAAGCTTCTATATTCTGGCGGGTGCCAGTGGTCGTAACCTGGCGTTTGCACCCACCTGGCTTGAAAACACCGCTGTGCCGGGTGATGGCGGCAATACCGTCATTGCCGGCCACAGGGACACTCACTTCGCGATTTTGCGAAAGGTGTCGCCGGGGGATGAGTTGTGGCTCGAAGACATGCAGGGCGAGCGGCACCAATACCGGGTGAAATACACCTCGGTGGTGCATGAAAACGAGTTGTCGGTATTGGAGCAAATATCTGACCGGCTTACGCTTATCACCTGTTTTCCCTTTTTCGGGGTGAGTGACAGAACCGATAAGCGCTTTGTGGTGGTGGCCGAACCGGATGAGCTTTGGAGCCGTCCCGAAATCGCCGCCAAAGCCATGGTGCTCAGTATGGGACATGGCCGCTAAGCTGCGGCCGGGCGTTACCTGTGTCAGCCTGAAATCGGCATAACCCGGTTGCGCCCCAACCGTTTGGCCTCGTACATCAGCTTGTCGGCGGCTTCAATCAGGGCGCGACTGTCCATTTTGGGCTGCCACTGGGCAACACCAAAGGATGCACTGATATTATCAATACGCTCATCCTTGCGTCTGTCTTTCAGGGTCAGTTTTTCAATGCCGCGGCGAATGGCTTCAGCCAACTGACGGGCGATACGCAAGTTGCTTCCCGGCACCAGCAGGGCGAACTCTTCGCCGCCATAGCGATAACATTTCACCCCATCGCGGCAGGCTTCGCTCAGGCGTCTGCCGACGAGTTTCAGCACCTGATCCCCAAGCTGGTGGCCATAGTTATCGTTAAAGGCCTTGAAGTGGTCAACGTCGCAGAGGATAAGGCAGGTGCCGTCGGGAGCCTGTGATAACAGCCCAGCCAGATCGGCATCGAAGGCGCGGCGGTTAAGGCAACCTGTGAGTGCATCGTAAAGCATGTCATGCTCGCTGGCGGCAAGCCGACTTTTAAGGGCGTCGATTTCCTGCTGCGCCTTGGATAGCTGACCAGTGAAATAGCTGGTGGAGGCGCGGATGGCGTCGGATTCCTTCACCAGGCTGCGCACCAATACCAGTACCTGCTCGAGGGTGAAACCTTCGTTTTCGATCCGGTTCAGTTTGGTGAAGTTGGCGTCGATTTTTTGCTGGAATTCAGTGGCATCGAGGTTGGTATCCTGCAACTTACTGGCCAAGTCGCTCGCCATGGCCTCGAGGTTCTGGCGCATATCGCGCACATCCAGTTCGATTGGATCGGCAATGTGCTCACGGTATAGCAGTTCCGAGGTCACCGGCGGGCAGGTTTGGTACTGACTGATTGCCTGGTTTATCGCCTGATTCAGGGCGGGCTGCTGCTCGCCCACATAGGCATACCAGAGCGCATAATTGGTCGGTGTTGTGGGAATTTGATGCTTGAGCATCAAGGGCACAGCTTTCTTCAGGCGGGTTGCGGCAGTTTGCATCAATGCCTTGGCGCCGTCATCGGGTGTCTGTGGTTTGTCAGACATGGAGAGTTCTGCCGGAAATATAAAACAATATTTCAATCATAGCGTTATTGGATGCTGATTCAACTGTCAGGGCCGTTTCAGGCAATAAAAAAGCACTCCCGGGAGTGCTTTACATGACACATTCAGCGATTAAAACTTATAACTGACTGAAATCATTGGGCCGACAAAACTGTAGTAGATGTTGTAGTCGGCGACCTTGATATTCTGGGCTGACTGGGTGATGTCCACATCGACTTTGTAGTAGTTGTAGGCCAGCGACAACTGCCAGCTGTCACCCAAGTCGGCACTGACACCGGCACGGATGTCTGTGAGTGAGCCTTTTAAATCGTCCAGTTTTATCTGGAAGTACTGAGCATGGCCGGTAAATTCCCAGCCGGGGAAAAACTCATAGCGGCCGATAATGCCGATATCCGGCAGCGGCGCAGTCACGTCATTTTCAACGATTTGCGGAATAGGGCGCTGACCACAGAGGTTTTCGTTCAGTTCAGTGGCCAGGCAAGCACCAATGGCACCTTCGAACATGGTTTTGATGAACATGGTGTGCAGGCCAATAGTGACACCCAGGGTGTAATCATTGCCTTCAAACACGTCATAACCATAACCCAGACGCAGAATGTCGATATTCAGGGTGGTATCGAGTTTGCCGCCGGCACGCACTTCGTAAACGGTATCGTCGATTTGGACCTGGAACGGACGGGCTACTGCGGTAGTTTCTGCGCTGCGGTGCAGGCGTTTCCAATCCAGGTACAGGTTGTGGCGGTTACCGAGGGCATATTCGAATTCAATGAAGGGCAGGAACTGGTTTTCGGCCAGCTGCAGGTCGCTTTCAAAATCCAGACGAAAATCTTCACCGACAATAGGATCGGTTACGTCGATGCTGGAGTCCGACTGAGAGTAGAAGCCACCGACCTTAATGGTCATGTCCTTGGCGAGCGAACACTGGCTGAATCCTGCCAGTGCGATACACAGTAGCGTTGCCGAGGCCCGCATGGTCGCTCCTGAAAATACAATGTTTATCGTTATAGTTTTGCTGTTACCCGGGTAGCGGATTATTGGTTAATCATGGTGTTGGTTAACCCCGTTACCGTACCGGAGTTTAACCATAAATGTGAGGCTTTGTGAAATATTTGTTTGCAATTTTTTGAATAAATTTGACCGGGAACAAAAAAGCACCCGAAAGGGTGCTTTTTGGCTTATTTTGCGTTGGGGTCTTCTTTGTTGAACATCCCCAAACGAATGCGGATAAAGTGCAGTATTTGCGAGGCAATATCCACCTGCAGGCAGGACTCCAGCCCTTCAAACCCGGGGGAGGAGTTGGCTTCACAAATTTTGTAGTGACCATTGTCGAACAGCAGGTCAATCCCGGCCACATCCAAGTCAAGGATATTGGCGGTTTGGGTGGCAAGCCATTCGATTTCCGGCGTCACTTCAAAGGGCAGCGCGGCGCCACCGGCACTGACGTTGGCTTTGAAGCTGTCCTCGGCGGCGCGGCGCTCAAAGCAGCCCACCACACGGCCGCCAATGGTAAATACCCGCAGATCCCGGCCGTGGCTGTTGGCGATAAACTCCTGCAAAATGATGTTGGCGTTCTTGTTGGTTGCCTCAATCAGTTGCATCAAATCGTCAAATTCACGGGGTTTGTGGGATAAAAACACGCCGCTGCCCTGGGAGCCTGACAAGGTTTTAATCACCACGGGGAAACCCAGGTGGCTGTGCACCAGCTCAATGTCCACCGGGAATTTTACCAACATGGTTTTTGGGGTTGGCAGGTTCTTTTCTGCCAGCAGCTGCTGGGAAAAGAGCTTATCTTTTACCGTTTCAATCGCCCGGGAGGAGTTGAGGCAGTACACACCCAAACGCTCGAGGTGGCGGATAATCGCCAGCGCGAAGTAGGTGGTGCCTGAGCCCATTCGGGGGATAATAAAATCGGGCAACTCCACAGGTTGCCCGTTGAGCAGGATACTCTTGTTGTCTTCCCGGGTGACGGTTAGATCAAACTCATCCGGGGCATAAACTTCCAGGTCTATGTTGTCGGCCTTGGCGGCCTGTAATAGACGTTCAATTTCATACAGTTCGGGTTTGAGCTGAGTCGCGGTTTCCTTATATAAAATCCAGCCGCGCATTCAGGTATTTGCCTCAAGCTTCATGGTGTTTCCTCGGGTTCCTCATCATCAGAAACCTCGTCATCGTCGATTTCGTCGAGTTCAATTTCAGCCTCAGGCGCGTTGGCAGCGGCGTGAACCGTACCAACAACAGCATAAAAGGGTTTGCCCTGAGCCAGTTTGCAATACTTTAACCAGATCTGTTCCAGTAAGCTACTGGGAGCCTTATTAGTGCGCACAACATCAACAAACTGGGCTTCCTCCGCGGTGACCGGCGGGCGGCTGCCTTCAGCCAGCGCTTTCATGGCTTCGCCGTGGGTTTCCAATAGTTCTGCTTCTTTGTTGGTGAAATCACCGCAGCGACGAAACCCCTTGGAAAAATTGGCATCGTCAAAGAAGCGCTTTTTACTTTGAAAGCTGCTCTGGGCGCCTTGAGGGTGTCCCTGGAAGCTTTGGCTGGCAACTAACTGTTCTGACATTGTCTTTTCCTTGCAAAACACAAACGCTGATGGCGGTTATTACCCGAGCTGTGGGATAATTTGCAACTGGAGTATTGGCGAGTATCCTTGATTTAGGAATCAAAAAATTTTGGTCTTGATGGTCAAAGAAATTTTATGGACACAGATCTGCTGAAAACCTTTTTGGAAGTTTCACGTACCCGGCATTTTGGCAAGGCCGCCGAGAATCTTTATCTGACCCGCAGCGCGGTGAGTTTTCGGGTAAAACAGCTCGAAACCATCCTTGGGGTTGAGCTGTTTGAGCGCCAGCGCAATAACATCCAGCCCACTCCCGCAGGGGAGCGGATGCTGAATCATGCCGAGGCCGTGCTCACGGCATGGGAGCGCGCCAAGCAGGATGTGTCGCTGAGCCGGTTGCAATCAACCCAGCTGACCATAGGCGCTGGCCCCAATATCTGGGATGCCTTCTTGCAGGGGAATTTGCAGTCGCTGCACAAAGGCTTGCCCGGGGTGGCGCTTAGAACTGAAGTGCTGCCGCAGAACGTGATGACCCGTCAGTTGATGGAACGCACCTTGGATATGGCTATCTCGTTCGACCCGCCAAAAATGGAGGATTACGAGCAGATCCGTGTTGGGGTGGTGCAGCTGCATCTGGTGACCAGCGAAGGCCCAATGACGTTAAAAGCGTGTCAGGAGCGGCATTATATTAAGGTGGATTGGGGCACGGCCTTTAATATTCTCCACGCTCAGGAGTTTGGCGAGCTGCCGCTGCCGGTGCTGCATACCAGTTCATCGCGAATAGCGCTGGATTTTGTACTGAATAACGGCGGCAGTGCCTTTTTACCTGATCATATGGTGCGGGCACTGCTGGAGAAGGGTGAACTGCACCGGGTAAGCGGCGCACGTTCGATTCAGCGTAACGTATATGTGGTTTACTGGGCCCAAAATGACAGGCTCGCCCAAATTGAGCGAGCCGTGGGCTTTTTGGCGCAGAACGTCGACACCGAGTTTGGTGACGAGGATATGGCGCTGACGTCCTGAGGCGTTAGAACACCAAAGGCAGCAGCACCAGTGCCCAAACGATGGCGCACAGGGCAAGACTCATAAACACCGCAGCCGAGGCGATGTCCTTGGCCTGGCCCGAGAGGGGGTGGATTTCATCCCCAATTCGGTCAACCACGGCTTCCACCGCTGAATTCAACAGCTCAGTGATAAGCACAATAAAGACCGTCAGGATCATCAACAGCTTTTCTATCAGGCTGACATCAACCCACAGCGCAAATGGCACCATGACCAACGCCAGGATAAGCTCCTGACGAAAGGCCGCTTCGTGCACCCATGCCGACTTCAATCCTTTAAATGAAAAGCCTGTCGCGCGAATGATGCGCTTTACGCCATGATTATTGGCAGGTTTCATATCTCCCCCGAGTCTGGCCAGCGCCGCCCACCAAAGGCGGAAAAAACACCGGGCCACAAAAAGTCGCCAGTATAAAGCAGCAGGGTTAAGAAAAACAGCGCAGCAGCAGGGCGAATTTGCGCAGCTATACTTGGCGTGGGACACAGTCACAGGGAGGTGCCATGAAACCCAGCAAACATCCATGCCTTGGCCGCAGACAAGGCGACATTCAAACAAGGTTTACGTCAGCAAACGCTTTCTTCACGTCGCTACATTTAAAAGGTGCATGCTTTGCCGCAGCGGCGTATGCGTCCGTTATGCTCCGGGCGATGCTCATGTTCGCCGTGCTCTATTCAAACACGGCGATAGCCACAGCGACTGAAAGTTCGCTTACTGCTGCCAGTCAGGCACCGCTGCAACTGGCGTCGGCCTTACCCTTGCCCGCCGAGGAGGAGCTTGGGCGGTATTGGGTAAGTGAGAAACTTGATGGTATTCGTGGCCGCTGGACCGGCAAGGCGCTGCTGACCCGAAATGGCAATCTGATTGCGGCGCCGGCCTGGTTTGTGGCCGACTTTCCCAGCGATCTGGTACTCGATGGTGAGCTCTGGGGTGGCCGGGGCCGGTTTGAGTGGACCAGTGGCGTGGTGCGCTCGTTGGGTCGAGAACAGGACTGGCATGAACTGCGGTTTATGGTGTTTGATTCACCTATGGAAGGTATGAATTTTTCCGAGCGGCTTAGCAGATTAGAGCGACTTTTGCCGAATACCAGCCCTTATATCGCGTTAATTGCGCAGCAGCGGTTTAAACGTCAGGCCGAGCTGCTCGCATTCTTCGAGACAGAAGTCGCAGCTGGCGCGGAGGGTCTTATGCTTCACCGGGAAGATGCCCATTACCGTGATGGCAGAAATTCTTTGCTTATCAAACTTAAACCCCTTAACGATGCTGAGGGCGAAGTGATAGGCTATAAGCCCGGCCAGGGGGAACTCAGTGGCCTGATGGGCTCGCTGAAACTGCGGCTCAAAGACGGCAGCGTATTCTATTTGGGCAGCGGCTTTGATTTGGCTACCCGCCGCGACCCGCCTGCGATAGGTAGCTGGGTCACCTTCCAATATCAGGGTCTCAGTGCCCGGGGGATCCCCAAAGGTGCACGCTTTGTGCGTGTACGGCCGCCGGAATAACAATAATCATAAATTTCAACGAGGTATAAAGAAAACATGCAAAACAGCATAGCGTCAGTGTTGTTTGTCTGTATGGGAAATATTTGCCGTTCGCCATCGGCTGAAGCCGTGTTCAGGCAGCGGGCAGAGCACGCAGGATTGGCGCTGGATATAGATTCGGCCGGGACCATTGCCTACCATCAGGGCGAAGCGCCGGATCCTCGTTCTGTCGCTGCGGGCGAGCTGCGAGGCTATGACTTTTCAGGGATGCGGGCGCGCCAGGTGACAGATGAGGATTTCTCCCGTTTCGACCTCATCCTGGCGGCGGACAGGCAAAATCTGAAAGATCTGAAAAGCCGCTGTCCGGCACAACACCAAGCTAAACTGAGACTGATTTTATCCTTTGGCAAAACCAGTACTCAGGAAGTGCCTGATCCATACTACGGCGGCAAATCCGGTTTTGAGACAGTGTTGGATTTGCTTGAGCAAAGCAGCGATGGGCTGATTGAAGCCATTCGCAGCGGCAAGCTCTAGCCTTGCATTTGCCAAACAAGTAAGCCAAATAAGCAAAAAGGGCCATTCGGCCCTTTTTGCTTAATCAGCGGCGTAAGCGAGATTAATTGTTGTGACGTTTGCCTGAACGGCGCAGTTTCTCGGCTTCTTGCTTGGCCTTTTTCTCGGCTTCCTTTTCGGTAAGAATGCGGGCAACTTCCAGCTTCTCGGCTTCTGCCATCTCCGGGGTTTCCAGGGTCAGCAGCCCCAGCTTGCCACTTCGAAACTCGTGCAGCAAAAGCTCAGATGCCTTGTGTAAATCCACGTAACCACCGCTTCTGAGCGCCCCCCGCTTGCGGCCTATGTCCTCCAGCAGTTCAACATCGTCCTGTGACAGTTCATCGAGCTTGTAACGTTCTTTCAGCTCGGCAGGATAGGCATCACGGAAAAACGCGGCTGCAAAGAGCGCCACGTCCTCGTATTCCATTGCAGTATCTTTGATGGCGCCCGTGACCGCCAGACGGTAACTGCTGGCCTCGTTGTCTACCTTGGGCCACAGAATGCCGGGGGTATCCGACAGCACAATGCCGTTTTTAAGGTTAATGCGCTGCTGCGCCTTGGTCACTGCCGGCTCGTTTCCGGTTTTGGCAATCACGCGGCCGGCGAGGGTATTGATGATGGTGGACTTGCCTACATTGGGGATCCCCATGATCATGGTGCGGATGTCTTTGTCGGCGCGGTCGCGCTCCGGTACCAGTTTGCGAACCAGTTCTGGAATAACGGTTTTGAGGTGCCCTGGCTGCAAGGTGGTCACTGCCATGGCCTTCACCCCTTGCTCTTTTTCGAGGTGGGCTATCCAGGCTTCGGTGGTGGCCGGATCGGCAAGATCGCATTTATTCAGCAGCTTGATACAGGGCTTGTCACCGCGAAGTTTGGCAACCATGGGGTTTTCGCTGGAATAGGGAATGCGGGCGTCCAGCACCTCTATCACCAAATCGACCTGGGGCATGGCCTCGGCAATTTCTTTTTGTGCCTTGTGCATGTGTCCCGGATACCATTGAATCGCCATCGTTTAAATCCTGTTTGCCACAACTTTGGGGCGCATATTCTAGCGCTTATGGCGCCAAGGCACAAAAAAAGCGTCCAAGGGACGCTTTTTACTTATTGGGTGACTCAGATCACCCCAAGCTCGCGCAGACGTTCCATCAGGTAGCTGTCGGCGGTATAGCGCTCAGACAGCACCACATCCGGACGCGGGTGCAGGAACAGTGGCAGCGAAATCCGCGACTTGGTTTTGTCCATGCCCTCTGGGTTAATAACCCGGTGAGAGGTTGACGGGAAGTAACCGCCTGAGGCTTCCTGCAACATATCACCGATGTTAATGATAAGGTTGCCAAAATCAGAAGGTACATCAAGCCAGGTGCCGTCTTTCGCCTTCACCTGCAGGCCAGGCTCGTTGGCGGCAGGCAGCACAGTGATAAGGTTGATATCTTCGTGGGCGGCGGCGCGGATAGCGCCTGGCTCTTCACTGCCGGTCATCGGTGGGTAGTGCAGCACACGAAGCAGCGTTTTATGGCTGTTTTCAATCATCTTTGGCAAAGGCTCGTTAAACAGCGCTTTGACATCTTCCGGGCTGTGCTCTTCAATCCAGCCCAGTAGCTCTGCCGCCAGTGCATTGGCGTTATCGTAGTAGGCCAGGATCTTGTCGCGCAGGCTGTCTGGAATACGACCCCAGGGATAGACGTGGTAGTACTCCTTGATGTCTTTAACGCTGTGACCCTTGGCGGTTTCAGAGACTTCAGCCGGGAAGTAGCCATCCTGAGTTTCAGGCTTGAACAGGAAGGCGTCCTTGTCGCCTTCTTTGAAGAAGGCATACCACTGGGCGTAGATGTCTTCCACCAGAGACTGCTGGATAGGATGGTTGGAGAGTACCCCAAAGCCGGTTTCCCGCAAAGAGGCCACAAATTTTGCCGCGGCGTCGGGCGCGCGGTAATCGATAGTTTCCAATTTCATGATATGTTTTCTTTTTTGTTGTTGGTTTAACCCCGGGCGAGAGTCTAGTGAAGGAATGGTCCGGGTGCAAATTTTGTGATCTGGTTCGCACGGCGTTCTGCCGATTTAAAGGGCCGATAAACCAGCAACAGCGCATCAATGAAATAAATTGGTGGCCCGACAGGTCTTTTGCCCGGGTTAACCACAACTGAGGAGTTGTCATGAGAACACTGACCGACTTTGAAAAATATGTCATCGAAGAGAAGGGCACAGAACGGCCTTTCAGCGGCGAGTATTATCGCCACGATGCACCGGGAGTGTATTGCTGTAAGAAGTGTGACGCTCCGCTGTACCTGTCTGAGCATAAGTTTCCGGCACACTGCGGCTGGCCTGCATTTGACGATGAAATCCCGGGCGCGGTAACCCGTCATATTGATGCAGACGGCAGGCGTACCGAAATCGTCTGCTCCGGCTGTGGTGGCCATTTGGGGCACGTATTTGAAGGCGAATACCTGACCGAGAAAAACCTGCGCCACTGCGTCAACTCGGTATCCATGGTGTTTAAAAGCCGCGAAGAGTCTGAGAAAGGACATAATGCCATGAATAACACAAACCCTGCTTTTGCCACCTTTGGTGCAGGCTGCTTTTGGTGTGTGGAAGCTATTTTCGCGGCCCTGAATGGCGTTATCAGCGTTAAGCCGGGCTATGCCGGTGGCAATGCCGCCGACGCCGATTACAAAAAGGTGTGCGGGGGTGGTACTGGCCATGCGGAAGTGGTGCATATCGAGTATCAGCCCGAGCATGTCAGCTTCGAGACCTTACTTGAGGTGTTCTTCCAAAGCCATGACCCGACCACGCTGAACCGTCAGGGCAATGATGTGGGTACCCAATACCGCTCTGTGGTATTTGCCCACAATGAAGCCCAGGCAGAGGCGGCAACCAACGCGATTAAGGCGCTGACGGACGCAGGCGCTTTCAGCGACCCGATTGTCACCGAAGTCGTCGCCTTCGATGCGTTTTATCCCGCTGAGGATTATCACCACGATTACTTTGCCCGTAACGGCGAGCAGAGGTACTGCGCCTTGGTGGTGAAGCCCAAGGTAGAGAAGTTCAAAAAGGCGTTCGCTTCGCTGTTGAAATAGTCTTGTTGCTGCAATCGTCAGCGCTAAATCCAAAATGAAAAAGCGGCCTTCGGGCCGCTTTTCTATAGGTGGTCCCAGATTAATCGAGCTTGTCGTCGGCAACCCGGTAGTGCGGGTCTTCCATCAGATTAACTTCCACCAGATCCCCCGCCTTGGCCAGCAGCGCTTTACAGTCTTCACTTAGGTGTACCAGATGCAGGGTCTTGCCCTGTGCGTTGTAACGCTCCGCCAGGGTATCTATGGCATCCAGCGCCGAGTGATCTGCAACCCGTGACTGGCCAAAGTCCACTATCACATCTTTGGGGTCGTTGTTGGCATCGAAAAGTTCAAGGAAGTGCGACACTGAGCCAAAGAACAGCGGCCCTGTGAGATGGTACACCTTGCTGCCATTGGCATTGATTTCGGTGCGGGCACTGATGTGTTTGGCATGCTCCCAGGCAAATACCAGCGCTGAGACAATTACGCCCACAAACACCGCCACGGCCAGATCGGTAAACACGGTCACAGTGGTCACCAGCACAATCACAAAGGCATCGTGCTTTGGCACCTTGCGCATCACTTTAAAGCTTGCCCATTCAAAGGTGCCGAGGACCACCATAAACATCACACCAACCAGTGCGGCCAGTGGGATGATTTCGATAAAGGCGGCGCCAAACAGAATAAAGGCCAGCAGTGCCAGCGCGGCGGTGATCCCCGACAAACGGCCACGGCCGCCGGAATTGATGTTAATCATCGACTGCCCAATCATGGCGCAGCCGCCCATGGCGCCGAAGAAGCCGCTGGTGATGTTACCCACGCCCTGACCGACACATTCTTTGTTGCCGCGGCCACGGGTGCCGGTCATTTCATCGAGTACAGTCAGCGTCAGCAGCGATTCAATCAAGCCAACGGCTGCCAGAATGACAGAGTAGGGCAGGATGATTTGTAAGGTTTCCCAGGTAAAGGGCACTTCTGGTATGGCAAAGGTTGGCAGCGAACCTGCGATAGTGGCGTTGTCATCGCCGCTCATGGTTTTGAGGAAGTCGACCACGGTGCGGGTATCGAGCTCAAAAAACACCACCAGGCCTGTCACCGTCAGAATCGCGGCCAGAGAGGATGGAATGGCGGTGGTAATTTTGGGCAGGAAGTGAATGATGGCCATGGTGAGCGCCACCAAACCCAGCATCAGATAAAGGCCGTCGCCGGTGAGCCAGGTGAGCTCGCCATTGTCGCCAGGCACCTTGAATTGCCCCAACTGCGCCAGGAAAATCACAATCGCCAGACCATTCACAAAGCCAATCATGACCGGATAAGGCACGATGCGGATAAATTTACCCAGCTTGAATATCCCGGCGGCCACCTGCAGCAAACCCGCCAGCACCACGGCAGCGAACAGATACTGCACCCCATGGGTGGCAACCAGCGCCACCATCACCACGGCCATAGCGCCTGTTGCACCGGAAATCATGCCTGGGCGACCACCAATCACGGCAGTGACCAGGCCCATGATAAAGGCGGCATAAAGACCAACCATAGGCTCCACTCCGGCAACAAAGGCGAAGGCAACAGCCTCTGGAACCAGTGCCAGGGCTACAGTAAGTCCTGACAGGAGATCCGCCTTGTGGCTGGCGGTTTTGTGACGAATAAGCTCGAACATGAGTCCTCTGTAACGAGTGTGACTTGGTTAACAAATAAAGCCGCGCAGTCTAACAAAATTCACCGGGTGATTGAACCCGAAAGCCAGGTTTTTCTCATAGGAAACCGCGAGGCTTTATCGGCAAGTTAAGCAGAAAATGGCGGCACCTGTAATGTAAAATGCAAACAAAAAGCCGCGCTGTTGCGCGGCTTTTTTTCACAGCTCAGAGCTTATGGGCGAGCCATATCTGAGCCAGCACTGTTGCTGCTTTGTACCTTGGCGCTGCTGGCCTCGGCGGCATCGTACTCACGACCCTTAGGGGTTGCTACCTGTTCGCGGGCCTCAACGGTTGGCTTGGTCATTTCAGAGTTGACCATGCTGCCGAAGCGGCTACCGGCAGGGCGGGCCGGTGCGGCTGGCGCTTTGTTCACGGCGATGTCAGCCGCGGGCTTTTCAACCTGCTTGGCGCGGGCTGGCATCACAGCAGCGGGTTTGGCCATTGGGGCTGCGGAAGTTACTTTTTCTGCAGCTTTGGGTTCAGTAGCTTTTGGTTCAGTGGCTTTAGCTTCAACAGCGGCTTCGACAACTTGAGTTTCTACAACTTGAGTGTCAATCGCCTTTGCTTCAACCGCTTGTTCAACCACGGCCTCTACCGGAGCAGCAGGCGCTGGCGTGTAGGCAACTGGCGCGGCTTCGGCAACAGGAGCACTTTCACTAACCTTGGCCACGGCCTCCACAGGTGCGGCGGCCACTTCGGCTTCAGCAACTGGGGCTTCAGCAACTGGGGCTTCTGCTTTAGGGGTATCGTTAACGATAACCACATCGGCAGTTTCTTCAGCCTTCTCGAGCACGCTTTCCTGAGTAACGGCTTCAGCTACCGCTTCTGCTGCTTCCGGAGTAACTGACTCCTCAGCTACTGGGGCGGCAGGTGCATCGGCCTGTGGCAGATCCAGTTCGGCCTGAGTCAACTCAGTACCTTCGGCACCGGTTTGCTGCTCCTGCTCGTCACGGCGACGGCGCTGACCGGCAGCACGCAGATGGCGTGGGCTGCGGCGGCTGCGGCGCTGACCGTCACGGCCATCGCGGCGTGGCTTGTCTTCACCTTCAACGTCATCGGCAGAATCGTCCTGAACGTCATCAGCAACGATTGGTTCGGCGTCAGCTGCTTTTACGTCTGCTTTGGCTGCCAGGTCGCTGGCGGCTTCTGCTGGGGCGGCATCCAGAGCTTCTACTGCGTCAGCGGCTTCGGTGGCGTCTGCGTTTTCAACCTTGTCTTCAGCCTTTGGCTTACGGCTTTGACGACGGCCACGGCTAGGCTTGTCATCGGCTTTGGCTTCGGTCTTATCGGCAGTGGTGGATTCAACAGCCACTTCGGCCTGGGCAGCTGTGGCGGCCAGGGCTTCTTCGGCGTCAACGGCGTTAGCTGCAACTTCAGTGGCGCTGCCGTCATCCATGCGAACCTTGCGGCGCATGTTGCGGCGCTGACGACGCTCACGAACCACTTCCTGTTTTGGCTCCAGCGCTTCTTCGGCAGCTACAGCTTCAACGGCTTCTGGCTTTTCCCGCTTGGGTGCGCGTTCACGTCTTGGCTTTTCTTCACGGGCCTTGTCACGGGCTGGCTTGTCGGCAGCAGCTTGTTCAGGCTTGTTGCGATCACGGCGATTTTTGTTGTCGCTGCGGCGCTTGTCGCCATCTTCACGGCGGCTGTCGTCACGGCGATCACCACGGCGGTTACGGCTGCGGGTGTTTTGCGGACGGCCTGACTTGGCCGCTGGCTTTTTCTCACTTTCCTGCTCTTCGCTGCCACCGAACAGAGAACCAATGGCGGCAAACAGGCGGGCAAAGAAACCCGGCTTGGCTTCTTCTTTGGCCTTTTCTTCTTTAACAGCAGGCTTGGCAACCGGTGCGCTTTCAGTTGGGGCAGAGAAGCCCTTCAGCACTGGCTCAGGCGCCTGGGCGCGCTCAAGCTTACGTGGCTCGTACAGCTTGGCTTCAGGCTTTTCCACACGCTTGTAGCTGGCTTCTTCGATTTCATCGTCCTTGCGATGACGAATAACCTTGTACTCTGGGGTCATCATGTGCGGATCCGGGATCACGTACACTTCAACCTCGTGGCGCTGCTCGATGATACGAATGGCTTTACGCTTTTCGTTCAGCAGGAAGGCGGCCACATCCACAGGCACAATGGCTTCAACCTGAGAGGTGTTGTCCTTGATGGCTTCTTCTTCCATCAGACGAAGGATAGACAGTGCCAGCGACTCGGTACCACGGATGGTGCCCTGACCATGACAGCGTGGGCAGATGTGGGCGGCAGACTCTTCCAGTGAAGGACGCAGACGCTGACGGGACATTTCCATCAGACCAAAGCGGCTGATGCGGCCCAGCTGAACGCGGGCACGGTCCTGATGCACGGCATCACGCAGACGGTTTTCCACTTCGCGCTGATGGCGAACCGGTGTCATGTCGATAAAGTCGATAACAATCAGACCACCGAGGTCGCGCAGGCGCAGCTGGCGGGCGATTTCATCGGCCGCTTCCAGGTTGGTGTTCAGTGCGGTTTCTTCGATATCGCCGCCCTTGGTGGCACGGGCAGAGTTGATATCGATTGAGGTCATGGCTTCAGTTGGATCGATAACAATCGAGCCGCCGGAAGGCAGACGCACTTCACGCTGGAAGGCTGATTCAATTTGCGATTCAATCTGATAGTGGGTGAACAGTGGCACTTCGGCCTTGTACTGTTTCACGCGCTCAACAAAGTCAGGACGAACGGTAGCAATGTGCTGCTTGGCCTGTTCGTAAATCTTTGGATGGTCAATCAGGATTTCGCCAACATCGCGGCGCAGATAGTCGCGAATGGCACGTACGATTACGTTACTTTCCTGATGGATAAGCAGCGGAGCAGGGTGCGCTTCAGAGGCTTCTTTGATGGCGTCCCAGTGACGCAGCAGCACTTTAAGGTCCCACTGCAGCTCGGCGGCATCTTTGCCCACACCGGCGGTACGCACAATCAGGCCCATGCCGTTTGGTACTTCCAGATCGGCCATGGCTTCTTTGAGTTCGGTGCGCTCGTCACCCTCGATACGGCGGGAAATACCACCGGCACGTGGGTTGTTTGGCATCAGCACCAGGTAAGAGCCAGCCAGGCTGATAAAGGTGGTCAGGGCTGCGCCCTTGTTGCCACGTTCTTCTTTATCAATCTGAACAATCACTTCCTGACCTTCGCTCACCACCTCTTTGATGTTGGGGCGGCCCTGGAAGGAATAACCCTTGGGGAAGTATTCGCGGGCGATTTCTTTGAGTGGCAGGAAGCCATGACGCTCGGCACCGTAATCTACGAAAGCGGCTTCGAGAGAGGGTTCTACGCGGGTGATTTTACCCTTGTAGATGTTGGCTTTTTTCTGTTCGTGACCTGGACTTTCGATATCCAAATCATAGAGTTGTTGCCCATCAACAAGGGCAACGCGCAACTCTTCAGATTGAGTTGCGTTAATCAGCATACGTTTCATGGTGACGTCATTCTTCTTTAAATGGGTCACCGGGGTCTGAGTGGTGCATTCCGGGCCTGATCTTCACTACAACGTCTCACGACGGGTTATCAGGCAGGTGGGAGCGCATTGCTGTAAGACGCAATCACTGCGTGTCGCTTCCGATTTATGGCTTATTTTTCAATGATTACAAAAACAAGGAATTCGTTGTTAAACGTCAACCAACCCCATAAATTCTTTAAATTACTTCCGTGAATGCCTAAACCGACTCAATTCATCCGGTGACTGGTTTCAGTCAAAAATTCGATTCAGGGGTGTTTTCCACAGGAAACCATATGAAAATGGCGGTGTATTGGATTTAACCTTTCATGCTTGCCGAAAAGCAGCTATTACTTAGACGATGGTTTGCAACTCAATGAATTGCGATCCTTCAACCGTTAATTTTACTCTTGTGGGAACACCTAGCGGACGCTGGTTTTGTGAACACTTTATCCACTGTTAATCCCCGTCCGCGATTGGAATATAGCAACAATCAAAATTTTCGGCAATGCAAAGCCACATTTAGCGTGACTTTGATGTACAATGCGCTGCGTTCCAGCCAGACGGTTTACCATGAATAAAGACACTTCCCCAACCCAGGTTCAGTTTATCTGCATCGACGAAGACGGTGCCGGTCAGCGTATTGATAATTTCCTGCTTGCCAGGCTCAAGGGCGTGCCCAAGAGCATGATTTACCGCATCGTCCGTAAAGGCGAGGTGCGGGTAAACAAAAAGCGGGTCAAGCCCGAGTACAAATTGGAGGCGGGTGACGAGGTGCGGGTGCCGCCGGTACGTGTGGCCGAAAAAGATTACCGCACTGCACCATCGGCCAACCTTAACCGGGTGGCGCAGCTGGAAGAACGCATTCTGTTTGAAGACAAGCACATCATAGTGCTGAACAAACCTGCCGGGATTGCCGTGCATGGCGGCAGCGGTGTGGATTACGGGGTGATTGAATCCCTGCGTGCCTTGCGACCCACCTGCAAATTTATGGAGCTGGTGCACCGGCTTGACCGTGATACCAGCGGCGTGCTGCTGATTGCGAAAAAGCGCAAGGCGCTGCGTCATCTGCACGAACAGCTCAGACAAAAGACCATGCACAAGCAATATCAGGCGCTGGTGCGTGGTCAGTGGCAGGAGCATGACCGTGTCGTCAAGGCGCCGCTGCTCAAAATCACTCTCAAATCCGGTGAGCGCATTGTCAGGGTCAACAGCGAAGGCAAGCCCAGTGAGACCCGCTTTAAAGTGCTGGGTCGTTTTGAGGGCGCCACCCTGGTGGAGGCAAGTCCAGTGACCGGGCGTACCCACCAGATCCGGGTTCACTGTCAGTATCAGGGCCATCCTATTGCCTGTGATGAAAAATACAGTGAGCAGAAGTTTGACGACAGCATGCGTGCCAAGGGCCTTAGCCGCCTGTTTCTGCACGCGGCTCAGCTGACCTTCACCCATCCGGATACCGAAGTGGAAATGTCAGTGCAGGCTCCGCTCGATGACGAACTGGTTAATTTGCTCAGCAACTTGGAGACTCTCAAATAATGCAGAAATTCGACCTGATTATTTTCGACTGGGATGGCACCCTGATGAATTCCATCGGAAAAATCGTCGACTGCATGCAGGCACTGGCGAGGGAACTTGAGATTGCCGTTCCCTCAGAAAAAGCGGTGAGGGATGTGATTGGCCTGTCGATGCCGGAGGCCATGCGCGCTTTGTTTCCCGATGAGTCGGATGCTACCCGGCATAGTTGGATTGATAAGTACCGTGCTCACTATCTGATTTTCAACGCCACGCCGAGCCCGCTGTACGAAGGGGTGCCCGAGCTGCTTGCCGAGCTTCACGGCCGGGGCAAGCAGCTTGCCATTGCCACCGGCAAGGCCAGGGCCGGGCTAAACCGCATCCTCGAGGAAACCGGTCTTGGGCCTCGATTTCATGCCAGCCGCTGCGCCGATGAAACCCAAAGTAAGCCCCATCCACAAATGTTGCATGAGCTGCTGGCTGAGCTGGATGTGGCTCCGGAGCGAGCAGTGATGATTGGCGATTCGGCGTTTGATTTGCAGATGGCGAGCAACGCCGGTATGGCGTGCATTGGGGTGGATTACGGTACCCACGACAGACAAACTCTGCTGGCGGCATCTCCTCTTGCCATCGTGTCAAAGCCCCTGGCACTGCTGGATCATCTTTAATGCCGGATACCGGATTGCGCCATGGCAGCCGTTGCAGCGCAGAGCTGAATTGAGCGAAATCGAGTAAAACCAAATTGAGTTGAGCGGAATTAAGCTGAGCGAAGTTGAGTTTAGCGAAGTTGAGTTTAGCGAAGTTGAGTTGAGCAGAATTCAGCGGCAAAAACGGGTTAACTTAAACAAGCCGACACTAAGTTGTCGGCTTTTTCTTGCCTGAAATATCACAGGTTTGCAGGTTGCTATTGAGGGGGGCTAAAAAGCGTCGCGCTCATAGGCCGCGATTGACTTGCAGCAAACCGTTATTCGTTCACTGTGTGTAGTCGCTAACTGCTTTTATTGGGTAGAACAGAGTGCTATCGAGGTGATTGAGTCTTGTTTACCGATTAACGGGCGTGGCGATCCAGACTCATTTTGGCGAGGTCGATTTCTTTTTCTACCCGTGCGAGTTCATCATCAATGCTGTCCAGTGGATTAAGGCACAGACGGGCGCCGCTATAGGCTTTGAGCTGATAACTTTTGCCATCGACCCTGATGGGCTGCCCAAGGCGGCTTAAAAGCCGGTCTTCCAGATGCGACAGCTGGCTTATCAGCGCTTCCTGTTGTAAAACCCAAGCATCGTCTTCACTGCCAAAACACACCAGCACCACAAACTCATCGCCAGCGATACGGGTCACCAGATCGTCACCGCTGACATCGCCCGCCAGCCGCTTGGCCACTATGGTTAACACTTCGTCGGCTCTGGTGCGTCCAAGCTCGTGATTGATAGACGAGAAGTCGCTGATATCCAGATAAATCAGCCCAAAAGGCACCTTGGCCTGTTTCATCGCTTCCATATGCTGGATGAGGGTATCGCGGTTGGCGACACCGGTCAGGGGATCGTGGGCGTCCAGATAGGCGCGCTGTGCTTCGGCTTCCCGAATCGCCGTTATATCGTGGGCCGAGATAATCACCCCTGTGATGTCACCGTTTTCATTGATGTAGGGGTTATGGTGCACGCTCACGAATACCGGCGGCTGAGGAGAGGGCGGATAAATCCAGTGCTGGGTGTGCAGCACTTCTCCGGCAAGCGCCCTGTCAATCAAAGGCTTGATGTGTGCGTCAAAGGTTTCTTCGCCGTGAAGTTCGGCCACCCGTTTGCCTTCAAGCTCGCTGGCAGCTTTACCAAAGGTGATTTCATAGCCGCTCGACAGCACCTGATAACGGTAGTCGGTATCCACGAAGGACATCATGTGGCGGGTGGCTCGTATCATTTCTTTATGCAG
This sequence comes from Shewanella zhuhaiensis, assembly GCF_022484835.1. Lineage (NCBI taxonomy): Bacteria > Pseudomonadati > Pseudomonadota > Gammaproteobacteria > Alteromonadales > Shewanellaceae > Shewanella > Shewanella zhuhaiensis. Next base: position 464,678 of record NZ_JAKUDL010000002.1, read on the forward strand.
GTTAAGCTGGCGTGACACCAGCAGACGCCGATACTCAACACCAATGCGCTGTGCCAGCAGGCGGAAGAACTCCCGCGACTTGGTATTTTCTTCCTGGGGCAGGGGATCCATTACCAGAATATGGCCAAGGGGCTCGCCGTTATCTGCCAATATCAGTTCACCCTGATAACTTTGGGCGCCAATTTGGTGCACCAGACCAAAATCAGGGAAGCTTTTTTGCAGATCTCGGGCAAACAGGATGTGGGTGGCGGATTTCTGCCGATACAGTTTTTCACAGGGGCTGTGGTCGATGGGAAAGCTGAAGCCGGGTAACAGCTGCTTATTGTCGCAAAACCAGAGAATGTCGATGCGGGACATATCGGCGGAAGGTCGGCCAAAGGCTGCCCAGCGGCATTGGGTTACCAACGCCAGCGCCTTCAGAGCTCGCTGAAAGAAACGATCATCTGTGCAGGGTGCTGCCAGTAACGCCAACGCTTCTTCGATATCCGTCATGGTGATCCGTTTCCTGCTCTGGCCTCCGTGCCGTGAAGTGATTTCCCTATGTTAATTACATGTTGCCCAAAAGATCCATTTGTGACAACTGCAGGCTAGCAAATTTTAATTGGTCGTGCGTACGCAATACGGATGTAACTGCTTGTAATTGGGTTTTCTTTGGTTGGATACTCTGTGTTAAGGCTAGCACTTTTTGGCAAGTAATACAGGGAAGCCAGCGCTGATCAGCAGTTCGTTCAGGGCAATCAGTGGCAGGCCGACCAAGGTATTGGGGTCGCGGCCTTCCAGGCGTTCAAAAAGACAAATCCCCAAGCCTTCAGATTTAAAGCTGCCTGCACACCAAAGTGGCTGCTCGGCCTTAACGTACGCAATAATTTCATCGTCCGTAAGGTCACGAAAATGCACGGTAAATGGCTCAACCAATGCCTGGGTGCGTTTGGTGAGTCCATCATACAGCGCCAGTGCCGTATAGAAGGTGATGGCTTTACCACGCTGAGCCTTTAGCTGGGCGATGGCGTTATCTTCCGTCAGCGGTTTCCCGACGATTAGGCCATCAATCAGCGCCACCTGATCGGAGCCGATAATGAGCGCATCGGCAGGGGAGTGAGCTATCAGAGCTTCGGCTTTGGCGATAGCAAGTCGTTCGGTCAGTTGCAGAGCCGATTCCCCCGCCAACGGCGTTTCATCGACATCAGGCGCATGGGCAGAAAAGGGCAGGCCAAATTTTTCAAGCAGTGCTTTGCGCGATGAAGAGGAGGATGCCAGCACCAGAGGCCGCATGGGCTGTACTGTTGCCAAAGGCGCAGATTGGGTTTGGTTCGAAAGCTTTTGCGGTGCAACTAACGGCTGTTCCGGTTTGGAGACAGACTCTGATTGTTTGGCAGGCATAGGCGCGACTATTCTATAGTGATATCGGGAGTGGCATTGTCGCTAACCGTACTCGGCGGGACAAGGCTGCGGCCGATTTTTATTCACCGTTTTACCCATAGCTACAGCTGGCTTTTACAAGCGCTTCTATTTTAGCCGACAGGCGCTTGTGCAGTCCGGGGGCCTTGGGTAGAATTTTGCCTCCGTCAATTTCACTGCTGGCGTCAGGGCGAAAGTGAGATCCCGATAGTGGATTTCACCCTAAAATTCCTTTGACTCCGGCGTGTTGAAGCTATAATATGCGCGCCTTATGCAAACAGTAAAGATACCGGTTTCGATCGATCCGATCCGTGCTGCGGCGAATCGCCTGAGTTATCAGGGGATTGTACCCAGCAAGGTGTTAAAACGATTGAGAGAATTGACAGCCGGCGACTGTTCCGATGTGACAGTGTCGTTGGAATGTGGTGTTGATTTACAGGGGATAGTCTACCTGAAAGGGACGGCTGTGACGGAGCTCACTCTGTTATGTCAACGTTGCATGACACTTTATACCACTGAGGTTACGGTCGACTTTTGCTTCAGTCCTTGCCGGACAGAAGCAAAAATCGATGAGCTCCCGGATGCGTATGACCCTATTGAGTGCGATGAAATTGGCGAAGTACGTCTGCAGCAACTGGTCGAAGACGAGTTGATTTTGGCCATGCCTTTGATCCCGGCGCATCAGAATGATGATTGCAACCAGGGTTCCCAGGACATAGTCGTAGGCGAGATTGAAGCCGCTCAAGAGGAGCGTCCAAATCCGTTTGCAGTGTTAGAAAAACTGAAGAGCAAGTAATCCAGGAGACAGACAAATGGCTGTACAACAGAACAAAAAATCTCGTTCAAAGCGCGGTATGCGCCGTTCACATGACGCTCTGAGCACTGCTCAGCTGTCTGTAGACGCTACCAGCGGTGAACTGCACCTGCGTCACAACGTAACCGCTGACGGTTACTATCGTGGTAAGAAGGTTATCAACAAGTAATTGTTGAACCGCTTATGACGAATCTGACGCTTGCGTTGGATGCGATGGGGGGCGATTACGGCCCCCAAGTCACGGTGCCTGCGGCTGTGCAGGCACTACGACTTCACTCCAAGCTGTCACTGATCCTCGTTGGTGACGAACAACAGCTATCTCCTCTTCTCGCTCAGGCAGACTTCCTGCCAAGTGATCGTTTCTCCATTGTGCATACCACCGAAGTGGTGCGTATGGACGATAAGCCTGCTACTGCCTTAAGAAAAGCCAAAAACAGCTCCATGCGTCTGGCCATTGAATTGGTGCGTGACGGGAAAGCCGACGCCTGCGTCAGCGCCGGTAACACTGGCGCGCTGATGGCCATGGCCAAAGTCATTTTGAAGACCTTGCCCGGTGTCGATAGACCAGCGCTGGTAAGCTGTCTGCCCGCTGTGAGCGGCAAACCGGTTTACCTGCTTGACCTTGGCGCCAATGTGCAGTGCGACTATGACACCTTGTTCCAGTTTGCGGTGATGGGCACAGTATTGTGCGAAGCCGTTGAAAAAATTCCCCGCCCCAAGGTGGCGCTGCTCAATGTGGGCATTGAGGAATTTAAGGGTAATGGCGATGTTCAGCAGGCTGCTCAGCTATTGCAGCATACTCCTCAAATCAACTATGCCGGCTTTGTCGAAGGCGATGAAATCTACACTGGAAAGGTAGATGTCATCGTTTGTGACGGCTTTGTGGGCAACATCACGCTAAAAACCTCAGAAGGCATTGCCAGACTGCTGGTTCATCAATTAAAACAAGGCCTGACACAAGGGTTCATGGTTCGGCTGCTCGCCCGCATGCTGGCGCCCCGTATACAGAAAGTGCTCAGTCAGATGAACCCCGACCACTATAACGGAGCAAGTCTGTTAGGATTGCGCGGGATAGTGGTAAAGAGCCACGGGAACGCAGACGAACACGCCTATATACAAGCAATTAGTCTTGCCTACACCGAGGCCAAACGTCGACTGCCTGAGATGATTAGTGATCGCCTCGAGTCGATTCTTTTAGATATCAATAGCTGATTTCTCCTTAAACTATGCATACAAAAATTCTTGGAACTGGCAGCTATCTGCCGGCTCAGGTGCGTAGCAATCAGGATCTGGAAAAAATGGTGGAAACCAGTGACCAGTGGATTGTTGAACGCACAGGTATTTCGGAACGCCGCATCGCTGCCATGGACGAGACTGTATCTACCATGGGTTACCAGGCCGCATTGAAAGCCCTCGAGATGGCGGGTATTCAAGCCGAAGAACTGGACATGATTGTCTGTGGTACCACCAGCGCGGCCAATGCGTTTCCGGCTGCAGCCTGTGAAATTCAGGCGCTGCTGGGCGTACACACCATTCCAGCCTTCGACGTTGCCGCAGCGTGTTCCGGTTTCGTTTACGCGCTGTCGGTGGCCGATCAGTTTGTGAAAACCGGCGCTGCCAAAAAGGTGCTGGTCATCGGTGCCGACGTGCTGTCACGCCTGTGTGAGCCCGAAGACCGCACCACCATTATTCTGTTCGGCGATGGCGCCGGCGCCGCCGTTGTGGGCGCCAGTGATGAGCCGGGCATCATCAATACCCATATCTATGCCGATGGCCGTCAGGGCGATTTGCTCAAATGCGCGTTCCCGCCGCGTTTGGGTGAGTCTTCAGAAGCCGTGGGCTTTATGCAGATGAAGGGCAACGATGTGTTTAAGGTTGCCGTGACTCAGCTGTCCCATGTGGTAGAAGAAACCCTGCGTCTGAACAATGTCCAGAAGTCAGAAATTGACTGGCTTGTTCCCCATCAGGCGAATTTCCGCATCATCAACGCGACCGCCAAAAAGCTCGATATGAGCCTGGATAAGGTCGTACTGACACTGGCCAAACACGGTAATACTTCTGCTGCATCTGTGCCGATTGCACTGGATGAAGCGGTGCGTGATGGCCGAATTCAGCGCGGCCAGTTGCTGCTGCTCGAAGCCTTCGGTGCCGGTTTTGCCTGGGGCAGTGCGCTGGTGCGCTTCTAAATCCGCCAGGATTTCTGCTAGGCTTTTTACGCTTTTACTCAAAAAGGTTTAATAACAATGGATAAATTTGCCTTTGTATTTCCAGGGCAGGGCTCGCAGGCCGTTGGCATGTTGGCCGATCTTGCTGCCGAATTTCCTGTGGTAACTGAGACATTTGCCGAGGCGAGTGCCGCCCTTGGTTACGATCTGTGGGCGCTGGTGCAGGATGGCCCCGCCGAGCAGCTCAATCAAACTCAAAAGACCCAGCCTGCGCTGCTGACAGCCAGCGTGGCTATTTGGCGCGCCTATCAGGCCAGCGGCAAGCCGCAGCCTGCCGTGCTCGCCGGTCACAGTCTGGGCGAATACTCAGCGCTGGTGTGCGCCGGAGTAATCCAATTTGCCGATGCGGTGAAGCTGGTTGAGCTGCGTGGTCAACTGATGCAGGCCGCCGTGCCGGAAGGAACCGGCGCCATGTACGCCATTATTGGTCTGGATAACGATGCCATCGCTTCTGCCTGCGCCGAGTCTGCTCAGGGCGAAGTAGTGAGCCCGGTTAACTTCAATAGCCCAGGTCAGGTGGTGATTGCCGGTAATAAAGACGCCGTTGAGCGCGCTGCTGCTGCCTGTAAGGCTGCTGGCGCCAAAATGGCTGTAGCTCTGCCAGTGAGCGTGCCTTCCCACTGCAGCCTGATGAAAGGCGCGGCCGATAAGCTCGCCGATGCCCTGGCTGCCATCGAATTCAGTGCACCTGCCATTCCGGTTATCAATAACGTAGATGTGCAGGCGCCAAGCGACGTAGCCGCTATCCGCGATGCACTGGTGCGTCAGCTTTACTGCCCGGTTCGCTGGACCGAAACCGTTGAAGCCATGGCTGCCGACGGTATCACTTATCTGGTGGAGTGTGGCCCCGGCAAGGTGCTGACCGGTCTGGCTAAGCGCATCAACAAATCTGTTTCTGCACAAGCGGTTAATGACGTAGCAAGCTTTGCTGCGCTGACCGAATAAAGGAGTTTTCCATGTCTGTATCTTTGGATCTGACTGGCAAGGTAGCCCTGGTTACCGGCGCCAGCCGCGGTATTGGTAAAGCCATCGCCGTGACCCTGGCCGAAGCCGGCGCCACTGTTGTGGGTACTGCCACCAGTGAGAAGGGCGCCGCTGCCATTTCTGATTATCTGGGTGACAAGGGTTTTGGCCTGGTACTTAACGTAACCAGCAGCGAATCCGTTGCCGAAATGTTTACCGCGATCAAAGAAAAAGCAGGGGATGTTGATATTCTGGTCAACAATGCCGGGATTACCCGTGACAACCTGCTGATGCGCATGAAAGACGACGAGTGGGAAGAGATCATCGATACCAACCTCACGTCACTGTACCGCCTGTCCAAGCCGGTGATGCGCAGCATGATGAAAAAGCGTCATGGCCGTATCATCAGCATTGGCTCAGTGGTGGGTACCATGGGTAACGCCGGTCAGGTAAACTACTCAGCTGCAAAAGCCGGTTTGATTGGATTTACAAAATCTCTCGCCAGAGAGGTTGCATCTCGTCAAATTACGGTTAATGCTATTGCTCCTGGATTTATCCAGACTGACATGACCGACGAGCTGACGACTGAGCAGCAGCAAGGCATCATGTCGCAGGTGCCGATGGAAAGATTAGGGCAGGCGCAGGAAATCGCCAATGCCGTCCTGTTCTTGGCCTCGGACGCTGCCGCTTACATCACGGGTGAAACCCTGCATGTAAACGGCGGAATGTACATGGTTTAAGGGCGAATGGCAGGGAACTGTCGCGTTTGGGTAGTGAGTGGCTGATTAGCTTTGATTTTCGTGGTTAGACCACAAAATCGGGGCTTGCAATGTCAGCCAGATCGAATAAACTACTCGCAATCTTACGCAAGTGCGTAATTTGAATAGGAAAGAAAACTAATGAGCAACATCGAAGAACGTGTAAAGAAAATCATCGTTGAGCAACTGGGCGTTAAAGAAGAAGACGTTAAACCATCTGCCTCTTTCGTAGACGATCTGGGTGCCGATTCTCTGGACACTGTTGAGTTGGTAATGGCTCTGGAAGAAGAGTTTGACACCGAGATCCCTGATGAGGAAGCCGAGAAGATCACCACTGTTCAGGCAGCGATCGACTACGTTTCCAAGAATCAGTAATACTGAATTCCAGAAAACAGGCGGCTTATAAGGCCGCCTGTTTTTGTTTGGGCGCCGGAATTTTCCGCTGGTTGTACCAGCCTCCTTTTGGATTGCCATCTCGCACAATCCGGCGCAATTTGGGCTTCTAGCCTCAAATACAGTTATAAAAGGTGACTCCTGTGACAAAACGTCGCGTAGTGATAACCGGTCTGGGACTGGTAACCCCGGTCGGTAATGATGTTGATTCCACCTGGAAGGCGCTGCTCGCCGGTCAGAGTGGTGTGGCGCCCATCACCAAGTTTGACGCCAGTGAATTTGCGACCCGTTTCAGCGCGTCGGTAAAAGATTTCGACGTTGAGCAATACCTGTCCAAAAAAGACGCCCGCAAGATGGACCTCTTTATCCAGTACGGCATGGCCGCGGGTATTCAGGCCATTCGTGACGCTGGTCTCGACATGGAAAAAGAAGACCCGACTCGCGTGGGTACCGCTATCGGTGCCGGTATGGGCGGTATGTGGCTGATTGAAGCCGGTCACTCTGCGCTGATGGCTGGCGGCCCGCGCAAGATTTCTCCCTTCTTTGTTCCCAGCACCATCATCAACATGATTGCCGGTCACCTGTCTATCATGTACGGCATGCGCGGCCCCAACTTTGCCGTGACCACTGCCTGTACCACAGGTGTACACAACATTGGTTTCGCCGCCCGTTCTATCGCCTACGGCGATGCCGATGTAATGGTAGCCGGTGGCGCCGAAGACGTGACCTGTCCGCTGGGCGTGGGTGGCTTTAACGCCGCCAAGGCACTGTCGACCCGCAATGATGACCCACAAGCAGCCAGCCGCCCTTGGGATCGCGACCGCGATGGTTTTGTGATTGGTGACGGCGCTGGTGTACTGGTAATGGAAGAGTACGAGCATGCCAAAGCCCGCGGCGCCAAGATTTACGCCGAACTGGTTGGTTTTGGTATGAGCGGTGACGCTTTCCACATGACCTCACCGCCGGAAGATGGTGCTGGCGCCGCACTGGCCATGACCAATGCCCTCAAAGACAGCGGCCTTGCCCTGGAGTCCATTGGTTACATCAATGCCCACGGCACCTCAACCCCAGCCGGTGATAAGGCTGAAGCGGCTGCGGTGAAGTCGGTGTTTGGCGACCATGCCTACAAGCTGATGGTCAGCTCCACCAAGTCGATGACCGGTCACTTGCTCGGTGCGGCCGGTGCAGTGGAAGCCATTTTCACCATTCTGGCGCTGAAAGACGGCGCCGTACCGCCGACCATCAACCTGGATAACCCGGATGAAGGTTGCGACCTTGACTTCGTGCCCCACGAGGCGCGTCAGACCAGCTTCGAGTATGCCCTGTGTAACTCGTTCGGTTTCGGTGGAACCAACGGCTCGCTGCTGTTCAAAAAAGGCTGATAGCTTCCACAGCTTCAGTGAAAAGGCGCCTAAGGCGCCTTTTCTTTTGGGTTGCGGATTCCCGACTTGGCCCTTTTCGCGTAAGCTTAAATCACTTTAACAAGATAGGGTTACATCATGGCCGGACAAGACAGGCACCTGACCTTACGTTTTCTCGCAGAGCCCGCCGATGTGAATTTCGGTGGCAAGGTTCACGGCGGCGCCGTGATGAAGTGGATTGACCTTGCAGCCTACGCCTGCGCGGCAGGCTGGAGCGGCAAATATTGCATCACCGCTTACGCTGGCGGGATCCGCTTTGTAAAGCCCATTCATGTGGGCAACATAGTCGAGGTCAGTGCCAAGGTGATTTACACCGGCAACAGCTCGATGCACATCGGCATAGATGTGCGGGCAGGGGATCCCAAGGTCTCCGAGCGTCAACTGACCACTCACTGCATTGTGATCATGGTGGCGGTGGATGATGCCGGTAACCCAACCCCCGTGCCTGAGTGGGTGCCGCAAACCGAAGAAGACAAGGCGCTGCGGGACTCCGCTATCCGGCTGATGGAAATGCGCAAAAAAATCGGTACCGAAATGGCCGCCCACGTTGCGCCCTGAGGCTAATTCGTTTGAAGCCTGGGTGCGGCTCCCCGCGCTCAGGTCACGCTCACAAAAACAACCATAAGCCCGCAAAAGGGCACAGCGCCTATGTCTGAAACCAGCTATTACCTTGCCCTCGACTACGGCACCCAAAGCACCCGTGCGCTGGTGTTTGACTGCCGCGGTAATCCTATTGCCGTTGCGGCGGTTGCCAACGAAAACTGTAAAGCCGGACAAGCGGCCAAAGCTGCCGTGCAGGACGGCGACTACTGCTATGGCCAACTGGTGGCGGCCTGTCGCAAGCTCTTTGCTGAACACGGCTTACGCCCAGAACAAATTGTCGCCGTTACTCTGACCACCCAACGCGCCTGCACCTTGCTGATGGATAACCGTGGCAAGGCGAAGTCGGACGTGTTTATGTGGTCAGACAGACGCATGGTGGAAGGGATGCTTTCGCCGATGAGCTGGTTTTATCGGTTCGGCTTTTGGGTAAGCGGTATGACAGGGCGCATCGATTATTTGCGCCGGGCCGCCAAAATCAATCTGATACGTGAGGTTTTTCCCGGCAAGGTCGATGCCAGCGATAAGATTGGCCTCTTGAGTGGTTATCTGCTGAGTCGCCTTGGGGGCAAGCTGCTGGATTCAAGGGCATCGCAGGTGGCCTATTTGCCCTTTGACTACCCAAATCAAACCTTTGCCGCCAGGCGCAGTTGGCGCTGGCAGGCGCTTGGCTGTAAACCGTCGCAGATGCTGCCACTCATTGATGCCGCAAGGCAGATAGGCACTGTTACTGATGGCTTTGCCGAGCTTACCGGCCTTAAGCCAGGCACTGCGCTGGTCAGTGCCGGTGCCGACAAGGCCTGCGAGGCTTACGCCAATGGTGCAGGTGAGCCGGGCGTGCTGTCATTGAGTCTTGGCAGCGCCGCGACTGTGACCTTGGGAACCCATCGCTATTTTGAAGTGTTTCGCTATGCACCAGCCTTCCCGGGGCTGGAGCCGGGCAGTTTTATGCCCGAGGTGCAGCTTGAACGTGGCTTTTGGTTGCTGTCGTGGGCGCTGGACGAGTTTGGTGCCAGCGACAGGGCCGAAGCAAGCACCCTCGGGCTCACTCCCGAAGCCTATGTGATGAAAGCCATCGCCGCGATCCCACCTGGTGCCGATGGCCTGATGCTGTGCCCCTACTGGGCCCAGGGCGTTATTTACCCCGGCCCGGAAGCGAGCGGGATAGTCGCAGGTTTTCGCCCTGAGCACACCCGCGCTCACCTCTACCGGGCACTGATTGAAGGGGTGCTGATGACCCTTGCACGGGGTGCCAGGCAATTGGTAGCCAAGTCCGGTGGATCCGTCAGGCTTATTCGGGTGAGTGGCGGTGGCAGTCAATCCGACCTGGTGATGCAGCTTGCGGCCGATATCTTTAACTGCACCACAGAGCGATTAACCGTGCGCGAAGGCTCTGGCTTGGGGGCTGCCATGTGCGCCGCAGTCGCCATGGGGGATTATCCAGACCTCGCCAGCGCCAGGCAAAATATGGCAAAATCGGCCAGTCGTTTTGAGCCCGAGCCCGCCAATGTCGCGTGCTACCGGCAGTTATCACAGCGGCATCAACGCCTGTACCCGGCAGTAAAATCATTATTTAAAACACGCTGATCGCGAGACACGAAAGGAATAACAATGGCAAAAGTGGCATTTCTCGGACTGGGGGTGATGGGATATCCCATGGCCGGACATTTGGTTAAGGCCGGTCATCAGGTAACTGTGTATAACCGCACTACCGCCAAGGCAGAAGCCTGGGTTAAGCAGTTTGGTGGCTCCATGGCGCTGACACCAAAACTTGCGGCGCAAGATCAGGACATCGTTTTTACCTGTGTAGGCAACGATAAAGACCTGCACCAGGTTGTGCTTGGCGAAGACGGGGTTATTCATGGCCTCAAGCCAGGTGCCGTGCTGGTTGACCACACCACTGCGTCGGCCGACATTGCCCGCGAGATTGGCGCCTCGCTGACTGCTCAAGGTTTTGGCTTTATCGATGCACCTGTGTCCGGCGGTCAGGCCGGCGCCGAAAATGGCGTACTGACCGTGATGGCAGGCGGAGATGAAGCCGTGTTTAATCAGGTAAAAGACGTCATCATGAGCTACGCCCGCTGCGCTGAGCTTTTAGGCGATACCGGTGCCGGACAGCTCACCAAGATGGTGAACCAAATCTGTATCGCAGGTGTGGTGCAGGGGCTTGCCGAAGCACTGCATTTTGCCCGCAGCGCAGGCCTTGATGGCGAAAAAGTAGTGGAAGTCATCAGCAAAGGCGCGGCTCAAAGTTGGCAGATGGAAAATCGCTACAAATCCATGTGGGCCGGTGAGTACAACTTCGGATTCGCCATCGACTGGATGCGCAAAGACTTAGGCATCGCCCTGGAAGAAGCCCGCCGCAACGGCTCGCACCTGCCGCTGACGGCTCTGGTGGATCAGTTTTACTCCGAAGTGCAGGGCATGGGTGGCAACCGCTGGGATACTTCAAGCCTGCTCGCCCGCCTCGAAAAAAGCCGTAAATAGTCATTGGTTAACGCCATCGTCAGTCAGTTCGGTGGCAGAGTATTTCCAGATAAAAAAAGCCCGCATTATGCGGGCTTTTTTACAGCACTTCTATTGGATTACACAGGGTCTACCACCAGGTGTTCAAGCTCCACAGCGGCGACGGCGTGCAGTGCGTCCATGGTGGCGCCGACCAGAGAGATTTTGCCCTGGGACGACTCGAGCAACACGGCCCGCTTGATGTCGCTGAAGTCACGGTTGTGTCGCACCAGCGCTGACAGCGCCATTTGCATCGGCAACATTGACGGGTTGAAGGCAGCATTTTCGGCGTAGCGGCCACAGAAGCTGGCGCCATCTTGGGTTTGCAGCACCACAGCTGCGTGGCACAGGCTGTATGGCGCGTAAGATAACCCAGCATGATCAAGGGCTTCAATCAGCAAGGGGTCATCGCTTTCGAGCTCAAGTTCGGTTTGCTGCTTGGTAAGCAACGGGGTGGTTATGTTGAGATCTGTCGGCCCAAAGGCATAGGGCAGGTAGTGGCTCAGCGGCGCAGTATCCTGACCGGGCAGGTGAATACGAATGGCCTGACCATCAACCAGTTCATTCATAAACTGGCGACAATGGCCGCAGGGGCTGGCGTTCACTATGATGTCGCTGATGTGGGTCTCACCGCTAAGCCAGGCGTGACTGATGGCACTTTGCTCGGCGTGCACCGAGTGAAACAGTGCCTCGCCCTGAAGCTCAAGATTGGCTCCCATGTAAAAGTCGCCGCCGCTGCCTACGGCAATGGCGCCCACGTAAAAGTCACTCACAGGTGGCCTGGCAAGGGCTGCTGCGATGGGTAACAGCGCCAGTCCCAACCCATGGCTGTCGAGGCCGGAGACATCACAAAGATGCTTGACCTGCTGCGCATCCAAGTGCCCACAAAAGTGCTCGCCCAGCATTGGCATAAGCGCGTCGGCAAGCTCCTTGGGCAGTTCGTTTATCCGGCGGACAAATCTGTCTTGCATGGCCGTTTCCTTCATTGTTAATTTCGCTGACTGACAGTTTAGTGATTCTGTTACAGCGAAAATGGGAGAAGACTCCCATTTTCAGTGGCATTGCCGTTAGAGCGATTGAAGATACTGACACAAAGCCCCAAGAAGCTTTTGCTTTTTTTCATCCTTGGCTGTTTCTTCAAGCAGGTTTTCCAGGCGGATAACGTAATCCGGTGAGCTCAGGCGACCCTGGCAAAACTCACGCCAGCGCAGGTTTTCATCATAGGACAAGGTGAGCGGATAGTTGCGGGCACGATAACGAAACAGCATTTCCGGCAGGCGGGTATCGTCAAATTGCAGCTCAAGGGCGGCCAGATGCTCAGGGGCGGTGGCTCGGATGATGTCCATCTTGGCGCGATCGGCCGGACTGAAAAAACCGCCACTGTAGAGCATATAATCGGGGTCGGTACTGGTATTTTGCGGCTCGTCATCGAACAGTGCAGTGAGCTTTTCACGAATTTCCGGGTGTTGCTTCAAGCGTTTGTACTGTTCGCGGGCAAAGGCCTTATCAATACCAAGCCGCTCGGCATTGGCATCATCCAACGTCTTGGCAGTCGCGATAAAGGGGCACTTGTTCAAATGAATTTGCTTGACCGGCACCGGCAGCTCGTCACTGGCGAGGTCTTCCCGTTTGGTATAAAGCCTTGCACGCAGCGCCTCTACATCCAAATCGATAAGTGGCTGAATGTCCATGGCAAGATTCACACATATCACCGCATTTTTGTTACGCATATGATGCGCGACCGGGGAGATAAGCGTGGCGCAGCCCTGAGCTGCCGGGATTTTTGAGCTGATGTGCACCAGCGGCTGCATCGCCAGTACGTCGATTTGCTCGGCCACAGCCTGTTTGCGTCTCAAGCGGAAATAGTAATCGTACAGCTTGGGCTGCTTTTCTTTGATAAGCCGGGCAAGGGCGATGGTGGCATACACATCCGACATGGCATCGTGGGCTTTGTCGTGGCCAAGGCCATTGGCTGCGGTCAAATGCTCGAGTTTAAAGCTGGGGCTGCCATCTTCTTTTTCAGGCCAGTTAATGCCATCGGGGCGCAGGGCGTAGCAAGCGCGAACCAAGTCGATGATGTCCCAGCGGGAATTACCCTGTTGCCATTCACGGCCGTAGGGATCGATAAAGTTACGGTAAAAGCCATAGCGGGTAACTTCATCGTCAAACCGCAGCGAGTTATAACCGGCTACGCAGGTGTTCGGGCGGCTGAAGATGGCCTGAATGCGGCCCATAAACTCGGTTTCCGGCAAGCCCTGGCGATTGGCCAGCTGGGGCGTAATCCCGGTAATAAGAATGGCTTCGGGGGCGGGCAGATAGTCAGGCGCGATACGGCAATAAAAGGTTTCCGGCTCCTCAATGATATTCAGATCCAGATCGGTTCTGACACCGGCAAATTGCGCTGGTCTGTCCTTGGCGGGACTGGCGCCGAAAGTTTCGTAATCGTGCCAAAATATTGAAGGCGCTACATAGTTGTCCATCATTGATTCAAATCCGTCAAATTCTTAAGTAACGCATTGTTTTTGTGTTTCATTGGTATTTGCAGCCCATTAAAACAATTCAATCCGATTTTGGTTGCTTCTTAACGTGATGAGTACATGTATGTGTACATCAAGTAGCTCTTGTCATAAGCTCTTATTGAAATATGTACACATGGCGTCAAAATGTCTTTATCCGATACCCAGTTACGCGCTATTAACGGCAAAGTATACACGGGGCCAGCGGAGCTTGCAGACCGTGACGGTCTGGGGGTCCGTATTACACCCAATGGCACTATAACATGGCAGTGGCGTTTTCGCTGGCAAGGTAAGGCCAGCCGGCTAACTCTTGGTCGATATCCCGATCTTAAAGTCGCTGCGGCGCGGTTGCTTGTCCCCGAGGTGCGTAATGCGCTGGCCAACGGGACAGATCCGCGGCTTTATTGGAAACATCGCAGCACTCAAGAGGGCAAGCTTACGCTGAAGGAGTTGTGCCAGCAATTTTTGGATGTGCGTTCGCCTGGGCTTAAACCTGGCACTGTGGCCACTTATCGCTCGGCGTTTAATACGCATCTGTTTGATGCGTTCCCAGGGCGCCCGGTAGAGGATGTGGCGATGGGGGAGTGGATTGATTTTTTTGACGGGATTGCGAAACAGAGCCGCGTTACTTCCGGGGCAATGCTTAAGCACGTTAAGGCCATTCTTAATTGGGCGGTCAGGCGTCAGCTGATTTCGAATGTTGATGTGCTACTGCTTAGGGTTGCCGATGTGGGGTCACCTTCAAAGGTAGGTGATCGGGTGCTGACGGTGGTTGAGTGCGGCAAAATCTGGCGGGAGCTGGACAAGAGCCGTGCCACCAATTCGGTGCTAAATGCCATCAAGGCCTGCATGCTGAGTGGGGCACGGATATCGGAACTACTGAACTCGCGGCGGGAAGAGTTTGATCTTGAGTCTATGGTGTGGACCGTGCCTAGCCGAAACAGTAAAACCAATCTGGCGATTCGGCGGGCTATCACGCCAGCGCTGCTTGAGATTTTGCAGCAGCAGTGGTCGCTGTATCGGTCGCCATGGACTTTTCCGGCCCCTAATGAGCACCGGAAGCCACTTGGTATTGCCTCGGTGAATAAGCTAACCAGGGAGCTTCGTGAGCGCATGGATATTCCCACCTGGCGCTTGCATGATTTTCGGCGCACCTTATCTACCCGCCTCAGTGAGGCGGGGGTGCTGCCCCATGTCACAGAAAAGATGCTGGGGCATGTGCTCGGCGGGGTGATGGCGGTGTACAACAAGCATGATTGGCTGGATGAGCAAGCCAAGGCTTATATGCTGTGGGCGGATAAGGTGCTGGGTGCGGTAAGGACCGAACAGCGATGATATGGTGTTGGTAAATTAAATCAGCCTTGTCAGGATTACTTGTATCTGTTTTCTTTTCCAAAGAACTCATAATTTGAACTGGACAAATTCCGCTAAACCAAGGAATAATCAGTGAAGTATCCGATATTCTTTAATTGGGATGAGATTATATATTTGACATACTTGACAAAAGATGGTTTCCCCGGAGGAATCATGAAACAATTTGCAAATTCAATAAGAGTGGCATTGAAGGTAGAGGATTGGTATGGGTCGCTATCGTCATCTATTAAATTTGCTGTCATTTACAGGATAATGAAAACTCCTAATAAGCATCTCGTAGTTAGTGTATATTAAAAAAGGTGTAAACATGTCTTCAACGGATGGTCATGATGAATTTAAGGATCTTGAAACAATTATATGGAGATCATCTTTAACAAGAAGGGTTGAAGATTTTAAAAATTTAATTAATCAAGAAAACAATTTTGAAAAATACTTTGGGATAGAATATTTAGAAAAGCTTACAGAAAAATCTAATGGATTAGATGCTAAATTATTCAAGCTTATAACATTCTACTTCTTTATAATGCTTTTGCTATATGCGACTCAAAACTTAAAAGGCATAGAATTAAGCTTCTTTGGTTATAATTTCAAAAATTTAGGGCATTACAAAGAGTTTATTTTATTCATTGCGGCAATTATCACTCCGGTATCAGCAATGATGGCGTCATATAAAAAATTTATTGATGCTCTGATTAATGAATGTTTAGTGAAAATTGCTCCAGATGAAAACATTCGTGAATTTTATAAGCACCAGTGGATAGATAGCCCCTCGGACGGTTTGTTGAAAAAAATAAATGTTAATGAGAAGGTTCGGGAACATGGGTTTAACATGTTTCTGCTAGGGGCGTTGATTTTAGTGCTTGGATTGTTTTTGATTACATTGGTGTTGGCATCATTTTTTATACAAATTGTTGTTATATATGATGTTGCAGTTAACCCTGCAACTGACTGGTATATTAATAAGTTTGTAATATTTTTTGCTCTGTCGTCCATTGTCTTTTCTTGGTTGCTTTTAATACTTCAAATGCCAATGCCTGAAGTTGATTATTCCAATTATGAAAAAATTTCCAAGCTTGAGAAAGATGAACCTGAAAAATATAAAGCCGTAATAAGTCGGATTTATAAGAAAAAAGCTAAGAAAGATGAGTTGGCGAACATTATTTTTTCGGCACTCATCTACTTAGTCGTTTTTTCATTGGTGAGTTATATTTGGTATGGTTTAGTCTTAGGTGATATTGATGCGTTTTTGCCAAAGGCATTACTTGGATCTATTCTTGTAATTGTTTCGTCGAAAGAATTGCTTGAATATTTTAATAGGCATTCATATAGATGTTTCTTCAAAAAATATACCGAATCATCATCTAATAGATTGGAAGCATTTGGTAGATTGCAGAAGTTTCAATTTACTTTAAAAGTGTTTGTTCCAGCGTTACTGACAATTTTGTATACACAATTTACTTTCTAAATGTTTCCAGCTAGTAATGGTTAGTCAGAGGGTATGTTAACTACAAAAAATAGCAGAGGTTGTTGAAAAGTAAAGTCAAGTAAGTAAGAGTCAGGAATAGTGATTGTTAAGAACCATTGTTCTTGGGCAAGACTCATTTAAGGCAGGAAGAAATAGAATCAGGACAGACACAACTACTTTGAATTTGTACAGTCTGTCGAGTTTCATTCTACATCCTTACGCCACCCGGCAGATGGCTGGTTGCTCAACAAAGTTGGCGCGCACCAAGGCTGCGGCCAGATCTGGTGGCACAGAGTTGCCGCAGCGGGCGACTTGCTTAGCTTTGGAATAGCGGGTGCCGGTGTAGTCCACATCGATGATGTAATCTGCCGGGAAGCCCTGGGCGGCAAACAGTTCGTGTGGCTCCAACATGCGCATGCCTATATCGACAATCTGGTACGGCTCGCCGCGCACCATGACCAGCCCGAAACGGTGCTTGGTGGTGATGGTTTGCAGTGGCTCATCGGCTGCGTGGCCAATGTTGGTCCCGTAGTATTTGAGCAAGAATGCCCGCACTTCACCTACATGGGTGCCGCCGGCAGTGATGGTTGGCATGGGCTCTGTGACGGGTTGACCGTCTTTGCAGGTGCCACGCAGTTTAATCAGTGAGCTGCTCACCAGCGCCTGTTTGGATTTGGTGAGCACGGTCGGCAGCGGTGTGTCCGGCTCGGCGCCGCTGTCTTTGCCGTGGAATTTGCTCAGCTGCGCTGTCACCAGCGCGTGATGGTCTACGGTGGTCACTGTGTGCATGGGGTCGGTGAGTTCGGCCCCTGCGCCGGTGTAGTTGCCGCCGTAGTGTTTGGCAAGCAGGGCTGATACCAAAGCGAAGTGTCCGCCTTTAACCTCGGCGCAGATAGTGCGTAGCGGCTCCCCGGCAGGCATGTTGCGCTGACTGCTGGCGTTGGCATGCTCGGTGATTAGTGGCGCTAAAACGGGTGTAACAAGCCCATGTGCATCACGGCTGGCACAAATGGTTTTCATGGGCTCTTTTAGCCCCTGGCCTCTAAAGCTGTCGCCGCTATGGTTGCAAGTGACGATAAATGGCTCACTAGCGTCAATCACAAAGCGCTGGATCCCTTTGGCGATTCGCGCCATGGTCTTTTCTGCCAACGGCTTCTTGCGCTCAAAAATGCTGGGGCAGGGGATTGACCAGTCGATGCAGTCTGCTGCTGTGCGCCATGGCTTGAGCCCTTGCTCTTTGGTTTGTGGGTTTGCTGGGTTGCCATGGGTGGCGGCGGGCCAGATGATTGGCTGACAGTCACAGCGGGCAATCAAAAAGAAGCGCTTGCGGATAGTTGGGGCGCCAAAGTCGCAGGCGCGCAGTTCGCGCCATTCAACTTTGTAGCCGCAGCCGTTTTTGAGGGTTTTGTAGGTTTCGAGCTTTTGGCGCAGGTCGTAGTTGCAGCGAAGCATGGACTGATAAACGTCTTTCCATGCCTGGTGTTCTTTTCCAAGACCTGTGCTGAGGGCTCTTACAAAACCATCAAAGGTTTGCCCTTTGCGCTGCTGGCAAGGCTGACCGTTAACCACTGGCCCCCAGGTCTTAAACTCTTCGACATTTTCCAGCATGATGATCCTGGGTTTCACTGTGGCAGCATAACGCACGGCCACCCACGCAAGGCCCCTGATCTTTTTCTCTACCGGCTTGCCGCCTTTGGCTTTGGAAAAGTGCTTACAATCTGGTGAAAACCACGCCAGGCCAACGGGGCGCCCGGCGCACAGCTTGACCGGGTCCACGTCCCATACGCTTTCGCAATGATGGCGGGTTAATGGGTGGTTGGTTTTGTGCATGGCGATGGCGGCGGGATCGTGGTTTATGGCTTCATCCACCGGCCTGCCGATTGCCAGCTCAATGCCGGTACTGGCACCGCCGCCCCCGGCAAAGTTGTCGATGATGAGTTCTTGCTCATCGAGGTTAAAAGCGAATTGGGTAAGCCCCCGATAAATGCCCATTTATGCGGCCTCCTTTTTTGCGGTGGTGTCTTGCAGTTCTGATGCGGCAAATGCCACGCGGATAGGGTGATTGGCGTAGGATTTGACCACCAGGCGGCGGATGCCTTTGGCGAGGTTGTTCTCGCCGTTACCCAGGGCCTGCCAGTAGAGGCAATCAAGGGCGCCCAGGCTTAAGGTGACGCGCCGCAGCTCATTGGCGCCGAGCGGTTTCAGACTGCATTCAAACACCAAGGCCTGCTTGTGGGTGCGAAAATGACGCAGCAGGTGGCGCATGTCGGCACTTTTTAATCCGTGGCTCATGCGGCTTGCTCCTGTGCTTTGTTTTCGGCGGATTGTTCCTGGGCCAGATCCCAAGCTTCCAGTTGGCGCAGGGAGTAAAAGCGACCGTGGTGAACGGGGCCGGGGAAGCCAAGTCTTTTGCGCCAGTTCCACAAGGTGGCGGGGCTTGCAATGCGGTAGCGCTGCATCACTTCTTTGGTGGTGAGAAACTGCGGCTGCTGGGTTGGGGCTGGGGTGGCGTTCATTTATGCGGCCTCCTCGTTGCTGGATGTGCCCTGGCACTTGGGGCAGTGTGATTGGTAGCCGTGGCGCTGCCAGTCGAGTTCTTTGATTTGCTCGATGCGCCTGGCCTCGGCTTCAAGTGATTTTTGGGCGTTGCTGAGGTTGCCGTGATCGACACCGTTCATGGCGGCGGCCGCGGCGGCGCCATAGCCTCGGACGTAGTGATCTTCCAGTGCGCTGATGATGTGGTCGCTGCGAATGTCGGTGCCTTCAATCAGCAGCGCCAGGCGGTCGGGGCATTCCAAGCCCTGCAGGAGGTAGTTCATGGGTTTTCTCCTATGGTGCTGTCTCCTGCACGGTTTGATTGTTGCAACTCGGCTTCTATTTCCTTGAGTTCTGTTACGCATGTTGGACAGAGACAGGGCCGGTGTTCGTGCTCTGTTTCAGCCTGCTGCCAGCGTCGGGCTGTGACGGTGGCGCCGATATCGCTGCCGGATTCGATAAACAGTGTATTGGTGCAACTGGTGCAGGTAAGCAGGTAGCCGACCTTCAGCTCGAGTTCGCCAACGTGGGGTGTGGTTATTTTCAACATTGGATGCCCTCATACATTCATGCGGATGAGGTCATGCGCAAGGCGGTTCGAGAAGACAGTTACGTCACCCTCTTTGCTGACTTTCAGGGCATAGTCATTTCCTAGCTCTCCAACTCGGTTTACAAATTGGTCGTAGAATGTTTTGCTGGGCTGATTAAAGTGAAGGTATGTCGCCAGTTGCGCCAGCCGTGCCTTCACTCTGGTGCTATTCATTGGATCTGTGCCGGGATTTTGCAGTTCGTTCATTACACAGGCGAAGCGAATTGATACGAGTAAGGCAAACTCTTGCCGTTGTTTGGCTGTGCTTGGCAGATTGGTCAAGATCATGCTGCTTTCCTTTGGTTCGTGTAGATACAGCAAAGTTAAGATAACTTGACAAAATGGTCAAGCGGAATTGTTTAGAAAAATTGACTTGGTGTTTTTGGAACCAGTAAAAATCAAGTTTTTGTGTAGTTTGTGCAGTGGCAACATCTAAGAACGATTTGGCCGCAGGGAGGCATGTTATGGTGAGAGGGTGTTTGGTTTTGCTGCTCGGTGTTGGCGTTTGTTCTGCTTCGGATGCGTCCATTTTCCAGTGTACTGAAGGTGACAGAGTCGTTTTTCAGGACGTGCCTTGTGCCGGAACTGAGGGGGAAGAGATTGTCTTAGCGGGGAAGAAGCCTCGTGAGCGTTCAATTGTTTATTTGCCATTTCAACACATAGGTCAGCCGCTCACTGCGGTTGCCAATCGATATGGACTGCAGGCAAATGCCGCCGGCAATTTGGTTCATATGGATGATGGCATTGAAATTTTGTTGGAAAGTGAGTTGGACCTGGTTAGTTATGCTGAGATCAGGTTTGGCCTGCATACCTGCAAGCAAGAGTCACTTTCGCAACGGGATGCCGCTCGATACCTTAAACTTATTGGGATAGATGAAGCGGATTTGAAACTGCGAATTGTTGTTGCGGGGCCTGACCATATCAGAACATATGACGATTATGATCACAGATTAAAGGTGTCAGTTTTTTGCCCTTACAGTGGGGGCGAGTGGTCTGTTGGATTCAGTCCGAAAGGGTATAAAGCTGGCTAGGGCGAACCAGCTTAAAGCAAAACTGAATACCAGAAAACTCGGCCAACTATCTGAATAGATTTACTTTGATCGGATGAGTACATTTCATCAGGGTATTCTTCTAGGTTGTAACTTCTCAGTCTTAATCCGTTGCCTGGGAGGCGATAGACCAATTTTACCCTCAACATGCCATCGTGATTGATAGCATACATTTTGCCATCAACTACGGTGGTGTTGGCCAGATCGATCCCTACGGTTGAACCGTTGGGGAGAACAGGCTCCATGCTGGTACCGATGACTTTGACACACACTGCGTGCTGAGGTTCTACCCCCTGGCGCCTGAGTGTGGATTTGCTGAACCTGAGTTTTGGACCGTGGTTCTCGGTGGATGCGAATGCGCCAGCGCCGGCGGCAAAGGCGACTTCTGTGTAGAACGGAACGTCGACTTCGTCAGAACCCAGTGGAGTATGGTTTGACCATGGCTCCATAGCACCGCCAAACTCTGCGTTGGCAGTTCCTGATTTCTTTTCCTGACCGTAAAGCAGCCACTCCACAGAGCACTTCAACTCTTTAACCAGAAGGTGGAGGTTTTCCCCTTTGGGTTGAGTTGTACCATTTTCCCACAGGGAGATGGTCGCTTTGGACACGCCAACACTCGCGGCAACTTGTTGCTGCGTCAGGCCGATGGCTTTACGCCTTTCTTTGATTCGTTCGTTCATCATAGTAAACCTATCTTAACTTAACTTAAGTCAAGTTTGATTTGTTCGGTTTGACAACAAAGTCAAGAAAACTTAACATAGATCTTGGTTTAAACATCTGGGTACCGTTACATGAAAAAAAGCGCTGCAATTGCCCATTTTGGGAGTGAGTCGAACCTGGCCAAGGCTCTTGGTATTACTCGGGCTGCTGTCAATCAATGGCCGGATGATGTGCCGCGGCTGAGAGCGTTTGAATTAGAAAAGCTGACCGAGGGCAAACTTAAGCGCCTTGATCAGGCCGACTTGGCCTGTAAAGCCGCGTAATGAGGAGTATTCCAATGACAGGAGTAGGGGGCATGAAACATAAATCACGGTTGGAGCTGTTAATGGTTGCGGTACACAGATGGCTGGAGTTGCCTCGTGTGAGCCGTGCGGGACTTGCGGCAGAGGTTGTAGCGGCAGTTGGCAGTCTTGGCATGGAAAGAGACCTAGCACGTGAAGGTATCAGCTTTGCCAAAACTGATGACCCTTACAACGATTCTAGGATTAACGCCCAGAAGATTTTCCGATGGCTCGGGCAATATCAAGAGTGCCACCCAAACCCTGAGCGGCTTTTTCATGTTGAGCAAGCCTTATTGGCAGCTATGCCAGCCAAACTGCGGGTTACCTATTTGAATGATGTGTTCGGCCTAACCGGTGTCACTGTGGTTGGAGATAGTTGTAGTGATGCACAGGCGATTTCGCTCGAACAGATGGCGGCGGTGCTCACTAAGGAGAACTCTGAAGCACAGATAGCAGTTATCACTCTGGGACCAAGTCCAAGCCGTGAACAGCTTATCGAATGCCACCGAGAACTTAAAGAGTCTCGGGCGAGCACTGAATCCAGCATTATGCTGCTGGAAACGGAGTTCCCATTTTTACGGCCGGGGAGGGTACATGACGCTTGAAACCGAAACACCTGAAGAGTGTGAATTCTTTAAAGCTCTTTCACGTAAGCAGGCTGAACGTCATTGCCCTCGCTGGCGGGAGATAGAACGTATTGCTGCTGTGGTGAGAAGTGCTGAGCAAAGCTCAACTGCGATTGCGGTGGCTTTGTATGTGAAGGGGTGCCGCCTTCCGGAAGATCCGGAGGCGGCTTAGCCAAGTGTTCACACCCGCGACTGTTTGGCGACGAGAGCGGGTATCAACGGAGAGGCATTTGTATGTTAACTCACAAGATTGTGCCGGGTAAATACGGCACATCAAGACCTTGCTGCATCTTAAATTCAGCAGGAGGTCGTGCATGAGTATGCTGTTGATGGTGCAGGCGATGGGCCTGAAAGTAGGTAACCCACTGCGGAAGCTGGTCCTTTTGAAGCTTGCCGACAATGCCAGTGACAACGGGGAGTGCTGGCCAAGTTATGGCCATATTGCTGATCAGTGCGAGATTTCCGCCAGCTCGGTGCGCTCGCACATCAAGGCGCTGGCAAAGGATGGCTTTTTAACTATATCGCCGCGCTTTAATGACCTTGGTCAGCAGTCAAATATGTATCTGTTGCACCTGTTGAAACCCATGACAGCAGCTGACACCCCCCTGTCAGCAAATGACACCCCCCATGCCAGCAGCTGGCACCACCCCCCCTCAACAGCTGACACGGCCCCCCCCCAAGAGCTGACACCAGAACCAGTCATTGATCCAGTCATTGAACCTAAAGAGAAAGATCTTGGTGCTGACGCACTGAAAAAACGGACTTCATCGAAAGCGACCTCTGCAAAAGTGAGTGAGCTGGATTTTGGCCGTTGGCCTGCTGCGCCATCGGCTCAGGTGCTGGCTGACTGGACAGCGGTGCGTAAGGGCAGGAAGGCGCCTTTGACGCAAACGGCAGTTGACCGGATGGCGGGGGATCTTGCCAAAGCGGCGGCGGCGGGCATGAGCGTGGATGACTGTTTGTCGCTGTGCTGTGTAAAGGGCTGGGTGGGCTTTGAGTTCGCCTGGGCGGTGAATTGCGGCGCGGTTGTTAGGGCAGGTGCTGTCGGTCAGGCAGCACGGCATCAGCCTGTGGCTGTAAGCCAGCATAGTTCGGGTGAGGATGATTTTGCCGATCTTGGGCAGGCGTGGGGCAATGTTCCAGATGGCTTTGATGGGGAGGGTGAGTGATGACGGCATCGTTACAGCAACTTTTGGGCAAACTCAATTGCCCTGCACATATCAAACCTTGCTTGCGGGAAGAAATTGACCGGAGGAAGGCAGAGGATGAAGCCAAAGCCACGGCTGAGCACCAAATGCGCAGGTCACAGGCGTTGGTGGGTAAAAGCGGCCTCAATAAGCACTTTTTGAAGTGCTCCTTTAACAATTTCAAGGTTGAACAACGTGGGCAGGCGCAGGCACTGGCGGCCGCCAGAGAGTACGTGGCCCGCTTTGCTGAGCATGCCAGTGTTGGTCGGGGCTTTTTGTTTTATGGCAACCCAGGTACCGGCAAAAACCATCTGGCTTCGGCCATGGCTAATGCCTTGATGGCGACCAATCACTCGGTGGTGCTTTTGAGTGTAATGGAGCTGTTTGCCAAGGCGCGCACCAGTTTTGAGGGGGTGTCGGAAGAGCGGATTTTTGCCGAGTTTTGCCGCCCTGAGCTGCTGATCCTCGATGAAATTGGCCTGCAGCGTGGCACGGCTGATGAACTCTTGTGGCTTACCCGGGTGATTGATCGGCGCTTGTATGCCAATAAGCCGATGGGATTTATCACTAACTTGAACGCCAATGAGTTGCAGGGGCTTTTGGGTGAACGGGGCTATGACCGGCTGAAAGATGCAGTGGGGATGCGGGTGCGGTTTGACTGGCCCAGCCTGCGTGGACGAACGGTTGGAGGCGCCAATGAAGCAGCCTGATGAACAACAGAACAAAAGGTCAAACCCGAAATCAAGTGGGGTTGATATAGGCAATCTGAATCAAGCTGCATTGCGCCGTTGGCTTTCGGGTGGGGTGACCCGTGATTATCGGGATCCTCAGTATCCGCAGCTCAGGCTGAGAGCCAATAGAGCCAGAAGTAAAGCCTCGGTGTTTTTGGTTCTGAATGAAAACAACAAAACGCCGTGGAAGAAGTTGGGGGAGTGGCCTGGTATGTGTCTTAAAACTCTTACTGAGCAACTGCCGGTGATGTTGGCTGAGCGCGCAGCCGGCGGTGAGCTGGCTTATGGTGAGTTTACTACCGTGGGCGCTCTGCTGGAGTGGTACGCCGAGCGAGTTGGGCAGATGGCCCGTTACAGTGACAGCTGGCGCAGCAATGTAAAAAGCTTGGTTGGCAAGCAGCTGCTGCCGCGCCTGGGCTCGGTGGCACTGAGCAATCTGCGGTTTGTTGATGTGGATGAAAAACTGGTGATCCCGATGACTCAGGAGGGGTATGCCCAGGGCTACATCCGTGAGGCCGTGAGTAAGCTCAGAACTGCAATGGCTGCCGCTGCGAAAAGGCGTTTGATTGGCAACAATCCGCTGGCTGGTTATGCGGTGGCTGAATCGGTTGGCTCGACCGTATCCGACACTCGCCTGTTTGAGTCGGATCTTGATTTGCTGTTTATCAAATTGCGCCAAGCGCTGATGCCGGTAGCCATGCTGTTTTTGCTGATGATGATGTTTGGTACCCGCATCAATGAGACTCGCCAGGCTCGGTGGGAGCATTTTGCCGGTGGGTTTTGGGTGATCCCGGCAAGCCATACCAAGAGTGGCCAAGAGCACCGGCTGCCGCTGACCGAAACGGCGCAGAGGCTGATTGAGCACTATCGTCGCTGGCAGCTTAAGCACGTAGGTAAGCGGGCATGGCTGTTCCCTGGCCGTGAAGTAGGGCCGGTGAGCATTCGCACTGCCCAGCTTTGGAGTGAGCAACTGCGTTTTAAGCACTTCACCAGCCATGACTTGAGAAAGCTGATGCGTACCCTGGTGGCTGACCTGGGAGTAGATACCGTTATCGGGGAACGTCTGCTTAATCATGCCTTGCCGGTGCTTTTGCGTACCTATGTGAAGTCAACCTTGGACCGCGGTATGAGTGATGCGCTGGAGCTGTATCACCAGCATTTGATTGAGCTGGGTTTTGCGAAGGTGGCGCCCGAGATAATCTCTAGATCCTCTGTCGATGTTGGGAGTGGTGAAACCAAGATGGCAAGCGGGTGGCTGTGATGATGACTGCATCATTTATTAAAGAGGATGCAATAGGGCCGAAACGGGTGATTTTTGCAAAGAGCGCGGTGATTTTGGGCTTGGGTTTGGAGGCGGCGTGATGGTGATAAGTGGTGGTGCTAAGGGGGCGGATTTGCTGAAGTTGGCGCGGGCGGTGCGTAAATTCACTCAGCTTGAGGTGGCCACTGCCTATGGGGTGGATGTTAAGACCTACCGCAGCTGGGAGATGGGCACCACGCAGGTGAGCTATGACGATTTGTGCGCGCTGCTTGATGGGGTGTTTAGTCTGGATTTGGATTTGCTGAGGGGAATGGCGCATGCAGCGTAAGCAGTTGACGGCGTTCTTGGCTGGTAGGGTGGCACTTATTCAGGCTGAGCAACAGGTGATGGATGTGAAGGTGGTGCGGCTTGAGCTACGCACCTGGGGCAACTGGTGGATGCGCCATGAGTATGGCCGTGGCTTTGCGGGCCGCAGCGCCTGCGACAAGCTCAAGGAACCTGTGACCTTTGGCAATACTTTCCGCCCTGTGCCTGAGATTAATCCGCCATCACACATCGAGCGCACCGGCCGGCGCGTGGAGCAGCTGACCCCTGATGCCAGGCGTGCCATCCGCGCCGAGTACCTGTGCCGTGGTAACTGGGCACTGTGTGAGTTTGAGAGTAAGAGCTCGTTTATCTTCTGGATAAGGAGCGCTGAACGGGCGATGTTAAATTTTTAACTTTCTTATGTACGGATCTAGTGGTATGTTTTTCGTGTCATAAATGTAGCATGAGATTGTAAGGAATTTATTTTATGGAAGGTGGAAATAAGTCCAATACTTTCTCTGCGTGTGCTTAAAGTGGATAGATGCAAGGCACAGTTTGCAGCGAATGGCCCTATCCTTCGCAAGAAGAACTGCAACGCAGCAGGCTTGGGTATGCCTTCAGTTGAATGCCTTGAACTGCTTTCGCTATCAAAGCCAGAGCTGTGCGACGACTTGTCCGCACTTTCCTTAGTAGTGATAAATAACTTATAAATAATTTCAGTGAGATTTTATGGAGAAAATTTCTTTGAAACTGAAGTTAACCGCGGTGGCATTAATTGGGATTATATTTCATCCAGTTTTTAGTAAGGCTGATGAAATAGATTACGATAAATATAATAGCGTTTTGCCTAAATCTTATTCAGTAGTGATTGGCTCTTGTTCTTATCCAGTTTTTGGTAAGAAAGAGGGGATAACACTGCAAGAGTGTAAAGATGATTATATAAAACCACATTTTGATGAATACCACCGAAAAGACGATTGCGATGTTCATTCTGGTTTGGCACCACATCGTGTCGTACTTATCGAAAAGGAAGTTAAAGAAGGCCAAACAGCGTTTTATGTTGCGAGAGAGTATTGTGATGACGGGGCAATACAAGTTTATAACAGCAGTTATGCATTTTATAGAGCCTGGACCCCGACAGACGCGAAATCTTGTCCACCTGATGAGTTCATAGAGTACACTCATGGAAGAGACGTTGATGGTGATGGGCAACCGGACCAGTGCTATAATCCAAATGACTTTGTACGAGCTAGAGAGAAGGTGCCTACGGTTTGCGATTTTGAGACTGCATATAGCCTATCTTCTGATGATGAAGCCAAGCTAAAAAAAGCTGCTGAGGATGCTTTAAAATTGCTTGAAGAAGTTGAATCGGATTTACGGAGCCCAAATAGTACAAACTCTTGCCGATTGAATGGTCTCGCACAATTAATAGGTGTGCCTGACTATACAAGTACTCACTTTTTAAGCTTATCTAAATTTATGTTAAAAAGAAGTTCTTCAATAAAAAATGAGTTAAATAAGCTAGTGAATGATGTAACAGGTACAAGGTCGCCACGATATTTAGTTACAGATAATGAAATCGCACTTAAATATGGATTTGTCGGTTCTCATTGTAGAGCGTCTAACAAATATCCATTTATTGATAATGAAATAGTTTTTGCTGACTACATACTATCTTCATATAATGGCAATATATCTTTCTTTAATAAGGGAGTGCCTGATTTACGTAAAACTTTGATTCATGAAATTCATCATTCAAAAAGAGGGGTTCATGAGAAAAACAGGACGTTGGAATGGCATTATGATTTTTTTAATGACGATTTAAATGTGTTTCGCAGGCTTGTAGAAAACCCAAAGTTTGGTAGTGACGCATTTTTCGAAAGATTCACTAGAAACCCATATCATTATATCTGGATGTTGGAGGCTATGAAATGTTCATAAGATTAGTGTCTGTTTTTATTTTTATAGTAACTACCGTTGCTCCTTTGTCAGTTTATGCAAAGGAATTGAATAATGACGAGAAATATCTTTCTATTAATATATCGCCTGTGTGTAACAATGAAGGGCAATTTAAAATAGTCTTCACTAATGTATCATCTGGAAAAATTTATATAGAAAAATGGATGGTTGATCCTGAACTTTTTGAACCTGTGGAAACAGGTCTTTTACTGTTTGACTCTGCAAATAAAGTTGGAGTTGAATTATCGTCTACTAAAATGTTCAAACATACTTCTGACTTTGCAGTTTTAACTTCAGGTGAATCTGTTGAACATATAGTAAACGTTAATAATCATTTAGATGGAATATACCTAGACCGTACCCTTACATATGAAGTCGGATACGATGTTGGCTCAGATATAATACTAGAGGATGGTCGCAAAATAGCAGTACGGCTAAATACTTGGTTGTCGCAAAAATCTTTAGTTATCGAACCCAGCTGCTGGGTACAATAGATGGATTGAAAGGGATAGAGCTATCCTTCATTTTCAAAATTTAGAGCGGGTCCTTCCTAACGGGTGACATGCGGGGGCGGGGACTCGCGGGGAGGGGCTACATATGAAAATTTTTGGTGGTTGGTTGTAGTTTTATCACCCTGGCGAATAACGGGCTTTTGGAGTTGCTGGCTGGAAGCCCATTTTTTCAGGCAGGCTGCGGCTTTGCTGGCCCGTGTTACTTGGTCGTTCGATTATGGCTCATTGGCAGGGTGAAACACCAACCAGCGCGATCCTTTTCAGATCCTTCATTCTCACCTTGCTGAAACCTGGAGTTTGGTCCAAGCTGAATCTGGAGCTTTGCTCCTTTGAGTCGATAAAAGCCCGCCGCTCCCAAATTGGCGGGCTTTGTTTTTCTTGTCTTTGTACTCGCAAGTTTTATCGCTCTCCTCTGTGCGCTTGTCGCTATACTCGCAAGTTTGTCGGGTTGATTAAGAGAATGGGGCGATTTCTCCCCAAAATGGGGCGTTTTTTCCCTTTTTTAAGCCGCTAAAAACGCTATGTTTGTGCCATGCTCGCCAGAGCTGTGATACGTAAACGCCCTCCGAAATCCAAAAAGCCCACTCATTTGAGCGGGCTTTTTTATTTGGTGATCTATGCCAAAGCGAAAACCGATCGTGTACATCGCCGGACCCATTTCCAGTGCGCCTGACATTGAAGCCGCTCGGTACGCTTTTCACCTGGCGGCCGCGGTACAGGAAGAACTTGGTTGCGAGGTGTTTAATCCAGCCACGTTGCCAAAGGGGCTGCTTGAACCCCAATACATGAGTATTTGTCTGTCGATGCTGATGTGTGCTGACAAACTCTATTTGCTCGATGGCTATGAGCAAAGTTCGGGGGCGCTGACTGAAATCGCGCTGGCAAAAAAGCTTGATATCCAAATCACCTATCAGGAAGGAACAGACCATGAAGTAGCATTGATTGGTTTGCGGGGCAGTTAGCCCTGCCGCAGCAGCTCAGCAGTGAAACCACCCCTTATTGAGCACTCGCATAGGAGCGCAGTCAGCGAGAAGTGCCCGTGGCCTTTGGCCTAGTGGGATGACGCAGCCGCCGGTTGGCGCCCGGTTAATCCATAAGTAGCCGTGAGACAAAACGATGAAGAACCTTAAAGCCTTTTTGCTTGCAGCGGGGCTATCAGGGGCCGCCATCACAGGCGGCCTTTTTATTGCCGATCATGAGGGCCGGGTACTCAGTACCTATGTTGACCCGGTAGGGATAACCACCGAATGCTTTGGTCAACGTGCTGACGGTATCGCGCCTGGCATTGCCAGAAGCGAGGATTACTGCCTCAACCAGCTGGCGCGTAATCTTCACTTATTCAACAGGCAGCTGCTTAGGCTGACTGACGGGGTGGAACTTACCGAAGGCGAGCATGCGGCATATCTGAGTTTTACCTATAACGTGGGCGCCCAGGCATTTGCCGATTCTACTCTGCGCAAAAAAGTCTTGGCCGGTGATCGTGTTGGTGCCTGCAATGAGCTTAGCCGCTGGGTATATGCCAAGGGCGTCAAGTTGCCGGGGCTCGAAAAGCGAAGGGCAGCGGAGCGAACCATGTGCCTGCGTGATTTAACGGGAGATAACGATGTTTTCAGTCCTTAAAGCGGCCAGCGGCCGTACCCATTTATATCTGATTGGGCTGCTGATTGTGGCCTGTGTTGCCCTCGGGCTGGCGCTCACTGTTACCCGCGCCGAGGTCAGCGTGTTGCAGGCCAACATCGACACCGCCAGCGCCAACCAACTCGGGCTGCAACTTGATGTGTCGGCATTGACCAGAGCGGTTGAGCAATCCGAAGCCGACAAAGCCAAAATCTGGCAACAGTTGGCCGCCATCCAAGCCGCAGAGCAGCAATACCGCCTAGACCTTGCTGGGATCCGTGGTCGTCAGGAGGCGCTCAGTGTCACCCTTAATGAATACAGGAGCAGCGAGGATGAAAGTCTTAGCCTGTGGATGGGCACTGCTGTGCCTGATGATATTCAGCGGCTGCTCGGCAACGCCGCCCATTGTGCGCACCGTGACCATCGAGGTACCGAAACCTGCCGAGATCCCACAGCAGCTAATCGGTCGATGTGACCCGCCACCTTATCAGGTTGGTGGCAACGATAACGGTGACCACACCAACTACATCAATCAGTTGCTTGGTGTGATTGCCGACTGTGACTCTCAATGGCAACGGCTCGAACTGTGGCTTAACGAGCAAGGCAAGCCCGATGAATGACCTACCGGCACAAAAGGCCTTTAACCTGGCCAGCTATGTATCTTCTTTCGCCAGCGCCATTGGAGGGCTGCTATCCGTGGACAAGATGGCTGTAGTGCTCGGGATGGTGTTGGCCATTGCAACCTATTTGGGTACCCGCGCCCACAACGCATATCTGCGGCGCATTAAAGACAAAGAGCACACCAGTGCAGAGTTGCGGGCGCAGGAACTCCACCAAATTGAAATGCAGCTGGCCCAGGCAAGGCTGGCACAGCTAAAGCAGGAACCCCATGGCAAAGATCCAGACCAAAGCGCCGGAAGTGGTGCTGCTGAACAAGCGGGATCTGTGCTCAAGCCTGGGGATTAGCACCCAGGCGTTTGATAAGTGGGGCGTACCGTTTCGGGAAAAACGGGGCAGGGAGTGCCTGTACGCCATGGCCGATGTGGTGGCCAACCGTGTCGGTCACGCCGAACGTAAGGCCAGCACCGTCATGCCTGATGATGACCCGGATAAGCCCAACATTGACTATGAGCGCTACCGGCTCACCAAGGCCCAGGCTGACGGGCAGGAACTTAAAAACGAAAAAGAGCGCAAAGAAGTGGTGGAAACCGCCTTTGCCACTTTCCTTCTTGGCAAAATTGCGGTGCAAATTGGCCCTATCCTCGACCAGGCACCGCTCAGCGTAAAACGGCAGCACCCTGAAATTGACGAGTTTCAACTGGAGTCCATGCGCGCCGAAATTATTAAGGCGGGCAACATTGCCGTCAATATCGGGGATCGCATAGAGGATTATTTGGATGAATATCTCCGCAGCACAGGTTAACAATCTGAAAGCTGCGGTGGCGGCTGGCCTTAAGGCCATGTGGCGCCCGCCAAGGATGACTTGCGCCGAGTATGCAGACGAGCACTTTTACATGTCCTCCGAGTCCAGTTACTCCGAGGGCAAATGGAAGAGCCTGCCGTTTCAGATAGGCATACTCAACGCCATGGGTAATGACCTCATCACCACGCTGAATGTGATGAAGTCGGCGCGGGTGGGTTACACCAAAATGCTGATGGCCAATGCGGCCTACAAAATTGAGCACAAAAAGCGCAATGTGCTGATGTATCAGCCCCGCGATAAGCAGGCCGCAAGCTTTATGAAAAAGCACGTTGAGCCCGCAATTCGTGATATCCCCGTGTGGGGCGCCCTGGCCCCCTGGCTTGGCAAAAAGCATCGTGACAGCACCCTTGAAGATAAGGTGTTTTCCAACGGGAAAACCCTGATGGTGCGCGGCGGCGCAGCGGCTGCCAACTACCGTGAAATCAGTACCGATGATGTGATTTATGACGAGCTCGCGGGTTTTGATGAATCCATCGAGCGAGAAGGTAACGCCACTGGCCTCGGTGATACCCGTTTAGAGCTGTCGGTTTTTCCCAAGTCCATCCGTGGATCAACGCCCAAAATCCTGGGTAGTTGCCAGATGGAAAAGGCCTGCAGCGAAAGCCCGTACCATTTTCACTTTTACCTGCCTTGTCCCCATTGCGGCGAGTTGCAACGGCTTAAGTGGGGCGGCAAAGACGAGCCTTTCGGAATTAAGTGGCAAGGGGACGACCCTAAAACCGCCTATTACCTGTGTGAGCACTGCGCCTGCGTTATCGAAAACAAGTGCCTCACTGCCATGCAGGAGAGCCCTGCAGCCAAGTGGATTTGTGAGAAAACCGGCATCTGGACTCGCGATTTCCTGGCGTTCTTCGACAGCGAAGGCAACGAGATAGCCACTCCGGATAACGTTGCCATTTACATCTGGTCGGCCTACAACCCGCTATCCAGCTGGCGCAAGCTGGTCACCGATTTTTATAAAGCCAAAGGCGACAAGGAGAAGCTACAAACCTTCGTCAACACCAAGCTCGGCCAGCCCTGGGATGATGACACCGGCGAAAAGCTGGAATGGGAAGATCTCGCCCGCCGCCGGGAAATGTACCCCGCTGGCAAGGTCCCAAGTCGGGTGGTGTATCTCACCGCTGGGGTAGACACCCAGGATGACCGATACGAAGGCCGCGTGTGGGGCTGGGCCGCAGGACAGGAAGCCTTTTTGGTTGACCGTTTTATCTTAAACGGCAAGCCCGACAGCCAGCAGCTGCTGGATGCCGTGGCCGAGCGGCTTAACCGCACCTACACCCGCGCCGATGGCATTGTGATGCCCATTGGTCTGGTGGCGTGGGACTCAGGGGGCCACTACACCGATGTGGTGTACTCCATGAGTAAAAAGCTTGGCCTGATGCGGGTTATCCCGGTTAAGGGTGCCAACGTCTACGGCAAGCCCATTGCCAACTTTCCGCGCAAACGTAACAGCAAAGGCGTGTATCTCACCGAAGTGGGTACCGACAATGCCAAAGAGCTGATTATGTCGCGCCTTAGGCTGCTGCCCGATATAACCGAGGCTAAACCCGGCGCCATTCACCTGCCGCTCAATGAGGCGGTGTGCGATGACGCCGAGCTGCAGCAGCTCACCGCCGAGCGCAAAATTCCGGTGCGCCGCGATGGCCGTATCGTGTACCGCTGGGATGCAGGCAAAAAACGCAACGAGGCGCTGGACTGCTTTGTGTACGCCCTGGCGGCGCTGTATATCGCCCTCGAGCGCTTTGGTATCGACCTTGACAAGCTCACGGCCAAAGCCGCTCAGACTGCCGAAGTAGAGGCCGAAGCCGAAATGCGACCGGCCACTCAACCTAAACCCACAACATCCAAATCCAGCGGCTGGCTCAAAACCAGCGGCTCGGGCTGGCTGTAACCGAGCAGTAAGGACTATCCGTGAACCAGACCCAAATCGAGGCGATGATCGCCATCTACGTGCAGGCCGAAATCGATGTGCTGCAGGGCAAATCATCCACGGTGAATGGCAAGCAAATGACCATGGAAGATCTCGGTGAAATCCGCGCCGGGCGTAAGGAGTGGGAGCGCCGTCTTGCGGCGATTGGCCGCCCCCGCGGCGGTGCCAGTCAGGCCACCTTTAACTGATTATCGACCCCAAACTGAGGCATCCATGAGCTGGATTAATGAACTGATCTCCATAGTGGCGCCTGCCTATGCCCGCGACCGTGCCTTGGCCACGCTGCAATATCGCGCCATCTACGACCGAATGAATGCGTATGAGGCCGCCAGTCCAAGCCGCACCCACAAGGGCAAGCGCGAAAGCCGTGGTGCCAATCAGGCGGTGTTTGCTGCGGGCAAGAACCTGCGCGAGCAGGCCCGCTGGCTGGACGAAAATCACGACCTGAGCATTGGCATCCTCGACCGCTTGGAAGAGCGGGTGGTTGGCGCCAATGGCATCGTGGTAGAGCCCCAGCCCAAAGACAAAGACGGCAATATTTTATCGGACCTTGCCGAAGAACTGGTCCGCCGCTTTGCCGCCTGGAGCTTAAAGCCTGATGTAACCGGCCGCTACACCCGCCCCGAACTTGAACGGCTAGTGCTGCGCACCGCCATGCGTGATGGCGAGTGCTTTGGCCAGCATATCGTGGGCAAGGTCCCCGCGCTTATCCACCCCAACCCCCAGGGCACCCCTTACAGCATTGAAGCCCTGGAGCCGGATTTTGTGCCCTTCGAGCTCAATGATGCCGCCAAGAAAATTCGCCAGGGGCTTACGGTTAACGAATGGGGCCAGATCACTGCTTACAACGTACTCAAACAGCACCCCGCTGAGGTGATGGGGTTTAAGCATGTCACCAAGGCTGTCCCCGCCAAGTCCATGTTGCACCTGGCCCAGCTTAAGCGCTTGCATCAGCTGCGTGGCGTCAGCGTGTTTCACGGCATCTTAACCCGCCTGGCGGATATCAAGGATTACGAAGAATCCGAGCGGGTGGCGGCGCGGATTGCCGCGGCGCTGGCGTTTTATATCAAACGCGGTAACCCGGATATGTACACAAGCTCGGGTGATAAAGGTGGCAGCCGCGAGATCCCAATCGCCCCGGGTATGACCTTCGATGACCTCGCACCCGGTGAGGATGTGGGCATGATTGAGAGTAACCGCCCCAATGTGCATCTGGCCGAGTTTCGTAACGGCCAGCTTAAAGCGGCGGCTGCTGGCACCCGCACCAGTTACTCCAGCATTGCCCGTGAATATAACGGCAGCTACTCAAGCCAGCGTCAGGAGCTGGTCGAACAGGACGAAGCCAACCGGATCCTGCAGCAGTGGTTTTGCGCCGGTTGGTCACGCCCTGTGTACCGTCAGTGGCTGGCGGCTGAAATGCTCAACCGTGTGGACCCGCTGACCCTGCCGCCCGAACTCGATATGCGCAGCCTCTATGATGCCCAATATTACGGCCCCACCATGCCGTGGATTGACCCCCGCAAAGAGGCCGAAGGTTGGGAAATGATGATTGCCGGCAATGCTGCCACCGAAGCCGAGTGGGCAAGAGCCCGAGGCCGAACGCCATCCGAGGTGAAGCGTCAGCGTAAGCGTGAAGTGGATTACAACCGTGAAAACGGCTTAGTCACTGCAAACGACCCGGATCCCGCTCAAGCCAACCCAAACAAGGATAACCCCGATGAAAAAGACGATTCTGGCAACGGCGTGCGCAAGCGCGCTGGCAAGCGCAGCGATGATCGCGCCAAGCGCCAACAACGCGACACCGATTAGTGGCAAATATGAAATGAAGGCCTCGGCCGATGGTGCCTTAACTCTGGTGATGTACGGCGAAGTGGGCTGGGACTTTACCGCCAAAAGCATTGCCCGTGACCTCGCCAACTATCCGAAGATCACCTCGGTGTCAGCCTATATCCAGTCGGGCGGCGGCAGCGTGATGGACGGTTTTGCCATCTACAACATGCTTGCCCGTTTGCCGGTACCCAAAACCCTGTACGTGGAAGCGGTTGCCGCGTCCATGGCCACGGTGATCGCCATGGCCTTCGACAAGGTAGTGATGCCCTCAAACACCTTCATGATGGTGCATTCCAATTGGGGCGGCGTCTGTGGTACCGCCGAAGATTTGCGCGACTATGCCGACTTGCTCGACCGCTGGAAGGAGAGCATGGCCAAGGCCTACCGCGATAAGACCAAGCAGCCGGATGAGGTAATCAACGGCTGGATGAGCAAAGACACCTGGTTCAGTGCTGATGAGGCGCTGGCCGTTGGCCTTGCTGATGAAGTAATTGAGCCAATTCAGATGGCCGCCTCAATTGACCCCAAACGACTCCAGGAGTTCGACAATATGCCAAAAGAACTGCAAGCCCTGTTTGCCCCTCAGGGCAACACTCAACTGCCAGGCGGTCAACCCGCACCGGCTCCTACTCAACCCGCCCCAGCCCCTGCGCCGGTGGCTATCACAGCTCCGGCGCCTGTCGCGGCGGTGATTGAAAACCCGCAGGCGCGCATTGATTCGGTGAAGGCCGTATTTGCAGCGTTCCCCCAGCACAACGATCTGCTGCTTGAGTGCCTGGGTGATGCCAGCATCACCGCCGACATGGCCAAGGATAAGATCCTCGCCAAGCTCGGTGAAGGCACTACCCCGGCGGCAGTGCAGCCCCGCAGCGTGATCATCCACGCCGGTAACGGCAACATCGTGGGTGACTCTATCCGTGCCCACCTGATGGCCCGTGCCGGTCATGCCGCCCATGAAAAAGACAACGGCTATTCCAGCTATAACCTTCGGGAACTGGCCCGAGCCTCGTTGGTAGACCGTGGTATCGGTGTGGCCAGCATGAACGTGATGCAGATGGTTGGTCTGGCGTTCACCCATTCAACATCTGACTTTGGCAACATCCTGCTGGATGTGGCCAATAAGTCAGTGCTCAAGGGTTGGGAAGCACAGCCGGAATCTTTCGAGCGCTTCTGCAAGAAGGGCCAGCTGAGTGACTTCAAGATTGCCAACCGTGTTGGCCTTGAAGGCTTTAAGGCGCTGGATAAGGTAGAAGAGGGCGCCGAGTATAAATACGCCACCCTGTCTGACCGTGGCGAGAAAATCATGCTGGCCACCTACGGCAAAATTTTCTCCATCACCCGTCAGGCTATCATCAACGACGATATGAACATGCTGCAGTCGGTACCAGAAAAAATGGGCCGCGCAGCCAAGCGCACCATCGGCAACTTGGTGTGGGCCATCATCACCGGCAACCCCAAGATGAGTGATGGCAAAGCGCTGTTCCATGCCGACCACAAGAACCTGGGTGCCGGTGCGCCGAGCGTTGAAACCATCAGCGCCCTGTGTGAGCTGATGGAGTCGCAGATGATTGGCGAAGATCCGCTGAACATTCAGCCAGCCTTTGCACTGGTGCCGCCAAATCTGAACCGCACAATGCTGCAGATCATCAAGTCCGCTTCTGTGAAGGGTGCCGATGCCAACTCAGGCATTGCCAACCCAATTCAGGACCTGCTGGAGGTGATCAGCGAGCCTCGCCTCAAGACCCACAGCGATAAAGCATGGTATGTGGCGGCAGGCCTCGGTGAAGACACTATCGAAGTGGCCTACCTCGATGGCATCGATACCCCGTACATCGAGCAGCAGGACGGCTTCACGGTTGACGGTGTGGCCACCAAGGTGCGCATCGATGCCGGTGTGGCGCCGCTGGATCACCGTGGCCTCGCCAAGTCCACTGGTGTGTAACGACAGCCAACATAGCTAAGCCGCCATCTGGCGGCTTTTTTGTTCCGATGATTGAAGGATAACCCCATGAAAAATCGTGTTCAGGATGGCAAGACCATCACTTTGATCCCTACTGCCGATGTTGCCAGCGGTGGTGCGCTGCTGGCGGGCGCTATGCTGGCTGTCGCAATTACTGCGGTTGCCGAAAATACTCCAGGTGAGTTTGTTGCCGAGGGCGTGTATGAGCTGCCCAAAGCAAGTGCTGACACAGTGACCGCCGGTGACCAGCTGTATTGGGATGACACCGCCCAGGAACTCACCACCACCGCCACCGACAACACCCCGGCGGGCAAAGCCTGGGCTGACGCTGGCAACGGTGAAACCTTGGTATCGGTGAAAATCAATGCCTGATCTGCTGGGCTCACCCCCAAGCCTTGATGCCTTGCTGGCGATGAGCCCAGCCGAGCGTCAGGCGGCGAAGGAGCGCCGCCTGTTCGCCCGTTTGGGCCAGCCTTGCCGCTTTTATGGCGCCGAGGAAACGGTGCGCTCTGTCAGCATTCGCACTGTCGCTGCCAATCTTAACGATGAGTATGTGAAGGAGCCCACCCAGGTGGCGGAGTTCCTGCGCTCTCAGGGCAGCGCGGCGCCTGATGATGAGTTTGAAACCGGTTCACTTGCCCAGGATGGCAGCTTTACCGCCGATGGCCGCCGCTACCGCCTTACCGCCCCCTTTGATATGGACGACAGCGCGGTGTGCTTTGTGATTGTCCAGCTGTGAGGTAAGGGCTGATGGCACGACTCAGGGTAGAAGGATTACCAGCGGTTAGCCGGGAGCTTGAGCGGATCCGCAAGGCTCAGGCACCGGCCATTGCCGCCGCTGTGGAAGCGGCGACCAGCTTTGGTCACAAGCTGGCGGTGGATGAAGTGTATCGCCGCTATGGCTTTCGGGAACGCGCCTACGTAGAGCAGCACCTGACGGTGAGCTTTAACCCGCGCACTCTCGAAGGTCGGGTTATTGGCCGGTACCGGCCATCGAGCCTGAGCCGCTTTATCGTTCGGGAAAACACCCGTACCAGCAAGCTTGGGGGCAAGGTGGTGCGCGATGGCGTCACCATTGCCAGTATCCGCAACCAGCCAAACTGGCTGAAAGGTGCCTTTACCTATATCGGTCGCAACGGCAACCGCCTGGTGGCTGAACGCAGTAAAGGCGACAACAGCTGGCGCAGCCTTAAAGGGCGCAAGACGCTTTATGGCCCCAGCGTGGCTGGCAGCTTTGCTGTCATTCGCAGCCAAATTGAACCACCCATTATTCAGCACCTGCGTGACCGTTACCGCCAATTAGCCAAATAACCCGGCGCTTTTTATCTCCAGAGGTCCCCATGATTGAGCAACTGCTTGAGCGCCTGCAAATGGTGCCCGATGCCGTGGTGCGCGAAGGATTTTATGCAGCTCCAATGGCCCGTGAAGACAAATTCATCTTTTTGCAACCCTACGACTCAGGCGGCGACATAAAAGGTGGTCCTGAGTACCCGGAAGACGTGACGCTGCAGGTAGTTGCCGGGATCAAGTTATCAAGCTCGACAACCCCAACCATGGACCTTATCAAGATGGTCCGCCAAATCCGTTCCGCATTCTTCAAGAAACAAAGAAACCCACTCAAGCCTGAATGGTTACAGGAAGGGTTTGGGTTCAAAGAGCTTGAGCGCTGCAAATTCATCATGCCGGAGGCCCATGAAAAGCATGGGCTTGCGGTGCTGACCTTTTCCATCTCAACCAGCCAGACCTTTGAGGATTAATCATGTTAGAAATTGAAAGCTATACCGGCGCCGGTATCGTGTATGTCGCGGGCCGCGATGTGGGCTTTGCGTCATCAGTCAACATCAGTATTGAAACTGATACCCAGGAATTGCAAAGCAACCGCCCGGGTGGTGGCCTTGCTGACTCTGTTTCCCGGATTAAAAACGTCAAGCTGAAGATGACCCTGAACACCTTCAGTAACGCCAACATGGCACTGGCGCTGCGCGGTAAAGTCGAAGTGTTGGCGGCAGAAGCGCAGCAGCCTGAAACCCTGACAGCCATTTTGGATGGTCTGGCAGAAACCAGCTATATGCTGGACCCCACTAAAGCTGTCACTGTCACCAATGACGCGGGCGATGAGACCTATGTCGAAGGCGTTGATTATGTGGCCAGCGCGGCCGGTATTCGCGCCCTGTCTGATGGTGGTATTACCGAAGGTCAGCCAATCAAGGTTACAGGCACCTCACTCGCCGGTAACGCTCTCGAAGCCTTGGTGGAGTCCGGTGTCACCGTACCTGTAACTGTGGATGGTGTTAACGATTCTACGGGTAAACCGTTTGTGATCACCTTCTATCTGTGGAAGCCATCGCCAACCGCTGGCCTCGATGTGCTGTCTACAAACTTCGGCAGTTTCGATATTGAAGGTGCTGTGCTCGCCAACCCCAATATCGTGGCATCCGGTAAGTCCAAGTTCTTCCGTCGCCGTGCTGCCTCCGTCAGGGTGTAACCCCTGCTGCCACGGATGGCACTCCTTTCCACAACCAGTTCCGCGCTATGCGGTAATAAGGCGGCCTGCGCCGTCTGGCTCGCCAGTTCCCATTGCGGGGCTGGCGTCCAACCCGCCGCCCGGGTTAGCCCGAGGCGGCTTTTCTTTTATCTGTATCTGCAGGTGACCCATGAGCTTTAAAGACCAAATCATTAACCTGATCATTCAGGGGCGGGATCTCTTTTCTTCCGAGGCCGAGAAATCCGAAAAGGCCTTGGCAGACCTCGCGCTGCAGAGTGAGCAGCTTAATGAGCGGCTTGATGATCTTGGCAGCCAGCAAGCGGCTATCGATGCCATTGATACCCTGAGCGCCGCTATTGCCAAGGGTGAAAGCAATTACAAGACGGCCGCCAAAGCGTTGGATGTGCTTGTTGGCAGCCAGAAGGAAGCGACTGCAGAGGCCAAAAAGCTCGAGCAGGCGCAAAAGGCCGCGGCAGGTGATACTGAAAAACTGGAATCCGCCTGGCAGCAGGCTGAGCAGCAGCTCAAAGGGTACGATGCCGCCATCAAGCGCGCCCGTGCCAAGGTGGCAGAGCTTAGCCAGGAACAGCAAGAAGGCGCCACTGCCAGCAAGGCGCAGGCCAAAGCACTGGCGCAGGCCAAAGCCAACCTCACCGAGCTTGAACGTGCTCAGAGCGGTGCCGGTCAAAGTGCCGCCGAGCTCGCCCGCGAACTCGAATCCTCCCGCGTCAACCTGCGCGAAGTATCCGCCGCTGCCGCTGCCGCAGCGGATAAAAAGGCCGACTATGCCCTTGAGGTGAAAAAAGCCCGTGGCGAACTGACAAGCCTTGGTGGAAGTCTCACCCGCAATCAGCGAGAGCTGGAAAAGCAGCAGGCTGTGCTGGCCAAAGCGGGGATCAGCATGGACGAGCTGGCCGATGCCAGCGCCGAACTCAAGCAGCAGCAAGCCGCCGCTGAAATTGCCCTGGGCGGTGTTAACAAACGCCTCGAGAAGCACAACCGCCTGCTGGAAACCAGTAAAAAAGAGGCGGGAGATTTTGGCGGTTCCATTAAAGCGGCCACCGCATCATTACTGGCAATGGCGGGCGCCTATGTCGGCATTGACCGCCTGTGGGCCTCACTCACTGGCGTATTAAGCCAGGGCGACAAAGCCGCGGCCTTTACCGCGCAAATGACCGCCATGATGGGCTCCATTGAGGCGGGTGAGCAGGCAACCGCCTGGATCAAAGACTTTGCCAATAACACCGGTAGTCAGCTCGATACGGTTAAGCAGGCCTTTGCCAGTCTCAAAGCCTTTGGTATCGACCCGATGCAGGGCGCCCTGCAATCCATGGTGGATTACAACGCTAAGCTGGGCGGCAGTCAGGAAAATCTCGAAGGCATTATCCTTGCCGTGGGCCAAGCCTGGGCCAAGCAAAAGCTGCAGGGCGAAGAAATCCTGCAGCTGGTCGAGCGTGGCGTCCCTGTGTGGGAGTTGCTGGAGCAGGTCACAGGCAAGAACTCGGTAGCGCTGGCCAAACTCAGCGAGCAGGGCAAGCTTGGCCGCGATGTAATCAAAAACCTGTTTGATGAAATGGGCAAGCAGGCTAACGGGCAGGCCGCAAAGAGCCTTGAGCGCCTTGGTGGCCAGCTCAATGTACTCAGCAACAAATGGCAAGAGTTTCAGCAAAAGATTGCCGATTCCGGCACCTATCAGGTGGCGGTCACCTTTTTGCAGGTACTCAATGCCAAGTTCGATGAGCTGAACCAATCCGGCAAAATCCAGCAGGCAGCGCAGGCGGTCAGTGACTTTTTCACCGCCTTGATCCGCGATGGTGGCGGCAGCCTGAAAACCATGCTGGAAAACATCAGCGCCTTTGTGTCGGCAATGCAATTTGTGGCCGGCAGCCTGCAGCTTATTTGGAACGGGATCACCGCGGGCCTGAGTGGCCTTGGTGCAGTATCTGCCAAGGTTAGCCAGCATATGCTGGATAACTTTGCCCGTGTTGTGCAGTTCATGCCTTTTGTCGGCAAGGCTGTGGCAGATGCAGCCCGCGAAGCCGCCAGTGCGATGGGCGCTATCTCCGAAGGCTATATCGAGCAAATTCATCAGGACGGCGAGGATATACGCCGTGCCTGGGACAACATTTTAGATTCGGTATCCGACAGCACCCAAAAGAGCTATCAGGTGGCTGCAGACATCGCCACCGAAAGCGCACAGTCACAGGTTCAAGCAGCAGAGAAGGTAAGAAGCGCCCAAGACCAGCAGATAGACAAGGCCAAAGAGCTGGAACTCGCTATGGCCAAGGCGGGGATCACCACAGTGAACTCGCTCAAAGAGCAAGCGGAGGCAGCTCAGGAAACCTACGAGCAGGTGAAAGACGGGGCCAAGCAAGGCATCGCCACCGCCTTTGAAGTGGAGCAGGCCTATAAAAAGTGGGCCGAGGCCAGTATCAAGGTGGCCCAGGCTCAGGGGCAGCCGGTACCGGAAATCCTTAAAACCGAGGCAGCGGCTCAAAAGCTGCGTGACACCTTGGCTGGGCTGATTGACAAGAGTAGCCAGCTTGGCAAAGAGCAGCAGGCCGCCGGCAAGTTTAGCGGCGAATATGCCAAGGCAATTGATAACACCAAAAACGCCATAGAGCAGCTGACCCGTATCACCCAGGATTCTACCGTCAGCGATAAGGACAAAGCGAAAGCCCAGGAAGAACTCGGCAAGCGCAAGGTGGAGCTGATGCGTCAGACCCTGGCACTTAAAGAAGTGCAGGATCTCGAAACCGCCAACTACCAGGAGCTTAAAGCCAAACAGCAAGCGGTAATCACCCAGCTCGAAAACCTCGATGTGGCATACCGCTCAGGTCGGTTGACTCAGCAGGAGTATGCCACCGAGCAAGAGAAGCTGATGAAGGTGCTGCAGCTGATTAATGCCATGACCGCCACCTACAGCGAGGAAACGGTAAAAGCGGCTGAAAGTACAGAAAATACCACCCAAACCCTGCGTGACCAACAGATAGCCCTTGAGCAGCTGGAAAAGCAGATGGGCCGTGCCACCGAGTACACCAATTTGTTTGCAGGTGCTCAGGCGCATCTTGAAAAGGAGTTCAACCTCACCTCCACCGGCAGCGAAGACCTCTACAAACGCCTTGATGATTTAACTGACATGATGGCGCGCAATGCCAGGGTAACCACCGGATTTTGGGGAGAGCTGGCACGCGCAAGCAATGAGGCATTTGGGCGGGAGAAGGAAATCATCCAGGCCACGCTTCGTTGGCGTGAGTTAATGGGCGTTTTGGATGGTGGCACTTACACCCTCAAAGACCTCAAAGACATGGCCTACATCGCGGCCAACAACATGAGCTACCTCGATGAGCAGAGCCTTGCCACCCTCAATGCTGGGATTGAAGAGGCGAGGGCACGCTTGCGAGGGCTGCGGGATGACCTGTCGGATACGGTGGATGATCTCAAGGAAGAACTCGATGAGCTGAACGGCATTCGCAAAGATGCCGCTTTAAAAGAACTCGAAAACCGCCGAGAGGAACTGCGAGCCAAGCTGGCTGAGGCAGAAGCCGCCAACGACCGGGAAGCTGTTGACCGCGCCCGCGAAGCCCTGCGCCTGGCAGAGCAAATCTACCAGACCAAGCAGCGCCAAGCCCGCGCCGAGGCTGCCGAGGCCGCCAAGCGCGAGCAGCAGCGCCAGACCGAGCAAAAGCAAGCGGGCGCCGCGGCCGCCAATCAGGTGCCGACACGGCAACCTCAAATTCCCGCGCCAGTGCTCCAACAGCCGCAATCCGATGGGCAGATCACCACCCTGCGCCTGGTGGTCGGCAATCAGCAGTTTGATGGCAACTTTAAGCGCACTGTGCTGGCAGAACTTATGGCAGAAATCCGCCGTCAGCAGCAGACCGGCGGTTAATCAA
Organism: Shewanella zhuhaiensis; assembly: GCF_022484835.1. Taxonomy (NCBI): domain Bacteria; kingdom Pseudomonadati; phylum Pseudomonadota; class Gammaproteobacteria; order Alteromonadales; family Shewanellaceae; genus Shewanella; species Shewanella zhuhaiensis. Next base: position 508,067 of record NZ_JAKUDL010000002.1, read on the forward strand.
AGGAGCTGTAATGCAGCAAATTGACACCATCCCCCTCAGCGACAACGAGGCGCAGCTGCTGTGGCTCAATCGCAACGAGCAGCAAACCGTATTCTCGACCAGCAAACGCGCCAGCAACGGCGCGTTTCATTTTTTCACGGCGCAGGTATCCAGCGGTTTGCCGCTGCTGATTGGCACCGGATCCAGTGGCCTGAGCCGCGCCACGTTCGCCGCGCTGCAGGCCCACGCCAACAGCACCCTGGGCCAATTCAATATTGACCTGGGGGGCGGCGAAACCTTCACCGTGGTGTGGGACACCACATCCGGCCCCGCTGTTACCGGCAAAGACCTGTTTGATGAGGTTGGCGGCCATGCGCTGGTGACAGAAGTCCAGCTTAAGTTTTTTACAGTTTAACAGGGACAATCAGCATGACTTACACCCGTTCCAATCTGGCAATTTTCAAGGCGCAGCAGGGCGGTGATTCACCGGATGCCGGTGGTCAGCGTACGCTCAATAAAGTTGCGTCAGGTGTCATTAACGCCTTGTTCCCCGGCCTGTCTGATATTGACCATGCAGAAAGCGCGGTCGAGATTGCCAAGTGCTTTCCGGCGCTCGATACGGCTGACACAGAAAGCCTGATTGACGCGCACATTTTCATCAGCGAACCCCCCACAGATCCACTGGTCACCCTGATGATTGCGGAAAGCTCTTTGCTGGATGATGAAAGCCGCCGTAAGGATATGGTGGATATTTTGGAAAGCTCAGTGCGGGCGGGTCAGCTAATCCGTGAAGGCTTGATTGGCCTGCTGGCAGGTCAAGACAGCTTCCCACGGCCTTATCTGCAGTCGATGTACCGCTTTAATGACCGCGACATTTGGGCCAACGTGACCTTGGTGCAGGGGCAGGTTATTTGCATTTCCGTTGAGTATGAGGGCAACGAAGATGCCCGCTATCCTCGGTTTGAGCATTTTTGCGAAATTCAACGCACAGTGACCGGCGGCCAGGAAGGGCAGGTGCAATTCAAGCCGCCCATTCCGTATGACACCCCAGACCGTGATGTGGTCATCAACGGTGAGTCTGGCTGCACCAAGCTGCGCTTAACCAGCCAGAATGCCGATGTGAAATATCACGGCGTTACCCGATTGACCGCTGAAAACAACTCATCATTGCTGGCGGTACAAAATACCGTGGCTGAGTTGCTTCCCCGGGTGAAAACGTCAAAGCCGCACTCAGGTCTATCACTGTCGGCGCAGGGTTCCTCTGATGTGCCGTCACAGGTGATTAAACGGGTGGTTTCATTGCCGGAGGTGGCGGGCCAATCCACGTATATTTTTGATGTGCCTGACCTTCTTAATACCGACTTTGTCAACAAGGTATTGGGCTTGGCACCAACTGCCAGAGGGATAAGCAGCAATTATCGCTGGAGCGTGTCAGTCACTGGCTCCAAAGCATCAGCGACCCGCAGCATCACCATTGGCGGCGGGGTCAGTGTGGCGATAAATGGTGTGAGCCTGGAATACGTATCCGGCCTGCGGTACCACCACTATGAGTCAAGCAGTCCACTGCCAAGCTCTGACAAGATTGCTATCGGTACCGTGATTATGACCATCACCTTTACAGATGGTTCGGGCAATATCGTGCTGCGGGAAACTGAGGTGGGCTTTGTTGACAGCTCAGGCCGTAAGTTTGTCGAATTGGACTATGCAGATGGCACTGCTACCAAGTTCCCTGATGCGCGTGGCGACTTCACCGTCAGCTTTGAATGCCTGGCTGAGCCAGGACTGTCTGAGGAAAACGTAGCGGCATTCAATATGTCGATTGCCCGCCCCATTCCAGAAACCTTTTATTTCAACGTCAGCACCGCCGATGGCAGCACCTTGCTCAGTGGCAGCAGTGATGCTGCAGGCGTGATTACCGGAAGCGGTGTAACCAGTGGCAGTATCAATGGCAGCACTGTTCAAATCAGTTTTGCCCAGGACGTTGACCTGGCCAGCTTCCGCTATGACGTATCTGAATTGGTGACGCTCAATCCACCGCCTGAACTGTTCGGCCTTAATCCGCTGCGGCTGCAAAATGCCGGGGTGGTGCCAATCTTCAACGCCTGGGGCTCGGTAGCGATCCAGCATACGCAGACGCAGCTGGTATCAAGCCCGGCGAGCGGGCAAACCAAGAACGTTCGGGCAGGTGCTCAGTTTGTCGATATAACCGATGCAGCAGGCCAGAGCCTGTGGACGGAAGCCAACACCCATTACAGCTATGACTCAGCCACCGGCGTGGTGACAATTAACAGCGATTTTGCCGGTTTCACTGCCCCTTATTTGCTCACCGATACCATTGGCGAGCTGGCGCAGGTGCTGGAGGTGTACGAAAAGTCATTGCAGCTTTCAAAGCCACTTAAGGGTACATATCCAGCCGGTGCCGTGGTGGCCTCAGTACACAAGCTGGGCAGCCTGCAGGCGCGGGTGGGTACTGTCAGGGATATGAGCAGTTGGGATGATAACTGGGATCAGGATGGCACCCCGGCCACCGCCAGCTTCAACTATGTGGATTATCCCATCGAAGTGCAAAACGACAGCGCCGTGAATGAAGAATGGTTGCTGATTTTTAGCAGTCCAACCACGTTCCGCTGCGTGGGTAAACGCATTGGCCAAATCGCCACTGGCGACACATTAAGCGACTTTGCCCCCATTAACCCGTTAACCGGGAAGCCTTATTTTATCATCCGTTTTCAGGCGTTTGGCGGCGGCTGGCAAATTGGTGAGGCCATTCGGTGGCCAACCTATGCCGCCAGCAAGCCAGCCATGATTATCCGTACCACTGAATCAGGCCACAGCCAGATAGAGGTTGACCGTTCAGTGTTGGGTTTCCGTGGCAACCGTTCATCAAATCCAGCCCCGTAAAACGGGGCGCATTCTTGGAGATAGCAATTTATGGCAGCTTTACCCGTCATTGAGTACCGCTGGGACGACCCAGGTGCCCCACAGCTTGTCAATCGTACGCCTGCTGAGTGGATTGATGTATTTAAGAAGTGTTTGGTGGATGGTTATGGTACCAAACCCGGTGCCGGTTGGTCGGTAGCGTTTGAGAACGAGGCCAGTAAACAGGTGATGTTTCAGACGGCACTGAACATCCCTGGCCATATCGGCGGCTTTTGGAAGCTGTGGCCCAAGGACGGACAGGAAACTCAAACTAACACCACCATGTTTTGTCGCTCAGGTGTGTTGGTAACAAGCCTTGATCCCGATTGGAATACGGTGCCAAACGCAAGTTACCAGAACGCATTCTATGCCTATTACGCAAACAAGTGGATTATTCTGGCGACACCTATCAGCTTTTACATTTTTACCAGCTCTGATTATCGGCCATATATGTTTCACGGTACGTCAGAGCATCCCTGCTTTGGCGTGGGCGCATTGGACACCGCCTATACCAATGACGTCTCGGAGCATGTTTTGATGACTGCTTCATTGGCGGGCGATGCCAACACTGGATCTTGGTCGAGGGCGCTTGGATATATATCGTCAGGCAGCAATGCTTTCTTGCTGGATGAAACATCCGGCGCACAAAGTAAACAGTGGTATAGGCATAAACTACCATTTGATAGTATCGGCTATTCTAACTCAACGCCTACGCCCGGAACGGGGTGCCCCAATCCTCTGTACGCCCCGCATATGCTGTACTGCGCCGGAGCAGGCAATAACTCAGGCGTGGATAGTGAAGGCACCTTACTGAAAGACAGCCTGTTGTCCCCGCTATTCAGGGGCGGATACCCCGGCCTGCTGCAAATGTCTTCATCAGGATTCTCAGACCAGCTTTGGCCTCAAACCAGAGTGATAAACGGTCACAAGCATTACTTGATACCGACCCCACACAATGGCGGCTCCAACCTGTGGGTAAACGCAGAGGAATGGTATGGATAAGCTGATTAAGATTGGGATTGATAAAGCTATCCCGCGCCAGATGGCCAAGCTGGCCATCGTGAATGCTGACCCTAATGCAGAGCGCTTTATCGTGTTGAACAGGCGCTCCATGGCAGTACTGCGGCATGGCTCTTTTGCCAATGGCCATACGCAGAATTGCTTCTTTGCCCTTGGCTATGAAAACCGCAGCGATTTATTACTGCTGATAGTCGATGATGATGAGCAATTCAACGCCAAGGCTATGGACGGCATTCAGGCAGAATTAGGGGATGCCAACGAGGTGGGCTAATGCCAGTCACAATCCTGTTTGATGAATCGTGGCCTAATGCCACCTCACCCCTGGATTTAAGCCCGGTGGTAACGGGTGTTTCCCCTCAGTTTGATGAGGCTTGGCTCAATGCCAGTTCGCCAGTATCCCCTCAGTTTGGTGATAGCACGCCAACTGAGCCGGTTGATGATTCAATCGGCATTCGGGTGGGCATTGCCTGGGCCGACTTTTCAGCGGCAGAGCAGCAGCTGCTGCTGGCCAGTGAAAGTGTCTCATTCGACACCCGCGCCGCTATGGCGTGGCAGGCTGACCCAATCAATACCGCGCAGGATATTGAATGGGATTCACCGAACGCAGAGGAAAACCGCTGCAGCTTGTCTCAGGAAAATCCTTTGCCTGTTCGTCAACTGGCGGGGGTGGATTGGGACAGTCCGGCGGCCGTTGAAAGTCAAAGCGCCTGCGACTGGCAGACGATGCCCGCCTTGCGGGATGCGCCCGAGCTGGCATGGTCTGACATATCATCAGACGGGCAGCAACATCGTGCAACCTGGATAAAAGAACGCCCCATTGGTGTGCAACCAAGGCTGGCGTGGTTTTCACCGGCTGCCGGTGTCTGCAGCACGATCCGCTGGGGCATACCAGAGCGTAAACAGGTTTGCTCCACTCGATACCGCAAGCCCAAGAGCCCTATCACCCCCGTTTTTGATAAGCCCTATGGAACCCATATTGGGGTAACGGATTTGCGCTTTGATACAGAGCCGCTGGTCTGTGAGTGGGTAGGGGGCGGCGGTCTGATTGACGGCCCGCCAATCCTGCCACCACTCAATCTAAAAATTCCGATAGAGCCCCAAATTCGCAGGACATACATCATGCAACCAACCCTGACATGCCATCGCGTCAGCGATAACCGCGAGCTGGCCATTACCGCCGTTCGTCTGTCCCGCCGCCGGGGCCAGTGGGCCTGGGATGGCAGCATTGACTGGTGCAGCAAAGGCGATGCACTGCTGGGCCACAATGAGCTTTTGCGCCTCAGTATCAATGGCTATGAGTTTTACCTGATAGCCGAGCAGCAGCAAAGCGGTACCGGCTGGCTGCAGGAACAGTATTCGCACTCATGCCGTGGCGCCTCAGCTGCGCTCAGCAGCCCCTGGCGGGCACCCATCAGTTACACCAACATAGCGCAGAGTTTTGGCGGTATGCTGCAAAGCCTGCTGGCCAATACCGGATGGACAGCGGAATTGGTGGGCGTGACTGACTTTAGCCTGCCCGCTGGGGTGTTTTCGGTATTTGCCAAAGATCCCATTGCGGCAGTCAGTGAGGCCGCCGCCCAGGTGGGCGCGGTGGTGATCCCGCAGGACGCCGAGCAGAAACTGAAAATTGTGCCGCGCTGGCCGGTGGTGCCCTGGGCCATGGCCTCAGCCACCCCGGATATAGCGCTGCACGATTCGGTGATATTCAGCTGCAGCGAGGCAGAGCAGTTGGCGCCGCTGTATAACACCTGCATAGCCAGGGGAGAGCAGCAGGGCATTAGCCGCGAGATTGCCCGCCAAGGGCTTGGCAGCACGGCCCCGGCCCCTGATTTTGTGGCGCCGCTGATTGTGGATGTGCAGGCCGCCATCATGGCCGGTACCGCCGCCATTGCCGACAGTGGCAAAACCAAGGTCGTCACCATCGAGTTGCCCATTATGGCAGACTTGCCACCGCTGGAACCCGGGCAGCTGCTCGGCGTGACCTATCGGGCCGAGCTGTATAAGGCCACCTGTGATGGCATCAGCATCACGGCCAGCCGCAGTGACAACGGCCTTGAGATAACCCAAAGCGCCGCGCTTATCCGGCATTTGGAACACTAGCAGCATGGTGCCGCCATTGGTGGCGGTACCATTAACCGGAGGCTCTATGCTCAAGCAGTTTCAGCGCACCCTGCTGCCGCCCAGGATGATAATGAAGGTGGCCGCCGATAACGGCAACGGCACCGTGGCCGTGGTGAGCCTGTCGGGCTCGCACGGCATGAACGCCATCGGCAGCGGTACGGTTGGCGGCCATGTTTACGTGCAGGATGGCCGGGTGCTGGGCAGCGCCCCCGACTTGCCCCATGGGAAGACGGAGGTGTAGTTAATTAAATTTAAAAATCAAAGGTTTGCAACTTTTTATGCTTAACTTCAACGGATCTTATAGTTTCATTAACCTCTAAGATGTGGTGGTGCATGGAATCACAAATATTAAGTATGACGTTTCGAAGGTGAGTGTTTTGATTTAGATTTAAAAGTTTGAACACTTCGCACCTATAATAGCTACAATTCTGTTGATATAAAGGTATGTCATTTGAGTCTTTGGTAATTTCTATTCTATGCCCTATTTTTAAGCATATCGATTTAAGAATATCGTTGTTGTGGAAAACCAGTTCGGAAAATTCAACGCTTATTGATTCTGCGATCTGCTTTAATGTCTCGGAATCAGTATCAAATTCAATGGCTTCAAATAATATTCTTATCAGATGGAATGCAGTTCTATTTTTTTCATCCTTACCTTCAGAAATGGATATGTTTTCATTTTCAACCAAGTGGACTAGCGACGTTCTAATGGAATGGTTTATCGATGTCTTTTGAGTCTCCACATGGTCAACTCCTATAATATATCGTGCAATGGACGGAGTTATAGTTTCATTGTCTTTAATGATGTTAATAACGTCCGACTGTTCAACTTCTTTTAGAATTTTCTTTGCAAAGTATAAATAGAAACAATTTTTATCGATTTTGTGTAGAAATTTCAAAACATTCTCATATCTACTGTTTCGTGAGTTAATTATATATTCGTAGAAACTCTCCCTAGTTTCTTCTGGAAGGTTTGCTATATATTTTGCAGAGAAAAATTCTATTATTGATTTATGGAGAAATGAGTGTGTCTGCCCCTCATCTTTAATTAGTGAGGTTTTGTCTATTATATCTATATGAGTATTTTTCGCATCAAAATTTAGTTTTGAGCAGGCATCTTTGAAAGTGGAAACTAAGAAATCAGAATCAAATGTTATATCATTTTTGCTGCTGAGTAATTTAAAAGAGGCGGCATGTATAATTCTTTCTAATTCATAGTTATCCAAACCAGATTTGCTTGATCTTTCGTAAAAGGTTTTTAGCCTATCATGTGTTGATGCAAGCGATTGAAATAGTTGGTTATAAAAGTCAATCAAGTTTTTTGGTTCTGTTGTTAATGAATTATAGGTGCTGCAGAATATGTCAACTAGAATAGGGGTTACTAAAATTTCTGATATATATTTTTTCTCAGATATAACTCTGATAAAGATATCTTTATCTTTATTCGGAATGCTAGGGTGTTCAATTATTATTCTATTTACATCATTTACATCTAGGTCGAGCAAATCAAAATTCGATATTCCTGGCGTGTAAGTTATTTCAGTGTTTGGTCTAGATGTTACTATTACATCTAGACCAAGACTGTAGTATGCATATTCAATAGTTTTTAGAGCTGTCTTTGCATATTCATCAGGAACTTCATCAAACCCGTCGAAGAGCAGTCTCAATCGCTTCATTGACAAGAGGTGAAGACATGCCTCCGGACAGATATCTAAGCCTAAAGAGCATATTTCTTTTACTATGACAGATACCAAATCACAATCTCGAACGTAGTCAATATTTCTTAATGTAATTATTAATGGGAATACACCATCTTGATTAGTGATGCTGTTAAGGAATATTTTTTTTAAAAGAGTGGTTTTACCTTGTCCGGCTTTTCCAATTATGCATGATATTCTAGGTAGATCTAATTTACATTTCTCATCTATTTCGATAGTGTAATTGCTCTGCCTGTTTTTAATTTGTAAGGGCTGATAAATTTCTGATATGTGAACGTCAGCATCTCTTGATAATAGAGTTCTAAATTTTAAATATTTGTTTTCAATTTTTTTTGTTAACTCTAATTCCCTTTCATGAACTAATGGTGCTAGTTGACTAATTTTTTCTCGCGCTTCAGTATGAAAATTAAGATTTTCGAAGATGCTTGAAAATTTACTAAATGTTTTTTCTTGGATTTTTTTAAACGGTTCCGTACTCAAAAGCATAGAAATTATTTGTGATTCTTCCATTGTCCATAATTCCATTTAAAAATTTGGATTATTATAGTCTGTCTATTATAAATAATTCAAGGACGCTTTTTGGGAAGGTGAAACAAGACCTCAAACGTCTATGGCTTTGATAGTGATAAAAGCCCGAGGTATTCAACCGAAGGCATGTTAGACATTCTAAAGTTTAATAACGTCTACATGGTGTTGTTATGAAACCCCGTCGGATGATTACTAAAGTGGCATCTTGCTTATTTATGGGTCTTGCTTAGGTCTAAATAAGTGGCCCTAATTGTACTACACATGATGAGAATCACCTTGGCATAAGTCATCGCTGCCAAGTCGTCTTGTGACCCAGTGCCAAGGGACTTGCAACACATTTACATGAAAATGGGCCGTATCGCGGCAATTGCTGTCAGTGATCTACATTTAGGAACAGCTATTTAGGGCCATTCGCTGCAATCTGTGCCTTGCGTAAATACTGGGCTTTTTGTATCTACCAAAGCGATAGTGAAGATTTTAGTGTTTAAGCCTGCAAAGTTGTTTATTATTCAGGAATACGCGATACTGTATAAATGTACAGCTTTTGGTGTTCATAAAATGAAAGTCATCCCCCTTACAGCCCGTGCCGGGATCACGGGTTTTGAAAGCCCTGCGGCTGATTACTATCAGTTACCACTTAGCTTGGATGAGCTGCTAATTGAGCACCCCAGCTCCACCTTTATAGGCTTGGCGGCAGGTGAGTCGATGCATGGCGTGGGCATCTTTGATGGTGATGTGCTGATAGTGGATCGTCATGTGACAGTGCAAAGCGGTGATGTCATAGTGGCGAACCTTAACGGCGAGTTTGTCTGTAAGCTCATCGACACTCGCCGCCGGTTGTTGTTGTCGGCCAATGAATTCCATCAGCCGGTACCTGTTCAGGAGTGGGATCAGTTCTCCATCGAGGGGGTAGTGATCCGCTCCATTCGTTGCCACCGGCCAAGCAGAGTGCTGCAGGCCTGCTGATGTTTGCCCTGGTAGACGCCAACGCTTTTTACTGCTCGGCCGAGCAGGTGTTTCGCCCCGACTGGCGTGGCAGGCCTATTGTCGTGCTTTCCAATAACGATGGCTGTGTGGTGGCTGCCAATAAGCAGGCCAAGGCAGCAGGGGTCGAAAAGTTTAAGGCCTTTTTTGAAGTGCGGGAGCTTTGCCAACGCGCAGGAGTGATCGCGCTTTCTTCCAATTATGAGCTCTATGGTGACCTGTCGGCCAAGATGATGCAGATCATCGGACGCTTTGCGCCGGAGCAGCACATCTATTCGATTGATGAATCCTTCCTTTCTTTCCGCCGCGTTTATCCCGCCATTAAAGACCTGACCAGCCAGGGTGCAGCCATTCGCCGTGCCGTTTGGAAAGAGGCGAGGCTGCCTGTATGTGTTGGCATCGGTCCTACCTTGACACTAGCTAAAGCTGCCAACCATGCCGCCAAGAAACTGGACGGTTTTAGTGGTGTATGCGTCATTGATTCAGAAGAACGCCGTCAGCAGATACTCGAGCAAATGGCAGTTGGCGATGTATGGGGAATTGGCCGGCGTATTTCCGCAAGGCTTGAGCAGATGGATATCTGCACCGCTTGGCAGCTGTCGAAGATGCCACCCCAGCTTGCACGAAAGCAATTCAGTATCGAGATAGAGCGCACCGTGCGCGAACTTGGCGGCATACCCTGTAAACAGTGGGATGAGGCGAGGGCAGATAAAAAGCAGATATTCTCCACTCGCTCGGTTGGGAAGCGGATAACTGACGTTAACTCACTTAGCCAGGCCATTGCGAAACACGTAGGTATTGCCGCGGCCAAGGCCAGAAAGCAGGGCAGCCTCACCTCAGCAGTATTGGTGTTTGCCAACAACAGCCCCTATGACGAACGCCCTGTTGGCTTTAAACAAATAGTAAGGTTTCCTGTACCCACCAATTGCTCGGCGGTGATCACATCGGCGGTGAGTCGGGTGGTGCCTGAACTTTACCGCCCAGGAGTGCGCTACTACAAAATAGGTGTCGGGTTGCTGGAGCTCATCAGTGACTTACATTATCAGCCAGACCTCTTTGCTCCAGCCCCGGCTGATCCCCGCCTGATGCAAGCCTGCGATGCACTCAACAATCGCTATGGTTCCAGCACTCTGTTTCTTGCAGCTCAAGGTATCGAACAGAAGTGGGCTATGCGTCGTGAGCTACTTACCCCACAATACACTACTAATTGGCGGCATCTGCCGTTAATCATGTGTAAATAGTGCTATACAAGCTGTGAGTACATAAAATTGTACATTTTGAGATAGTGTCTTTTGATAAACCTATTCTATATCAATGCAATAGGTATCATGGTCTCATAAACGTGCCAGAAGATCGTGGGCTGAATGTAATGCTCCATCGGGAAGTCTCTGTCCGTGAAAAATAAAGCCGTATCTTATCATTTGTCGCCCCATAATCATCCTTTGGGCGAATTTGAGCCGTTTTATTGGCTGAATATACGTCAAAGTTTGATTTTTCGCCGAATTTGCCGGTGAAAGAGGATGAATGCAGATCTTATCGGGAGTAAAATGCGTCGCCAGCGAAAGGATTTGTGTATGTTCAATCAGTATTATCGACTGCCTGAGTTGTTAAGTGTTAGTCAGTCATCCCGAATAATTATCAGTTTGACTAAGGATGTCAGCGATTATGTGCTGATGCAGGCGATTCGTGCGCCGCTACTTGAGCTTGTGGTGGTCAGTACCGATGCTGATGGGGAATTGCTGCTAAGGCTGCAGGCCGGCTTCGATAGCGCGCCCTACGATGAAACAAGTGTCGACGTCTCCGATAGTGCCAAAACTCATGCCCTGAGCCGCGGCGTTGGCCAGGGAGTTCGCCTCTATGCCTGCGGCGCAAGAGCGCCCGCGCGGCTGATTGAGCGCCTGAGAAGAGGGCTGCTACTGTCGTTCACTCGCCTTGACGACGAACTTGCCATTTACCTTGAAAGTGATGGCGACTTTGAGCTTGTTCGGCTCGAAGCTGATTTAAGGCTGTCAGAAGATCCGGCGGTGTTGCAAAACGCCAAGTCGGTGCTCGCCAGAGAACCCGAATACGGCGCGCCCAGTGTCTCGTTGGCACTGCTTATCACCGAGCTTGAACAGGCTCGTCGTGAATTGCACGAATATCTTGCCGGAGCCGATAAACACCCCGGGCTTGCCGCCGAAGCATTGCGGCTGGAGCCTATGCTGGCCCAGCGGCGCCAGTGGCTTTTGCGCCAATACGCCTCAACCCAGGAGCGCCACCACCTCGGTGCGAGCGCCAATGACCTTGGCACAGACATCGAAAAGCTCAGGCGCCTGTTAACCTGTTATGAATTACTGTCGCCGCCGGACGTGAATGCCATGGTGCTCGCGATTGCGACAGACGAATAATCGTGGAGTGTTTTTTGCCAGCACAACAACCAGACATGCAGCTTCAACCACAGGGTGAGCTTAGCAGCGGTTTTATCTGCCCACTGTGTCAGCAGCGACTGGCCGCCGACGCCAACTCACTTGTATGCGCCAAAGGTCATCGTTTCGATTGGGCCAAAGAAGGCTATATCAATCTGCTGCCGGTGCAAAAAAAGCGCTCAAAAGATCCCGGCGACAACAAAGAGATGATGCAGGCCAGACGCCTGTTTCTCGAGTCCGGCTTTTATCAGCCATTAAGTGACAGGGTGAACGAACTGGCGGCATCCTTACCGCAGCCTATTCATCAGCTTTTGGACCTTGGCTGTGGTGAAGGCTATTACACCGCCAGGCTGGCAGATGCATTGACTGAGGGCGGCACAGAAGCTGCGGCAAAGGATACTGATAATGATGCTGCATACAGCAGTGCCCTGAGTCATCCGAAGCAAGTGCAAACCTATGGGCTGGATATTTCCCGTGCGGCCCTCAAAGTCGCGGCAAAGCGTTATAAGTCGATTCACTTTTGCGTGGCTAGCAGCTTTGATACGCCCTTTGCTGATGGCTTTTTCGATTTGGTGCTGCGGATTTACGCGCCATCCAAGCCACAGGAGCTTGCCCGGATTGTCGCCCCGGGAGGTTATCTGCTGACGGTATCGGCAGGGCCCATGCATCATTTTGCGGTAAAGCAGAAGATTTACGACACCCCAAGATTGCACGAAGATAAAGATGAGTGGCTCGAAGGGTTTGCGCCGATTCACAGCGAACGATTGCAATGGCAGCTCGAGCTCACTGAGCCTGAGCATATTCTCGCCTTTCTGGAGATGACGCCCTACGCCTGGAAATTCAGCCCGGAGGCGAAAATCGCGCTTGCTGCCAAGCCATTTTCCTGTGAACTGGATTTTCGGATAAATTTGCAGCAACGAATCGGACAAAGCGAGTAAATAGAACGGCTTGCCATAACCTTGAGTGATTGCACCAGAAAAATGGCATACCGTATTCAGGCAAATTTCAGAAAATTAAGTAAAAAATGCGTGTATCAGCCTCATTGGCATGTTGACTTATACCTTGAATAGGTTATAGTCGATGAGGCTTGAAGGTTGGATTTATTTTGTGTTCCGCACGACCAGTTTTGTCCTGTAAACATTAAGTAATACCGGCTTTTCCCGCTCCATCGCCAAATAATGGCAATTGTTAAATATTTAATGTTACAGGATTTGCATATGTCTCAAGTGACTGGTGTAGTAAAGTGGTTCAACGCTGATAAAGGCTTTGGTTTTATCGCTCAGGAAGCTGGCCCAGATGTGTTTGTTCACTTCCGCGCCATCAACACTGACGGTTTCAAGACTCTGGACGAAGGTCAGAAGGTGTCTTTCACCGTGACCCAGGGTCAGAAAGGTCCTCAGGCTGAGAACGTAACCGTAATCGGTTAATTCTCGAAAGAGATGTAAGAAAAGCCGTGGCAATTGCCGCGGCTTTTTTGTATCTGACATTCACCGCGCTGCGATGTTTCAGGGTTTGCCTTTTTACGACTTTCCGTGCCGCCTTTGTTTCTGTCGACGTTTTCTCTGTCTGCGTTTTCTCTATCTGAGTTTCTTTGTCCGACCGGCTTTGTTTTAGCTATTTTGTCTTAGCTGCAGTGTTTGAATTGCTCTGTCTCAAAACCTCGGTTTTAGCTCTTGTGTTTTAGCTCTGCTATTTCAGGAGCACTGCATAGTCCTTGCTGTTTTCTGTCATTTTTGTCTGCTTTTCGAAAGGCTAGGCTAACCTGTCACTTGGGATCTGGCTGCTGGTTGTTTGAACCAGAGACTGCACAGCCGCTGTTATCGTTTTACATTGCGCTGGTAGGCACCACCTCCATCGCAGCAAACCCTTTGCATCAAACCTTTTGCATTAAATTCATGGCGGCGATCGCCGACATAAAAAAGCACCCATCAGGGTGCCTTTGGATTTGGTCAGTATTTAAGAGAACAGCTTGTCTTCAAGGCTCTTGCCGTTCAGTAACTGACGGTATTTCACCCCTTGCTCGGCCATCAGGCCAAGCAGTGCCTGCTCCAACTGGTAAGGCGTATCGCCAAGCTGATAGCCGATAATAAACTCGCGGCCATTTTGCTGCAGCTTAACATTGGCCACACCGCCCAGAGCCGCCAACTTGCTTGCAAACGCTTCATCTGCGTTGTTTTGCAGGCTAAGGGTAAGGTAGCGCTCGTCCGTGTCGGATTTAATCGACAGAGACTGGCTGAGCTTGCCTTTGTCGAGGTAGAGCACGGTATCGCAAAGCCGCTCAAGCTCCTCAAGGTTGTGGGATGAGATAAGAAAGGTGGTCTTGTCTCCCGCGTGGGCGATAAGCTCTCGAATGCCACGGGCGTTGGCGGGATCCAGTCCCGCAGTGGGTTCGTCCAGCAATACCAGCTCAGGGCTGCCAATCAGTGCCTGGGCGATGGCAACTCGTTTTCCCATACCGTGGCTCAGCGCCGTGGGTTTGTGTTTGCTGGCTTCAGCAAGTTGCACTAACTCAAGCACCCGCTCGGTTTCCATTTTTGCCGCTTTCGCGCTGAATCCCTGCAACTTGGCAAAGAAGGTCAGTTGCTCGCCAACGGTGAAGTTGGGATCAAGCAAGGCATCCTGTGGCAGGGCGCAGACCCTGCCAAGCAGGCCGCGATGGCCCGGCGGTAAGCCAAGAATGTGGATGCTGCCGGCGTCTGGCTGAATATAGCCGCACATCAGGCTCATCAGGGTCGTTTTACCGGCGCCATTTGGGCCTACCAGTGCTACCGGGGCGCCGGCGCTAACTTCAAGTGTGACCGCGTCCAGCGCGGTCTTGCTGCCATAGTGTTTGGTCAGCTTGTCGGTCACAATCAGGTTCACAGTGCGCTCCTTCTCATATACACCAGTCCCAGTCCGAGCAGCACTGCGGTTTGGATAAGTGGCAGTGGCGAGTGAAGCAGGGCGCCTGCGGGGGTATTGTCTACCAGGTTGTCAATCTGACTGCCTGGCAACAGCCAGTCAATGGCAGGCAATCCCGGTACGTAATAAGCCACCAGTGCGGCAGCGATTTTAATCACACACCAAATAAGCACGGCAAACAGCGTAGCCTGTCTGGCGCTGGACGCATACAGTGACAACAGTGCCATCATGGCGATGTAGGGCAGGATCACAATCAGCAGGTTGAGCAGGACCAGCACCCCATCGGTAATGGCTACGCCCACCAGATCGGTGTCACGAACCATGGTCAGCAGCAGGGTCGCCACGCCCGCAGTGATGATATAAGCGCTTTGCAGTAAGGTTTGCCCCAACACCCTGCCAAAGAACAGCGCGTCGCGTCCGGTGCGCTGTACCAAAAAGCGGAAGGTTTTGCGGCTTTTATCCGAGGCGAACTGATCGGCACTGCTTAAAATGGCAAATAACGGGAACCAGTAGAGGCTTATCACCCAAAAAAGCGCAAGTTCTGCTACATCCCAATTCAGCAGGTATTTGGGACTGACAACCCCGAGCAAGTCGGTCAACATACTGCGCATATGCGGATCGGCCAGATACTTGGCGGCGCCGCGAATGGGGTAATACAGAATAAGCCCCCACACCAAACAGTAGGCGATAAGGGCTATCAGCCCCCGAAAGTTAAAAAAGCCCTTAATGACTTCCTGTCTGGCAATTAGCCACACATGGGTCAGGGCGCCCGGCTGAGCAGGGGCATTGGATGACATGGTAACGTCCTGTTTTTATGTTAGCTATTAGTTTTCGAGTGTATCAAGACGCGCCTCTAAGGCGGCGATGCGCGCTTCGAGGGCGGCAATCCGTTCATCATTGTCGGTGCTGGCTGTTTGGGATGAACTGGCTACAGAAAAGGGGGCGCTGCCAGCGCTGGCGACAATAGCTTCGCTCTCTTCCAGAATGAGCAGGGCAAACCGGCTTTCGCGTTTACCTGGCTCTCGGGCCAGCTGGCTTACCAGCGGCGTTTCACGGCCAGCGAGGGCTGCGAGAGTGCGTTCTACTTCCTGAATGTCTTTAAATTCGTGCTGTCGGCCGGCGCGGGTACGCAGCTCACCTGGTGTTTGTGGGCCACGAAGCAGCAACAGGGCCACCACGGCGGTTTCGGCTTTACTTAGCTGCAGATCAGAAAATTCGGTGTTGCAGAACCTGTGCTTGTATTTTACAACGCGGCTGCCAAAGCCGGACTGATCGCTTACCAGGCGCTTTTTCGCAAGACTATCCAAACCCGCCTGCACATCGGATTCAGACAGGTCCATAACGGGATCGCGGCTGGTTTTTTGATTGCAGGCCAGGGTAAGTGCGTTCAGTGACTGGGGGTATTGATCTGGAGTGGTGACTTCTTTTTCTAAAAGACATCCGATTATTCTGGCTTCGATAGCGCTGAGTAGCATGCAAATCTCCTTGTAAATCTTTGACCTGTTATATCAAAGACACCAGAGCTTGCCCATAGGCAACGCACTTTGTTACCAGATAAAAAAACGCGGTGAACAGTCACCGCGTTTTTTCTGAACTGGCAAACATCGACGTTAACTTAAGTAGATGCCGTTATTCTCGATGCGAAGCTTGCCTTGCTTGAACAGGCCGCCAATGCTCTTTTTAAAGGCTTTTTTGCTCATACCAAGCTCGGCATAAATCACATCGGCATCGGTCTTGTCACCAAGTGGCAAAAAACCACCGGCGGCGGACAGCTTCTTCAGGATCTGGGCTGAATGGGCATCGAGTTCGTCCTTGGTGCCTTTGTTCAGCACCAAATCGATTTTACCGTCGTGGCGGACCTGCTTGATGAAGCCTTTGATTTTATTGCCGGCGCGCAGTGGTTTGAACACATCGCTTAGATGGATGAGGCCCCAGTGGCGGCTTTCGATAATCGCCTTATAGCCCAAATCGGTGCGTCCGGCGATGGTCAGTTTCACTTCTTGCCCGGGCTTGTAGAAAGCCGGGGTTTTATCGAGGAATTTATCCAACTTGGCCGAGGCAACAATGCGATCGTCGGCGCGGTTGATGTGCAGATGCACCAACTGATACTTGCCTTCTTCCGGTGGCCTGGTTTGCTCAGCAAAGGGCAGCAGCAAATCTTTATCCAGTCCCCAATCGAGGAAGGCGCCGACACGGCTCACCGAAACAATTTTCAGGTTGGCAAACTCGCCTACCTGCGCCAATGGCTTTTGGGTAGTGGCGATGGGGGTATCCTCAGAATCCAGATACAGGAACACCTCCAGTTCCTGACCTGCTTCCAGGCCTTCGGGGGCGAACTTGTTTGGCAACAGTACCTGGCCAAGCTCTCCTGCGTTGAGGTAAAAGCCGAAATTGACCTGTTTAACTACCGGCAGGCGGCAGGTTTTTCCTAACTGGATCATGAAATACCTAAATCTGACAATGAATAATCTTGCCGGCTGATTATATCGCAACCGCTGCGTTTTGGCTCGCGGGAGTTTACAGTTGGCTCGCACTCTTTTTTGCTGTTTTTGGTATTAAAAAATATTGAACACCCGTGATCTCCAACGCTGCTTTGTTTAACTCTATCTTTTTGAAATTAAGTTAAATTGTTACGTATCAATACCCGCTTTCGAAGTGCGGATGTAGTATATTCTGCAACTCAGTTAACAAATCCGAATTCTTGCTTGCAATCTTGGTTTTTGCAGGGTTTAATTGCGCCGTTTTCGGGTATTCGCCCGAGCTTTATTGCCTGTTATCTAACAGGTCTTTTCTTCAACAAAGGTGTTTGGATGGATCTACACCGCAGCGCCCACTAGAAGGCAGTTGCGGCGGTTAGGGGGTTGGCTGATGTACTATCATTTGCTGTCTGCACATTGCCTTAAATTGGCATCCTGCCTGACCCAGGATTTGGTTAACGTTGATACCGACGTGAAACACCTTACGCTCATCCGCATCAATTCCGGCCGCGAAGAGGCCAATAGTCCCCAGTAAGCCGGTCTTTGTTGACCCTTCGGCTTGTCTTTCCCGGCGTTTCTCCAGAAATGGCCGGGCGAGCGCATTCTACACTTGTCATACCGACGCAATCGGAACCCGGATACATGCTAGAAAACACGCGATATTTCGAGACGCTGCACAGCAGTTATGGCCAATATTTCGAGATAGATAAGCTGCTTTATGAGCAGAAAACCAGCCAGTGGCACCTGTCGATATTTGAAAATGCCCGCTTCGGCCGGGTGATGGCCCTCAATGGCGCCATTCAAACCACCGAGGCTGACGAATTTGTCTATCACGAAATGCTGACCCACGTGCCGGTTTTGGCCCATGGCAAGGTAAAAAGCCTGCTTATCATCGGTGGTGGTGATGGTGGCATGCTGCGTGAAGTGGTGAAACACAAAGGTATTGAGCGTATCGTGATGGTTGAGATTGATGGCGCCGTGGTGGATATGTGTAAAACCTGGCTGCCAAATCATTCTGCCGGCGCCTACGACGACCCAAGGGTTGAACTGGTTATCGCCGATGGCATGAACTATGTTGCCACCACAGATGCGCGTTTTGATGTGATTATTTCAGACTGTACCGATCCGGTTGGCCCCGGTGAGGTGCTGTTCAGCTCCGATTTTTACGCGGGCTGCAAACGCTGCTTAAATGAAGGCGGCATTTTTGTGGCGCAAAACGGTGTGCCTTTTATGCAGGTAGAATCCCTGCAGGACACTGTGCGTCGTATGAGCAGTTATACCCGGGAATGCTGGTTCTATACCGCCGCCGTTCCCACGTACATTGGTGGCACCATGGCGTTTGCGTGGGCTACCGACAATCTGGAGGCGCGCAGGCTTGAGCTTGCAACCCTCGAGGCGCGTTTCAACGAGTCTGGGATCAGCACCCGTTACTACACGCCGGCTTTGCATCAGGCAAGCTTTGCTTTGCCAAAATACGTCGAACAGGCGATCCGGTCAGCCATGACCGTGACCGCATAATATCTCTCTTTTTATAGGCACAATTGAGATGAACGAATGGTCTATTGACGACGCCCGCGCCGGGTACAACGTTGCCCACTGGAGCCAGGGTTTTTACGGGATTAGCGACGAGGGTGAGGTGACTGTCTCCCCGGACCCCAAAAATCCGTCTTACAAGATTGGCTTGAATGCGCTGGCCAAAGACATGGTGAAAGCCGGTGTGAGCCTGCCTGTACTGGTGCGTTTCCCACAAATTCTGCACCACAGGGTGGATCACCTGTGCCAGATGTTCAATCAGGCCATTCAGAAATACGACTATCAGGCAGACTACCTGCTGGTGTACCCCATCAAGGTGAACCAGCAGCAGACCGTGGTGGAAGAAATCCTGGCAAGCCAGGTGAGCAAAACCGTGCCTCAGCTGGGTCTGGAAGCCGGCAGTAAGCCTGAGCTGATGGCGGTACTCGCCATGGCGCAAAAGGCCAGCTCGGTGATCGTATGTAACGGTTACAAAGACAAAGAGTACATCCGTCTGGCGCTTATCGGTGAGAAGCTGGGTCACAGCGTTTACATCGTGCTCGAGAAAATGTCCGAGCTGCAGATGGTGCTGGATGAGTCCAAGAAGCTTGGCGTTACTCCTCGTCTGGGTCTGCGTGCCCGTCTGGCGTTCCAGGGCAAGGGCAAGTGGCAGGCAAGCGGTGGCGAGAAGTCCAAGTTCGGTCTGTCTGCCTCGCAAATTCTCAAAGTGGTTGAGCGTCTGCAGGAAGAAAACATGCTCGACTCGCTGCAGCTGCTGCACTTCCACCTGGGCTCGCAAATCGCCAACATCCGCGATATCCGCCACGGTGTAGGCGAAGCGGCGCGCTTCTACTGCGAACTGCGTAAACTCGGCGCCAAGGTGAACTGCTTCGACGTGGGCGGCGGTCTTGCGGTTGACTACGACGGCACCCGCAGCCAGTCAAACAACTCGATGAACTATGCACTGGCAGAATACGCCAACAACATCGTCTCTGTGCTGACTGACGTGTGTAACGAAAACGAGCAGCCAATGCCACGGATCATCTCCGAGTCTGGCCGTTACCTGACTGCTCACCACGCAGTGCTCATCACCGACGTTATTGGCACCGAAGCCTACAGCCCTGAAGTGATCCCGGCGCCTGCCGAGGATGCATCTCAGCTGCTGCACAATATGTGGCGCAGCTGGAATGAAATTAGCTCGCGTCTGGATCAGCGTGCCCTGATTGAAATCTATCACGATACTCAGTCAGACATGGCTGAAGCCCAGTCTTTGTTTGCCCTGGGTCAGCTTAGCCTGGCCGACCGCGCCTGGGCCGAGCAGTGCCACCTGGCGGTGTGCCATGAGCTGCAGGGGCTGATGAATGCCCGTAACCGTTATCAGCGCCCGATCATCGATGAGCTGAACGAAAAGCTGGCCGACAAGTTCTTCGTGAACTTCTCGCTGTTCCAGTCGCTGCCGGATGCCTGGGGTATCGATCAGGTGTTCCCTGTGCTGCCGCTGTCTGGTCTGGACAAGGTGCCTGAGCGTCGCGCCGTGATGCTGGATATCACCTGTGACTCCGACGGTATTGTTGATCAGTACGTGGACGGGCAGGGCATTGAAACCACATTGCCGGTACCAGCCTGGTCAGCAGAAGACCCATACCTGATAGGTTTCTTCCTGGTGGGTGCGTATCAGGAAATTCTGGGCGACTTGCATAACCTCTTTGGCGATACCAACTCAGCTGTAGTGCGTATTGACGATGAAGGTCAGACCAACATTGAGTCTGTGCTCGCCGGTGATACCGTGGCCGACGTGCTGCGTTATGTAAACCTCGATGCGGTGTCCTTTATGCGCACCTACGAGGAGCTGGTGAACACCCATATCGTTGAAGATGAGCGCGCGATGATCCTCGATGAGCTTCAGGTTGGTCTTAAGGGCTACACCTATCTGGAAGACTTTTAACGACTAACAAGGCAAGGTGAATACAGGCCGGGAGCCAAGGGCAGTTGCCCTCCCGGCCCTCAGGTAGAGTAAAGATGTTTTTTGAAGGCTCAGAAAAAAAAATAGAAGTTATCGTCACGCCACAGTTTGGCTCCCTGCGGGCGCTTGGGCGTGAGTTTTGGACAGAAATGGTGGCATGCGCCAATGCCGAAATTCTCTCCAGTATCAGCAATGAAAAATGCGATGCATACCTGCTCAGTGAATCCAGTCTATTTGTCTGGGACGACAGATTCCTGATGCTGACCTGCGGCACCACCACCCTGGCAAATGCCGTGGTGCGCTTTATCGAACGTGTCGGCGCCGACCATATCGCCTTCGCCAGTTATCAGCGTAAAAACGAGTACCTGTCGCACCTGCAATGCAGTGCTTTCAGCGACGACTTGACCGCCATTCGTGCACTCCTGCCCGGAGATGCGTTCCGTATAGGCCATCTGGACTCGCATCACCATTATATTTTTACCAGCAGCCAGCCCTACGAGGCGGCAGCAGACGATCACACCAGCGAGCTCTTGATGTACCACATCCGTGGTGAGGTCGCTGATTACCTGCGCAGCGAACAGCAAAGCGCCGCTGAAATCCGTCGCTTACTGCAACTCGATGCCATGCTGCCGGGTTTTGTGTTCGATGATTTCCTGTTCGAACCATTTGGCTATTCCATCAACGGCATTCGTGGCGATCGCTATATGACCATTCATATTACGCCGCAGGAAAACAGCTCCTACGTAAGCTTTGAAACCAACTTGCCGCTGGAAGGTGACTATCGGCAGATTTTCTCGCGCCTGCTGAGCATTTTGAACCCCGGCAGCTGGGATGAAATTGGCTTTAATGCCGAGCGCCACACCGAGAACTACCCGGCGCATTTATGCCTTGGCAGCTGCAGCTTGGCCATGGCGCAGGGTTATAAGGTCGAATTCAGCCACTATCAGCAGCTGTGTCACGAAGTGCTGATCCCGGAAGCCATGTGATTTTTACAAAGCTGGCCAACGGCGCCGTATCTCAGTAATTGCTTAAATAATTGCCAAGTGCGCATTTGGTGGGATAAAAAACAAAAGCCGACGTCACAGTCGGCTTTTTTGTTGCCCGTCAAGCGGCTAGAATGCCTCAAACGATACTGTGCCCATAAGGATTTACCATGACAGATCTGAGCGACATCCGCCGTGAATACACCAAAGGGGGACTCAGGCGCAGCGAGCTGCCCACCGAGCCCATGGCACTCTTTGAACGTTGGATGGAGCAGGCCAAGGAGGCGCAGCTGTCAGATCCCACTGCCATGTGCGTGGCCACAGTGGATGAGCAGGGCCAGCCGTATCAGCGGATTGTGCTGCTTAAACGCTTCGACGAGCAGGGCTTTGTGTTTTTCACCAACCTTGGCAGCCGCAAAGCGACTCAGCTTAAACAAAATGCCCATATCAGCTTGCTGTTCCCCTGGCATCCACTCGAACGTCAGGTGGCTGTGACCGGCATCGCCGAGCAATTGTCGACCGCTGACGTGCTCAAATACTTTATGACTCGTCCGAAAGATAGCCAGATCGCGGCCTGGGTATCTGCACAGTCATCCAAGCTCAGTGCCCGCCAGGTTCTGGAAGCCAAGTTTATGGAAATGAAGCAAAAGTTTTCCAGCGGTGAGGTGCCTCTGCCGTCATTTTGGGGCGGTTATCTGGTTCGCCCCAGCAGTATTGAGTTCTGGCAGGGGGGCGAACACCGCCTACACGACCGCTTCCTGTACAGCAAAGAGGCCGATGGCTGGCAGATTGACCGTCTGGCGCCCTGAGGGCTTACAGCGGGGTGACGTTCTCGGCCAACAGACCCTTTTGGCTCTGAACCACCATAAAACTGACTTTTTGTCCTTCTTTCAGGGTGCGACGACCCTGGGAGTTGATGGCGCGGTAATGGACGAACACATCGGTCTCGTCCTCGCGGCGCAAAAAGCCAAAGCCTTTTTCATCGTTAAACCATTTTACCGTGCCTGTTTCCGGAATTGCTGACATCACTCGCTCCTTTGCGGGTTGGATTAGGGAATTGCTGGCCTCAGGCTAACGGCCTTTTATTGCAACCAATTGACAGCCAACTGGTGCATTTCGGTCTAGAGTAGTATCAGACCTGCGCATCCGGGGCTTGCAAAGCCGGGGAATAACCCCGCAAGATAGTTAAGCAATTACCTAAATACACAAGGAGATAAGTGATGTTTATCCGTACTCTTTCTGCTGCAGCCCTGATGGTGACCAGTCTTGGCGCCTTTGCGGGCTGGCAGGTAAACAGCGACGCCTCCAACGTAAGCTTCGTGTCGGTGAAAAAAGGCGACGTTGGGGAAGTTCACCGATTTAAAGCTTTGCAGGGCAGCCTGAACGATACCGGCGAATTTGCGCTGACCATTCCCCTGGCTTCGGTGGATACCGGCATTGAAATTCGTGACGAGCGCATGAAAACCATGTTGTTTGAAGTAGAGCAATTTCCCTCGCTCACACTTTCTGCGAAAATAGACAAAGCTGCGGTGGATGCGTTGCCGGTGGGGCAAATTCTGCAGCTGGAATTACCTGCCGAGATTTCACTGCACGGTAAAACCGACAAGGTGAATGTGGATGCCACAGTGGCGCGTCTTGCCGATAATCGTTTGCTGGTGACCAGCCGTGGTATGGTGATGGTTAATGCCGGTAATTTCGGTCTGACCGGTGGGGTGGAAAAACTGCGTGAAGTCGCGGGTTTGTCTGCCATCAGCAAGGCAGTACCGGTTTCTTTTGTTTTGGTGCTTGAAAAATAAACGGATTGCAGCGCTTTAAGGAAGAAGACTTGATTTTGTTCCATACTGAATGAGTCGGGACATTCCCGACAAAGACATGCAATACGGGATTTGACATGGTCACAGATAAAGACGGTTATACGCATCTCATCCAATACCTGACGGAGAATCTCGGGCTGTTCGAAACCCCAGAGGGGCAGGGGCTGTCCGATGAAACCGTAATGGAGCTGTTTGAAGAGCAGTTGTCTGCGCAAATCATCATGGTCTGTGGCCAGAATCCCGAGCTGTCCTTTGCCCAGCGCAATATGATCATCCGCGAGGTCGATGCCATTGTGTATGATCTCGAAGAGATTTTGGCGCATGTGGGTAAAAAGAAAGCCACGCCGGAGCAAACGCACTTTATTTCGGATTTCTCGGGACTTATCAAAAACCTGTTCGATCAGGAAATCGTTAAGCTCACCGCCTGATGCGTCCCCGTCGTGGCCCATTTTCCAAGGGAGGGGCCATGATAAGCATTGAAACCGGATTCGAACACGACACCCTGGCCGTTCGTGCCTCGGGTGTTATCTCTCCTGAAGACTATACCGAGGTGCTGGTGCCGGCACTGGAAGCGCGCCTGCGTGACCATGCATCGGTGCGTCTTTGGTATCAAATCGACGACAAGTGCCGCGGCATGCGGTTATCTTCCCTGTGGCAGGACTTTCTGCTGGGTGTGTTTCATCTCGATGATTTTCGCTGTGTGGCCATCGTCACCGACCGGCCGCTGTTTCGGCGCATGGGGGAAATCATGGCGATTTTTTTGCCCTGTCCGGTCAAGGTGTTTGCCCAGGAACAGCAGCAACACGCCCGTGAGTGGCTGGCCCAAAAAGGCTGAATCGTTCGTTCCTGATTGGTAATTGCAGCGGCTTTCCGTTATGGTGTCTTTGGTCAGACACCATGAATACCTATTTGTAATCATAATGTTTTCAGGATGTTATCTATGTTTCGATCCGGGATTGCCCTCATTCTTTTGTCTTTGTCTGCATCGGCGCTGGCAGATAAAGCTGTCGTTGGTCAAACTACAGAAATCCATCTGCCTGGCGCAGGCCTCGCCATGACAGCCCGGGTTGATACCGGTGCTTCTGTCAGCTCCATTCACGCCTTTGATATCGAAGTGGTGGGCGGCGCCGGCAAGAAAATGAAGGACGATATTGGCAAGCTGGTACGCTTTTCCACCGAAAATGCCAAAGGTGAAACCCAGCGCCTCGAAGCGCGTATCGTGAAGGTGAGCACTGTCTCCAACTCTCAGGGCACCGAGAGCCGCTATGCGGTGGATCTCGAACTCTCCCACGACAAGGATGTCCGCAGCATTCGCGTCAACCTGCGAGATCGTGGCCATATGGACTACAAACTGCTGCTGGGGCGCAATTGGCTCGAGGATACCTATGTGGTGGATGTGGCTGAAAAGAATGTGATTGGCCCGCGCGCACCCATTCATATTGTCGAAGCGGATTTGACCATAGATACCCGTATCGACACAGGTGCGGTGGAAAACAGCCTGCATGCTGTTGATTTAAAGATTGAAAATGAAAACAAAACCGATATGGAAGCCAATGTCGGTAAAAAAATCAGCTTCACCACCGCCAATGAGAAGGGGGAAAGCCGCCGGGTGCACAGCCGGATTGTGGAAACATCGCTTATCCGCAACGCCCAGGGCAGTGAAATCCGTTACATGGTGGAGCTGACGCTGGGTGAGCCCGGTAAAGAGTTCAAGGTGAAGGTGAACCTGAAGGACAGAACAGATATGACCCATAAGCTGCTGATTGGCCGCAACTGGCTGCAAGGGCATTATCTGGTCGATGTAAGCCTGTAACTACTCCACCAGAGGCAGACGGCAATCAATCAGGGTTGCCACTGCCAGGGTGGGCAGCTGCGAGAGACTGCCGCCAAAGTGCTGCGACAGCCACATAGACAGCTCTTCGAGTTCTGTTGCAATCGCCGCCGCACCTACACCCTGACGTTCGAAGCGAAGAATACAGTCGCTGCCATCTTTTTGAATATCGATATTGATATTACCCGCAAAGCTTACAGCATCGTTGCCGCCAAGGCTTATCAAAAGCCGCATCAGCCCAAGGCTCAGCAGCGCCAGTTGCCAACCTTCAAGCACGGTCACCAACCTGCGCTCGCCGCTTAAGTGAATTTCGATGTGACGGCTGGCAAGCTCGGCCTTAAACAGGGTTTTCAGCGCCTCCAGTACGTCAAACGGCACAGCTGCCTGGCCCCCTTTATGCTTGCCGGCCAAGACATCGAGCAGTCGCAGACGCTCAGCCTGTTCGCTGAGATTATCTCTTAAGCTGTCGAGGCTTGCCTGACTGCTGCAGGCGCGGGAAAGGAGCGCATCCTGCTCGTGGGCTATCAGGGCTACCAGATCGCGATACCAGGCTTTCACCAGCCGCCGCTCGGTCTGCCAGGCATGGTCACGAATATCGCTGCGGGCGACTTCTGTGTCTTGTTGGCCGAGGGAAAACTCCGCTTGCCTCAGCATGGTATCCAATTTGAGCCGCTCTTTGGTGGACTCTTCCAGCGCGCTTTCCAGCTGGCTGACCCGGGTTCGCAGTTCATTTTCCAGTCGTTTACGGCTTTGAATATCAAAGGCGATGGCGCCGATGCCGCGCAGGTTATCGTCTTCATCGCGGATGGCAAACTTGGTCATCTGAAACCTGAGCTCGCCGAGGCGGGTCGGCAATACTTCTTCGTATTGCAGCGGCGCATCCTGTGACACCACCCGCTGATCGCTCTCGGTGTAGCTTTGCACCAGGTCTGAAGAGAAAATTTGATGGTCGGTAGCGCCTACCACCCGGTTACGATCCAGGCCAATGGTTTCACAGAATTTATCGTTCACCAGCACATAGCGGCCAGAGATGTCTTTGATATAAATAAGGTTGGGTGAGGACTTCAGCAGCGCCAGCAGGTGCTCTCTGTGGGCAAGTAAATCCTGCTGGGCTTCGCGTTGCACCTCGAGTTGCTGCTCGAGGGCGAGGTTTGATGCATCAAGGCTCGCCATGGCAATTTCAAGCTGGCGGGTGCGGGCCACAAAGGCGCTGGCAAGTACGCCAATCTCATCCTGACGGTCACCGGCTTCCAGTTCAAGGTAGGCGGCATCATTGGATTTAAGCGCGCCGACCATGCGGGCCAGCGGCCGGATAAACAGTCGCTGCTGGATCAGGAACATCAACGCCAGCGCTATCAACTGAGCCAGCAGCAAATAAAGCCCGGCTCGCTCGGCAAGCAGCATCGCCTCGTGCTTGAACGAGGTTTTGGGGGTAACAGTAACCACTTTCCAGAAGGTGCCCGGCATTCGGTATACCGATATCAGGCTGGCTTCGTTCAATACCGGGTCGGATTTGATTTCCAGCGTCCCTATCAGCTCGGCGCTTTTGGGCTGGCCGCGGGCGGCATTATTGATAATGGCTTCGAACATCTTGCGCTGCAGAGGGCCGCTGCTGGGGGCTAGGGCGGAAAATTGCTCTTGGGTAATGATAAGGTGCTCGTGGGCGCTGCCGATAAAGGCTTTATCTGCGGTATCAATCATTTCAGCCAGCGGCGCAAACTGACTGAAACGCGAGTACAGGGTACCCAGGTTGGCGCTCGTCATGTTTTGTGGTGAATCGCCCACGGTTCCAGGCAAGGGGAAAGAGAGGATTTGGTTGAACTGATCCAGCAGCATCACATAGCCACCCATTTCGTGGCTGGCAGCATTCACCAGATGGGTGAGGCTGGTGAGGCTGACATCAATAGTGGCCGCGCCCTGAAACTCATGGTCTTCCCAGATGGGCACTGAGGCAGTGACCATGGATTCCTGGGTATAAGGGTCAACATAGGATGGCGACCAGAACACCCGCCCGGCGGGGAACAGGCGCACAGGCTTGTACCAGTTTTCTTCCAGATAGCCGCGGCCTGAGTCGTAGCCATCGTTCTTTCTGAGTTGCCCAAGCATATCGCGAACCCAGAAAAAGCTTTTTGCCTGATTATCGTCGCCAAGGGGATGGGCCGATTCGGGCCAGATCCCGCCACTGGCAATTACGTCCCTGTGCTCGGGAAGTGACAGCAGCCCGGGGATGGTTTCATCAATCACCTGCACGGATTTACGTTGGGTACCGGCAACGTCGGCGATGGCGATGACCAGGGTGTCGAGCTGTGCGGTGAGATCGTGTAGCTTGGCCAACATCAATTGGCCCTGGGAGAGGTTGAGATTCAGCTCTTGTTGCAGGCGCTCTTCTTTGAGGGTGCCCAGCATGATCCATAAGGTGGCGACCAGCAAAATAGCCGCAACCAGTGTCTGCAGCAGACCGACCCGGAAGGGCAGGCTGTTGCGCCACTTGGGATGAATTTGCCGTGACACTGAGGCCTTGGATTGATTCATGGCAGTGCCGGTTCCTTGGGCTTACTGGGTGTCCAAAGATGTCAGTCTACTGGATAATCTGTTGTTTGCCATTAGCTTAAAGTAAAAAAGGCACCCGAAGGTGCCTTTTACTGTGTGCCTAGATTTTCAGGCCGACCAGCAATTGGTCGAGTTTCTCGGCGGTGGCATGCAGCTCATCACAACCGGAAACCGACTGATTGGCCGATTGCTCCACGTCGTGAGACTGATTGCGGATTTCCATCAGGTTACCGGCAATTTCGTTGGCAACGGCAGATTGCTCTTCGGCAGAGGTGGCTATCAGCACGCTCATTTCAAACACCTTGGCGCTATGATGGGCAATGCTGTCGAGATCTTCACCGGTTTTAATCACATGCTTTTTGCCTTCCTCGGCCTGATCGACAGTGCGTGCCATCACCTGGGTGAGGTTACGCGAGCCACTTTGCAGCGCTTCAAT
This sequence comes from Shewanella zhuhaiensis, assembly GCF_022484835.1. Lineage (NCBI taxonomy): Bacteria > Pseudomonadati > Pseudomonadota > Gammaproteobacteria > Alteromonadales > Shewanellaceae > Shewanella > Shewanella zhuhaiensis. Next base: position 536,208 of record NZ_JAKUDL010000002.1, read on the forward strand.
CATGGATTTGATTTCCACCGTGGCAGCCTGGGTGCGGCCAGCGAGGGTACGCACTTCATCGGCCACCACAGCAAAGCCGCGGCCTTGTTCACCTGCACGGGCAGCCTCAATGGCCGCGTTGAGCGCCAGCAGGTTGGTTTGCTCGGAAATCGCATTAATGGTGGTGACTACCTCATCGATGCGGCTGGCGTTGTCGTTAAGCACGGTTACCGCATCCGAGGCATTGGCAATCTCGTTGGACAGCTCGCCAATGGCGCCTACCGTGGTGGCAATGTCGGCAGAGCCGGCGGCTACCTGTTGGTTGGCGTCCTGGGTTTCCTGGGAGGAGCGCTCGGCGTTACTGGCCACTTCACGCACGGCGGCGGTCATTTCTTCCATGGCGGTGGCCAGGGAGTCCAGATGCGCACGCTGATTGGCAGCAAGCGACTGGCCGCTGCGGGCATTTTCACGGAACGAGCCCACCACAGAGCGGATCTGCGAGGTGGCATCGCTGATGTTTTTCACCAGATTATGCTGACGCTCAACCAGAGTATCTATGCTGATGGCGAGAATACTGAACTCATCTTTCACTTCAAAAAAGTTAAGCCGGCTGGTCAGGTCCCCATCGGCCGCCCGCTTAAGAGCCATCACAGTGGTGTAAAGGGCGCCGCCGACGAAGGTGGAGATGTAATAGCTGCAAAAAAAGATGATGATAAGCGCCACTGCCACAGCGCCACCGACAAACAACAGGTTATCGTCGGTGGAGAGCGTGGCGCTCTTGGCCGAGAAATCCTGCACTGTGACATATTGTGAGCTGCCAACGGCACTTACTGCCTTGTATTGACCGCGCTCTTGCAGGCTGCCGCCGCCACTGCGGGCGAGTTGGGCGCTTTTGCCATCAAGGCTTCCCACTGGCACCACCCGGGCGTCGGCCTGGATACTTTGCAAAAAGGCCTGCTGCTTGTCCTGGGGGATAAAATTCAGCGCCTGGCTTACCACTTGATTGGTCTGGTTTGCCTGTGCACTGGCCCGCTCGAGATGGCTCTCCAGCAGGGTGTCACTGAAGCGCAGATTCAGCACAAAGGCCAGCGCAAGCAGCATCAGTACGGGAACGATTGCCAGAATGGCAAATTTGGTTTTGAGCGTCATGTGGATGAGATACTGATCTATCCAACGAAACTTCACTTCTTTCATCGATTACCTCAAATAGGCATGGCTGCGTGTGACCCTATGTTTATCGGTCCCCTGATTGGGAACTTTATTGTTGCAGCCGGTTTATGCTTGTGGATGAATACTTTTTATTCAATATGTTGTCGTAGAGTATTCATAGCATAGAGCACAGCTCTCAATTTTACATCTCACCAACATGGCTCGCCAGTGACCTGGTAAGTAAAAAACAGGACTCAGGTGCAAAATTACGCACATCATATTGAAAAATGCATCGGAAAATACGGGTTTTTTTCCTGATGTAAGCCGATTTATGCCTAGTCAAATGCACTTGGCTGCCGTAAAATTTCCCTCTTTTGTTATTTTTGACAAATTAAGCGGCAAAGAACGTCGACATGTCGTGAATTCCCCTGGCAAAAGGCCAATGGGGGGCAAATGCAGTGGAAGAGAAAATGCAGCAATTAACAGAGATTGTGGAACAGGCTCTGGCCGCCATTGAACAGGCGCCGGATCTGAAAGTTCTGGACGATATTCGGGTTGACTATCTGGGCAAAAAAGGCCGGATCACCGATATGATGAAACTGATGGGCACCCTGAGCGCAGAAGAAAAGCCCAAGTTTGGTCAGGCGGTTAACGACGCCAAGCAGGCAGTACAGAAAGCCCTGTCTGAGCAAATTGATCAGTTCAAGGCCCGCGAACTGGAAACCAAGCTGGCCGCAGAGCAAATCGACGTGACTCTGCCCGGACGCACCTTGGAAAACGGTGGTCTGCACCCGGTAACCCGCACCATAGAACGTATTGAATCCTTCTTCGGTGAACTTGGCTTTACCGTAAAGCACGGCCCTGAAATTGAAGATGACTTCCACAACTTTGATGCACTGAACATTCCTGAGCATCATCCGGCCCGTGCCGATCACGACACTTTTTACTTTAATCCCAAGGTGATGCTGCGTACCCAAACATCGGGCGTGCAAATTCGCACCATGGAAAATGAGAAGCCACCGCTTCGGATCATCTCACCGGGCCGTGTGTATCGTAACGACTACGATATGACCCACACCCCAATGTTCCATCAGGTGGAAGGTCTGCTGGTAGACGAGCACGTCAACTTTGCCGAGCTCAAGGGCATACTGCACGACTTCCTGCGCAACTTCTTTGAAGAAGATTTGCAGGTGCGCTTCCGTCCATCTTACTTCCCCTTTACCGAACCCTCGGCCGAAGTGGACGTGATGGGCAAAAATGGCAAATGGCTCGAAGTGCTGGGCTGCGGCATGGTACACCCCAACGTACTGCGCAGCGTGGGCATCGACCCTGAGAAATATTCCGGTTTTGCTTTTGGTATGGGCGTTGAGCGTTTGACCATGTTGCGCTACGGCGTAAACGATCTGCGCGCCTTCTTCGAAAACGACCTGCGTTTCCTCAAGCAATTCAAATAACGGAGCAAATTAGTAATGAAATTCAGTGAATCCTGGCTTCGTGAATGGGTAAACCCCGCCATCAGCCGTGACGACTTGAGCCATCAAATCACCATGGCTGGCCTGGAAGTGGACGGTGTAGACGCAGTAGCAGCCGACTTCAGCGGCGTATTCGTGGGTGAAGTGGTTGAATGTGGCCAGCACCCGGATGCCGACAAACTGCGTGTGACCAAGGTCAACGTGGGCGGCGATGCGCTGCTCGACATCGTGTGTGGTGCGCCAAACTGCCGTTTGGGCCTCAAAGTAGCCGTGGCTACCGTGGGCGCCGTGCTGCCCGGCGATTTCAAAATCAAGAAGGCCAAACTGCGTGGCCAGCCTTCTGAAGGCATGCTGTGTTCCTACAGCGAGCTGGGTATCGACATCGAAAGCGATGGCATTATTGAGCTGCCGCTGGATGCGCCTATTGGCACCGATATCCGTGAATACCTCGACCTGAACGACGCCGTTATCGACGTTGATCTGACCTCCAACCGTGCCGACTGCCTCGGTATGGCCGGTCTGGCCCGCGAAGTGGGCGTACTGAACCGCGCTGAAGTCAGTGAGCCCAGCTGGGAAGCGGTTGTGCCTGCCACCGAGCAGGGTATCGACATCAGCCTGAGTGCACCTGAAGGTTGCCCACGTTATCTGGGCCGCGTTGTTCGCAACGTGAATGTAAAGGCCGAGTCGCCAGAGTGGATGAAAGAGAAGCTGCGTCGCAGCGGTATTCGCTCAATCGACCCCATCGTCGACATCACCAACTACGTGCTGATTGAATTTGGCCAGCCAATGCATGCCTTTGACCTTGCCAAAATCGACGGCAAGATTGAAGTGCGCTACGGCAACGGTGAAGAAAAGCTCACGCTGCTCGATGGCAGCGAGATCACTGTGCCAAACGATACCCTGGTCATTGCCGACAACAGCAAAGCACTGGCGCTGGCCGGGGTGTTTGGTGGTGAATATTCAGGCGTTGGTGAAGAAACCCAGGACATTCTGCTGGAATGCGCCTTCTTCGCGCCGCTGGCCATTATGGGCAAGGCCCGTAAGCTCGGTCTGCACACAGATTCATCACACCGTTTCGAGCGTGGTGTTGACCCTGAGTTGCAACACAAGGTAATGGATCGCGCCACCCGTTTGGTGCTGGACATCTGTGGCGGCGAAGCCGGTCCCGTATGTGAAGCCAGAGCCGATGAATTCCTGCCCAAGGCCAAGCAGATAGTATTGCGCCGCGCCAAGCTGGATAAAACCCTGGGTCATGTCATTCCCGACAGCGACGTGGTGGAAATCCTCAGCCGTCTTGGTTTTGCTGTTCAGGCCGAAGCAGGGCAGTGGCAGGTCACTACTGCTACCTATCGCTTTGATATGGCTATTGAAGAAGATCTGATTGAGGAAGTTGCCCGTATCTTCGGTTACAACAACATCCCTAACAAGGCGCCGATAGCCGCGCTGCGTATGTCAGATCATAAAGAAGCCGCCATCAGCCTGAAAAAGGTGCGTGGTCTGCTGGTTGCCCGTGGTTTCCAGGAAGCCGTTACCTACAGCTTCGTTGACCCCAAATTGCAACAGCTGGTGCACCCTGGCGAGCAGGCGATGATCCTGCCTAACCCCATTTCCAGTGAAATGTCGGCCATGCGCCTGTCCATGTTCACTGGTTTGCTGAACGCCGTCGGCTATAACCAGGCGCGTCAGCAGGGTCGTGTACGCCTGTTTGAGACAGGTTTGCGCTTTGTGCCTGATGACAATGCAGAATCCGGCGTAAGGCAGCAAGCCATGCTCGGCGCGGTGATCGCGGGCCCTCAGAGCGACGAACATTGGTCGATGGAGAGCAAAACCGTTGATTTCTTCGATCTTAAGGGCGATTTGGAGGCCATTATTGGCTTGACAGTTGCTGGAACAGAATTTAGCTTTAGAAGAGCGACACATTCGGCCCTTCACCCAGGCCAATGTGCTGAAATACTGAGAAATGATCGAGTCATTGGCTACATTGGTGCCGTACATCCGACCCTTGAGAAGCCATTTGGCCTGAACGGCAAAACCATCGTATTTGAGCTGGAATTGGACGCGCTGCTAACCGCCAACTTGCCTGCAGCCCAGGCTGTGTCTAGGTTCCCGGCCAACCGTCGCGACATCGCTGTAGTAGTGGATGAAACTGTTGCCGCAGCCGATGTGATAAAAGTGATAAGAAAAGTTGGCGAAAATCAGTTGGTTGGCGTAAACTTGTTCGATGTATACCAGGGTAAAGGTGTTGAGCCCGGTAAAAAGAGCCTGGCTATCGCACTGACGTTACAAGACAACACTCGTACACTTGAAGAGAAAGAAATCGCAGAAGCAGTAGAAACTGTGGTTTCAGCCCTCAAGTCCGAGTTCAACGCATCGTTGAGGGATTAAAGTATGGCACTTACCAAAGCCGAAATGGCAGAGCATCTTTTTGAAACGCTTGGCATTAACAAGCGGGTCGCGAAAGAGATGGTAGAGGCGTTTTTCGAAGAGATCCGAACCGCCCTCGAAAGTGGTGAGCAGGTCAAGCTGTCTGGTTTTGGTAACTTTGACCTCAGGGACAAAAACCAAAGACCGGGGCGCAATCCGAAAACCGGTGAGGACATCCCGATTTCTGCCCGTCGTGTGGTGACCTTCCGCCCCGGACAGAAACTGAAGAGCCGCGTTGAAACGGCAAATTCAGAGAAGTAATATCGGAACACACCGAGGGAAAGCCACTCATCCGAGTGGCTTTCCTGTTTGTGCTGTCCATAAACCGAGGTAAAACATATACAAATGCGGTATTTCGACCGACGCTTTTATTGGGGTCTGTTGCATCCACGCCTTTGGGGCACCTGGATTGCCATCGGGATCCTGCTGTTTTTTGGCGCCATGCCTGCCGCGATTCGCGATCCTATGGCACGGGGCCTTTCCAGACTGGTACTGCGTATCGCCAAAAAGCCCATTCGGGTGGCCAGGGCCAATATCAAGGCCTGTTTCCCAGACAAATCCGAGCAGGAAGTCGACAGCCTCATTCGCGAGAATGTGGCGCAATTCGTGATGATCCTGATTGGTCAGGCAGAGTTACTGTTTGGCAGTGAGGCCCATTTACGCCGCCGCGTTTCGCTGCAAGGCTTTGAGCATGTCAAAGCGGCCCGTGATGCGGGGCAGCCGATTATTTTCATCATGCCGCATGTATGGGGCATCGACTATGCGGGGCTCAGGCTTAACCTTGAACTGCCCATGGCAACCATGGCCAAAGCCCACCGCAATGAGCTGTTCAATTGGTTTTCCAATCGCATTCGCAGTCGCCTTGGCGGTCATGTGTACATGCGCGAGGCGGGGCTTCGGGTGCTGATCAGTGAGATGCGCCAGGGCAACAGCTTCTTCTATCTGCCTGACGAAGACTTGGGTCCTGAGCAGAGCGTCTTTGCACCGCTGTTTGCCACCACCAAGGCAACCTTGCCCGTGGTAGGGCGACTGGCGGCGGCAGGCAAAGCTCAGGTGATGCCGGTTACCATAGGTTACGATGATAAGACCCACAACTTTACTCTGACCGTACTGCCTGCCATCGATGAAGCCAGCATGGCTGGCAAAGAGAACGAAGCACTGGCGCTCAACCGTGCAGTAGAGCAGGTTATCGCCGCTTACCCAGAGCAGTACATGTGGTTTTTAAAGCTGCTTAAAACCCGTCCCGAGGGCCAGGCGTCAATATACGATTGACCCAAATCCCTTGCGGGCAACTATACTTATCCGAAGTTAGCCTTCCGGAGTGTACATGTTGCCCGCACCAATTCCCTTCGATGAGGCCGAAAGGCTTGAGGCGCTCCGTGGCCTGAATGTGCTCGATACTGAAGCCGAGGAGCGTTTCGATCGCCTGACCCGTTTGGCGCGGCGGCTGTTTGATGTGCCTATTTGCCTGATAAGTCTGGTCGATTCCGACAGGCAATGGTTCAAATCCTGTATCGGTTTATCCCAATCTGAAACCCGCCGCGACATTTCCTTTTGTGGCCATGCGATTATGCAGGCCGATATCTTTGTCATTGAAGACGCCCATGAAGATCCGCGATTTGCCGACAATCCGCTGGTAACAGGTGAGCCCCATATCCGTTTTTACGCCGGTTATCCGCTTACCCTGAGTAATGGCCACAGAGTTGGCACCCTGTGCATCATTGACCGGATGGCACGCCACTTTGAGCCAGAGGCATATCGCGATCTGGAAGATCTCGGCAAATTGGTGGTGTCTGAACTGGAAGCGGTGCAAACCGCCACTCTGGATCCTTTGACGGGCCTGTCGAACCTGCGTGGCTTTGAACTGCTGGCCAAACAATGCCTCGCCAAGTGCCAGCGGCAACAGCAGGATGCGACATTGTTTTTCCTCGATTTGGATTACTTCAAAGAAATCAATGACCGCTTTGGACATCAGGAAGGAAACAGCGCCCTTGCGGCGTTTGCCAGCCTGCTGAAAGAAGCGTTTCGCGAGTACGATGTGATTGCCCGCATCGGCGGCGATGAGTTTGTGGCATTGGTGAGCCATGAACGCTCGATGTCGCCAGCTGCCGGGATCTTAAGCCGCCTGCGCCAAAACCTTGCCAGACACAATATAGATACCCCAATCGGCTATCAGCTGGAATTTAGCTGCGGTACCGCCCGTTTCGATGCCCTGGTGCCAAGCTCCCTCGAGCGGCTCTTGAAGGATGCCGATATTCATATGTACCGCGAAAAGCAAGTCCACCACCAAAAACATGACGAGCAGAACTGAGGCAGGGAGAGGGTGTGCAGTTTCTGCCCGCGTCACTTGTAAGAAAGGACGTCTGAAAACAAAAAAACGCTGCCGTGGCAGCGTTTTTTTAATAGCCAAAGCGTCAGCTTCTGGCCTTATGACGCTCATAGAGGTTCGCTGTGATGTCGGCAAGCGACAGCCCCTGGTCCTCCAGCAATACCATCAGGTGAAACAGCAGATCCGAAGCTTCATCAACCAACTCTTTCTTATCGTGGGTTGCGGCGGCAAGCGCCGTTTCCAGCCCTTCTTCACCTACTTTTTGCGCAATACGTTTGGTGCCGCTGGCGAACAGAGATGCGGTATAACTGCTGCCGCCTTCACCTGCGTCACAGGCTTGTTTCCTGCCCTGGATCAAGCTCTCGAGCCCGGCGATAAAACTGTGGCTGCCATCTTGCCAACATGACTCTGTGCCTGTGTGGCAGGTTGGGCCCTTGGGCAGAACCTGCACTAACAGGCTGTCGTTGTCACAGTCGGCGGCAATGCTGACAAGGCTCAGCACATGGCCGGACGACTCGCCTTTGGTCCACAGCCGCTGCTTGCTGCGGCTGAAAAAGGTGACCATGCCGGTCTGCAGCGTCTTTTCCAGCGCGGCCTTGTCCATATAGCCCTGCATCAGCACCTTGCCGCTTAAGTAGTTTTGCACAATAGCGGGTATGAGCCCGTCTTGTTTGTCCCAGTCGAGACGGTTTAAAAGGGTTTCGTCAGCCATGGGCCATTACTCCGTTAACCTGATGGCAATCCCCTGAGATGCAAGGAATTGTTTAAGCTCACCTATATTGATAATGCCTTTGTGAAACACACTGGCGGCAAGTGCGGCATCGACCCGGGCATCGCTGAACACCTCAGCAAAGTGGGCCATGGTGCCGGCACCGCCGGAGGCAATCAGCGGCACATCGCAGATGGTGCGTACCTTCAGCAGCTGCTCAATATCATAGCCCTGACGCACACCATCCTGATTCATCACATTCAGCACTATCTCGCCGCAGCCCTGACGCTGCACTTCTTCAACCCAATCCAGGGTGTGCCAACGGGTGTCTTTGGTGGCGGCTTCATCGCCGGTAAACTGCTTTACGGTGTAGTTGCCGCTGTCGCTATCGTAAAAGCTGTCGATACCCACCACCACACATTGGCGTCCAAATTCATCGTGCAGCCTGCGAATAAGACTGGGATCTGACAGAGCAGGCGAGTTGATGGAAATTTTATCGGCGCCGAAGGCCAGAATTTCCCGTGCCTGAGCTGCCGTTTTAATGCCGCCAGCCACACAAAAGGGAATGTCGATACGCTCGGCAATGCGGCTCACCCAGGATTTATCCACCACATCGCCTTTGGCACTGGCGCTGATATCGTAAAACACCAGCTCATCGGCACCTTCTTCGGCGTAGCGGGCGGCGAGGGGGACTATATCGCCCACAATTTCGTGGTTACGAAATTGCACCCCTTTAACCACTTTGCCGTCTTTCACATCCAGGCAGGGCACTATGCGTTTGGCCAGCATGCAATTGCCTCCTTTGCAGTAAATACGCCGGTCAGCAGTGCCTTACCGATAATGATGCCGCTGGCACCGGACTCCCTGACGGCTTTTACGTCTTCCAGGGTGGCAACGCCGCCGCTGGCCTGCCACTGTACATCGCTAAAACGCTCGGCCAGTTCTCGGTAAAGCGCTGTGTTGGCGCCGGTCATGGTGCCATCGCGGCTGATATCGGTTACCAAGGCGTGTTTAAGGCCCGCGGGCATAAAGGTATCCACAAGGGATTCGAGCGACTTTCCGCCGCCCTGTTGCCAGCCGTGAACTGCCACTATCTTGTTGCCTTGGGCATCGATATTGACATCGAGGGCAAGGCAAATGGCATCGCCGCCATATTTATCAAACAGGCTCAGTACTACCTCGGGTGATTTGACCGCCAGCGAGCCAATCACGACCCGGGCAACGCCTGCATCCAGCAGGGCATCCACATCGGCGGCGCTGCGAATGCCACCTCCTACTTGCAGTGGGGTGGACAAACCGGCCGCAATCTCTTCAATTAACCTGGTTTGCCTTTTGTCGGGGTCTTTAGCGCCGGTCAGATCAACAAGATGCAAGAGCGCTGCGCCGTCTTGCTGATAACTCAGCAATTGTGTTTTGGGATCCAGAGAAAATTCGGTCTTTTTGGCGTAATCGCCCTGAAACAGGCGCACCACCTGACCATCAATAAGGTCGATTGCAGGAATGATCATGATTGCTCCAAGGCGTCGACATTAGCTTGCGCCGGTGAATTTTCAATAAGCTCTGATTCGGCAGCTGCAAGCCCCAGGTCGGCCAGTGTGAGTCCCAGAAAGTTTTTCAGGATTTTGGCGCCGGTGGCAGCGCTTTTCTCCGGGTGGAACTGCACTCCCATAAAATTATCTTTGGCGATGGCCGCGCTGAAGGCTTCGCCATACTCGCAGCTGGCGATGGTGGCTGCGGACTCGGGGGCACAGAAGGAGTGCACAAAGTACACCCACTCGCCAGGCTCAATGCCGGCAAATAGCGGGTGGCCGGACACCTTAAGCTGATTCCAGCCCATGTGGGGCAAAGGTTGGCTGCCTGCATCCAACTCGCGAATTTCACCAGGGATAATATCCAGGCAATCAATATCTTCACCCTTGGCGCCGCGCTCGTGTGAGCGGGTCATCAACAGCTGCATCCCAAGGCAGACGCCGAGCACCGGCTGGCGCAGGGTTGGGATCAGTTTATCAAGCTCTCTGGCTCTCAGGGCGTCCATGGCTGCCGCTGCCGTGCCAACGCCCGGCAGCACCAGACGTGGCGCAGCGCGAAGCACTTCGCTGTCGCGGCTTACCAGCACCCTGGCACCGAGGCGCTCAAAGGCAAACTTCACCGAGCTTAGATTGGCGCAGCCGGTGTCAATGATGACCAAATCGGCGCTTGCGGCTGCTTCAGCGGCAGAGCTGGCCGAAATAATGGACTCTTTCATCAAAGCATTCCCTCTCTCATCAAAGCATTCCTTCTCACGTCACAGCACGCCTTTGGAGGATGGCAGGGCATCACCTTCGATGGCAATGGCCTGACGCAGGGTTCGGCCCAATACCTTGAACAGGGCTTCTACTTTGTGGTGATCGTTGTCGCCGTCGCAGCTGATGTGTAAGGTGCAGCGCAGGCCATCGGCAAATGAGCGGAAAAAGTGCGGCACCATTTCGGTGGCCATTTCGCCCACTTTATCGCGGCTGAAGCTGGCATCAAACTTGATAAACGGCCGACCCGAGATGTCCATCAAACACTGACCCGAGGCTTCATCCATGGGCAGGGCAAAGCCGAAACGGCCGATGCCGCGCTTGTCACCCAGTGCCTGGCGCAGTGCATCCCCCAGCGCCAGCGCTGTATCTTCCACGCTGTGGTGATCGTCTATTTCAAGGTCTCCATCGACGTTAAGCTTCAGGCTGAAATTGCCGTGGGTGGCGATTTGATCGAGCATGTGGTCGAAAAAGCCGATGCCGGTGGCGATTTGATTGTTGCCGGGGGTATCCAGATCAACAGTGACCCGAATGTCGGTTTCGCGGGTAGTGCGCACCACGGAGGCGCAGCGACCTTTGGCGAGCAGCGCATCGGCAATGGCATTCCAGCCGAGGGTTTCACGCTGATATTTAAAGCTCTTGATACCCATGGCGTTGCCAAGCTCAACGTCGGTATCGCGATCGCCAATTACTGCTGAGGCGGTGAAATCCACCAGACCTTGGGTCAGGAAGGATTTAACCAACCCGAGTTTGGGTTTGCGACAGCTGCAGTTTTCATCATTGAAGTGCGGGCAAATCAGCACCTCATCAAACTTAACGCCCTGACTTTCAAAAACCTGCATCATCAGGTTGTGGGGCGCATCGAAATCTTCCTGGGGGAAAGATGGGGTGCCGAGGCCATCCTGATTACTGACCATAATCAGTCGATAACCGGCTTTTTGCAGCCGCAGCAGCGCGGGAATGGCGTTTGGCTCAAACACCAGCTTGCTGAGACTGTCGACCTGCTTATCTGTTACCGGCTCTTCAATCAGGGTGCCATCGCGGTCGATAAAAAGCATTTTCTGGGGCATGGGTACTCTGTCCTTATGATTATTTGCTGTCGATGCGGCCGATGGCCTCGATAATGGAATCCGTCTCTTGCTCGCTGGTGTAGCTGATGCGGATGGCATCTTTAAGCCTTGGGTGGCTGTAGCGTCTGGCAACTATGCCTGCGTTGGCAAGGGCTCTGGCGAGTGCTTCCACATCATTGCTGAAGGCGAGCACATAGTTGCCGCCGCTTGGCAGGACGCGAAGCCCTGCGTCTGTGAGCGCTGCTGAGAGTCTTGCACCTTGCTTATTAAGCAGTACCACATCGGCGCACATTTGGGCGACGCCCTGCACGGAAAGGGCTTTTTCGGCAATCACAGACACAGGTACAGGCACCGGATAGGGCGCAATCACCCGCATCACCAGCTCGCACACCGAGGCGCTTGCCAGCAGGAAACCGCAGCGGGCACCGGCGAGACCAAAGGCTTTGGAGAGGGTGCGCAGCACCACCAGATTCCCAAATTCTGCCATCAAACCTGTAGCACTTTGGGCGGGTGAGCCGTCTGGGTTGCGGGCAAATTCGATGTAGGCTTCATCAACCACCACCAGCGCATTGGGGAAGGTTTTCGCCACCCGCGCAATTTCACCAAGCGGCAGCAGGGTGCCGGTTGGGTTATTGGGGTTGCAGACAAACACCAATTTGCTGCCTGTTAAGGCCGAGATGTCCTCAGGCAGGCAGAAATCTTCTGCCAGCGGCAGGGTGTTGACCGCCACATTAAAGGTGGCGGCGCTGATGGCGTACATGCCATAGGTTGGGCTGAAAATGCCGATGCTGTCTTTGCCGGGTACACAAAAGGTGCGAATAAGCAGTTCAATGGCTTCATCGGCACCGCGGCCACATATTAGCTCATTGGCCGCAACGCCGGCATACGCCGCGTAGGCGGAAATCAGCCCGGGTGGCTGGCATTCCGGGTAGCGGTTGGCGCCATCAATGCCAGTGCGGTTAAAGGGCGACTCGTTGGCGTTCACCCAAATTTCGCCGCTGCCACCGATGCGCCGAGCGCTCTGGTAGGGCTCCAGGCTCAAAAGCTCAGGGCGAGCGAGGCGGGCAGCCAGGCTATCCGCTGGAATTGTGTTTACCTGAGATGTCATTGACCATTTTCCTCATGTGCGATGGCATCAAGCCTTACTTTTACCGCATTTTTGTGGGCATCCAGTGACTCGGCCGCAGCCAGTGTCATCACAGTTTGACCAAGTCCTTTCAGTCCGTCCGCAGTTAATTCCTGCACCGTAAAGCGGCGACAAAAATCAGCCAGCGACAGGCTGGAGACGGTTTTGCTGTAACCGTAGGTGGGCAGCACGTGGTTGGTGCCTGAGGCATAGTCGCCAACTGATTCCGGCGTAAAGGCGCCTAAAAATACCGACCCTGCCGCACGAATACGTGGCAGCAGCGCCCTTGGCTCCCGGGTTTGAATGATCAGGTGCTCCGGGGCATAGAGGTTGGAGACCATTGCCGCTTCATCCAGGGTATCAGTCATGATAATGCGACTGCATGACAGCGCACCTTCTGCGGTTTCTCTTCGTGGCAGCAGCGCAAGCTGGCGCTCAAGTGCCGCTTCAACGGCCTTGGCCTGGGCGCTGGAGTCGGTGACGAAAATCACCTGTGAGTCACTGCCGTGTTCTGCCTGAGATAAGAGGTCGGCAGCAATAAACTCAGGACTGGCCGTATCATCGGCTATTACCAGCACTTCGGAAGGACCGGCTGGCATGTCGATGGTGACCGCTGCCTGAGTATCCCTTGCCACCTGGGCCTTGGCTTCGGTCACATACCGATTGCCGGGGCCAAAAATTTTATCGACTTTTGGCACGCTTTCGCTGCCGTAGGCGAGCGCAGCAATTGCCTGGGCACCACCTATCTGGAACACATCGGTAATGCCGCACACGCTGGCCGCGTAAAGAATGGCGTCATCAATGGGCGGTGGGCTTACCAGCACCCGCTTGGTACAACCAGCGATAGAGGCAGGCACTGCCAACATCAGCACAGTGCTGATAAGGGGGGCGCTGCCGCCAGGAATATAAAGCCCCACCTTTTCAATAGCTTCACTTTTAAGCTCACAGCGAACCCCCGGCTGGGTTTCCAGGCTGATTTCACTGAACTGCTGGGCGCTGTGAAAGCGGGCAATATTGGTGCGGGCGGCGTTGATGGCATCTTTAAGCTCGGGGCTGACGCGCTCGCAGGCTGCCGCGATGGCCTCAGCACTCAGCCCCAGCGTATCGATTTCGGCTTTATCGAAGCGCGCCGCGTATTCAATCAGCGCCTTGTCGCCGCCACGCTTCACATTGTCAAGAATGTCACTGACCGATGCTGCCAGACTGTCGTCACCCACCAGAGGTGAGCGGGACAGCGCCTTGCGCTTGGCATCCTCGCTTAAGGTGTTCCAGACCAAGGTTTCCATCGCTTACCCCATCATTTTTTCGATTGGCATCACCAGAATGGAGCTGGCGCCGAGGGCGGTCAGTTCTTCCATGGTGTCCCAGAACAGGTCTTCGGTGCTGACCGCGTGGATGGCAACCCGATTGGTCTCATCATTGAGCGGCAACACAGTGGGGTTTTCGGCGCCGGGCAGCAGGGCGACGATTTGCTCCAGGGTTTCGGTTGGGGCGTGCAGCAGGATGTACTTGCTTTCCCGGGCTCGAATAACACCATTAACCCGTGACAGGATTTTATTGATAAGTGCCTGCTTGGCATCGTTTTGTGGCGTGGTGGACTGAATAATACAAGCCATGGAGCGGAAGATGACTTCGGTTTCGTACAGGCCATTGGCTTCGAGGGTGGCACCGGTCGATACCAGATCGCAGATACCATCGGCAAGGCCGGCACGGGGCGCCACTTCCACAGATCCTTTTAATTGGCAGTCCTGATAGGATATGCCTTTATTCTGCATAAAACGGCGGAGTAGGTTGGGGTAGGAAGTAGCGATCCTAAGGCCTTCCAGCGAGCTTGCATCGCCATAAACAAATTCGGTGGGTACCGCCAGAGACAGGCGACAGGCACCGAAGTCCAGTTGTCTGAGCTTAATAACTTTCGCGGCATTGCCGAGGCACTCGCGCTCAAGTTGCTCTTCTTCCAGCACGTTTTCACCGACTATGCCCAAATCGACTACGCCGTCCATCACCAGACCTGGGATGTCATCGTCACGCACCCGCAAGATATCCACGGGCATATTGTCGGCGTGGGCGATAAGCCGCTGTTCATTCACGCTGAATTTTACCCCGCAGCTTTTCAGCAACTGTTGGGATTCGGTGGACAGGCGTCCGGATTTTTGGATGGCGATTCTCAGTCTGGCAGTCATGGCGAAATATCCTGGTATCTAAAGTAATGTTTAAAATCAAAAGCTTTGGTGCAAAGAAAAACCCCCGGAATTCCTTCCGGGGGTTGTCCTGAAACTTTAGATCATGACCGCCAGAAGGAATGCACCTTCGGCAGTGAGCTTCCGAAGGCTACCGCTTATGATGGTGATGATGGTGCTTGGCAGTCGAAAGCTGGAACATGTGTCTTTAATCCTGTGTCTGGCGCCGTGCGCTCGTTACATTTGCTGTCTGGCCGAATTTATCGGACGCTTTTTACACTAATGACTTTGAGGACGCTTTGCAAGGGTGTTTTTCGTCAATATTAAAAAAGTTCAGCTTTGCATGAATATTCACGTTGGGCATGCCTGCTTTGCTGGCTTAGCTTTGCTGCCCTTGTGACAGGCAGTGAAATCGGCATAATGCACTCAACCGAGCGCTGAATTCTCCCGACACCGGAGCCTGTTTGTCTTCCCAATCCGCTGCCAATAACCTGATAACCCGTACGCAGGCCGTCTTCGATGAAGGTGGGTTGCTGTCACGTTTTATCCGCGGTTATCGGCGCCGTGAGGTGCAGCAGCAGATGGCTGAGGAAGTGGCATCCTGCTTAAGCTATACCCATAAATTGGTGCTGGAGGCCGGTACCGGTGTGGGCAAAACCTTTGCCTACCTGGTACCTGCGCTATTAAGTGGCAAGCAGGTGATAGTCAGTACCGGCAGTAAAAATTTGCAGGAGCAGTTGTTTTATAAAGACTTACCTGCATTGCTGGAGATGCTTAAGCTCAAGGTGCCGGTCAGCCTGTTAAAAGGGCGCAGCAATTATTTGTGTCAGCGGCTGATGGCTGCGCAGATGGATGCGGCTTTCAGTCACGATGAGAAGCTGTTGGATGATTTACTGAAGCTCAATCAATTCGCACAAGCCACTGAAGATGGTGACCTTGGTAATTTGACCGGCGTGGCCGAAGATGCCCGCGCTATCAGTCTGGTGGCCAGTGCTCAGGATAGCTGCACCGGTCAGCGCTGCGCCTTTTATGATGAGTGTTTTACCCGTAAAGCCCGTGCCCGGGCAATGAATGCCCGCTTGATTGTGGTGAACCATCATTTGTTCTTTGCTGACAGGGTGCTGAAAGACACAGGTTTTGCCGAACTCTTACCCGATGTGGATGCGGTGATATTTGATGAGGCGCACCTATTGCCTGATATCGCCATTCAGTATTTTGGCTCTCAGCTTTCCACCGGCAGTCTGCGACGGCTGCTTGATGGCATAGAGCGGCTCACCGAAGGTGAGCTTGGCGATACCCAGGGGCTTAAGCTATTGCCGCAGCGTGCCCGGGTTAAGTTGGATGCCTGGCAAAATTGCCTGCTTGATGCAGGCAGCAGTGATTTCAGGCAACTGCTTAAAGATAAAACAGCAGCATTGGCCGCAGCTGAGCTGATTGGCGAACTCTCGGCACTGGAAGCTCTGCGGCTCGCCAATCTGGGGCGCAGTGAGCCACTTGATGATTTTGCCGTTAAGCTACCGGAGCTTAAGCAAAAGCTCGAGCGTTTTATTGCCTGTGACGATCCGGGCTCTGCTTATGGTATCGATATCGGTGAGCGCCATTTGATGCTGCGTATTTCCCCCATCGATATTGCCAAGGCGTGCCGTGAGTTGTTCAGCGAAGACACCGCTTGGGTGTTTACCTCGGCGACTTTGCAGGTGGAGCGCAGCCTGCAGTTTTTTACCCGTGAGCTTGGGCTGACATCGCCAGTGCCAGCTTCAGCCAAGCGTTCTCAATCCAGCCGGACTCAATCCAGCATTGCTCAATCCACTCGCACCCAATCGAGTACTGCTGGTGCCAAAGCGGCAATGTGTAAAGAAGTGCTGCTCGACAGTCCCTTTGATTACCCCAGGCAATCCCTGTTGTGCGTGCCGCGCCGTCTTGGCAGCGTTGCCAATCAGGATGCCATGGTGCGCCAGCTCACCGAGGTGTGTCTGAAACTGATTAAGGCCGCCAAGGGGCGCACCTTTATCCTCTTTACCAGCCACCGGATGATGGAGGCCGTCGCCCGCTCTCTGGTGGGGCGCTGCCACTATCCACTGCTGGTTCAGGGGCAGGGCAGTAAGCAGCAATTACTATCCAAATTCAGACAGTTGGGTGAAGCGGTGCTGCTTGGCACAGGCAGTTTTTGGGAGGGGGTAGACGTGCGCGGCAAGCTACTGTCCTGCGTGATTATCGATAAGTTGCCCTTTGCCTCACCGGATGACAGTCTCTACAAAGCCCGCGCCAGTCGGGTGGAGGCCAGAGGTGGCGATCCCTTTCTGGAAATTTCGCTGCCCCAGGCGGTGATTGCCCTGAAGCAGGGCGCTGGCAGGCTTATCCGCGATGAAACTGATCGCGGCGTCCTGGTGATCTGCGATAACCGCCTGGTGAATCGGCCCTACGGTCAGGCATTTTTGCAATCTTTGCCGCCGATGGCACGTACCCGTGACCTGAATGCTGCCTGCGCATTTTTAGAGGCAATTGACTGAATTTAATCCGACTGCTGGTCTTAGCCGTTTTATGGCCGGCGGTTTATCGGGTAAAATCATCGCAATGACCGACTGGGCCCCCTTTCTGTGGCCAACGATTTTGGAAACTCATACCCCATGACGCAGCCTATTGCACTGCCGGACAATCCGGTGATCCTCGCGCTCGACACCTGTACCGAAGCTTGCTCTGCCGCGCTTTTTGCCAAGGGTGAAACCTATGCCGATATGGCTGATGCCCCCCGTGAGCACAGCCAGCGCCTGCTGCCCATGATTGATGGGCTGTTAAACGAGGCCGGGCTCAGCATTAGCGATGTCAACATCATTGCCTACGGACGTGGTCCCGGCAGTTTTACCGGCATTCGTATCTGTACCAGCATGACCCAGGGCCTGGCACTTGGTCGCGAGCTGCCGGTGATTGGTATTTCTACCCTGGCCGCCATGGCGCAGGAAGCGATGGAAAAGAGCGGTGAAACCCGGGTGCTGTGCGCTATTGATGCGCGCATGTCTGAAGTCTATGTGGGTGAGTACCGGATGCAGGATGGCGTGGCAACCTTGGTGGGCGAAGAAACTGTATTGCCACCGTCGATGGTGAAGGTATCTGATGGTGTCAGGCTGGCCTGTGGCACAGGTTTTGATACCTATCCTGAGCTTTTGACGCTTGGGCATGGCCTGGAGCTTAGTGCTGAGGTGAAATTTCCTGCCGCCGAAGCTATGCTGACATTGGCAAGGGACGGCATTGCCCGTGGCCTGCACACCGCAGTGGATGACTTGGAGCCTGTGTATCTTCGTGATACGGTGGCGTGGAAGAAATTGCCGGGGCGCGAATAGTCGCGACGTGAACAAGTGTGCCGCTTTTGTGGCTTAGTTGGTGGCTTACCTGGTGACTTCGCTGGAAGCTTTCTCGGAAACCCCATTGGCGCGCTCTCCCATTAGCGTGCTTGGTAAGCAGGTTTCCCACACCCAGAGTAAAGGAGTGATTGGCGGTGCATATTCAATCGGCACAGCTTGAATTCTTTTCCGCCCGGGGCATTAAGTTGCCCGGGGCCGCGGGTGTGCTGTCAAATCCTGCCGCACTAAACGGCGAGCACGGTAAGACAAGCGCTACTACGGCAACTGATAGCCGTGGTCAGCTTCCCCGTGAGCGGGGTGAGTCGGCGCGGTTTTTACTGCAGGAATACCGGGATGCTCAGGGAAGCGTCGATTACGACACCCCCGGCCGTTCCCGTGAAGCCATTTCCGAATATCTTTTGAATCAACATGCTCAGCGGCGCGAGGAAATACGTGCCATGGTGGGCGTGGATCTCTATGCCTGAACCGCGCGCAGAGTTTGCAGCCATCCCCGAGACGGCCCCAGCCAACAGTCCCTTGCAGTTTATGATGCTGCTCGCTCTTGCCGGCGCCGTGACTTACGTACCTTATCTTGGCGTGCCCTTTAAATGGCTTGAAAGCTTTTTCCATGAGTTATCCCACGCGCTGGCAACCTTGATCACGGGCGGCGTGGTCAGTCATATCCAGCTTTTTCCCAATGGCGCGGGACTGTGCTTCTCAGCAGGTGGCAGCCCGGTATTGATTGGCTTTGCCGGATACGCCGGGGCTGCGCTGTGGGGGTTGCTGCTGTTTATGATGGCGAGTTGGCCCAAGGGGATCCGGCCTGCATTTACACTACTCGGCGCGCTTGTGTTGGTGGTACTGCTCTTTTACGCCCGGGATGTGCTGACCATTGGCATTCTGATTGTGCTTTCGGGGCTGTTTTTTCTGCCGTTAAAACTTGCAGGCGCTGCTTGGCTGGTGTCCATGTTGCGTTTTATGGCGCTGATTGTGCTGCTCAATGCCATCAAAAGCCCCACCTACCTATGGGGGCTCGATGGTCAGGGTGATGCAGAGCTGCTCGCTGGGCTTATCTGGGTGCCGGCATTTGTGTGGATTGGATTGTGGCTGCTGATTGCCGCCGGGTGTCTGTGGCTGTGTTGGCGGCGGGTGCTTGGTCCAGGTGCTGGACCAGGTAATTGCAACAAAATATGAATCCGTCTTGGCAATTCTGCTTTGCCTTGGTAGCTTCGAGGTCTCTTCCCGCCGGGATAGGCTGATGAAATTCAAGGAGAACAGGATGAAGACGTTGTTAGCGGCCTCCGTGGTTGCGCTGATTGGATTAAGCGGTGCGGCCAGTGCCACCACCCTTGATGAAGCCCTGAAGAACGATTTGCGTCAGGCATCGAGTATGGCGCGGGACATGTATCGCCACCCAGGTGAAACCCTGAGCTTTTTCGGTGTCGATGGCCAAAAAACCGTGATTGAACTCTGGCCGGGTGGCGGCTGGTACTCTGAAATTCTTGCGCCTTTGCTGGCCAAAGATGGCCAGTACATTGCCGCTAACTTTGAAACCAACCCTGCGCCGGACGCCAAGAGCCCAGCATATCGTCTTCGTTTGGGCAAAGCCCTCGAAAGCTGGATTGAAACCAACGCTGCTAAAGTGGGTAAGGCCAAAACCGTGACCTTCGACCCGCCTCACAAGACCTCCCTTGGTGACAGTGGCAGCGCCGATGTGGTGCTCACCTTCCGCAATATCCACAACTGGGCCATGTCAGGCCAGGCTGAAACCATGTTTGCCGCGGCATTTGATGTGCTTAAAGAAGGCGGCGTGCTCGGTGTGGTGGAGCACAGGGCAAACGAAGGCATGAGCCTCAAATCGGGTTACATGACAGAATCTGAGGTGATTAAACTTGCAGAGACTGCAGGTTTTGTGCTGGCAGCCAAAAGCGAAATCAACGCCAACCCCAAAGACACCAAGGATTATGAGCAGGGTGTCTGGACCTTGCCGCCATCGCTGCGCCTTGGTGAGCAGGACAAGGACAAGTACCTTGCCATCGGTGAGAGCGATCGCATGACCTTAAAGTTCGTAAAACCGGCAACTAAATGAGTCTTGGCGGTTTTTGCGGGATAAATAACAGGTAATCGCCCCGCAAGCGTGGGATAATGCCGGCCTCAGTGCCGGCGTTTTTCTGTCTGAGGTCTTGATTTTCCATAAGACGATACAAAAGAATGCGCACCCATCCGCAGGCGTTTGGAACTGCAGGAGTTGCAAGGAGCTTTGCCATGACCATTGCCGTAAATGAGTTAACTCTCGCGTTGCCCCATATCAGGCTTGCGGCAATAGCATACGGCGATGCCGACAAGCCTTTGCTGCTGGCGCTGCACGGCTGGCTCGATAACGCCAGCAGCTTTGCGCCGCTCGCCGATGTACTAACCGATTACCGACTCCTCGCCATTGATTGGCCGGGTCACGGTGATTCTGAGCACAGGCCGGGTAGTTACCCTTTGCACTGGATTGACTATCTTTATGATTTGCACGGGGTTCTTATGCACCTTGAAGGCGAGGGAGTGCGGCCAAAGGCCATTATCGGCCACTCTCTGGGGGGCATAGTGGCGTCGGCATATCTTGCCAGCTATCCGGATGCGACCGACGCGCTGGTGCTGATTGAAGCCCTTGGGCCCTTAACAGAGCGGCCGGGTAAAACCCGCGAACGGCTCGCCCGGAGTTTCGACAGCCACTGGCAATGGGCTACCAGCTTTGCAAACCCCAAGGTTTATGCCAGTTTCGAGACTGTGATTGAGGCAAGGCATCGCCTGACCGGGCTTGATAAAGCGGCCTGTGAGCTGTTGCTCAGGCGCAACTTTGCTGCTACTGATGCCGGTGTGGTTTCGAAAACAGACCCCCGACTTAAGTTTGATTCGCCCATGCGGCTTACGCCTGCCCACGGGGAAGCCTTTATCCGGGGCTTTGCGCTGCCGAGTTTGCTGCTGATGGGCGACAGTGGCTATGAGCAACTGAAAACCTTGTTTGAGCTTAGTGCTCCGCTGTATCAAAACTTAACTCAGGTGCAGCTCTCGGGCGATCATCATTTGCACATGACCCATCCACAAGCGTGCGCGGCGGCCATTAACGCGTTTTTGGCATCCCAGGCGCAGGGGTAAAAAAGAGGCTGGGCTTTTTTGCTCATTTGTGTGATGATTGTCAAAAATTTAAACGCTTGTATGATTTCGAGCGTGATTCAATAATAACAAGTTAAAACAACCGTATCGGTGATCTCTCCAGCCGTATTCGAGCCTCACCGTTACCTCGGGGTTTTAGGAGATTTTTGTGGACAAGCCTTGGATTAATCATTTGCCACATGATGTGCCTGCCGACATAGATGCAGGCCGTTTTGACAGTCTGGTCGCCATGTTTGAACAGGCAGTACGTGACTATGCTGATCAGCCCGCCTTTATCAATATGGGCGCCGTGCTGACCTACCGCAAACTCGAAGAGCGCAGCCGCGCCTTTGCCGCTTATTTGCAAAACGAGCTCGGTCTGAAAAAGGGCGATCGCGTCGCGCTGATGATGCCAAACCTGCTGCAATATCCCATTGCGCTCTTTGGTGTGCTGCGCGCCGGGCTTGTGGTGGTTAACGTCAATCCCCTTTACACCCCGCGGGAACTTAAGCATCAATTGATTGACTCTGGTGCCAAAACCATTGTTGTCGTGTCTAACTTTGCCCGCACGCTGGAAGAAGTAGTGGATGAGACTCCGGTGGAGAGCGTTATTGTCACCGGCCTTGGCGACTTACTGAGTGCACCCAAGCGCACTTTGGTGAACTTTGTGGTGAAGTACATCAAAAAGCTGGTGCCCAAGTACGATTTGCCCCATGCCATTTCTTTCAGAAAGGCGCTGCAAAAAGGCCGCCGTCTGCAATATGTCAAACCCGAGCTGACCAACAGCGATCTCGCATTTTTGCAGTACACCGGCGGTACCACAGGGGTATCCAAGGGTGCCATGCTGACCCACGGCAACGTAACGGCCAACGTGCTGCAGGCTAATGGCGCCTATGCGCCGCTGCTGGCCGATGGCAAAGAGTTTGTGGTGACTGCGCTGCCGCTGTATCACATCTTTGCCCTGACAGTGAACTGCCTGCTGTTCCTGCACAAGGGCGCCAACAACCTGCTTATCACCAATCCCCGTGATATTCCGGCGTTCGTGGCCGATTTGAAAAAATATCCTTTTACCGCGCTGACCGGGGTGAACACCCTGTTTAACGCGCTGGTGAATAACGAAGAATTCACTCAACTGGATTTTTCACGCCTCAAGCTGTCCATCGGTGGCGGCATGGCGGTGCAGCGTGCGGTAGCTGACAAGTGGCAGAGCATCACCAAAACCCGTTTGCTGGAAGGTTATGGTCTTACCGAAGCCTCGCCGCTGGTGACCTGCTGCCCTTATAACCTTGAAGGTTACAACGGCTCTATCGGCTTCCCTGCGCCTTCGACTGAGATGCAGGTGCGTGACGATGATGGCAAGGTACTGGCTCAGGGCGAGACCGGTGAGCTCTATGCCCGTGGTCCTCAGGTAATGAAAGGCTACTGGCAGCGCCCAGAAGAAACCGCCAAGGTGATAGATGCCAATGGCTGGCTTGCCACAGGCGACATAGGTTATATGGACGAGCAGGGCTTCTTCTACATTGTCGACCGTAAGAAAGACATGATCCTGGTATCCGGCTTTAACGTGTTCCCCAACGAGGTGGAAGATGTGATTGCCATGCATCCCAAGGTGGTGGAAGTGGCGGCTATCGGCGTGCCCAATGAAGTCAGCGGTGAAGTGGTGAAGGTGTTTGTGGTCGCCAAAGACAAATCTTTGACCGAAGGCGATATTATCAAGCACTGTAAACATCATTTAACGGGCTATAAGATCCCCAAACTGGTAGAATTCAGGGACGAGTTACCTAAAACCAACGTGGGTAAAATATTGCGCCGTGAGCTTCGAAACGAAGAGCTCAACAAGGCGTAATAAAAAACCGGCGTAAGCCGGTTTTTTATTGTTCGATTATTTTCAGAGGGGAGAGATAGTTTGCTGGAGTTTCAATACGTAAAGGACGATGAAACCCTGGGGGCACTTGTTGAGCAGTATCGTCAAAGCCCGGTGCTGGTGCTGGATACCGAGTTTGTCCGCACCCGGACTTACTATGCCAGATTGGGGCTTATTCAGGCGTACGATGGCAAAACACTGGCCTTGATTGACCCGCTGGATATTCAGGATCTGTCTCCCTTTTGGTCACTGCTGATCGAGCCTGGCATTATTAAATTGGTGCATTCCTGCTCTGAAGATTTGGAAGTATTTGCCCGCTACGGCAAGGTGCAACCATCGCCGCTGTTCGACAGCCAGATTGCTGCGGCGCTTTGCGGTCTAGGCCATGGCGTGGGGTATGCCAAGCTGGTGGAAGAATGCCTTGGGCAAACTCTGGATAAAGGCGAGTCACGTACCGACTGGATAAAGCGGCCGCTGACCGATGCCCAGTTGCAATATGCCGCCAATGACGTGTTCTTTTTGTACCAGCTTTATCCCATGCTGGCGCAAAAGCTTAATGAGCTTGGCCGTATGGACTGGCTGTTGGAAGAGGGCGCCCGCCTCACGGAAGGGCGGCTTGAGCGCCCCTCGGCAGAAACAGCGTTCCTTAAGGTGAAAAATGCGTTTCAGTTAACGCCCAAGCAGCTGGCATACCTTAAGGTGCTGGCGGCCTGGCGTCTGGAGCGGGCGCTGGACAGGGATCTGGCCCTTGGCTTTGTGATTAAAGATCACGCCCTTATCGCTTTGGCAAAAAAGCAACCTAAATCATTAAGTGATTTGCTGAAAATCAATGACTTGTCTGAGCATGAAAAACGTATTCATGGCAAAGAGCTGCTGAAGGTGTTGCAGCGCGCCGATCTGACCCATTTGCCAAAGCCAATCGATGTACTGGCGTTGAAGCCAGGTTACAAGCAGGCATTCAAGGCCATCAAGGCGGTGCTGACCGAGGTGTGTGAACGTGAAGGCTTACCGGCGGAGCTTTTCTGCTCCAAGCGGCATATTCACGAATATCTGGAGTATCGCTGGCAGGTGCAAGCGGGCGCGCAGCTGCCGTTGCTGTTGCAAGGCTGGCGCGGCGCGCTGGCAAAAGACTGTCTGGACGCGTTAACCGACGCCGAGCTAGCGATGTAACCTGCGGCCAGGACGCATTATAGATGCCGTAAACAATAAAAAGCCGCCCGAGGGCGGCTTTTTTGTCGTTTTTGCATTGTGCGTTTTTGCATCGTGCTTGCGCCTGTTTCGCGCCATTAACCGCCTGGCGGCGCTGGAGCCCGGCAAGGAGGCAAGGGCTTATCAGCGCTCCGGCAGCGTAACGTTTAGCTCGAGTACCGACAGGTTATCGTCGTTTTGCTCAAGCTGCACTGACACCTGCTCTTCGGAAATGTGCACGTACTTGCGGATCACCTCGATGATTTCCTGCTTCATTTGCGGGAAATAATCCGGCGCGTCGCGCTCACCCCGTTGATGGGCCACGATGATTTGCAAGCGTTCCTTGGCCATGGAGGCCGAGTTGGGTTTCTTGCTGCTTCTGAAGTAATCGAGTAAAGACATAATCAGCTACCAAAGATCCTTTTTAACAGGCCCTTCTTCTCTTCGGTTACGAAGCGAAGGGGAAGTTCTTCACCGAGCAGACGCCCGACCGTGTCGCTGTATGCCTGACCGGCATCACTTTCCTGATCGATAATCACAGGCACGCCTGAGTTGGACGCGCGTAGCACTGCCTGAGATTCAGGGATAACACCCAGCAACTTGATGGCGAGGATTTCTTCCACGTCAGCCACACTCAGCATTTCGCCATTTTTCACCCGAGTTGGGGAGTAGCGGGTCAGCAGCAGGTATTCCTTGATGGGCTCAAGATTTTGCTCTGCGCGGCGAGACTTGCTTTGCAAAATACCCAGGATGCGGTCTGAGTCGCGGACGGAACTCACTTCCGGGTTGGTGGTTACAATGGCCACGTCGGCAAAGTAAAGCGCCATCAGGGCACCGGTTTCGATACCAGCAGGGGAGTCGCAGACGATAAATTCAAAGTCCTTAGATAAATCGTCCAGCACCTTGCCCACACCTTCGCGGGTGAGAGCGTCTTTGTCGCGAGTCTGCGATGCGGGCAGCACATACAACTTTTCGCAGCGTTTATCTTTAATAAGTGCTTGATTCAAATTGGCTTCGCCGTTAATCACGTTGACGAAGTCATACACAACGCGGCGCTCACAGCCCATGATAAGGTCGAGGTTACGCAGACCGATATCGAAGTCGATAACGACGGTTTTATGGCCGCGCAGGGCCAGGCCGGTGGCGATGGCTGCGCTGGAGGTGGTTTTGCCTACACCACCTTTTCCTGAAGTGACAACAATAATCTGTGCCATGTTTATTTCTGTCCTTTAATTCTGCCCCATCACAATGGCAGTGATTCTACTGTTAGTGAGTCGCCTTCGAGGCGCACACAGCCGCTTTTCGCAGTCACACCGTGCTTTTGTAAATTCTCTGTCAGCCAGTATTGACCCGCGATGGAAATCAGTTCGGGCTCAAGGGATTTGGCCAGGATAACGGCATCCTTGGAACCGTTGGCTCCAGCCATGGCTTTGCCCCTGAGTGCACCATAAATATGTATGCTGCCATCGGCAATCACTTCTGCGCCATTTCCCACGGCGCCAATCACCACCAGATCGCCGTTTTTGACGTAGATCTGCTGACCGGAACGCACGTTTTGTCTCACGATCCGGGTGGTTTTGGGCTCTGAAGAGGACGCGGCGGCAGGGGAGGTCTGACCGTTGGCGGTTTTGCCAGCCTTGACGATAGCCAGTCCTAAGGATTTGGCTTGCTCGGCAAGGGCTTTTGAAGCGGAAGTCACGCCTACTATTACCAGCTGGCGCGATACAAGAAGTTGTTTCAGCGCGGCTAAATCCATTTCACCGTCGTCAATCGCACCCAGGTTAAGCACCAGGGGCGCACCAATGAAAAATTGCGGGGCCTGGGCGAGTTTACGGTCCAGTTCACTGGCAAGGCTGTCCAAATTTGCGCTGTTAATATGCAAAACAGAAAGCGTGAAAGAAGATCCCTTTAATTCAAGGCTTGCTTTTGGCATCGCCGTATAATACTCCAGAAATTAATCAGTCTCGCGCTGATCTACATTTTTTTCTAAAGAGCCCATGTTATAGTGTGCCCCAATGACTGGCAAGTTTGATATTTTCGGAAATTGACACACTTATGATATGTGCCGTTTATAAGAGCAGCCGAAAGGAAGAAACCTTTCTGTTTGTCCCCAAACGAGAGGATTTCAGCCAGGTGCCTGAGCCGCTGATGCAGATGTTCGGGCAACCTAAATTGGTAATGTTGTTACCGCTGGATAAAAAAGACAAACTGGGGATAGCGGACATCAGCAAGGTACGCGCCGAACTCGAACAAAAGGGTTACTACTTGCAAATTCCGCCCCCAAAAGAGAACTTATTGACCGAACACCGCCGCAGTTTAGGCATAGAGGATTGATAAAGGACTGACCGATTCGTTAGGAGGCGTTCGTTACTGTGAAGTCATTACTCTGTACTTCCCTGTCTGCTTTGGCACTGTTGTCCGGCGTGGCGCTTGCCGAAGATAGTCACAGTGGCAGCTTTGCTGACTACCTCGAAGGGCTTCGTAAAGAAGCCCTTGAAAGACATGACATTCGTCCGGAAACCATTTCCGCGGTATTCCCCAAGGTGAAAGAGTTCCGTTTGGCCAAAAGCCAAAACGGTGACGATGAAGCCACACCTGAAAGTGCCGGCAATCTCGATAAATACCTGCCAAGTGTGCTGACTGATACCCTGGTCGATGAGGCCAAGTTTCAGTACCAGGGCCACAGCGAGACCTTAACGCGGATCGGTGACGCCTACGGCGTGCAGCCGCGGTTTATCGTGGCGCTGTGGGGGCTTGAATCGCGCTATGGTCGTGAGTCAGGCGCATATCCTGTACTGTCGGTGACGGCATCAAAAGCCTATCGCGGGGTACGTGAAGCCTTCTATCGAGAGCAGTTTTTTGCTGCCTTGAACATCCTAGACAGCAGCAGTTGGCAGCTTGAGCAGCTTTTGGCGACCCCCGATGGCCGCATGGGGCAACCCAAGTTGCTGCCGGCGGGTTTCCTGGCCTATGCCAAAGACGGTGACGATGATGGTAAAGCGGATATCTGGACCAATCCTGCCGACGTATTCGCATCTATCGCTTCTTTTATGAAGGAGTCCGGCTGGCGCGCCGACGAAACCTGGGGCCGCCAGGTGAAGATCCCAGCAGATTTTGATGTGACGCTGGCTTCGAGTGGCGTCAAGAAAGGCTTTGCCGATTGGCAGGCACTGGGCGTTCGGCGCTTCGATGGCACGGATTTACCGGCCCGCAGCGATATGTTGGTCACCATGGTTATGCCCGATGGCCCCAAGGGGCGGGTGTATCTGGTGTACGACAACTATCTTGCTATCAAGCGTTGGCGGGACAGCGACTATTTTGCGCTCGCGCTGGTGCATCTGTCGGATCGCATCAAGTTTCAACTGGGAGAATAGGGTATACTCCCGCCCTTTGCAGTGTGATTGGTATAGGTTGTGACTGAGTTCTGGAAACAAAAACGCCTCGATGAAATGACCACCGAGGAGTGGGAATCCCTGTGTGACGGCTGCGGCAAGTGCTGTTTGAATAAGCTTATCGACGATGAAACCGATGAGCTTTATTACACCAACGCGGCCTGTAAACTGCTGGACAGAGACGCCTGCCACTGCCGCCATTACACGGAAAGGTTTACCTTTGTGCCGGGCTGCGCCGCCATCACGGTGGACAACATCGCCAGCCTCACCTGGCTGCCCGATAGCTGCGCCTATATCCGCCTGTATCAGGGCCGTGATTTACCTTCCTGGCATCCGCTTATCACCGGCAGCAAAGAGGCCATGCACGCCGCAGGTATGTCGGTGAAGGGCAAGGTCGTATGTGAAACCAAGGTCAGGGACATGGAAGACCACATAGTGCTGTGGCCGCTGAAAGATATCGACTGAGTGCTTCGACTGAGTCCTTCGACTGAGTGCAGCTGACGTCGCCGTGCATAATGACTATTCACTGTCTGATTGTGATTGCTGCCGCTCTTAGAAAATCCGACGAAGCCTTTGCCAAGTCAACAAAAAACGCCCGTCAGGGCGTTTTTTCGTTTATGCGGCCAGTGCCAGGCAATCAGCCTTGATAGCAAGCATCAGGCGGACTTTTTAAAAATAGGTACCAGAAATACCAGCAGTGCCAGCAGGTAGACACTGAAGGCCACAATCATCCACTCGCCCATGGTGACACCGGCAAACTGCCAGGGGATATCGGTGCACATGCCGGTGGGCATAAACACATCCGGCAGCCATTCGTGCAGTGGCATCCAGCTTGGAAATTCCGGCAGGAACGAGCAGGTTGAGAAGGGGTTGGGGTTATTTTGCATATCTACCAGTTCCAGGGCGAGCTTGAGGCCCCAGATACTGCTGACGCCCCAGAGCAGGCCACCCAGCAGACGCATGATACGGCTTGCCGGGGCAATAAGCCCAAGTACCCCGGCGCCAAGTAAACCAAACACTGCAAGGCGCTGGTAGATACACATAACGCAGGGATCTAGCTTCATCCCGTACTGAAAATACAGTGCCGCCAACTCTAATGACAGGGCGCTCAGGGCCAATATCGCCCAGGATAAGCGACTGTGGGCGAAAGAAATCAGGCTGGACATAGGGTCTCCGTGAAAATGGCATTCCATAAAAAAGCCCGCACACTGAGGTGCGGGCTATTTCTGACTTTACTTAAGCAAAGAAGTTCAGTCAATCGAAGGAATTAATGTCCACCCACTGCTTTACCGGCAGCCTCGGCCACGCTGTGGTGGTTAATCAGGTTTACATCGTAGAAGTACTGGGTCATCTGCTCCAAAAGCCCCATTTCGATAGTCAGAATACCGACAATCGACAGCACGATAGTGTAAGGCAGTGCCATCATCACCATGCGGCCGTAGGACAGGCGAATAAGTGGCGCCAACGCAGAGGTCAGCAGGAACAGGAATGCAGCCTGACCGTTAGGCGTGGCAACCGAGGGCAGGTTGGTACCGGTATTGATGGCGACAGCCAGCAAATCGAACTGATCACGGCTGATTTGGCCATTGAGCAGCGCGGCTTTCACTTCGTTGATGTACACAGTGCCCACGAACACGTTGTCGCTGACCATTGAGAGCAGTCCGTTGGCGATATAGAAAATCACCAGCTGCACATTACCTTCAAAGCCAAGTGCCCATTGGATAACAGGACCGAAGAGTTGCTGGTCGATAATCACCCCCACCACGGCAAAGAATACGGCCAGCAGCGCAGTAAAGGGCAGGGCTTCTTCGAATGCTTTACCGAGCGCGTGCTCATCTGTTATGCCGTTAAAGGCGGTGTTGAGGATGATGACCGACAGACCAATCAGACCCACAGAGGCCAGGTGGAACGCCAGGCCCACAATCAGCCACACACCCACGAGGGCTTGCACCAGCAGCTTGACCTTGTCTCTTGGACTGCGGCGCGCATCTTCATAAGCGTCGTAATCTGACAAAATGCGGTGTACTGCATCGGGCAGCTTGGCGCCATAACCGAAGATTTTAAATTTCTCTACCAGGAAGCAGGTCAGGATCCCGGCAAAAAATACCGGCACTGTCACTGGCGACATACGAATCGCGAACTCGGCAAACTGCCAGTTGGCCTGGGCGGCAATAATCAGGTTCTGTGGCTCGCCCACCATGGTGCACACGCCACCCAGGGCAGTACCCACACCGGCGTGCATCAACAGGTTACGCAGGAAGCCGCGAAAAGATTCGAGCTCTTCTTCATTAAGTTGCTCGGGTGCTTCGGAGGTGTGGTCGTGATCGGAGCTGAAATCTTTACCCGACGCCACCTTGTGGTAAATCGAGTAGAAGCCCACAGCCACAGTGATAATCACGGCGATTACCGTCAGCGCATCGAGGAAGGCCGACAGGAAGGCGGAGGCGATACAAAACAGCAGTGATACCACCACCTTGGAGCGTACCTTGGTCAGCATCTTGGTGAAGGCAAACAGCAGCAGCTGTTTCATGAAGTAGATACCGGCCACCATAAACACCAGCAGCAACAGTACTTCGAGGTTAGCCTCGATTTCATGCAGTACCTGACTGGGGGTGGTCATGCCAATAATGACCGCTTCGATAGCCAGCAAACCACCGGGCTGCAGCGGGTAGCACTTGAGTGCCATCGCCAGGGTAAAAATAAACTGAATGACCAATACCCAGCCCGCAACAAAGGGGTTTAGATAAAAGAGTACCGGGTTTATCGCGAGAAACGACAGAATCGCGAGTTTATACCATCTGGGGGAGTTTCCCAGAAAGTTGGCAAATAACGACTGCCCTAGAGTAGATGGCATGTTCCCCTCTCCCATATGCTTGATAATCAATGAGGATTATTGTTGTTTTGAGTATTACTGAATAGATGTAGTTCAGTCTAGCCTAAACCTTACCCCAAAGTAATCCAGGATAGGCAGCGTGGCATTTCAAAAAGCCGATCCGACTTGCAAAAACTGTCAATTACCGCGGTTGTTCGCTGTCTTTTTAAACAACAATGTGAATTCAAGCACTTTCCGGGGTTGCTAATGCAAGCGGGGAGGTTTCCATTTTTTGCCGCTCTGGTATGATCAGTGCCTTACAAGAGGACAAACCACCGGAAATTGGGGCTGATGATTATCAATGCCAAAGGTCCTGCGAGTTTCGCAGAGAAATACATAGTGCGTTCTATCTGGGAAAATAAATTTCCCCCCGGCTCCATTCTTCCCGCCGAGCGCGAATTGTCAGAGCTTATCGGCGTTACCCGTACCACCTTGCGTGAAGTGTTGCAGCGGCTGGCCCGTGATGGCTGGTTGACTATCCAGCACGGCAAGCCAACCCGGGTTAATAATTTCTGGGAAACCTCTGGCCTGAATATCCTTGAAACCATTGCCGATTTGAACCCTGAGGGTTTTCCGGTATTGGTAGACCAGCTGCTGTCTGCCCGCACCAACGTCAGTGCCATCTATTTCCGCGGCGCTGTACGTCACAATCCGGAAACCGCCGTTGAGGTGCTGGGGAAGATCCACGGCATGCCAGATACCCCGGAAGCCTACGCCGAGTTTGATTACGAACTGCATCACACGCTGGCGTTTTCCTCTGGAAACCCACTGTATGTGTTGATCCTGAACGGCTTTAAAGGCCTTTACAGCCGTGTTGGCCGCTATTACTTTTCCAGCGGTGAAGCCCGTAAAATGGCATTGGATTTCTACATCGAGCTGGAGCAGCTGGCCAAGCGCCACGCCTACGGCGAAGTGCCTTCTTTGATGCGCACCTATGGCATTAACAGTGGCAAAATGTGGCAAAAGCTGAAAGATGCCATGCCAGCAGATATTAATCAGGATCCGCACGGCTGATTATTTTGAAGGCTGTACTGCTGTAGATGCAAGGCTTCCACAGCAAGCCTTTTATAGAACTTCAGTTATAGAAAGCCAGTTGCAGAAAGCTTTTTACAACGCACAGAATTAAAAAACGCAGCCCCAGGGCTGCGTTTTTGTTTTGAAGCGACAGGAGTCAGATGCTGCCATCGTCTGAATGCGCAGGCGGGCAGCGCCCCAGTTCTTTTAAGGTGCCATCACTTTCTTCCTGCTGCAAAATCACCGTAAAGCCCCATAGGCGATGCAGGTGTTTAAGCACTTCAAATGAGTCCTGTGCCAGCGGTATGTCGTTGAAGGGGACGTACCTTAAGGTAATGGATCTGTCGCCCATCACTTCAACGCTATGTACCTGAATATTGGGCTCAAGGTTGGAAAGGTTATATTGCTGCGACAACATCTGCCTGATATCACGATAGCCCTGTTCATCGTGAATGGCGGAAATGGACAGGTAATTTTTCCGCTCGTCATCCACAATGCCAAACAGCTTAAACTGGCGGATCAATGTCGGTGACAGATATTGGCTGATAAAACTCTCATCCTTAAAATTCTCCATCGCGAAATGCAAGGTATCGAGCCAATTGCTGCCGGCGATTTCAGGGAACCAGGCCCTGTCTTCTTCGGTGGGGTTTTCACAAATGCGGCGGATATCGGTAAACATATTGAACCCCAGTGCGTAGGGGTTAATGCCTGAATAGTAGCGGCTGTTGTAGGGCGGCTGCGCCACCACGCCGGTGTGGCTTTGCAGGAATTCCAGCATAAAGCGGTCGGTCACCAGACCTTCGTCATAGAGGTGGTTCAAAATGGTGTAGTGCCAGAAGGTGGCCCAGCCTTCGTTCATTACCTGGGTTTGTTTTTGCGGATAAAAATACTGGCCCATCTTGCGCACGATACGCACAATCTCCCGCTGCCATGGCTCCAGCAGTGGCGCGTGTTTCTCAATAAAATAAAGGATGTTTTCCTGCGGCTCTGCGGGGAAGCGTTTTTTCGGCTGCTTTTCTTTTTCGGTGGCGCTGGTGGGCACGGTACGCCACAAATCATTCACCTGACTTTGCAGATATTCTTCGCGCTCTTTCTGGCGGGCTTTTTCTTCGCGGAAGGAGATCTCGGAAGGGCGCTTGTATCTGTCTACGCCGTAATTTTGCAGCGCATGGCAGGAGTCCAGAATATTCTCAACAGCTTCAACGCCGTAGCGTTCCTCGCACTCGGCAATGTAATTTTTGGCGAACACCAGATAATCGATAATGGAGCTGGCATCGGTCCAGGTTTTAAATAAGTAGTTGCCCTTAAAGAAGCTGTTATGGCCGTAGCAGGCGTGGGCCATCACCAGTGCCTGCATGGTGATGGTATTTTCTTCCATTAAATAGGCGATACAGGGGTTGGAGTTAATCACAATCTCGTAGGCCAGCCCCATATGACCACGCTTGTAACTTTGCTCGGTTTGAATAAAGCGTTTGCCGAACGACCAGTGGGTGTAACCAATGGGCATGCCTATGCCTGCATAGGCGTCCATCATCTGCTCGGCGGTGATTACCTCAATCTGATTGGGATAATAATTGAGCCGATAGTGCGTCGCGACACGCTCAATTTCATGCTGATAGGCCTCCAGGAGCTCAAAGGTCCAATCGGGTCCATCATTTAACGGTTTGCGTTTCCCCATAAAGCCCCCTTACACCGCCTGCTTTTTAAACAGTTCTCTGAAAACAGGGTAGATATCTTCGGCCTGGCGAATGTGCTGCACGGCCATGTTGTCGAATACTTGCATGAGGGATTCATATTCACGCCACAGGGTTTGGTGGGCGCGGTTGGTGATTTCGATATAGCTGTAGTAACGCACCATGGGCAAAATTTGTTGTTCCAGAATTTGCCTGCAGGTGGGTGAGTCATCAGCCCAGTTGTCGCCATCGGAAGCCTGAGCAGCGTAAATATTCCACTCATCTGCCGGATAGCGCTCTTTTTGGATCTCAACCATCAGCTTCAGTGCCGACGAGACTATGGTGCCGCCGGTTTCCTGAGAGTAGAAGAACTCATGTTCATCCACTTCCTTGGCCTGGGTGTGGTGGCGAATGTAGACCACTTCCAGGTTTTTGTAGGTGCGGGTCAAAAACAGATACAGCAGAATATAGAAGCGTTTGGCCATGTCCTTGGTGGCCTGATCCATAGAGCCTGACACATCCATCAGACAAAACATCACCGCCTGGCTGGAGGGCACTTCGCGCTTGGCGAAGTTGTTGTAGCGTAAGTCAAAAGTGTCGATAAAGGGCACCGCATCGATTTTCTTTTTGAGTATCTCAATCTGGTCCTTCAGCGCCAAAATCCGCTCGGCATTGGCCCCCGGGGTGTTTTCTAGCTCATCGAGTTCGGCCTGAAGGGCACGTAATTCTCGCTTTTTGCCCGCACTCATGGCGGTGCGGCGCGCAAGGGATGAGCGCAGAGACCTGACAATGTTGATGTTGGCAGGCACACCATCATTGGTAAAACCTGCGCGGTAGGTTTGAAACTCAACCAGCTTGTTCAGCCGGTTTTTTTGCAGGTTTGGCAGCTCCAGATCTTCAAACAGCAGCTCCAGATACTCATCTTTAGAGATCTGAAATACAAAGTCGTCCTGACCTTCGCCGGAGTCGGATGCATCACCCTGACCACTGCCCTGACCGCCACCGCCCTGAGGAGGCCGGTCAATCTTATCGCCACGGGTGAATTGGTCATTGCCGGGATGTACCCGCTCGCGATAGCCGCCTTTGCCCTGGTGAAACATGGGCTCGGTGATATCCCGGGTGGGAATGCTGATTTTCTCGCCTTTATCGACATCGGTAACACTGCGACGGGTGACCGCGTCGCTCACGGCCTTTTTGATTTGTTTTTTATATCGGTTGATAAACCGCTGCCGGTTTACCGTGCTTTTCCCCTTGGCGTTCAATCGCCTGTCAATAAAATTCGCCATACGCACCTCCCCAAATCCGGCCACCCGCCTGCAATCAGGCGGGCGCCAGTCAGTATCAAGACGATTTACGTACCCGCAGATACCACTCGGACAGCAGGCGAACCTGTTTCTTGGTGTAGCCTTTTTCCATCATCCGATTGACGAAATCATCGTGCTTACGCTGATCGTCGGTGGAGGTTTTGGCGTTGAAGGAAATCACCGGCAGCAGATCTTCTGTGTTGGAGAACATCTTCTTCTCGATGACGGTTCTGAGTTTTTCGTAGCTGGTCCAGTTGGGGTTTTTACCTTCGTTATTGGCCCGGGCCCGCAGCACGAAGTTCACTATCTCGTTACGGAAATCCTTGGGATTGGAGATCCCGGCGGGTTTCTCGATTTTTTCAAGCTCGGCGTTCAGGGCGGCGCGGTCAAACAACTGGCCGGTTTCGGGATCGCGATATTCCTGATCCTGAATCCAGAAGTCAGCATAGGTGACATAACGGTCAAAGATGTTCTGGCCGTACTCTGAATAGGACTCAAGATAGGCGGTCTGGATTTCTTTACCGATAAATTCCACGTATTTGGGGATCAGGTAACCTTTTAAAAACTCCAGATAACGCTCGGCGGTCTCGCCGGGGAACTGCTCTGCTTCGATCTGTTTTTCAAGCACATAGAAGAGATGCACCGGATTGGCGGCAATTTCTGTGTGGTCGAAGTTAAACACCCTTGAGAGGATTTTAAATGCGAAACGGGTTGAAAGGCCGTTCATGCCTTCATCCACGCCGGCGTAGTCGCGATACTCCTGATAGGACTTGGCTTTAGGATCGGTATCTTTCAGGCTTTCACCGTCATACACCCGCATCTTGGAGTAGATGGAGGAGTTTTCAGGCACTTTCAGCCGTGACAGCACACTGAACTGCGCCAGCGTTTCGAGTGTACCGGGTGCGCAGGGCGCCTGGGTCAACTCGGAGTTCTGGATAAGCTTTTGGTAAATCTGAATTTCTTCAGTTACCCGCAGGCAGTAAGGCACCTTGACGATATAAACCCGGTCGAGGAAGGCCTCGTTGTTTTTGTTGTTCTTGAAACTGGACCATTCTGACTCATTGGAGTGCGCCAGAATGATGCCACCAAAGGGCAGGGCCGACAGACCTTCGGTGCCGTTATAGTTGCCTTCCTGGGTGGCGGTGAGCAGTGGGTGCAGCACTTTGATGGGCGCCTTGAACATCTCCACAAATTCCATCAACCCCTGGTTGGCACGGCAAAGGGCGCCTGAGTAGGAGTAAGCATCGGCGTCGTTCTGGGCAAAATGCTCCAGCTGCCGAATGTCCACTTTACCCACCAAAGAGGAAATGTCCTGGTTGTTTTCATCACCGGGCTCGGTTTTGGCCACAGCAATCTGATCCAGCACCGATGGGAACACTTTTACCACTTTAAAGCGGCTGATATCGCCACCAAAATCGTGCAGCCGTTTTACGGCCCAGGGCGACATAATGGTTTTTAAATAGCGGGCTGGAATGTCGTACTCATCCGCCAGCAGTTTGCCATCTTCATCGGCATCGAACAGGCAGAAGGGATGGTCGTTGACCGGGCTTCGAACCCCATCGGCGCTCAGCACATAAATGGGCACCTTTTGCATCAGAGCCTTGAGCTTTTCGGCGAGGGAAGACTTACCACCGCCCACAGGGCCCAGCAAATACAGGATTTGCTTGGCTTCTTCGAGGCCCTGGGCCGAGTGCTTGAGATAAGCCACTATCTGCTCGATAGCGTCTTCCATGCCAAAGAAGTCTTTAAAGGCGGGATAACGAGAAATAAGCCGGTTGGAAAAGATCCTGCTGAGTACGGGATTTTTGGAGGTGTCTATCACTTCCGGCTCGCCGATGGCCAGCAGCAGACGTTCTGCCGCGGTCGCGTAAGCGCTCTTGTCCTGCTTGCAGATTTCAAGAAACTCCTGGAGTGAGTATTCTTCTTCGAGTTTCTTTTCATAGCGCTGTTGGTAATGTTCAAAGATGCCCATGCTAACCCCCTGAAACGCCATTGATGTGATGCCGGGAACTGGATACGGTTTGCTCCCTACCTGTAATCTTAGACATAAATTCTTGAGCTGTGTCAAAAAAAGATGTGTAAAAACAATGACAAATAGTTGCAAAAGCAACAGTTGCATCTGCTTCTATTCGGCGGGACGCGAAAAAATGCGGGCAAAGATTCGGGAAAGAGGCATAAAAAAAGGAGCCTGAATGGCTCCTTTTTTGACCTGAAAAACGCGGGATTAGCCGGCGAAGTTCTGGTTCACGAAGTCCCAGTTTACCAGTTCCCAGAAGTGGGCCAGGTAGTCAGGACGTACGTTGCGGTAATCGATGTAGTAAGCGTGTTCCCACACATCCACAGTCAGGATTGGGGTAACAGAAGCATCGGTCAGCGGGGTGGCTGCGTTGCTGGTGTTAACGATAGCAACAGAACCGTCAGCGTTCTTCACCAACCAGGTCCAGGCGCTGCCGAAGTTGTTCACAGCGGCGTCGGTAAACTTGGCTTTGAACTCTTCGAAAGAGCCGAAAGCAGCGTTGATGGCATCGGCTACTGCGCCAGTGGCAGCGCCGCCGCCATTTGGAGACAGACAGTTCCAGTAGAAGGTGTGGTTCCAAACCTGAGCGGCGTTGTTGAAGATACCGCCGGTAGAGGTCTTAACGATCTCTTCCAGGCTCTTGCCTTCGAACTCGGTACCTGGGATCAGACCGTTCAGCTTAACCACGTAGGTGTTGTGGTGCTTACCGTAGTGGTACTCGATAGTTTCCTGGGAAATATGGGGTTCCAGTGCGTTCTTCGCATAAGGCAGTGGTGGTAATTCGAAAGCCATTAGTATCTCTCCATGGACGATTATACGTTTTTCACGTTCTTGCTCACTGGCCGATATTGTACTCGGAAAATCTGTGATGTGAATCATTCTTTGGGGTTTTCGGGCGATAGTGCTTATCGAAAAATCAAATAATGACATAACCTTACAAACTGTGGGATTTTGTTCCGCCGCCCACTGGCGTACAATAAGCCCACGTGTGAGACATCAATGCCCCTCAGGGGGATGCCAAGTCAGGAATCAAAATGGAAACAGTAGAAAGAATCAAGCAGCAAATCGCTGAAAACCCAATCATTGTCTACATGAAGGGTTCTCCAAAGCTGCCAAGCTGTGGTTTCTCTGCCCGCGTTGCCGAGATGATGATTAACATCGGTGAGCAGTTTGCCTATGTGGACATCCTGCAACATCCGGATATCCGTGCCGAGCTGCCAAAGTACGCCAACTGGCCAACCTTCCCACAGCTGTGGGTCGAAGGTGAACTGATCGGCGGTTGCGACATCCTGACCGAGATGTTCCAAAAAGGCGAACTGCAGCCGCTTATCAAAGAAGTGGCTGCCAAGTATAAGACTGAAGCAGAATAAGCCTCGGTTATTGCCTGAATAAAAAAGCCCCGCGATGCGGGGCTTTTTGTTGTCAGTATTTCCAGTTGGAACATCTAAGCCGTTTCAGAATAAAGAGTCGCTTTCGAGCTTAAGGGCTTTCGGGCTCAGGTGCCGAAGGTGGCAGCAGCAGGTTCATCAAAATGGCAACGATGCCGCACAAGCTGATGCCAGTGAGGCTGAATGAGCCAATGCCAAAAGCCATACCGCCGATACCAAATACCAGCGTTACCCCCACAATGGCGAGGTTACGCGGACAGGCCAAATCGACCTGATTGCGAATAAGGGTGCTGAGGCCCACTGCGGCAATGGAGCCAAACAGCAAACACATAATGCCGCCCATCACTGGCACTGGAATAGTTTGCATCAGCGCCCCAAGTTTGCCGATAAAGGCCAGCAGAATGGCGACAATGGCGGCCCAGGTCATGATTTTGGGGTCAAAGTTGCGGGTTAAGGTCACGGCGCCGGTCACTTCAGAGTAGGTGGTATTTGGCGGTCCGCCAAAGGCGGCAGCGGCCATGGTGGCCACCCCGTCACCGGCGAGGGTGCGGTGCAGGCCCGGGTCTTTCATAAAGTCTTTGCGGGTGACATTGGAAATCGCAAGGATATCGCCAATGTGCTCCACCGCCGGGGCTATGGCCACCGGGATCATGAACAGGATCGCCTGCCAGTGAAATTCCGGCGCGGTAAAGTGAGGCACTGCAAACCAGGGCGCGGTGATAAGGGCATCAAAGCTGACCACTCCATAGAAGAGCGCGGTGACATAACCCACCAGGATCCCGGCCAGGATCGGCATCAGTTTGAGGATCCCTTTGGCAAATATCGCCACCAGTATGGTCGTGGTCAGCGATAACAGAGAAATCACCAGCGCAGTATCACCATCAACCAACACGGCGCTTCCGTCACCGGTTTTACCCAGCGCCATATTCACCGCCACCGGCGCCAAACCAAGACCGATTATGATGATCACTGGACCCACCACCACCGGGGGTAACAGGCGGTGAATAAAGCCAACACCCTTCAGCTTGACCAGCAGCGACAGCATCAGATACACGCCGCCGGCGGCAATCAAGCCACCCATGGTGGCGGCAACGCCCCAGGTTTGCACCGCATACATGATGGGGGCAATAAAGGCGAAGGAGGAGGCGAGAAACACAGGTACTTGTCTGCGGGTGATAAGCTGGAACAGTAAGGTGCCCAGGCCCGCGGTAAAGAGCGCCACACTGGTGTCGAGCCCGGTCAGCAGCGGCATCAACACCAGCGCACCAAACGCCACAAACAGCATTTGGGCACCCTGGAGGGGCAGCAGGAGTTTGTTCATTTTTTTATGTCCTGTAAGGTTAAAATCTTCCCATTCTATCAGCTGAAACGGCTTTGGTAAGCCTGAGTACAGATTTTGTGAACTCCTTGGCGCAAAAGGACAATCTGGCCGCATGAGTGCTAAATTTGCGGCCTTTCGTTGGACTGTGTTGCCCAAGGTCAAGTGTGTTACACTGCCGCCAATTGTTTTTTCAGGGATAGACCAATTTCCATGTTGAAGACCTTTCACAAGCTGGCCCTGGCCACCGGATTGCTGCTGGGTGCCATGGGCGCCGAGGCGGTGCAGGTAAATCGCCTTAATGAAGCCGATGTGCCCATCAGTTCACGCAATGGCGCCGAACTTGAGCAGGCGATTAAAGATGCCATGGCCAAGGTCATGGTAAAAAACAGCGGCAGCCAGGAAGCACTCGCCAATGCCCAGGTACAGGCACTGATTAATCAGGCCCGCTCGGCCCTCAGCCAGTTTGGCTATGTGGAAAACAACGGCAAACTTTACGTGCGTGCCAGTTTCGACAGCGCGCGAATTACCGGCACCCTCAGAAATGCCCAGCTGCCGGTGTGGGGAAAACAGCGTCCTTTGACACTGCTGTGGCTTGCCACCGACGGTGAAACCGAAAAGGTGCTGCTTGGGGATCATTCCGATCTGCCGGTTCGCAGTCAATTCAACGATGCCAGTGCCCAGACAGGCGTGCCACTGCTGTTTCCGCTGTTGGATCTTGACGACATGATGGTCGCCAATATCAACTCGGTACGCGGTTTCTTCCCCGATGAAGTGGCCGGTGCTTCCTCACGCTATCAGTCCGATTTTTTTGCCATTGCGACTCTGGATGCCGTTGATGGCGGTTATGAGTATCGGTTGGCGCTTTACCCGCGCACGGCTGCCAATGAACCGGGGCAGGTTATTCAGGCGGTGAATGAAGTCTCTGGCCGCAGCGAAAATCTTGAAGATGCTATCTCTGCCATGCTGTCTGGCATGAGCAGTTATTATGTGTCCCGCTACGCAGTGACAGGCTCCAGCGAAACCTCGGGAACCGAGCTGGTGTTCACTGGTGTCAACAAGCTTAAAGCCGTGGTGGATATCGAAACTTACCTTGGCCAGCTGTCGATGGTGAAATCTGTACGGCTGGTGAGTATTCAGGGCGATTCGGTGCGCTTTGCACTGGCGCTTTTTGGCAGCGAAGATGAGCTAAGGCGTACTCTTGCTCTGGAGCCGCGGCTGACGCCACTTGGCGATTCATCTGCTGCTCTGGCGGGTAGCTCTGGCTCAAGCGATGCTGCCAGCCAGGGGGATAGCAGCGCGCAACCCGATCCCTTCGCCAATGCCATTAATCCAGGCGATGTACTGGAAACACCGGGGATGCCTGCCAAGCCAAATCACTACGAGTGGCGCGGCCAGTAAGGTCTGCGACTCGGAATTTAACGGCGTCCGTGTTACACTGGCGCCGTTTTTATTTCAGTGCCACCAGATTGATTGAGAAGTAACCGAGTGACACAACAGCCTCCATTGCAATTGTCTCTGCCTGTCCATTTACCGGACGATGAAACCTTCGCCAGTTATTACCCCGCAGCGGGTAATGATGAGCTTATTGGTGCCCTGAAATCGGCGGCGGGCGGCGAGGGCAATCATGCCATTTACCTCTGGGGGCCTATCAAGTCGGGGCGAACTCATCTGATGCACGCAGCCTGTGCCCACGCCAACGAGGTGGAGCGGCGCAGTTTTTATATTCCCCTTGGTATTCACGCCAGTATTTCTACCGCATTGCTCGAAGGGCTTGAGCAGTTTGACCTTATTTGTATCGACGATGTGGATGCCGTGGCCGGTCATCCGCTGTGGGAAGAAGCGATTTTTGACCTCTATAATCGGGTGCTGGAGCAAAAGCGTGGCAGTCTGATTGTCAGCGCCAGCGCCTCGCCGATGGAAGCCGGATTTGGCTTGCCGGATCTGCTCTCCAGAATGCATTGGGGGTTGACCTATCAGCTGCAACCCATGATGGATGATGAAAAACTGGCAGCATTGCAGCGCCGCTCAGCCATGCGTGGCTTGCAGTTACCTGAGGACGTAGGACGTTTTTTGCTGAATCGGATGGCGAGGGATTTACGAACTCTGTTCGATGTGCTCGACAGGCTGGACAAGGCGTCCATGGTGCATCAACGCAAGCTGACAATCCCGTTTGTGAAAGAGATGCTAAGGCTCTAATTTATTCAATAAACTAAGGATTAGCGAGTAAAAATATGGCGAAGCTATTGTTTGTATAAATATTTACCTGTCAAAGAAAATCACAAAAAAGCGCTGCATTGGCAGCGCTTTTTGCTTTCTGGCGTTACGTAAGCGTTAGCCCGTAACGATGAAGCTGTTATTGCGAAGGCTCATCTTTGGACTTTTTCTTCAGTCCAAGCCCCAATTCACGGCCGCGGTGGCGGGCGTAGAAAGGGAAGGTAACCGACAGTAAGATCAGTAAGCCCAGTTCCAGCAGCGCAAACCAGAGCCAATCACCGGCAATATAGACCAGCGTCAGGCCGTGCAGCAGATACAGACACAGCACAAAGCTTGCCCAGGCGTGGGTATAAGGGTTGCCTTTCATCAGCCCCGGCAGTGGCAGCAGCAGGGGAACCAGCCACAGGGCGTTGAATAACAGCGAATATTCCTGGCTGTTTGGGCCAAGCAAGAACCAGTAGCCAAGTACCAGCAACAGCGCCAGATAACCTGCGCGGTTTATTTTGAGCAAAAGCTGGGTATCAGACAGCACGGAAAACCTCAAAGAATGTCCAGAACCTTGACCGGAGGGCGGCCGATGGCAGCTTTGCCGTTGGCGAGCACCACAGGGCGTTCAATCAGTTTGGGGGTGGCGACCATGGCGGCAATAAGCTCAGCGTCGCTGAGGGCCGGATTGTCCAGTCCCTGGGCCTTGTACTCGTCTTCCTTGGTGCGCATCAGTTCGCGGGCGCCGAGGCCCAGCAGCGACAGAATACGGCGGATTTCGTCGGCATCGGGGGTGTCTTTGAGGTATTCAACCACCTCGACCTCAACGCCTTTTTCATTGAGCAGCGCCAGCGTTTCGCGGCTTTTGGAGCAGCGTGGGTTATGCAGGATTACGGCTTTTGTCATTGTGTTATCCGTGTCACTTACCAAAAATTGCCGCGATGATAACAAAAAAAGCGGGCGCCGTCAGGCGCCCGCAGATGGCTTAAGCTGGAATTATTTGAGCTCTTCCAATGCCCGCTCAGCTTCCTTGAACTGGCGAATACGGGCCTCGATGCGCGCCAGTTGCAACGCATCATCTTTGGTGTAGCGGTAAGCAAAGTTGAGCTGGTCAACGGCGCCCTTGTAATCGGCGGCCAGAGCCAGGTTTTCGGCGTTAGAGAAGTGCTCCAGCGCCTTATTGCCTTCCTTGCGATACGCCTCCGTCATCAGCTGATAAGGCAGCGGATTCTGACGGTCGAGGAACACCATGTCTTCCAGCAGTGGAATGGCTTTGGGGCTTTCGCCCGCTTCAATGTAGATATTGGCCAGGTTGGCATTTATCACCTGCGAGGTGGGCTTGAGCTTACGCTTGGCCTCCAGCAGGGTAATGGCGCTCTTGTAGTCTTTGCGCTGGGCTAACAGGTCGGTTTTGGTGTCGAGATAAAACAGATTGTTGTCGTCCCGTGCCAGAAGTTTATCGATAATCGCTTCAGACTCATCAAAACGCTTTAACCGAAACAGGGCCAGCGCCTTGCCATAAAGCGCTGCGCTTTCAAAAGCATAGGTGTGGCGGGCAAGCTGTTTGTCAAACAGGGCCAGTGCCGATTCTTCACTGTAGCTTGAAAAGCGCACCTGGATCCGGGCCTTGGCGAGATGGTAGTTCAGGCTGTCCGGTACATAGCGGTGCGGATACTGGGTTGCGCGGTTGCGTGCCTCACTGATCCGTGACTCGGGCAGCGGGTGAGTCAGCAGCATTTGCGGCGGCTTGGTGGTAAAGCGATAACGGCTGGCGAGCTTTCCGAAAAAGTCGGCAGCGGCATTGGGGTCAAAACCGGCTTCCACCAGAATTTGCATACCGATGCGGTCGGCTTCTTTTTCATGCAAACGGGTGTAGTTGATTTTGGACTGGGTGGCCAGCGCCTGGGTGGTGGCCAGTGCCGCCATACCGGCCTGGGGCGCGGCGATGGTTAACAGGATTGCACCAAGGAGCCCGGCAATGGTGGCAGGACCGGATTTTTGCTGGGCTTCCAGTGAGCGCGCCAGATGGCGCTGGGTCACGTGGGTGATTTCGTGGGCCAGCACCGAGGCGATTTCACTCTCGGTGTCGGCATTCAAAAACAGTCCGGTGTGCACCCCAACGTGGCCGCCGAAAAATGCGAAGGCGTTGATTTCATCATTACGCAGCAAAAAGAAGTAAAAGGGGGTTTTCACGCCGGTGGCATTGGCAACGAGCTTGTTTCCAAGCTCGGTGAGGTATTGGCTCAGCACAGGGTCACTCAATAGCGGCGCCGATGAGCGAATGACCCGCATATAGGCAT
Source organism: Shewanella zhuhaiensis (assembly GCF_022484835.1). NCBI lineage: Bacteria > Pseudomonadati > Pseudomonadota > Gammaproteobacteria > Alteromonadales > Shewanellaceae > Shewanella > Shewanella zhuhaiensis. The sequence continues at coordinate 579,939 of NZ_JAKUDL010000002.1, forward strand.
CGCCATACACCATCTCTTTTTCCAGACTGAAGGTATTGACTGCGGCAGTGCCAAGATCCGGCAGATCGTTATTGGCGAAACTGGTGGCCGGCAGGCTCAACAAGGCAGTGAGCCCCGCAGCGGCGAGGGTGTTGGTCAGTCGAGAGAGAGTCAATATACGCAAGTGGCTACTACTTCCTGTGTCTATGCCCGTTACCGGGTATGCTGCTTGAGGTTTAGCGTGCAAGCAAGGATAATAGCCCCGGTTTGGCTGTGGCAAGTTCATTATGATTTTTATCGATTTAACCGCGTTTCGATGTCCTGTTCCTCTGGTTCAGGTTAAGCTGGCGCTGAAAAAGTTGCCCGCAGGCGAAACGCTCGAAGTTGCCTTGTTGGACAGCGCATCCCGCCGTGATGTTCCCGCTTTTCTTGAAAAACAGGGATATCGGGTAGAAAAGACCCGGGATGACCAAAGTTGCCTTACACTTCGGATCAGCCGGATGGCACCGAATTAACACAAGGATCGCGACTTCTCTCATTAAGGAGCCCCAATGCTCGACTTCGTGACTCGCTGGTACAAGGACAAGTTCAGTGATCCCCAGGCAGTGACGCTGCTGTTTATTCTCTTTTCCCTGTGGGCCTTGATTTACTTTGCCGGCGGCTTGCTGGCGCCTTTGTTGGTGGCTCTGGTGTTGGCTTTCCTTCTGGAGTGGCCGGTGGCTCAGATGACCCGGATTGGCGTTAACCGCACCACAGGTGCCTCGCTGATGTTGGTGCTGTTTGCCGGGATAGTGCTGCTGATTGTATTTGGCCTGGTGCCCAGTATCTGGAAGCAGGGTATGGCGCTGCTGACCGAGCTGCCCACCATGCTCGATAAAGGTATGGGCTACCTTGAGGAACTGACGCAGAAGTACCCTCAATATGTGAGTGCCGATCAGGTAGTTGCCATGGAGGCTGAGCTTAAGCGTATGCTCGATACCCAGCATCTGCTGGATATCGGCAAGCAAATTCTCGGCTTTTCGGCGTCGCTGCTGGTGCTGATGGTGTACACCATTCTTGTGCCGCTGCTGGTGTTCTTTTTCCTTAAAGATAAAGAAGAGCTTATCCGCGGAAGCAAGCGCTTTTTCCCCTCTAACCGCGACCTTGCCCGTAAGGTATGGGGTGAGATGAATCAGCAGATTTTCAACTATATTCGCGGCAAAGTGATTGAAATCATTATTGTTGGCGCCGTGAGTTATGTGTTCTTTGCATTTATGGGGCTCAGATACTCGGCGCTGCTGGGGGTACTGACAGGTCTGTCAGTGCTGATCCCTTACGTGGGCGCGACCCTGGTGACACTGCCGATTGCATTGGTGGGCTTTTTCCAGTGGGGCTTCTCGGCGGAATTTGGCTACCTGATGCTGGGCTACGGCATTATTCAGGCGCTTGATGGTAACGTGCTGGTGCCGATTTTGTTCTCGGATGCAGTGGACCTGCACCCGGTTATCATTATCGCGGCTGTGCTGGTATTTGGCGGTCTGTGGGGCTTCTGGGGCGTGTTTTTTGCCATTCCGCTGGCATCGCTGGTCAAAGCCGTTATCAACGTTTGGCCGCGCAATCATCCGCCCGAGCAGCCGCTGCTACCCGGTGGTGGCGCCACAGCCACAGCAGGCAAGCCCGTGAGCGAATAACACACGCTGACGCTGCGGTACTGACCCAAACAAAAAAGGCCCGGATGGGCCTTTTTTAATGGCTGTGATTGGACATAAATCACAGCGTTCCGATATGCAAAAGATGAAGCCGGAAAAGGTGGGCGAGAAAAAGATCGCCCGGCGCCATTCCGGCGGTATCTTAACGCTATCAGCCCAGCGCTTCGAGCACAGTTTCGTGGTGGGTCTTGGTTTTGAACTTGGTCAAATCCCGGCTGATGGTGCCATCGGTGCCAACAATAAAGCTCAAGCGGTGAATGCCGTCATACACCTTGCCCATGAACTTTTTCTCACCCCAAACACCGAAGGCATCGGCCACGGCGTGGTCTTCATCTGACAGCAAATGGAAATTGAGGCTGTGCTTTTCTTCAAACTTTTTCAGCTTGGCCACGGGATCAGGGCTGATGCCAAATACAGTCACGCCCTTGGCATCCAGCTGCGGCTTACTGTCGCGAAGGCCACAGGCCTGATCGGTACAGCCAGGGGTCAGCGCCTTGGGGTAGAAGTACACCAGCACAGGACCGTTCTTGAGGCTCTCAGCCAGGGAAATCATCTCGCCGTTTTGGTTGGGCAAGGTAAACTGCGGCGCTTTATCGCCTGCTTTTAAGGTATTCATTCGTCGTCCTTTTGGTTAATGCCGGTTCAGCTTTGCATTCTTTTGATCTGACAGGCCAGCGACATCTCGCTTGCCAGCTCATGAATACTCTTTTCGAGCTTATCCAGTTCAACTTTTTCAGGAATATTGATGGCGAGGAACACGTGCTGGATAGATTCTCCGGCTGCTGTTTCCTCTGCGTTTGAGCGCACTGCTGCCAAATCCAGCGAACGGTCCGCCAAAAACTGGGTGATGCGCTTCATGGTGCCGCGCTGATCTTTACCGTGGAACTCCACCTCAATCCGCGACACATAGTTTTGCGGCGTGTGACGCGAAGTGCGCTTCATCACGGTCAGCAGTTCCATTTCCACCGACAATTGGGGCAGGGCGCTTTCAATCTTGGTGATGGCCGCCCAGGAGCCGGACACCATCATGATCAAGGTGAATTCATTGCCGAAAAGCGCCATGCGGCTGTCGACGATATCACAATCACAATCGCTGGCCAGACGGGCGAGCTTGCTGACGATACCGGGACGATCGGATCCCATGGCGGTGACGACCAGGTAATTGGTCATGTAGGTTCCTCTTTTTGTGTCGTTGTCATGGCGTCTTTTTAACCACATCGGCAGTGGTTTTGACGCGCGCCAATGCTACCACAAACAAATCCTTTTGAGAGCCCTGTAAATGGCTTGTCAATCGCCATAGGGGTCAGTACCATAGCGAATCCTGCAACCTTGGGGAAGTCAGATGATAAACGGAAGCATCGTAGCCTTAATCACGCCTATGAACAGTGATGGCTCAGTGGATTTTGCAAGTCTTGAGAGTTTAGTCGAGTTTCATATCGCCAATGGCACCGATGCCATTGTGGCCGTTGGGACCACAGGCGAATCGGCCACTCTGCCAATGAAAGAACACATCAATGTGGTGGCCAAAACCGTTGAGTATGCCAAAGGCCGTATTCCGGTTATCGGCGGCAACGGCGCCAATGCTACTGCCGAGGCAATTGAGCTGACCCAGGCCCTGTCTGCAACCGGTGTTGCGGCTATGCTCGGCGTTACGCCTTACTACAACAAACCCACGCCCAAAGGCCTGGTTGCCCACTATAAAGCGGTGGCTGCGGCCACTGACATCCCACAGATTCTGTATAACGTGCCTGGCCGTACCGCGCTGGACATGAAGCCTGAGACAGTGGCTGAACTTTGCGATGTGGCCAACATCATCGGCATTAAAGAAGCCACGGGTGATGTGAGCCGCGTGGCCCGTCTGCGTGAGCTTTGTGGCCCCGACTTTTTGCTGTACAGCGGCGATGATGCCACTGCGCGCGAATTCCTGCTGGCTGGCGGTGATGGGGTCATTTCGGTTGCCAACAACATAGTACCTGCCCAATTTAAAAAGATGTGCGCGCTGGCGCTTGCCAAAGATATCGACGGCTCGCTTGCAGCCGACGAGCCTATGCGTGGCCTGTACAGCACACTCTTTTGTGAAGCTAACCCCATTCCAGTGAAATGGGCCGCGCATCGCATGGGACTTATCAAGGATGGTTTCATTCGTTTGCCACTGACTGAACTTTCTGAGTCTTGTCATGGTCTACTGCTCGATGCCATGAAAAAAGCTGGACTGGAGGTCTAAGTCTTGAAGTTGAAACAAATCACGCCGTTCATTCTCGTCGCCCTTGCCGCGGGATGCAGTACCCCCATGGAGCGCCGTCAGGCCAATGGTAACGACGAATATGTGAACGCAGACGTGGCGGCGCCACTGAAGATCCCGGCGGGTCTTAAGTCGCCCAACTACAGCCGCGAATACGATATTCCGTCTATGGGCTCCCGCGCCAACCCCGAACTGGTTGGCAAGGCGCTGGACATTCGCCCTCCGCTGCAGGTGCTGCCAATGGCAGAAGGCACCCGGGTGGAAGAAGGCTCTGACAACATTAAAGTTATTGTTGAATCTTTCGATAACAGCCTGGATCTGAAACAGGAAATCTTCGGCCTGCTGAAGGACTACCTGGTCGGCCGTCAGGTTGAGATTGTGAAGGAAGACTACGCCACTGGCACCCTCGAGACCGGTTGGATTGAAAACCAGGAAGTGCTGGATACCAGCCTCTGGGGTTCAGATAAGGTATTTACCCTCAAACAGCGTTATCGCTATCAGGTGGAAGTGCGCCCCCATGGCCGCACCGGTGCCATCACCATCGACTTGGTTGACCATCAGGAAAGCTACGATGGCGATGATATCCAGACCAGCCTGTCTGCCGACGACAAGCGCCGTTACACCATCGACATGCTCAACAGCTCCATTGCTTACATGGCGGTGAAGCGTGAGCAGGCCATCAAAGCCAAGCGTGTTCGCGAAAGCCTGGGTATTGGTGTTGAGCTGGTTGACGGCGAAGCGGAAGGCGATGCCTACTATCTGGCCAAGGGCGATTACAACCAGGTGTGGAACCGTCTGCGTATCGTGCTGCCGGAAATGGGCTTTGAAATTGCCGATATGGACAGCAGTAAGGGTCTGTACTTCCTTAACTACAACGATGACTCTGGTTTCTGGAGTTCGCTGTGGGGTGATGCCAAGCTGGATCTGGAAAAGGGCACTTACAAGTTGAAGCTGACCGAAGGCACTCAGGGCAGCAGCGAGCTGCACATCCTCGACAAGGAGGATAAACCCCTTGCCGATGAGAAAGTGGCACAAATCTACCGCGCCATGTCTGAGCTAATGAAAGAAGACCGCAAGGTACGTTAATCACGCTTTTTAGCAAAGCTGAATAAGCAAGCGGAATAAAAAAGAGGCCATTGGGCCTCTTTTTTTATGTTGGGTTTTGCCCGTGTCCTTGTCCCTAGCCCTAGCCTGGCAACGACAGCACAGCTTTTTTTGACCAGGCGGGATCCGCAAGGGGGCATTAAACAACACGCCATACAGAAGTTATCTCTGCCACTTTTCCAATCTACTGAAGTAATTCACCGGTAGCCGTGATTTAACCAGCCGACCTCGCCGGATGGGGTACAAGTGATCCATTTTTGTCATAAAAACGTATTTTGTAAGGAAAAGTAAAACGTATTGAAGCACCTGCGTGCACGGGTAAACTAGCTTCACAATAAGCTGCGGCAAGGCATTTGCCGACAATAACGATAACTTTGCCTGAAGTTCGGAAGTCACATGAAAAAAGTCCTTATACTCCTTGCCCTCGTCGGGGGGGCTGGAGCCTGGTATTTGTATACGCAATCTGAGCCAACCGCCCAGGCTCAGCGTCCGCGTCCCATTCCCAATGTTGTGGTAACCAAGGTAGAGCTGCAAACCGTACGTGACGAAGTGGAGGCCCTGGGTACCACACGCGCCAACGAGTCAGTCACCATCACCGCCAAGGTCACAGAAACCGTGACCCGGGTGAATTTCACCGATGGCGATGTTGTTCGTCAGGGCCAGTTGCTGGTGCAGCTGCAGGATGCCGAGCAGCGTGCCCGGGTGCAGGTAGCAAAGGTTAAAGTGAGTGATAATCAGCGCGAATTTGACCGTATTCGCTCGCTGGTAACCAGCCAAACAGTAGCTGAGCTTGAGCGCGACCGGCTGCAAACCCAGATTGATACCAGCCGCGCCGAGCTTGAGCAGGCTGAATCTGCACTGCGCGATCGCGCTGTAACCGCGCCCTTCGCAGGCCGCCTGGGTTTGCGTCAGGTGAGCCCCGGCGCTCTGGTTACACCAGGCACTGCCATCACCACCCTGGATGATATCTCCATTATTAAACTCGACTTTGCGGTGCCAGAGCGGTTCCTGCCGCAGCTGAACCCCGGTAAGACACTGGAAGCCGAAGCTGTGGCCTATGCCGGTGAAGTGTTTCAGGGCAAGGTGATTTCCATCGACAGCCGGATCAATCCATCCACCCGCGCCGTGACCATTCGTGCCGAAATCCCCAACAAAGATGGCCGTTTGCTGCCCGGCATGCTGATGAAAATTCGTCTTATCAAAACCAGCCGCGAAGCCATGATGGTGCCCGAGTCGGCCATCATTCCTGTGCAAAAACGCCACTATGTGTACATCGTGGGTGCCGATAACAAGGTTGAGCGCCGCGAAGTGAGCCTTGGCCTGCGTAAGCGCGGCTGGGCAGAAATCGTCGATGGCCTCGAGCTTGGCGAAACCATCATGGTACGTGGTCTGCTCAAAGCTCGCCCCGGTGATGAAGTGAAACCCGAAATGAAAGAGCACTTCAGCGCCGCCGTAGCCGGTGATGAGGAGAATGCCGCATGATCCTGACCGATCTGTCTGTAAAGCGGCCGGTGTTTGCTTCGGTGATAAGTTTGCTGCTTATCGCCTTTGGTCTGGTGGCCTTTGATAAGCTGCCGCTGCGTGAGTATCCCCACATTGACCCGCCGGTGGTTTCCATCGAAACCAATTACCGCGGCGCCAGTGCCTCTGTGGTGGAAAGCCGTATTACTCAGTTGGTGGAAGACCGTGTCAGCGGGGTCGAGGGCATTCGCCACATCAGCTCATCTTCCAGTGACGGCCGCTCGTCGGTAACCCTGGAATTCAACATTAACCGCGACATTGAAGCTGCGGCTAACGATATCCGTGACCGCATCTCCAGTATGCTCAATAACCTGCCGGAAGAGGCCGATCCGCCGGAGATCCGTAAAGCCAATGGTGGCGATGAAGTGATCATGTGGCTCAATCTGGTGTCTGACAGTATGAACACCCTTGAGCTGACAGATTACGCCAACCGTTATCTGGCGGACCGCTTTTCGGCCATGGACGGGGTCGCCATGCTGCGCCTCGGGGGCGGCAAGGTGTATGCGCTGCGCATTTGGATTGACCGTCAGGCTTTGGCGGCACGCAATCTAACCGTAGCCGATATCGAGTCCAAGCTGCGCTCTGAGAACGTAGAGCTGCCCGCAGGTTCGGTGGAATCGAAAGAGCGCCACTTTACCGTGCGTCTTGAGCGTACTTTCCGTAACGCCGAAGACTTTGCCAATCTGGTACTGGCACAGGGCGATGACGGCTATCTGGTGAAACTGGGTGACGTGGCCAAGATTGAGCTTGGCTCAGAAGAAGAACGCATCATGTTCCGCGGTAACCGCGAGTCCATGATTGGTCTGGGTGTCACCAAGCAGTCCACTGCCAATACACTGGAAGTGGCCCGCGCGGTGAATGCACTGGTTGACCGGATTAACCCGACCCTGCCTCCCGGCATGGAAATCAAGCGCAGCTACGACAGTTCAGTATTCATCGAAGCCTCTATCAAGGAAGTGTACCAAACCCTGTTTATCGCCATGATTTTGGTGATTTTGGTGATTTACCTGTTCCTTGGAAGCGTGCATGCCATGCTGGTGCCGGCCATTACTGTGCCTGTGTCGCTGCTGGGCACCTTTATCGTGCTCTACATCCTTGGTTACACCATTAACCTGCTGACGTTGCTCGCGATGATCCTCGCCATCGGTATGGTGGTGGACGATGCTATTGTGATGCTGGAAAACATTCACCGCCGTATTGAAGAAGGTGAAACCCCACTGGTGGCCGCTTTCCTCGGCGCCCGTGAGGTGGCCTTTGCTGTGGTGGCCACCACCCTGGTGTTGGTGGCGGTATTTATGCCAATCACCTTCCTTGAGGGCGATTTGGGTAAGCTCTTTAAAGAATTTGCCGTGACCATGAGCGCCGCGGTGATTTTCTCAAGTCTGGTGGCCTTAAGCCTTAGCCCTATGATGTGCTCCAAACTGCTTAAACCCACCAGTGAGAGTTCCTGGCTGGTGAAAAAAGTGGATGCTGGCATGGAGTGGCTGGAAGGCTTCTATCGCCGTTCACTCGAGCGCACCATTCGTCATCCGTTTGCAGTGAGCCTGACGGTGATTGGCGCACTGGGTCTCAGTGTATGGATGATGCAGAAGGTGCCTCAGGAGTTTGCGCCCCGGGAAGACCGTGGCTCCATGTTCCTGATGGTCAATGGTCCTCAGGGCGCCAGCTACGAGTACATCGAAAAGTACATGAACGAAGTGGAAGAGCGCCTGATGCCGCTGGTGGAAAGCGGCGAAGTGAAGCGTCTGCTTATTCGTGCGCCCCGCGGTTTTGGCCGCTCGGCCGATTTCTCCAACGGTATGGCCATTATCGTGCTCGAAGACTGGGGCCAGCGCCGCAGCGCCTTTGCGATTATGAACGACATCCGCGCAAGGCTTTCGGATCTCGCCGGGGTACAGGCATTCCCGATTATGCGTCAGGGCTTTGGCCGCGGCGTGGGTAAACCTGTGCAGTTTGTGCTGGGTGGACCAAGCTATGAGGAGCTGGCCCAGTGGCGGGATATTCTGATGGCCAAGGCCGCCGAAAATCCCAAACTGCTGGCGCTTGACCATGACTACAAGGAAACCAAGCCGCAGATGCGGGTGGTGATTGACCGTGACCGCGCCGCCGATCTCGGTGTGTCTATCTCCCATATCGGCCGCACTCTGGAATCCATGCTCGGCTCACGTCTGGTGACCACCTTTATGCGTGATGGCGAAGAGTATGATGTGATCATCGAAGGTGACCGCGCCAAGCAGAACACAGCGCAGGATCTGACCAATATTTATGTGCGTTCCGAGCGCAGCCGCGAGCTTATTCCACTGTCGAACCTGGTGCATGTGGAAGAGTTTGCCGATGCCTCCAGCCTGAACCGTTACAACCGTATGCGCTCTATCACCATCGAAGCAAACCTGGCCGATGGTTATAGCCTGGGTGAAGCGCTGGATTACCTGAACGACATAGTGCGCACCTATCTGCCCGCCGAGGCGGTGGTGAGCTACAAGGGCCAGTCGCTGGACTATCAGGAATCCGGCAGTTCCATGTACTTTGTGTTTGTACTGGCGCTTGGGGTGGTGTTCCTGGTGCTGGCGGCGCAATTTGAAAGCTACGTGCATCCGGCGATCATCATGCTGACAGTACCGCTGGCGACTCTTGGTGCGCTCGTTGGTCTGTGGATGACCGGGCAAACCATCAACATCTACAGCCAGATTGGCATCATTATGTTGGTGGGGCTCGCAGCCAAAAACGGTATTCTGATTGTGGAGTTTGCCAACCAGCTGCGCGACAGAGGCACAGAGTTTACCGATGCACTGCTGACGGCTTCTACCCAGCGTTTGCGTCCAATTCTGATGACGGGGATCACCACAGCCGCAGGCGCGGTGCCGCTGGTAATGGCGCAGGGCGCCGGCGCCGAAACCCGCTTCGTAATTGGTGTGGTGGTGCTCTCGGGCATTCTGCTGGCCACGGTATTCACCCTGATGGTGATCCCGACGGCCTATGCACTCTTTGCCCGTCACTCAGGCTCACCTGACTCAGTGGCCCATGAACTTGAGGCCGAGCTTGCCAAGCGCAAGTCCTGAAAATAGGGTAGCGGCTGTGTAAATTGCCACCTAACTGAAAAGGCCTGAACATTTGTTCAGGCCTTTTTGTTGGCTCCGTTGCAGATTAAGACCTCTCCGCCTTATGGTGCTGAGTTAATGTCCTGATAAAGCTCCTGATACATCAGTTCCCGCATGCGGAATTTTTGCAGCTTTCCTGTCACCGTCATTGGGTAGCTCTCAACAAACTTGATGTATCTGGGTACCTTGAAATAGGCGACTTTCTCAGTGAGAAAATGGCGGATTTCCTGCTCATCCATCAGGGCCCCGGGGCGAAGTTTAATCCAGGCGCACACCTCTTCACCGTACTTGTCGCTCTGCACCCCAAATACGGCGGCATCCTGCACCTGAGGGTGGGTAAAGAGCTTTTCTTCGATTTCGCGCGGGTAGATGTTCTCGCCGCCGCGGATAATCATATCCTTAATCCGACCTACAATCTGCACGTAGCCGTTTTGGTCCATTACCCCTAAATCACCCGAGTGCAACCAGCCGTCGCTGTCGATGGTGTCGCGGGTTTTGGCTTCATCGTTCCAGTAACCAAGCATGACACAATAGCCGCGGCTGCAGACATCGCCGGGCTCGCCAATGGGTTGGGTGTTGCCGAACACATCGACAATTTTCACCTCTGTGTGGGCGAGGGCTCGGCCAACGGTGCTGACCCGCAATTCGAGGGATGAGTCGATTTCGGTGAGGTTATTGATGGGGCTGCACTCGGTTTGCCCATAGCCAATCACCACTTCGGTCATGTGCATCAGGGACTGAACCCGTTTCATCACTTCTTCCGGACAGGTGGCACCGGCCATGACACCGGTTCTGAGGCTTGAGAGGTCATATTCATCGAAGTTGGCAAGCTCAAGCTCGGCAATGAACATGGTCGGCACCCCATGTAGCGCGGTGCAGCGCTCTTGCTCTACCACCGCCAGCGTGGTGGCCGGATCGAACGCATCGCCGGGGAAGACTGCCGCTGCGCCGGAGGCGATACACACCAGATTGCCAAGCACCATGCCAAAGCAGTGGTACAAAGGCACCGGAATGCACAACTTGTCCTTTTCGGTAAAGCGCATGCCGCGGGCCACCAGTAAGCCATTGTTCAATATATTGTGGTGGGAAAGTGTTGCGCCCTTGGGGTTGCCTGTGGTGCCCGAGGTGAACTGAATATTGATGGCATCAAAGGGCGACAGCCGGGCACCAATGCCGGTCAGATCGGCATACTCAGCCTCTGATCCAAGGTTGCAGACATCGGGGAAGTTCAGCATGCCCGCTGTGGCGTCGCTGCCGGTGCGGATGACCAATTTGAGCTCTGGCAAACGTTTGGCACTGAGTTTACCCGGCTCGCACTGGTCAAGCTCAGGGGCCAGCTCCTTAAGCATGGCCAGATAATCGCTGCTTTTAAATTTATCGTGGGTAATAAGCGCCTTGCAGCCGACGTTGGTTAACGCGTATTCCAGCTCTTCCGGTCGATAGGCCGGGTTAATACACACCATCACGGCGCCGATGCGGGCGGTGGCGAACTGGGTAAGGCACCACTCAATATTATTGGGCGACCAGATCCCAACCCGATCGCCAGGGCCAATCCCCAGCGCAAGCAGGCCGGTGGCGAGGCGATCGATTTCAGTAAGATAACTGCGATAACTCCAGCGAATATCCTGATGGTGCATGACAATCGCATCGCGATCGGGGAAACGATCGGCGATTTTTTGCAGGTAGCTGCCAATAGTTTCTTCGGTGAGCGGCTCATGGGTGTCGCCGCGATAGAGGCTTTGGCTTAACGGAAACTGATTGGGCGCAGATAGGGACATGTTTGCCTCCATGGCATTGCTTGTAAGGTCTGTCGTTATTGTTGTAACCGACGCGTCTTGTCCTGACGCTGTTGCCGGTGAGCTTTGACTCTAGCCAAAAGCCCGGTGGCAGAACAAGCCTTGATTGCCATTCTTATACTAAAGGCTAATACAATGATTTATGGCGTAAAAATTCCCTGCTAACGGCATGTTGGCAAAAGCCGTTAGCAAAGCCACAAGCAGTTAACGGCTGTAAAAATGGACTCAATTTTGCTCAATAAAAAGCCAGCTGGCGCTGGCTTTAGTGGATGTTTGTTGTTGTGCAGTGCTGAGTAGTACTGATATGCGTGTCAGTTACCCGGCTTATGCACCTTCAAGCTCAGCCAGAATGGCCTTTTCCAGGAAGGTGGTAAAGTCATGGCCGTGATTGGCCAGCATCTTGGGGAACATGGAAATCTGGGTCAGACCAGGGAAGGTATTGATTTCATTCAGCAGGATTTGATTGTCTCTGGTGAGGAAGAAGTCAATCCGCGACAGATGGCGCAGTTTCATGCCTTTAAATGCCCTGAGTGCATAGTCGCGGATGGCCTCAACCGTGGCTTCATCCACATCGGGCGCTTCCACATGGGTTACCGCCTGGCTCTTGGCATCGTATTTTTCTTCAAAGCTGTAGAAGGTGTTGGCCGCACAAACAATCTCGCCCGGGCGGGTGGCCACCAGCTCGCCATCGTATTCGTATACCGCTACTTCCAGCTCGCGGGCGACTATGGTTTTTTCCACCACCACAAAAGGCGCGTACTCGAAGGCTCTTTTGACCAGCGCAGGAATGTCTTCACGCTTGGTGGCCGGGAAGCAGCCCACAGATGAGCCTTGGCTCGCAGCCTTGATGAAGACACCATTCCATTCATCGAATGCGCGTTCTACCCGGGCGATGGCGTCATCGCTGGGCTCGTCGAGGTACAGGTAAGGGGTGTTGGGGATCCCAAGGGCGCTGAACCACATCTTGGCGGTGATTTTGTTGAAACAATTGCTGGATGCTTCTGAGCCGCAGCCAAAGTAGGGCAATTGAATGAGGTTAAACCAGGACTGGATATCGCCGGTTTCGCCGGGGAAGCCGTGAATACAGGGAATGATGTAATCCACCGGCCACGCCGCCTTGGTGTCATCGGCGAAGCGAATGTCGCGGCGGTTGGTCAGCTCGACAATCTCACCTTCCTTGGTGCGGTACTCGCCGTTGGCGCCGAGTTCCAGCCACAGGGTGTTGAAGCGGGGATGGCCACTGAGGCAGGCTTCAAAGTATTTTGCCGACAGTAAGGAAATCTCATGTTCGCTGCCACCGCCGCCGCAAAGCAGCACCAGATTGTATTTTTTCATCTCGTCTCCCAAAGGCGCGTCCGGCGTAAAGGCGTATCCCAAAGCGCGCGAATAATGTCAGCCAGCAGTGTAATGAGCCCACAGGGCGGGCGCAAGGCAGATGACAGAGAATTAATCCGCCTGCCAAAGCCTTGCAGCAAGCCCCGAGGCCCGCTCGGTGCGCCGGTCTATGGCACTCTCAAATAAGGTTTCATTGCCAAGGCAGATAAACTTGTCCTTGGCCCGGGTGATGGCGGTGTAGATAAGCTCCCGTCCAATCAAGGCCTGCTGTGAAGGTGATGGCGACATGGGCAGCGACAGCGCTACGTTTGAAAATTCGCTGCCCTGACTCTTGTGTACCGTCATGGCATAGCAGGTGTCGTGGCCGGGGAGCCTTGCAGGCAGTACCTTCAGCAAGCTGCCATCGCTTTGGATAAAGTGCGCCATCAGCCGAAGATCGTCACGGCCCCTGGGCAGTAAAATGCCAATGTCACCGTTAAAGAGCCCAAGTCCATAGTCGTTGCTTTGCACTATGATGGGCCTGCCGGCATAAAACTCCTGCCGCGGCTGAATAAGCCCGCGCTTTGCCAGTGCCACAGTAATAGCGAGGTTGATGCCGTCCACGGCATATTCACCGCTGCGGGTGGCGCAAAGCACCCGGAAACGGTTGTAACGCTCAAGGATATCCTCAGGCGCGGCAAAGGTTGCCATGGCAGATAAGTAATCACTGTAGGCATCGCAGGCGAGTGAAATCAGCGCCTCGCGACCTTCACCCTCGCCCTGTGGCAGCCATTGCAGCTCACTAAAGCCGTGGCGCCACACTTCGCCAACCCGATTTTTGTCGCCCCGGTTCACGGCCAGCGCTAACTGGCCAATGCCGGCATCGGCCCTGAATCTGTGGCTGTGGGTGAGGGTGCAGAGATTATCGCCAAGGCCGGGAGTTGCCTTGGTGTCTGTGGTGGGCATGAGCGCTGTGCCCGTGAGTGCCTGGATAAGTTCACATTGGCGATGGCTATATTGATAGCCACTGCGGGCGCCTTCGCAGATATCCGCCAGTACGGCACCGGCTTCGACCGACGCCAACTGATCCTGATCCCCAAGCAAAATCAGCCTGCCGTGGGGGGGCAGCGCATCGAGCAGCCTGTCCATCATCGGCAAATCGACCATAGAAGCCTCATCCACCAGCAGCAAATCGAGATCCAGCGGATTTTGCCTGTGATGGCGGAAACGATTGCTGCCGGGGATAAAGCCAAGCAGCCTATGCAGAGTCGCAGCATCTTCCGGCAACGCATCCACATCAGCGGCGGTTATCAAACCGTCAGCCAGGCTCGCTTTAAGGCGCTGCTTACTGGCCTTGATGGATTCACTGAGGCGCGCCGCCGCTTTACCGGTTGGTGCCACCATGCGGATACGCAGGGGCGCTTGCTTCAACAGCAGAAGTAACAGCTTGGTGACAGTGGTGGTTTTACCCGTGCCCGGGCCACCTGTGATGACCGATAGCTGCTTGCCTGCGGCGAGCGCCACCGCAATCTTTTGCCAATCAGGCTCGTTGTTATCTTGCAAGCCTTGCGGCTGCGAAGGCGGGAACAGCAGATCCAACAGCTCGCGGGTGTTAGCGGCAACTGGCACAGTGCCCTGAGCGAGACGCCTTAGCCTCAGTGCTACCCGGGTTTCAAAACCATGATAGCGGCGCAGATACAGGCGCTGTCCATCAAGGATAAGCGGTTTATTGTCGGCATTGGCGGCATCCATTTGCTCCTGCACAGCGGAGGCGCTCTGGGCGGGGGCGTTTTGCCCCGAAAGCGCGCTGCCAACGGCTTCAAGCTCAGAAATCGCCGCAATTAAGGCGTCCCGGCTTAGGGGGATGCGACAGCGTGCACGCATGCTGCCAAAGGGGTTAGCCAGGGTGAGGGTGCTTAAATCCAAACAGGGATGCTGCTGCCCAAGTTGCCTTGATACCAGTGCGCACACCAGCAGCATCAGTGGCGATTCATCCTGATGCAGCCGCGCCATTTCCAGCGCAAAGTGGCGATCGAGAGAGGTGAGTTCGCCCTGTTCTGCCAAATGTTTCAGCAGGGATTTGAATTCGCCGCTGCCAAGCTCCTTGCCTGCAAATTCAATCATATCCGCACCTCATTACCTTCAAACAGCGCATCCAGTGCATCAATCAGCAGCTTGGGCGGACGGTCGAAAAACACCCCGCAGCCGGGTGCAGAGGCCGACATGCCACGCAGGAACAGGTAATAACAGCCACCAAAGTGGTGTTCGTAGTCATAGTCCACCAGTCGGCTTCGCAGCAGCCGGTGCAGCGCCAGGGTATAGAGCAGATACTGCAAGTCGTAGTGATGTTCGGCAATGGCTGAGTGCATTGCCTCATGATGGTAGTGGGCCAGAGAATCCCCCAGATGATTGGACTTGTAGTCGGCAATGTAATAGCGGCCGTCGTGGCAGAAGGTGAGGTCGATAAAGCCTTTGAGCATGCCGTTCAGGGTTTCAAAGCCAAAATCACTGCGGTAACGGTAAAGCGCCAGCAGATCCCCAAGGGCGCGCGCTTTAAGCTGGGTTACCGGCAGGTAAAACTCCATTTCAACCAGCATGTTAGTGTGGCTTAGTTGCTGCAGTGCGAATGCTGGCGCTGACAGTGGGTTAGCCTCATTGTTTGATAGCGGCGCCGCCATTAAATCCTGATACCAGTCAAGCAGCACCGACTGCCAAAGGTCATCGATACCGAACTGTGTCATGGCCTGGGGTAACACCTGTGGCAAGGTGCTGGCCACATCATCGAAGCGAATGAGCTCAAGCACCTGGTGCATAAAGCTGCCCGCATTGGCGCCGCGGGGGAAGCTGAACCGGCTCGGCAGTTCATCGGCGGGGCTGCTCAGAACGTTATTTTTGCTATCAACTAAATCAATTGGAACCTGATTTGGCTGCGGCGGGTTACTCATTGAGGCCAGATTAAATGAAATCTCTTCCAGTGAAAATGATTCATCTGATGCGCCTGGGTGCTGGCTGGTTAAACTAAGTCCATCTTCAAACAAGGTGCTGTGGCTGCTGCTTGATAACAGGCCAGCAGCGGCTGTTAAAGCTCCAGAGTCCCTAAGTGAATCAGGATCCGAAACCAAACCCGAGCCAACGGCGGGCGCCGCTGGGCTATGGGCTGGCTTACTGTGGGCCGGCTTGCTGTGGTCAGCATCGCTGTGAGCCACCAAAGCTGAGTAGCTGCCCACCCGCCAGGGAATTTCGCCGCGCCGGTCCGGCACTCTTGCGGCCAATTTCAGACCCTGCTGGCTGTCGACGTTCGCAAGGGCGCGGTTATCATTTTCAATCACCTCCACCACGGCAATAGAGTCTGCCGCCAGGCGCATGGCAGCGGCGCGCAGGGCATCGCCATCGCAGTCTTTGCTGTCGATACCAAGCAGGTACCCCAGTGCCGTTTTATGGACTTCACTGCTTATCCCGGCCTTTAACATGCGGCTGTGGTTGGCAAGGCCGAGTCGGCAGCCATAAATCGGCCGGGTGAGCGCCACGTACAATAGCCGCAGATCTTCACCGAGGCGCTCGGCATCATAGATTTCAACCCCTTCGTCGGTCTGCTCAATATCCCACACCAGGCCGTTTGCCTCGTGGTACAGCAGCGGTGAGGGCTTGCCACGGCTATCCCGCGCCAAACTTAAAAACGGGATGTAACAGAGGCCATATTCGAGCCCCTTGGATTTGTGGATGGTGACAATCTGCACCAGATTCTGCTCACTCTCGAGCCTCAGTTGCTGGATTTCATCGCCGCTCGGGCTTGCCAGTGCCTGCTCGTACCAACCGAGCAGGGCGCTGATGCCATCCAGACCGCTGGCGGCTTGCTCCAGCAGCTCGCACAGATGACGAAAATCGGTCAGGCGCCGTTCTGCCTCATCTTCACTTTGCAGCCGCTGCAGCAGCGCCGTGTCGTCGGCAAATGCCATCAGCGCCGGCATGACCCCTTGCTTTTGCCAGCGCTGATGCCAAAGCTCAAATCGCTCAAGCTCTTCGGCGCGGCGGTCTTCATCCTGATTCACCCTGGCAATATCGCTGAGGGTATAGCCCATCAGTCGGGTGGCCATGGCATTGCGAAGGCGCTTTTCATCGCGGGGATGGGCCAGAGCATACAGAAGATGCATCATCTCCTTCGCTTCCGGGGTGGCAAACACGTTGTCACGGGAGAGAAACACCGCGCCTATGTTGCGCTCGCCGAGTGCTTTTTTGATAAAGGCCGCCTCGTTCCTGTCGCGCACCAGTACGGCAATGTCTTTTGCCATCAGTGGCCGCGATTTATCGGACAGCCTGGCCCTGCCTTCGGCGGCGAGGGTGAGCAGCCTTGCGATATCGGCGGCGGCATCATTTGCCATCAGGGTACGGGCGGTTTGCTTGTTCAGTCCTTTCACGGGATCTTCCGCAAGCAAAGCGATTTCAAGGGCAGCGCCGCTGGCATTGCCATCAATCAGCAGTGCCTTATTGCCCCTGTCGGCGGCATTCACAGGCTCAAACGGGATTTCATCGGTTAAGAACACCCGCTCACGGGCCATAAACAGCCGGTTGACCGCATCCACCATCGGCCTGGAAGAGCGGTAGTTGGTGCCAAGGCTATAGTGGGCGGATGCGGCGCGTCTTGCCCCCAGGTAGGTGTGGATGTCGCCGCCGCGAAAGGCGTAAATGGCCTGCTTGGGATCGCCAATCATCAACAGGCCGCGGGCTTTGCCTTCGGGCCGATAAATGGCATTGAAAATAGCAAATTGCAGCGGATCTGTGTCCTGGAATTCGTCAATCAGGGCTACCGGATAACGGGCTGCAACTTCGGTGGCGAGCCGCTTGGCAATGGTATTGTCGTCTGCATCCGGCGCTGACTCGCCGGCAGCCGACGAATGATGCCCATGGCCCAAGGCTGCCGCGAGTGTCAGTAGCAGATCGTCCGGCGCCATCAGGTTGCGCTGGGACTTGAGTGCGACAAATCGGGCGCGGATATCATCCCGGGCCAATAACAGAAATGCTGGAATAAGCCCTTGGTGAGCCTCGATAAACTCACCAATTTGTACCAGCAGTGGCAATGCATGGGGTTCTGGCAGCACGCCGCCCTTATTGAGTTTGATGCTGTTGTAGGCCAGCGCCTGCATGGCTTTGATAGGCGGCTCCCCCTGACCGCGGGCAGCCCAGGCGTCCAGCGCCGAAGCATGGGCGTTCAGTTTGGGGAAATCATCGGCGGCCTTGCCATAACTGGTGCCATTGAGTGGCAGCTTTTTAAGGGTTTCTATCGAGGCCTGGCTATCTCTTTGCCAGGCAAGCCGCAGCCGTGACAGACGCTGATTGTAGTCGGCTGCGAGCGAGTTAAAGCTGCCCGGACGGGTTTTGGGATTTGCCATCCGCGCGCCAATCAGCGCGCGAAGCCCTGCGCCGAGTGCCTTGGGGGATGGGTATTTGGTATGCACCATGGCCGCCATCTCAGTGGACAGCGGATAGCAGTGAGCCCGCCAGAAATCCGCAACCGCAAGCTCCAGATATTCACTGTCATCGAGGGTAAACTCACTCTCGAACAGCAGCGCAGATTCAAATGCCATATCCGACAATATCCGCTGGCAAAAGCCGTGAATGGTATATATGGCTGCTTCATCCAGGGTCTTGAGCGCCAAATCGAGCTGACGCAGTGCAATGGCGGTATCGTCAATGGCTGCAACCAGTTGCAGCAAAAATGCATCGCCGGTTGGCTGACCAAGCACCGCCTTAAAGGCTTCAAGCACCCGGCGACGGATGCGATCGCGCAGCTCACTGGTGGCGGCATTGGTAAAGGTGACCACCAGAATTTCTTCCACTGTGCAGGGGCGTGGCTCACCTATCCCCAACAGCAGTCGTAAATAGAGGTTGGCGATGGTGTAGGTTTTACCGGTACCTGCGCTGGCCTCAATCAGGCGTGCTCCCGACATGGGCAGGCTGAACGCATCCAAAGGCTGGCTGACTATGGCTGACATATTACTCTCCAGTGCTCGGCTGCTCGCCCGGGGCGCGGGTGGGTTGGTATCGGGGCGCTATTGATGCAGGAGATGCGATAAAGTCGCCAAGCTCACCGAGTTTGCCGCTGTGACACAGTGCCAGCAGCGGCAGCCACAGGTAGGCGGCACGCTGCACAAAGTCGTCGCTGACAAAGTCCTCCGGGAAGCGCAGCAGGCGTTGCTGGTGGGGCTCATTGGCTTCTCCAAGACCATTGCCGTCCTGCCACACCTCTTTCAGGCGCGCTTCCAGGCTGCTGATGTCGGTATCGCCTTCAGCAAGGGCTTCGGCGGCCGCCATGGCCATGGCTGGCACCAGCGTGGATGGTTGCTGCTGGGCGGCCTCATAGATACCGTAAAGCGCGTTTAATCTGGCAAGAGCCTCACTGGCATTCAAAGGCGCCATGGCGTGGAAGTGGCCCACATCCAGAAGGAAGCTGAAGCCGCTGTGATTTGCAGCGCAAAGACACAGATGCCGCAGGTAAAGGGCAAGAAAATCCTTTGGTTTGGCGCTGCCTGGGCGGGTGACAAGCAGCCCCTTGGGGTAAACCTGCTCCAGCGTTCCTGTGAGGGTGATACCGCAATCCAGCAGCAGATTGAGGCTCAGCGTTTCACCGGTAGCATCGCCCATCAAAAAACGGCTTCGCTCCAGTAGCGGCGCCAGATCGCGGCAATAACCTCTGAACATCAGGCTATCGAAAGGCGCCATGGGCATCAGCCCCTGACCGCCGAGGCGCTCGCCCAGCGCATCCAGGGTGCCGGGCTCGAGGCTGGGTTCAACCGCCAGCGCCGTTTCCAGCATCTGCAGCTGCAGCTGATAACGCTCTAGGGCATTGAGCTCAAAGGGCTCGGCATCTTCAAGGGCATCGAGCCGCAGTGATAAATCGAGCCTTAAGCGCCGCTGGCAAAAAAACTTCACCGGATCGCGGAAAAAACGGATTAAGGAGGCGATATCCAGGGTGTTATCGTCGCTGTCTTCACTGTTTTTGTCGCCGTGCTGTTCGGCTTCACAGAGGGGACCATCGATAAAGGGCCTGGGGGAGAGCACATTGGCAGGGCACCACTGGGCGGCAAAGCTGGTGGTCAGTGTCGCTGCATCAGACGTATCTTCTTGTTGAAACAGCTTCACATCAAAGGGTTGCAGCGGCTGCTGCTGAATAAGTCTTGGGGCCAGACTGGCATCCGCTGCGCCGGGAATAAAGGCGCTTAGCTCACAGCAGTCCAGCAGCTCGCTGACCAGCATAGATGGCGTCCGCTCGCTGTCGTCCCGCTCGCTGCGACCGACAAAGCTGATATAAAGTTGGCTGCGGGCCGACAAAAGCGCCTCCAGGAACAGGTATCTGTCATCGAGCCTGCGGGAACGATCGCCCCGTCTGGCACCGGTTCGCGCCATCAGATCGAAGCCCACCGGGTGCTGCACCCGAGGGTAGACGCCATCGTTCATTCCCAGCAGGCACACCAGCTTGAACGGGATGGAGCGCATGGGCATCAGGGTGCAGAAATTAACTGAGCCTGCCAGGAAACGCTGGCCGACCCGCGATTCGGTGAGTTTGCTGCCAAGGTGTGCCTTGAAGACATCAAGTGGCAGGCTGTCCAGCTCTCCTGCTTGCAATAGCATCTCTTTGGTTTGATTGAGGGTATCGCGGATCTGGCTGATATCATCCAGGCTGGTGTCGTCGGCTTCGAACAGGGTACCGAGCAGGGTAAACAGCAGCTCGAATTTGGCCTCCAGGCTCGCGGCATCGCCAAAGTCGTGGCTGAAATTATCCAGCACTTCAATAAAATCGAGCAGCTTACCGACGCACTGGGCCTGCTGACCTTCAATGCCGGAAAACGGTAAGGTGCCCTGATAAAAATCGGCCTCATCACCCAGGGCGTACCCCAGTAAGATCCGCCGGATCCCAAAGGCCCATGAGTGTTTATCAAAGGCTGGCAGCCCCAGCGCCTCGCGGCTTTTGGCATCCCGGCCCCAACGCACACCGGCTTGTTCCAGCCAGTCGGTAAGCCGTGCCAGCTCCTCTTCATCAAGACCAAAGCGGGACATCACCGCCGGCACTTCCAGCAGACTTAAGATTTCCGTCAGGCCAAAGCGGCTGTCGGTGATATCAAGCAAGGTTAGAAACGCATGAATAATGGGGGATTCCTGCGCGGCGCCCCGGTCGGCAATGGCATAAGGAATGTAATGCTCGCCGCGTTTTGAAGCGAATACCGCATCGATAAAGGGCGCATAAGCTGCCACATCCGGCAGCATCACCACGATATCCCGAGGCGCGAGCGAGCCATTGGCACCGCTTAACATGGCAAGCAGATGGTCGTGCAGGGTTTCAACTTCCCGAAGTGGGCTGTGGCAGCTTCGAAGGCACAGGCTGTCGTCGCCGGGCTCTAGTGGCAGTTTGCCTTCTTGCTGCTGATACCGCTCGAGGGTGGCGCAAAGTGGGCTACCGGCAACCTGCATATCGAGGATATCAGCCTGCAATCTGCCAAGCAGAGTATGTGGTTCAGGCGCCTGATATTCGCTGTCGTCTATTTCGAGATGCGTTTCCGGCAAACTGAACACCAAATCGAGCAGTTCACGGCCCATTTTGCCGTTTGCCGCCAACAGCGGGTTGCCGACCTCCAGGGTATCTTCCCAGTGGGCGGGCAGCATCTTGTCTTCGCTGTACTTAAGCGCAAGTCTGGCACGTTGCCGTGGGTCGAGAATATCGCCCCAATATTGGCGACAGGGGCTGAGGCTTAACATGGTTACCGGAATGCGGCAGCCAAGGGCATGCAGTACCTCAAGGGTTTGCGGTGGCAGTGATGAAATACCAAACACAAACAATCTGGAAGGCAGGGCATGCAGCGAGGTGGCCGGGTTTCTCAGCGCTCTGACAAGCTCGGCGTGCAGGTTGGCCCTGTGCCAATGACTGTGGCCAAGCTCGTCGCGATTGTATTGCACCAGGGCGCGCCAGAGGATGGGTTGCCAGCGGCAGTTATCGGCTACCTCGGTTTGATTGGCAAAGGGATTGATGGTCAGTGGCGCATCTTTGTCGTAATTTTTGTCGTAGTTTTTGTCGTAATTGTCCAGCGAAAACAGCGGCTGCTGCGGCGCTGCATCTATGTGCTGCTCCCAGGCAAGAACCCAGTCCGGACGGTACACCAGATACTGATCGAAAATATCCGCAATACGCCCGGCCAGTTGGAATAGCTTTAACGGCGACTCCTGGGTGAGATAGTCTTTCAAGGGCTCAAAATGGGGGGCATCGACCAGCCGTGGCAGCAAGGCCATCAGTTTCCAGGTCATGGCCTCCTTGGTAAAGGCGTTTTCCTTGGGAACCCCCGGGATAAGGGCGTAGCACAGCGACCAGATAAAGTTGGAAGGCAGCGGAAACTCAAGCGCACCGGCAATGCCGTTGTGCGCGGCAATCTCAAGTCTGAGCCAGGTGGCCATGCCGGGGCTTTGCACCAGAATATGCTCGGGGGAAAGCACATTGGCGCAGCTGTGGGTCAAGTCTTTGGCCAGCCGCGCGGCGAGGCGTTCCATCTGGTTGGATTGAACGAGTGTGAACATGCTTTCCCTTTTATCTGGTTGCACGGCGTCTTTCCCGCGCCAATGCTAAGGCTTTCCCGCCGCAATGCGAAGACTTGACGGACATGTCGATTAGGGCGGTTTTCATTGCATTCACAGCCCCAGGAAGCTGCAAACAGCGGCCAAAATTAGCCGACTGTTATTTCAAGGCCGCAAAACAAGGCCGCATACGCTAAGCCTTGTCGTCCGTAAGTAAAAAATGATTGTATGAGACCTACTTAGCCGGTTCAACCGCCTTGGGTTTAACCGTTGATGCTTCGAGCAGGATTTTTGCGCCAGCAGCGGTTTTAAGGCCTGAGTTTGTTAAATGCGTAAGCGCCTACGGGGTCTGAGTCAGTGTGCCTTGCTTACGGATCGCCCGGGCGAGGCGGCGGCTTTGACGTACAAACTGCTTCTCGGCGCTCTTGCCGTGATCTTTGTTGTGGCCGGTATTCTGATAGCGCAGTGCCGTAAAGCGGCCTATCCAGTGATTGATGGCAGTTTGCATCCCTGGCAGTGCCATGGCAGCGCGCTGGCTGTAATCGATAGGGCCTTCGCCGGGAGCCCGTGGCAGAGCGATATCAGTTAAGGCGCGCTCAACCAGCAAAAAGCCCTTGATAGGGGCGGGGCGTTTTGGCGGCAGCCGTAAAATACCGGCCTGCCAGGCTAGCAGCAGAATAAGCGCGGCAACTGAAATCACAAAGGCAATCAAGCGGGAGCGGTTCACGCTGCCAAGTAATTGATTCAGCATGCCTTCACGGCGCTCATTGTCAAAGCCCAGGACCCAGACACTCCAGTAATAGTCGATGCTGGCAAGGCGCATTCTAAGCTCGTTAAGCCAGGGGATTTCTTTGACCCGGTGGGGGCTGAACAGGTTGTCGGCAAGGTAGCTTTCGTCTGAATCAAAGGCGGCATCGAAGCCATCCAAAATCCGCGACGGCGCTATCATGGCGGTGGGGTCGAGTCGCACCCAACCTTTGCCATCGAGCCAGACTTCACTCCAGGCGTGGGCCATGTACTGATAGACACTCACATATCCGCCGTTTGGATTGAACTCGCCGCCCTGATAGCCGGTTACCATCCGTGCCGGAATACCAGCTGCGCGCGCCAAAAAGGTCAGGGCAGACGCATAGTGCACACAAAAACCCTGTTTATTGTCGAATAAAAAGTCATCGATTTGCGCGCTGCCAACCGGCGGGGGCGACAGGGTATAAAAATACGCCTCCTCACTGAAGCGGTGCATTACCTGATTTAAAAACGCGTCGGCAGAGGGATATTGCTGCCAGATTGCCCTGGCAAGTTCGCGGGTTCGTGGATTGCTGTTTGGCGGCAGTGACAGATTAAGCTGCCGCACTGGCTCGGACAGACTTGCATCCATGGGAATGCGGTACGCTTCTGCTCGGTACTGGAAACGGCCATCGAGTTTTCGCTGGGCCAGCAAACGATAGTCGGGCAGGTTAAATACGCCGCTGCTGGCGGAGAAGGCCACATCCAGTCCAAACAGCCAGCGCTGACCACTGGGCTCAGCTATCACTTCATAGCTTAAGGCCTGCGCCGCGGCGGGCTTATCACGGCCGTTGCCAAGCATATAGGCTTCACGCTCCCAGAGCTTGATGCCATCGTCCTGACGCCAGTGCTTGCCATCGTAGTCTTCAAGCACCAGAGCGCGCCAGTAAAGCTCAGGGTTTGCCGGGGGCTGGCCATCGAATTTGACCCTGAATGCCAGCGCATCGGAGCGGGTGAGTTTGCTGATGTCGCCAAAGCCCACTTCATCAGACAGCCCCGTGGTAGCCGATTTGAGGCTTGGCACCATCCACAGTGGCGGCAGACGTGGCAGCACCAAAAATAGCAGCAGAGCCAGTGGCAGGCTTTGCGCCACCAGTTTAAAGGACAGGTAATCGGATTTGCTGCGGCCAAGGTACAAAGACAGCAGCGCCTGGGTATTGAGCCACACCAACGCCAGTGCCAGTGCGGCGGCGCCGATTCCCTGACTGTCGATAAGATTAAGTGCTATTAAAAAGTAACCCACCAAAATCACGGTGCGCACATCGCGCTTATCGATGATTTCGATAGTTTTCAGGCTGTAACCCAAAATCAGCAGGTTCATCAGCGCGTTAAGTAGGCCGATTTGGCTGCCAACCAGTGCCAGGGTGATGGCGGAGGCGATGCCTAAGGCGGTTACCAGCCAGCGCGGCGGGCGGGCAACCTTGCCAAAGAAAATTCCAAGCCGCCACACAAGGCAGATAGCGCTGATCCCAAGTGACCAGGGCGTGGTTTTATCGGCAAGGGGGATGACCAAGGCAAAGTGGGTCAGCAGCAACCAAAAGAGGGTGCTGCGGGCAATGATTTCTTCAGGACGTTTGGCCCACATCATGATGCGGCCTCTTTATTTTCGACGGCTTTGTTATCAGCTGCCTTGGTATGGACGCGGTTTTGTGTCTGGGTGTCGCCATCTGCTGGCTTTTGCTTATCAGCTTGCTGCCCCCGGGTGAGCAATTCACGCCGATAGGGTGCATCGAAGGTGGCCATGGCAGTCTGGCAGGCCAGGCGGTGTGGCTCTCCGCTGCCGGGGGGAATTTCCTCCCCGGGGAGGATAAGGCCATACACCTGCTGGCGCGCGGCAAGCTCATCCACCCAAAAGGACAGCAAGGACAGCCGCTCTTCAAGTGTGCCTTCTTTCAGGGAGTCCAATGCCAGCCACTCGGGCGCGCCCTGTGGTCGGGCAAAATCCTTGGAAAGCATCCCCCGGCCCTGGGCAAGTTGCTTCCAGGCAACCTGCTTGAGCGACTCACCGGGGATGTAGGTTCTAAGCCCCTGATATTCATCCATGCCGGTAACCAGCAACCCGGCCTCGTTTTCACTGCCGGCTTCTGCGTGGGCAAAGGGCGGCATCTTGCCTTCTTTATGGCTGGCAAATACCGGATGTTCGATGGCGAGGTCAACCCAGGTCCAGGTGCGCATCAGGCCCAAGGGAAAGCGGGATTCGACTTTGAGTCGTCCGGGGTTTAGCAGCCCCCGTTTTTCGGTGGGCACAGGCACCAGCACAGAGGCGTCTTCATCAAACACCGATAGATACACGGGCGTGACCCCTGGATAGGCCAGCGCCAGTTGATGCACATCGCGCGCGGCACTGACCGACAGCGGCATTGCCAGGGTTTCACCGGCGTAGATGGGGGGCAGCGGTCGCCGCTTGAGGGTAACCCCTTCCAGATTGCGGTAGCTGTATATCATGCAGGTAACAAACAGGCTGGTCAGCAGCAGAGAAATAGCCAATATCAGGTTGTTCTGATGATTGGTGCCGAGCAAATACAGCAGTAACGTCAGCACCAGCCACGCCAGACCAAAGCCGCTGGGCAAAATGAAAATGCCTTTGTGGCTTAAGGTTTGCTCGGTCGAGGGCGGCAACCGTTTGGCTAAAAAGGGCTCCAGGCGCCGTGCGAGAGGTTTTGCCATGGGTTAACGGATAGGGTTAACACTGGCAAGAATACGCTGCGCCAGGCTTTCACCCTGATGCAGACTGCTGCTTCTTAAGCGATGCTGCGCCACGCACACAAACACGGCCTGAATATCTTCCGGCACCAAAAACTGCCTTCCGGCGAGGAAGGCCCAGGCCTTGGCACTTGCCAGCAGCGCCTTGGTCGCCCGGGGCGACAGACCATAGCCCTCGCCCTGAGCGCGGGTTTCTTCCACCAGTGCCAGCAGGTATCCAAGCACGGCATCGGATGCACTCACTTTATCGACCTCGGCCTGCAGCTGCATCAGCCCCATTGGGCTGACACACTGTGGCAGGCTGCCTGCGGGATCTTCGCCTTTGCCTTTGAGCATGGCGAGTTCAGCTTCCCGGCTGGGGTATCCCACGGAAATCCGCATCATAAAGCGGTCGAGCTGTGACTCCGGCAGGGGGAAGGTGCCCGATTGGTCGGTGGGGTTTTGAGTGGCAATTACAAAAAAGGGTTTTGGCAGCGAATGGGTGTTGCCATCCACCGTGGTTTGACCTTCGGCCATGGCTTCCAGCAGCGCGCTTTGGGTTTTGGGGCTGGCGCGGTTGATTTCATCGGCCAGCACCATCTGTTTGAACAGCGGGCCTGGGTGAAACACAAATTGATTGAGGGATTTATCGTAAATCGACACCCCCAGAATATCGGCGGGCAGCATATCACTGGTGAACTGGATGCGCTGATAGGACAGACCCAGGCTTTTGGCCATGGCCTGACTGAGACTGGTCTTGCCCATGCCGGGCAAATCCTCGATAAGCAGGTGGCCCCTTGCCAACACGCAGGCCAGTGCCAGGCGGATCTGCCGGGATTTACCAAGCAGTACCCGTTCGAGTTGCGCAATTAGGTTTTCAAGCTCAGTGGCGTTCTTGGCGGCGGTATTATCCTGCATGTGATCCCTTCAATCCTTAATGGCCTGGATGTGGGTAAGACACCCGAGTTTGTGGCCTCAGTTAACCCTGCATTAACTATGCGCAATTTTGGCTGGTCATTCCAGCGCTGATGTTATTTGCGGCAAGTTCGTCCAGAAGTCCGACAGTTTTATCCGAAAGTAATTCTTTTACCATGGGTTTTATGAATTGGGCCTGAAAAAGGAAGCCTTGTGCCAGGGTAAAACCAATAGCAGCTACCGCTTGTCGCTGTTGCTCGGTTTCAATGCCCTCGATTACGGTGAACTTACCTGTGCTGTGGGCGTAGCCGACCAGCGACTCGAGTAGCTTACGCTCGGGGCCAATATGCAGCCGGTTTAGCCAGTGGCGGTCGAACTTAATCCAGTCCACCCGAGACAACAGCTCCAGCGACAACATAGCGTGGGGGGCGCCAATGTCATCCAGCGCTACGGCAATTCCTGCCGCCTGTAAGGAGGATTGCAGCGATAATGCCATCAGCGCATCACTGATGCAGGTGTTCTCAATCAGTTCAACCACCAAATCGCCCCGCGCCTGCAGCATGGGCAGCAGCGCTCCCTGAAGCTCTGGGGTCAGGCTGTGGGGGTCGAGATTAACAAACAGCGGCGCCCCCTTTGGTGCCAGTGAAAGTTGCAGCCGCTTGGCGGCAAATTCGGTTTCGGCCAGCGCGGCCGGGCAGGCGTGCAGACAGTCAAACACCCGATTGGGCGCTATGGATGAGCCATCCTTGGCATAAAAACGAGCCAGGGCTTCATAGCCTCTGGGCTTGCCGGTTTGCAGACAGACAAGCGGCTGAAATTCACAGCCCAACATCAGGGCAGTTGCGGGAGAGCTCATGGAAATCAACAAAAGTTGCAAAGTTTGGAATGGTAATTATTATCATTAATGGCGGTGGCGCAACCCAAGACAAAAGTTTTACGGTTTGAGGCGCGCTGATTGCGCTAAAACTGAACAGGGAGCCACTGGGCTCCCTGTTTGAGATGGAAATTGACTTCGCGATTAAAGCGAATTTAGTAACTGAAGTTCAGCTCCGCATCGGTAAAGAGTGGTGCGGGCTCGCCTTTTCTGTGCTCATAAATCAACCGGTAGCTGAATACCGCCTGCACATATTCGCGGGTTTCCCTAAAGGGGATGGACTCGATAAAGGCCATCACGTCCAGCTTCCCCTGTGTGCGGGCAAGCCAGGCATCGACCCGCGAGGGGCCTGCATTATACGCCGCCGTGGCCAACACCCGGTTGTTGTTGTAACGCTCAAGCAGGGAGGCGTAATAGGCGCTGCCAAGGCGAATGTTGTAGGCAGGTTCATAGAGTTCCGCTTCACCCTTGTACTTAAGCCCTTGCTTTTTAGCGGTTTGCTTGGCGGTGGCGGGCATCAGTTGCATCAGGCCGCGGGCACCCACGCCAGATACTGCCGCAGGATTAAAGGCACTTTCGCGGCGGGCAATGGCTCTTAGCTCCTCTTTATTGAGCTTATGGGCCTTGGCTGCCTTGCTGAACCCCTCGTCTTCGGCATTGGGGAAGCGCATCGACAGATCATCCCAAAACTTGCCCTGAATAGAGGCGTCTACCGCCAGCGCGTACAAACCTTTGGATTCGGCCCAGCGGCCATATTCGGCTTTGCGCTTATCATCACCGCGGCCTAAAAGCTGCAGCCATTCACTGCGGGCCTGTTTGGGGCGATCCAATGCCAAAAACTCCTGCATGCGGGCAAAGCCCTTATCGCTTTTCAGGGTTGGCAGATCAAAGCCGGTTGCGGCAGGGGTGTGGTTTAGACTTGGAGTGCTCTTTTGCCGGTCAGCGAGCGCGAAACCATAAAAGCTGCGGTCCGCCAATAGGCTTGCCTTGGCGTTGGCAATGGCGTCTGCGTCCTGCCCGAACAGGGTTTGCCAGTACTGCCAACGGTCTTTGCCAGCGGTGTCAGCGCTCAGCAGCGGCAAAAAGCGGCTGAAGGCGTCTTTGTCGTTGTCACGCAGTGCCCAGCGAAGCCGCATCTCGGTTAAATCGTCAGAGGCCAGGGCGGGGAGGTGTTTATCGCAATATGCCTGCAACGACTCCTCCTGACGGATCAGTGCCCGGCGCACGAGATACGCATGCAGCTCTTTAGCCTGAGTCTTGCTGAAACGGCCGGCCTTTTCATATTTAGCCATCAAGGCTACGGCTTCTTTAAGATCTTTACGGGCCAGAGACTTAAGCGCGAGCTCCACCATTTCGGCCATCACAGGGGCCTTGGCGCGATAGCGCTCGGTATGGCGCAGGTTGCGAGGGTCTTTATAGAGTGCCAGTAACTTTTGCGCTTCCTTGGGATAATTGGTGACCTTCTGGGCAAGATAGTTCAGCAATTTGCCTTCACGGGCCTCGAAGGCAAGGAACATCCGGCTCCAAATCATTTCCTGAGTGCGGTAGCCCGCCTTGGTCCACAGGTTGAAAAGGGGATCGCACTCTTCCGGACGGGAGCGGCCATCAAGCCAGAGTCTGCGTGCACCATCGTAGCCTTCGCTGGTGGCACCTGTGACGATTTTGGCCTGATAGAAGTAGCACTGCAGCACGGTATCGCGGGGAGCATCGGGGCTCAGGGTAAGAAAATCGCCCCAACGGCCCGCGGCGCCAGCGGTTTTCAAGTAGCGATAGCGGGCGCTGCCCAGCAGCGGGGTATTTTCAAATTCGCCAAAAGCCTTAAGCGCCTGGTTGCCTGATACTTTTACCAGCTCGTCCATGTTGGCATTGAAGTCCAGATACACCGTCAGCGGATAGTCATCCAACTGTTTGCGAAGGCGTTTAAATGTGCTGCTATCGCCCGCGCGCAGGGCCTTTTCAGCCTCGACAAACTGGCGACGTTGCTCCTGAATGTCTGCCTTGGCGGTGGCCGAAAACAGCACCAGAGAGCTGAGACAAATGCCGTAAAACTGCTTCAGCATGGGGAATAATCCTCCGTGATCCTGATGTCTCTAATTGGGTTGCAATCGGGGCGCCGAAGCGGCGCTTTCCTGTACGGGTGACTCGGTCAAGTCGTCCTCAAAATCGTCGAGGGTCTCATCCAGCGCCTTGTCCAGCAGCTGTTTATCGAGCTGCTTGCTGCTTTGAACTCCAAGTTTGTGCATCTGGTGTGCCTGACGAATAAGGTTGCCGCGCCCGGATGCGAGTTTCCCCATGGCGGACTGATAGCTTTTTTGTGCTGTCTCGAGCGAGCGGCCCAGTTTTTCCATTTCATCCACGTAGTTGCACAGCTTGTCGTAAATGCGACCAGCGGCATTGGCAATCTGCTGGGCGTGCTGATTTTGATACTCGTAACGCCAGATATTGTGGATGGTGCGCAGCGCCACCAACAGGTTAGTGGGGCTGGCCAGCATGATGTTGTGCTCAAGGGCAAAACCCACGAGGGACGGGTCTTGCTCCAGCGCCAGCAAAAAGGCGGGCTCCACCGGAATAAACATCAGTACATAGTCGAGGGTTTTCAGGCCATGTAGCTTGTGATAATCCTTTTGAGACAAAAGCTTGATATGGTTTCGCACCGATTGCACGTGCTCTTTGAGTGCGCCCTGGCGTTCAAGCTCGTCAGTCGTATTGAAGTAGCGCTCATAGGCGGTGAGGGACATCTTGGCGTCTATCACCACGTCTTTGTCGCCGGGCAGGTGAACCACCACGTCGGGTTTGAACTTCTGACCGTTGTCGGATTTGAGCTCCTGTTGGGTGTGGTATTCGTGGCCTTCACGCAGGCCGCTTTCTGTCAGCACCCGCTCCAAAATCACTTCGCCCCAGTTGCCCTGTTGCTTATTGTCACCCTTAAGTGCGTTGGTGAGGTTAATGGCATCCTGACTCATGCGCAGGTTAAGCGCCGCCAGCTGTTCAAGCTGATGCTTAAGGGTGCTGCGCTCTGCTTGCTCGATTGAATAGGATTCACTGACTTGCTTTCTGAATCCGTCAATCTGCTGCTTTAATGGTCCGATAACGGTATCGAGTTGTAGTAAATTCTGGCCCTTTAACTGCTCAGCTCTTTGTTCAAAAATTTTGTTGGCAAGATTTTCAAATTGCAACTTAAGCCGCTCTTCGGCTTCTTCGAGCAGCGCCAGCTTTTCTTCAAAGCCTTTACGTTCAACCTCGAATTTGGCGCTGAGACTCTGCTGCATCGCCTGGGCTTTGGCGGTTTCGAGCCGGGCTTCCATGAGCTGGCGACCACTGTCGGCCAGGTTTTGCTCTAGGGTTGGTAAGCGGCTGGCCTTGGCATTGGCCTCACCCAAACGCTGGCTGACGTCTTCGAGGCGGCTTTGGAGAAAATTAACTCTGTCTTCTTTGTCATCGAGCTGAACCTTGGCTTCTTCAAGCTGGGTTTCCAGTGTATCGATGGCGGCTTGATGCTGGCTTTGACGCATGGCATCCAGGCTGTCCCAACGTCTGCGGGTAAGAATTTGATTTCCCAGGGCGCCAATCATCAAAAAGAGGCAGGCAATGGCGGCGATGGCAATCCACTGGGGAACGGAAAAAAGCTCAAGCGGGGTCATGGCGTTCCTAAATCGGGTCCGATGGCGCTAAGCTTGGCATGGGCGATTACCCCCTTCAAGGGTCTAAAGCATGATAATTGTCCAGACGGACAAAAAATTGACGAGCCCATGAAAGAAGTCCGACCTTTTTCTTGTCTAATCCTCTGTGGTTGGTGACTTATTTTGGAGTAGCAGCAGATGAAATCCTTCTCCCGTCGGCGAAATCCGGTGAAACCTTCATGGCAATTGAGTGAGTCAGAGGTGACTCCTGAGTCCCTGTTTCATGACCGCCGGGCGCTCATCAAGGCGCTTGGCCTTGGAGCCATTGGCGCGAGTTTGCCAGGCTCGGTGCACGCCGGACTGTTTGATGTGTTTTCCAGTAAAGAAACCAGCGCATTTGTGCGTGAGCCGTTGAGTTTTGTGAAAGCCCCCGGATTTGATGGCGCTGGTGAAGTACTGACGCCGGAAGATAAGGTCATCAGTCACAACAATTTTTATGAGTTTGGTACCGCCAAGTCAGACCCTGCTGCCAATGCCCAGGGGCTAAAAGTGGATCCCTGGCTGTTGTCTGTTGAAGGTTTGGTGGATACGCCGTTGCAGCTCGATTACGACGACCTTATCAAGTCGTTTGGTCTTGAAGAGCGCATCTACCGGCTGCGCTGTGTTGAAGCCTGGTCGATGGTGATCCCCTGGGTTGGTTTTCCGCTGGCGGCGCTGCTTAAAAAGGCCGGTGTGAAGGCGGGGGCGACCCATGTTGCGTTCGAGACACTGTTTTCCCCTGATGAAATGCCCGGCCAAAAGAGTCGTTTGATGGGCGGTGGCATTCATTACCCCTATGTTGAGGGGCTGACGCTTGCCGAGGCGATGAACGATTTGTCGCTGCTCAGTGTGGGCCTGTATGGCAAAACCCTACCACCACAAAATGGCGCGCCTGTCCGGCTGGTTGTGCCCTGGAAGTATGGCTTTAAGAGCATCAAATCCATCGTCAAAATCCGTGTTACCGACAAGCAGCCGCCCACCAGCTGGAATCAGTTGGCGCCCCATGAGTACGGTTTTTACGCCAATGTGAACCCTGACGTGGATCATCCGCGCTGGTCCCAGGCGAGTGAGCGGCGCATCGGCCCCGGCGGGCTTTTTTCTGCCAGCCGCATCCCCACCTTGCCCTTTAATGGTTATGGCGAACAGGTGGCGGGGCTCTATAAAGGGCTGGATTTAAAGAGGTATTATTGATGAAACTGGGCAGTCGCGGCCTGCTGGTACTAAAAACCCTGTTGCACCTGGGCTTTATGCTTCCTCTGCTGTGGCTGGTATGGGGGGTAATGGCAGAGCGCCTCGGCGGCGATCCTGTGCAGTACCTTATTCATTTCACCGGTAAGGGGGCACTGCACGGGCTGATGCTTACTTTGTTGGTTTCGCCTCTCGCTAAGTGGCTTAAACTGGGAGCGCTGATGCAATGTCGGCGACTGCTGGGCCTGTGGGCCTTTGCGTATGCCTTAATTCACCTGATGCTGTTTTTAAGCCTGGATCTGTTGTTTGCATGGGGGCTGCTTTTTTCCGAAGTGATCAAGCGTCCGTATCTGGTGGTGGGCATGATATCGCTGCTTATTTTGCTGGCGCTGGCGCTGACATCCCCCAATGGTGTGCGCCGCAGGCTTGGGCGCAGTTGGCAGAGGTTGCATAATCTGGTGTATGTCGCGGCCATTCTGGTGCCGGTGCATTACCTGTGGTCGGTGAAGTCGGAAGTGATTGAGCCTGGCATCTATCTGGCAGTTTGCATCGGTTTGCTGTGGCTTAGAAAAGATAAGCTGATGCGGATGCTCGCCCGCTACTGACCTCAGCGGGGTGAGCTGGACACATAACCCTTGGGCGCGCCCCGCTTACAGGCGTACATGTTCTTGTCGGCCACTTCCAGCAGGGCTTCGATATTGGAGCCATCTTCCGGGTAGAAGGCCACGCCAATGCTTACGTCTATCAGCAGATGCACGTTTTGAAAACCGATATCCTGATGTAGCTTGTCCAATAGTTTCTCGACCACCACATCAAGCTGCTTTGGTGATTCAATGGGTTCAAGCCACACCACAAATTCATCGCCGCCCAGGCGGGAAATCATGTCCGACTGGCGCAGGGTATAAGCGATGCGACGGGCTACGGTGATCAGCACATGATCGCCGATGTTATGGCCGTAATTGTCATTGATGGGTTTGAATTTATTGATATCGATAAACAGCAGGGCACCTGTGCCGCCATTGCGCTGCAGCCGCTTGAGGCTTTGTTCGAGAATACGGGCGAAGGCATTGCGACTGTAAACCTGGGTCAGGGGATCGTGCTCGGCTTCGTACTTAAGCTTTTCTTTTTGCAGCTGCAGCAGTTCGGTGCGCTTGTTTACTTCATCCTGAAGATCGGCGCGGCTGATGGTAGAGTCTTTGAGCTCCTGCTTCATGCGATTGAAGTGCTGACTTAAGGTGGTGAACTCGGGATTCTCGACTTCTTCCGGCACCTTGCTTGCCATATCACCGCTGGCAAGCTGTCGAATGCCGCTCTCCAGGTTATCAAGGCCGCGGCGGAACAGCTTGAGGGTATTGAGGTTAAACAGGATCACCACGGTCTTGGACATAAACAGCAGCAGCGCAATCACCACCAACATCAGCTTTTTTGCTTCGTGCTGGCGCGCCACCAATTGATGCCGCAGTTCGCCCACTTCGTCCTGCATCGACAGCAAAATGGTGTTGATGCGGGCCATCAGCATATTCAGATTTTCGCTGTTTAGCGCGTCCTGAGTTCGTGGATAAAGCCCCATTAGGGTTCTGAGGTTGGTGTTGGCCTTTTCAATATGGCCAAGCCTGGCATTCTGATGCTGGTTGAGTCCCTGTATCTGAGCATCGAGGGTTAACGATAAATCAATCGCCCGTTCCAGCGCCTGAAAGTCTTCGTATTGGCGCAGCTGCCACAGCTCGCCTGAAAGCTGAGACAGGGTGATCTGCAGCTCCTGATATCGGTAACTGTTGTTGTAGCCCTGATTATCGAGGTACATGATGTAACTCAAAATCCCCATCATCACCACCAAAAACAGTGATGAGATAATCACCGCAAGCTTTAAGCGTCCTGCCAATGTCATGGTGTGCCTCCCGGGCCGCCCATTTGTCCGTGCAGCGCATTGAGCGCTGTGTCATCGATAAAGTCGCGAAAATCCGGCGCCACTAATTGTTCAACATAGCCAGATGATATAGCCCAGTGTGCCTGGGACAACAAATCCAGCTGCAATGTTTTATCCAGCGTCAGGTGAAAGTGATAATCGGGCCAGTAGCTATCGATTTCACTTGCGGGGATCTTG
This sequence comes from Shewanella zhuhaiensis, assembly GCF_022484835.1. Taxonomy (NCBI): domain Bacteria; kingdom Pseudomonadati; phylum Pseudomonadota; class Gammaproteobacteria; order Alteromonadales; family Shewanellaceae; genus Shewanella; species Shewanella zhuhaiensis. The sequence goes on from NZ_JAKUDL010000002.1 coordinate 614,444, forward strand.
AGATAGTCACTCACCGCTGCCCGGGCTTCGTCCGGCTGGTTTTGAATAAGCTCAATGGCATCTTCAAGGGCCTTCAGTAGTGCTGTGTGCACACTGTGTTTGGCCTGCACATCATCGCGCTTTGCCATCAGGTTAAACGACAACCTATACAGCCCCTTTGTGGATAGCTGGAAACCTTCGTCCTTCAATGACTGAGCAACCTGATTGGCGTAGGGCTCCCACAGCGACACCATATCCACTTCATTGTTTTGCAGCGCAGGGCCAAGCTGCTCAGGCGGCAGATACACCGGGATAATGCCGCTGGGCTCAACCCCGTGCAGCATCAGTGCCGAGTGGAAAAAATACTCGCTGGCACTTGCCTTTATCATGCCGACCCTGTGTCCGGCCACATCCTCAAGCGACTCAATGCCGGCATTGCGGCGTGCCGTGAGTTTGACGTCATTATCGGAGGTGACGAAGGTAGCAATAAGTGAAAAATCGTTGCGTTTAAAGGCGTTGTACATGGCCACTGATTCTGAACTGGTGGCCAGTTCCACTTCACCGCTCATCAGAGCTTCGAAGCAGCGGTGGCCGCCATGGTAGAGCTTGATTTGTACTTCGAGCCCTTGCTTTTTAAACAGGCCGTATTTGTCGGCTAAGATAAAAGGACTGGATAGCGGCGTAGATGAAACCGCAATGGTTAACGGGGCTGAAAACACAGGTTTGGGATTGCCCATTACTATCAGCAGGTACAATCCAACTGCCAGTAGTGAAATCAGCCCAAAACCAATCGGTCTCATATTTCCCCGCGCCCCTGAAAACCCATACTAAAGTGTAGTGTGCTTTATCGGAACACGCATTAACATGGAGAAAATGTGTCCAGTTCCGGCGGGAAGGAGTCGTGCTTATGTTGAGTCAGATCCTGAGAAATATTCGAATATCCCGAAGAATGTTGTTGATGTTGGTGTTGTCTGTGGTGGCAACGCTGGCGATGTTTTTCTATGCCTTCAGTAGCATGAACACCGTACTGGTGCAGGAAAAGGAGGCGCGGCTGCGATCCCTGACCGATTTGGCGGTCAGCATGATTGATGGCTATCACCAGCAGGCCAGCAGCGGCGTTATCAGTGAAGAAGCGGCCAAAGCGGCAGCGCTGGCAGCCCTCGATGGTCTGCGTTACGCCGGCAACGAGTATTACTTCACCATCAATCGTCAGGGGGAGATGATCCAACATCCCTTCGCCAAAAAGTTGGTCGGTACCAATGTGCGAGAAATGGCCGATCCCAACGGCGTGAAACTCTTCAGTGAAATGATCCGCCTTACCGAGCGCAGCGACTCGGCGCTGGTGCATTACATGTGGAATAAACCTGATGCCGAGGCGCCAAGTCCAAAAATGAGCGTGGTCAAACGCTTTCCTGACTGGGGCTGGATTGTGGGAACCGGTATATACGTGGATGACATTGCCGCCCAGGAGAAGGCCTTCGCTTGGCAATACCTGCTGATATTTGTACTGGTGTGGGGCCCGGTGCTGGCGCTGCTGCTGGTGATAAGCCGTAGTGTCACCGAGCCGCTCAAACAAACGCTGACCGCATTCAAAGACATTGCCGAAGGTGAGGGTAACCTGACACTGCGCCTGAAAGAAGATGGCAAAGATGAACTGACTCAGGTGGCCGCCTACTTCAACCTCTTTATTGCCCGCATTCAGGAACTGGTGAGCTCGGTGCGCGACTCGGTGGAAGACAGCCGCACCCTGGCGATGGGTCTGTCGCAAATTGCCCATCAGGCCACAGATGTGACCCAAAGTATGCAGCAGGAAACCGAAAGCGTTGCCACGGCCATCAATGAAATGGCGATGACGGCATCGGAAGTGGCGTCAAATGCGCAGTTGGCGGCGCAGTCGGCTGTGAATGCTGACAGTCAGGCCGACAGTACCAATCTGGTGGTGAATAATGCCATGGAGCATATTCGCAAGCTGTCGAGCGAGCTGGAGCTGACGACTGAAGTCGCAAGGGAGTTGCAGGTAAGCTCGGGTGAAATCGGGCAGATCTTGGATGTGATTGTGGGCATTGCCGAGCAAACCAACCTGCTGGCGCTGAACGCGGCCATTGAAGCGGCCCGGGCAGGAGAGGCCGGACGCGGCTTTGCGGTGGTGGCCGATGAAGTGAGAACCCTTGCCAGTCGCACCCAGGAGTCAACCCGTGAAATCAATGGCATTATTGAAGCTATCCGAGCCGCGGTGGACAGAGTCAATGCCTCGGTCAGCCGTGCCAAGGATCAGTCTGAGGAGACTGTGGGCGAAACGGCCCAGGTAGTGGATGCGCTTGGGCAAATCAAACAGGCAATTGCGCAAATTAATGATATGAATACCCAAATTGCAGCCGCTACTGAAGAACAAAGTGCTGTGATTGCCGAACTCAATATAAATATTACCCGGATGAATGATATTTCAAGAGATAATCAGACCAAGAGTGAGGCTGTGGGCGAAACCAGCGATCGTATCGAGCAGGACTCGCGACAAATGGAAGCCATCATCGCGGTATTTAAGGTATAGCGGGAATATAAAAAATCAGGCCGCATTGGCGGCCTGATGAATTATTTCTTGCGGCTATCAAGACCAGCCATAATCTCCAACACTTCGTTATACGACAGGTTTAATTCTTTGGAGAGATTAATGACTTTGGTTTTATAAGTCTGGATGCTTTCTTTTTGGGCCAGATCGGCCTTTTTATCGGCAACCCACTCGTTTACCGCCTCTTGCAGCAGCTCCATACGGCGCAGGCTGTAGTCGAGTGAATCCAGATACTTACGCATTTGCTGCTTGTTTCTGGCCTGTTCCAGATCCGTGGACAGTTTCTTTTCGTAGCCGTATTCATCCAGAGCGGCAATTGCTTGTTGTAAATCGATTTCGGTTGTCATCTTAGCTTCACTTTACCTGTACAGATTACAGTACAAACCGACCGACCCGGGTGACGGGTCAAAAAAGGAACGTCGATTATAAAGAATAGACCACAAGAGATAAAGGAGAGTCGTCTTCTTGAGCCACAATATTCAGCGCGTTAAAGTGGTACGATGAGATGAAAAAGTGAAATGCGCTGTGGCAGGATAATCACAGCCGCAATCGAACAGAGGGTTTTGCCAGAGTGTAAGGCTCAATAAATCGCAATATCAGGGAGATAACACATGCACGACCTGTTACCGGACTTGTTTGATGAATTCAGTGAACACCTGCAGTTATTGGCAGCAGATTGGCGCCAGTTTGGCGGCAAGCGCATCTTCTATGGTGAAGTTGTCACCGTCAGCTGTTTTGAAGATAACTCCCGGGTGAAGGAAATTCTGGCCACGGCCGGTCATGGCAGAGTATTGGTGGTGGATGGCGGCGGCTCACGTCGAAAGGCTCTGCTTGGCGACTTAATTGCCAAATCGGCGGTGGACAACGGCTGGGCAGGGGTCATTATCCAGGGGGCTGTGCGCGATGCAGGCACCCTTGCCACCCTGCCGCTGGGGGTACAGGCACTTTTTGCGGTACCGATTAAAACAGAACGTCGTGGTTTGGGCGATGCAGGTGTTACCATTAGCATAGCCGGCGTCACCGTTAATCCCGGTGACTGGATTTATGCCGACGACAACGGGATAGCCATCTCCCACGATGCCTTGCCCATTATTGAACAGGATTAAACAGGACACGCAGGATGAAACTGATTAAATGGATCTTGGTTGCCATTGTACTTTTAGTGGCACTGCCGGTGATTTACATCACCCTGATTTTTGACCCCAACGACTTCAAACCCATGCTGGTGGATGAAGTGAAAAAGCAAACTGGCCGCGAGCTGGAGATCAGCGAGCCGCTGTCATGGCAGCTGTTTCCCTCTATTGGGATCCGTCTGGCTGGCGTAAGTCTGTCCAACCCACAGGGTTTCAGCGAAAGCCAAATGATGGCGGTGAATGAAGTGGTGGCCGAAGTGAAGTTGCTGCCGCTGCTGAGCCGCGATGTGCAGATCGATCAGCTGAAAATCGATGGTGCCAAGCTGACACTTATTACCACCAAAGATGGCCGCACCAGTTTTGATGGCCTGAGTAAAGGCGGTGATAAAGCGCCCAAAGCCGAAACCACCGAAGGAAGTGGCCCAGGTCTCAGCGCCATCGCCATTGGCGGGATCAGCATTACCGACACCGGCATCACCCTGATTGATGAGGCCGCTGGCAGCCGTCAGGAGTTCACGCTGGAATCGCTCACTCTGGGTGAATTTACTCCGGGCAAGGCCACACCACTTGAGATAAGTTTCCGCGCCGATACCCCGGATGTGAAGCTTGGCGGTGAAGGCAGTGCCACCCTTACCGTGAATTATGCGCTGAATGCCCTTGATTTGGCAGGCTTTAAACTGGCGCTGGATGCCAAGGGTGCCTCGCTGCCCAAGGGTGAGGTTAAGGTGCTCTTTAACGGCGGCGTGAAGGCCGACCTTGCCGCTCAGACCGCAAGCCTGGCGGTGGATTCATTAAAGGTGATGGACGTGGAAGGCAAGGGCAGTATCGATGCCAACTATGGCCGCAAGGTGCCGCAGGTGAAAGTGAAACTGGCGCTGGGTGCCATCGATGTGGACGCGCTTTTGGGTACCGACAAGGCCGATAAAGCAGCCGACGCCAAGGCGAAAGGCAATGAAAGCGCCCAGTCCGCCCAAACTGAGCCCGATTTGACCGGCATGAAAGCCGTGGATGCGACGCTTGATTTAAGCATCGCCTCAGTCAAGGTGTCGGGGTTGTCGACCCAGGACTGGAAACTCAAGGCCAATCTCAATGGCGGCGTGCTGAAGGTCGATGAGCTGTCGGCAGGGCTTTACGGCGGAAAACTGAGCGCCAGTGCCAGTCTTGATGGTCGTAAAAAAGTTGCTTCTTACAGCTTTAACAAGGTCATCAGCGGCGTACAGATTCAACCACTGCTGAAAGATGCGGCTGAGGTGGATTTGCTGGCCGGTACCGCCAACTTCAATATTCAGGGTAAGGGCGTGGGTCTGGTGCCAGAGCGCGCCAAGCAAAACCTCGTTGCCAACGGTAAGTTTGAAGTGGCAGACGGCGCGCTTTACGGCGTGAACGTGCCGCAGATGATCCGCGGTGCCCAGGCCAAGCTCAAGGGTGACTTGAGCACAGAAGGGAATGTTGAGCAAAAGACCGACTTCTCCAGCCTGACCGGCTCGATTGCCATCGCCAATGGCAAGGCCAATAACCCGGATCTGCTGATGCTGTCGCCATTACTGCGGATTTCCGGTAACGGCGGCGCCGATTTGCTGGCTGAGACCCTCGACTACAAGCTTTCCACCAAGGTGGTGGGTTCGCTCGAAGGTCAGGGCGGTAACACGGCGCTGTCGGGCGTGGATATTCCCCTTGCCATCAGCGGCAGCTTTACTGAGCCCAAGTTTGCGCTCGACACAGAAGCGCTGATGAAAGGCCAGCTTAAGCAGGAAACTGACAAGCTGAAAGACAAGCTCAAAGATTCGCTGTTCAACAAGCTGGGCGGTAAATAATGCAGCCGCGTTGTCAGGCAGGTGTGCTGCTTGTGTTATTGCAGCTCGGCGCGTTTACCGCCGCTGACGCTTGGGCGTTGGACCTAAACCCAGCCCAGGAAGCAACACAGGCAGCAGCGAGCAAAATCCAAGGAGTGGCTAAGATGCAGGACGTACAGGCAACAGCGCCTCTGCATGGCAGTTTAAGCCTGATAGAAGTGAGCGGCGAATATCAGCGCTGGCAATTGGATGTGAGCCATAGCGGCAAAGGTAGCATCAGCGCCCACTTTCGCTCAGGCATGAGTGCCGATCTTAAGCTTAGCGGCGCCAATGGTGAACGTATCTGGGCATGGTCTGATGAGATGATGTTCACCCAGGCGCTTCGCAAAGAAACCATCAGTGCCGGCAGCAGTCTGCAATTTCGCTTCGACGTGCCGGCACCTTTTGGATGGCTGCGGCGGTGAGTGCCGTTTAACCGCTGAGTTTGCCGGACGCAGCGCAGATGGCCAGGAGCTGATGCTCCCCACATTCATTAGCTTATAGCTGCTATTAGCCTATAGCAGCGTTCATATAAGATGCGCACTGCATCCGCCAACAAAAAAGCAGCCTCACGAGGCTGCTTTTTTATTCCGATGGATGTTGAGCGTGAAAGCGTTCGGATAACTACTTAACTGCCGCTCAGCATCACTGTCAGGGTTTGCCCAGGGCGAATGGCCGCACTGGAAAGCTGATTCCAGCTCATCAGTTCAGATACCTTTACCTTGAACTTTTTGGCGATCACCGACAAAGAGTCGCCACTTTTCACCTTATAAGTGGTGGATTTAGCGGTTTTTTTGCTGGCAGGCCATACAGTCAGCAACTGGCCTTTTTTGATAACAGCCTTGCTGCTGAGATTATTCCAGTTGGTCAAATCATCCACGGTAATGCCATGGGCATTGGCGATTTTCCACAGGCTATCGCCATTTTTCACCTTGTAGGTTTGCGCTTTTTGCGGCGCGGCGGCAATTGCCAGGCTGTTGGTGTCGCCGCTGGCGGGTACCACCAATTCCTTGCCCGCCACCAGACGGTTGGAATTCATGTGGTTTACCTGCTTAAGCACCTGAGGCGTGGTGCCAAAACGGCGCGCGATAACCGATAACGAATCGCCACGCTTGATTTGGTAGCGGCGCCAGTTCACCCGGCTGTCTTCCGGGGTTTGCGCTAAAGCCACAACAAAGTTTTCTACCTTGTCCACGGGCACAATCAGGGTGTGTGGGCCTTTTGGGGCGGTCGCCCACTGGCGGTAGCCGGGGTTTAAGCTTTTAAGCTCGTTTACCGACACGCCTGAGAGTTTGGCGGCCAGACTCAGTTCTATCTGGCTGCCAATGTCCACAACGTCGATAACAGGTTCGTTTTTGATGGCAGGCAGTTTCACCTGATAGCGGTCGGCATGTTTGACCACATCTGCCAGCGCCAGCAGGTTAGGCACATAATTGCGGGTTTCTTTGGGCAGTTTCAGTGCCCAAATATCCGTTGGCTTACCCTGACGCTGGTTGTTTTTTACGGCGCTCAGTACCCGGCCTTCACCACTGTTGTAGGCGGCAATGGCATAGTGCCAGTTGTTGCCGGTCCGATCGTAAAGGTACTCGAGGAAATCGGCGGCGGCCTTGGTGGAAGCGGCTATGTCGTTACGGCCGTCGTACCACCAATTCATTTTCAGGCCAAAGTAGCGCGCCATGGGTGGGGTGAGTTGCCAAAGCCCTGAGGCACTGGCGTGTGACAGTGCATCGGCATCGAAGGCACTTTCGATGGCTGGCAGCAGCGCCAGCTCCAGCGGCAGACCTCGGCGGTCGAGCTCTTCCACAATCAAATACAGAAAAGGCTCGGCGCGGCTGAAGATTTGCTCTAGATGGCGCGGATTGGCCAGCAGTCGCTTGCGATAAGGGGCCACGTAGGCTTCGTTGGGGGCTTCCCAATGCATACCATCCTGCAGCCGCTGCCACAGATCTTTCACCTCAATGACGACGTCGTCATGGTGCAGATCCTGCGGCTTTGCAGGTTCGGTCACCATGACCAGATTGGTGTCAGTGTCGTCATCGGCAGCCGGATGGTTATCGGGCGTCAGTTGACAGCCGGACAGCAGCAAAAGACCGCCGGCAAACAGTAAGTTGTAGTGTCGCATCAAAAACAGGCAACCCTCATTGTTATTGGTTTTAGCCCTGCCTGGCAGGCATGTCGCGCGTAGTAAAGGTCAAACAATCGACCAATAAATCATCCATGGAGTACGTCAAAAGGCGGATATGGTAACCCAAAGATCAGAAATTGTCTTTCCAGCGCCGCAAAAGGGCGAGGCTGGTCACTTCATCCGGCACGCCTTGCTGCCAATGTCGCGCTACAGCGGCGGTAATAGCTGGCTGCTCAGTCCGTAAAAACGGATTGATGGCAAGCTCAGTGGTAAGCACTGTGGGAATGGAAGGCTCACCCAGCTGACGCCTGGCATTTACTTCCTGGATGTAGTCAGCAAGTGCCTGATTATCAGGCTCGACTACGGCGGCGAACTTCAGGTTACTTTGGGTGTATTCGTGGGCACAGTACACCCGGGTATCGGCGGGTAGGGCTTTGATTTTGGCAAGAGAATCAAATAGCTGCTCGGGCGTACCTTCAAATAAACGGCCGCAACCGGCTGAAAACAGGGTGTCGCCACAAAAGAGGGCGTTATCGATTACAAAGGCCAAATGATCCAGGGTATGGCCGGGCACTGCGAGTACCTTCATGGAAAGCGGCGCCGTGCTGAGCTCTGACAACATCAGGGTATCGCCATCGTGGCAGGGTACATCGGTAAACTCCGATGATGCCGCGCCATACACTTTAAAAGATCCACCGCGCTTCGATGCCCACTGACGCAGGTCGGCAATGCCTCCGCTGTGGTCGCCATGGTGGTGCGTCAGCAGCACGGCGGCAATACGCAGTCCCTGTTGCTCAAGGGTAGCAATCACAGGTGAGGCGTCACCCGGGTCAACCAGCAGTACGCCATCGCCACCATCGATGGGGCCAAGCATCCAGATATAGTTGTCATTAAAGGCAGCAATAGGTGTGATGGAATACATGGGGTTGCTCGGTAATTAGTTGGGCCAGGGCCGAGTGTGTCACGGCATTACGATGAAAGTACAGTGAAAATCCCTTCACTTTACCGGGAGCTTGATTAAGCCCAATTAATGAATTTTGCGAACCGGCCCCAAGGCTTATCAGTGCCATCGGCGCAAAATTTGCGGTATGCTGTTGCTACAGTACGTCTTTTTCGACACGCCCATGACCAATGCCCCGGGCCCCTGGCAAGCACTGCCAGCCCACCCACAGCTAATGACATCGGTAAACCAGACCCTGGCGCCCTGGTGGCCCAAGGTGTTTGGCTATCATTTGCTGAAGTTGGGGGCCTTGTCGTCGTCGCTGGATACCTCGGGTTGTAAAATCGGCCATCAGATTACCCTCGACGTCGCCGAAGGGCTGGGGGTTCAGGCCGACTTCCATCAGTTACCCTTCCAAAACGCCTGTATCGATGCGGTGCTGATGAGCCTGCTGCTGGAATTTGAAGGCGATCCTTACCGCATTCTGCGTGAAGCAGACCGGGTGCTTATCAGTGGTGGCTATTTGTTTATTGTTGGCTGTAATCCGCTGAGCAGTCTGTTTTTGGGTAAGTTGCTGCCATCACTGCGGGAACAGTCGCCCTGGGACGGCCAGTTCTTCTTGCCGTCGCGGGTCCGCGACTGGTTGGGGCTGTTGGGATATCAGGTGGTGAGCGACGAGCGCTTTTTCTACCATCCGCTGATTGGCTCACCGGAGCGTTTTGGCTTCTGGCAGGATGTACTGCAGGCCTGGCTGCCCGGTGCCGGCAGCTTTTATCTGATTGTGGCGCGTAAAATCGATATCCCTCTCACCCCGGTGGGGGCCAAGTGGAAACTCAGGCAGCCCAAGTGGTCAACCGCTACCAGCGCAGGCCGCGCCGGACGCATGAGCAAAGCGGGCAGTCAGGGGCAGGGCCGCTGACCCATGAAGATGACCCTAAGACAGCTTGAAGTCTTTGAAGCCGTGGCCCGTCAGGGGCAGGTGAGCCGCGCTGCCGATGAACTTGGCATGACAGGCCCCGCCGCCTCCATGGCGCTTGGCGAGCTTGAAAAGCAATTGTCGGTGCGGCTGTTTGAGCGGGTGGGTAACCGGCTTAAACTCAATGCCCAGGGCGCGCAGCTGTTGCCTCTTGCCACCGAGCTTTTACATCAGGCGGGTAAAATCGAAGGGCTTTTTACTGCCCGATCATCAGTGCTGGCCGGCGAGCTTAAAGTGGGCGCCAGTACCACCATAGGTAACTTCCTGCTGGCCAAGTCGGCGGTGGCCTTCGGTCAGCTGCACAGCGAAGCCCAGGTGGATGTCTCGATTCACAATACCCTTAAAGTGATTGAACAGGTGGCGAACTTTGACGTGGAACTTGGCTTTATTGAGGGCCACTGTGTCGACAGGCGCTTAACCGTTACCCCCTGGCATAAAGACAGCCTTAAGGTGTTTTGTCATCCGGCCCACCCCTTTGCCGGTAAACGGGTGTCAGTGGAAGAGGTGCGGGGGCAGCCCTGGGTATTAAGAGAAGAAGGCTCGGGTACCCGTGAAGTGTTTGTGAATGCGGCCCACGATTTGGGGCTGCATCCAGAGGCGCGATTTTGTTTCTCTACCGCCGATGCCATCAAGCTTGCGGTAAAGCAGGGTGCGGGGCTTGGGGTATTGTCGCAGTTGGCGTTGGAGCGTGAGTTTGCCCGGCGGGAGCTGGGCTTGGTGGAAGTGGAGGGCTTGTCGCTCACCCGCCAGTTCTTTCTTATTCGCCACAAGAGCCGCCAGCCAACGGCATTGGCGGAGGCCTTTGTGACGTTTTGCCAGAGTTTTTTCGATATCCGGCCTTAATCTGATGGCTTAGTGTATCGGCCTTCTCAAAGGGATGCGACGTAGCCTTCGTCTGCTGTGGTGGGTTTGGCTTCGGCTGCTTCGCGGGCCAGGGTGTCGCAGCGCTCGTTTTCTTCATGGCCCGCGTGTCCCTTCACCCAGCGCCAATCTACCTTATGTTTGGCTGCTGCCGCATCGAGGCGTTTCCACAGGTCGACATTCTTCACCGGCGTTTTACTGGCGGTAACCCAACCTTTTTTCTTCCAGCCGTGGATCCACTCGGTTATCCCCTGACGCATATATTGGCTGTCGCTGGTAAGAATAACGTCGCAGGGCTCTTTTAAGGCCTCCAGCGCCAGAATGGGGGCGAGCAGCTCCATGCGATTATTGGTGGTCAGCGCGTAGCCGCCGGCCATTTCTTTGCGGTGCTGTTTGTAAATCATCACCACCCCATAGCCACCCGGGCCCGGGTTGCCAAGGCAGGATCCGTCGGTGTAAATGCGGATCTGTTTCCGTTCGCTCATCAAGTTGTTACCATAGTCGTGATTCCCGGCGAGTATAACCGTTTTTCGCCTGTTAAAGGCCAGAATTTCCTATGAATATCATCTCAAGTGCCGAAAGGCAGATCATTCTCGATACCGAAACCACAGGTATGAATCAGGGGGCCGGTGCCGTGTACCTTGGCCACCGGATCATTGAAATTGGCTGCGTGGAGGTGATAAACCGCCGCCCGACCGGTCGTACATATCACCAATACATCAACCCCGGTCAGCCGATTGATGAAGAAGCCATCGCGGTTCACGGCATTACCAACGAGCGGGTCGCCAACGAGCCAAGATTCCATGAAGTGGCCGCCGATTTTATCGAATTTATCCGCGGCGCCGAACTGGTTGCACACAACGCATCGTTCGATATGAGCTTCATTAATCACGAGTTTTCTATGCTGAACCCGCGCGGTCCAGTGGTGGACGACATCTGTGATGTGCTCGACTCCCTGGCGGTGGCCAAGTTTTTACACCCGGGCCAAAAGAACAACCTCGATGCGCTCTGTAAGCGTTACGGCATAGATAACTCGCGCCGCACCTATCACGGCGCTTTGCTCGATGCCGAGATCCTGGCCGATGTCTACCTCATCATGACCGGCGGCCAAACCAAGTTTAATTTGAGCGCAGACGAAGGCGGTCGCTCCGATGGTGGCATCATCCGCCTGGATAGCAATCGTCCTGCCCTTAAAGTTGTCAGCGCCACGGCCGATGAACTGGATAGTCATGAAAAACGGCTTGATTTGGTAGGCAAATCGGGCAAATGCCTCTGGCGGGGATAACCACCTTGTTCAAAGCCTTGCAACTTCTGCTGCTCAGCTGTGTGTGCTGCCTGTTGGCGACGCCTGTGCGCGCCGAAACCGTGCCTGTGGAGCAGGCGAGGGAGCTTAAAAACCGTTTTCGAATCGACCATATGGTCGATAGCCTCACCCTGGTGATACAGCGCGATTATGGCAGTGCCCCTGTGGTGGTGGTGCTGCCCGATGGATCCAAGTGGTATGCCAATCGTCACCCTGATACGGTGCGCTGGACCGATGGCGTCACCGGCGACATCATCACCATTGAAAACCCTGAGCCCGGCCCCTGGCAATTGGTGGGTAAGGTTACCGAAGGCTCCAAGCTGCTTATGCTGAGCAAGTTATCGGTGCAAATCGATCCCTTACCTCAGCCGCTGTTTCAGGGCGAGCGGGTAAAAATTACCGCCAGACTGATGGGGGATAACGAGCGTCTGCGGATGCCGGGGCTCGATTATCTGGTGGAATGGACCGCGCGCTTTATCAGCGATCACCAGCCAGGTGATGAAAACTTTGCCACAGGTACAGTTACTGTCGGCAGCTACAAAGATGATGGTGAAGGGCTTGATGGCCGCCCCGATGACGGCATTTTTACCGGCAAAATCAATCTCAATCAGCCTTGGGGTCACTATAAATTTTTGGTGCGGGCACGCAACAACGTGTTTGAGCGCGAGCAGGAAACCGACATAGTGCTGTCGCCGCACCCGATTGAACTCAAGCTTATCGAACCGGAAGATCCATTAACCGGCCGCTATAAGCTCGGCATTTTGGTCAATACCGAGTCGTTATCGTTGCCGGAAACCTTGCTGGAACTGGAATTGGTGGGACCTGCCGGTTTGCAGCTGCCGATGACCATCTCGGAAATGGCAGAAGGCAGCACTGAGTTTGTGCTGCCCGAAGTGCATGAGTTTGGTAGTTACCGCATTAAGGGTGACGCCTTTGCTACCACTCTCGATGGTCGCGAGATTGTGCTTAGTCTGCCAGAGCAGTTTTTCAACCTGATTGAACCGCCGGCGCCGCCACCAAGCCCAGAGGAAATTGCCGCCCGCGAAGCTGCCATCGCCGCCGCCGAAGAAGCCAAGGCTAAAGAAAGTGCCATGTATTTGCTGATTGGGGTGAATGTGGTGCTGCTGCTTTTGGGGGTTGGTGCGCTCATCTTCTGGCGTAAGCGTCAGGCGCTTAAAAAAGCCTTGGCCGCAGCCGCAGCTGAAGCGGCCGCCAAAGATGCGCCTGAAAAGGGCATGAAAGAAACCCTGGATGATATCGACCTGACCCTGCCGGACGACTAAGCCCAGCAGTGATAAACAGAGGCTGGCGGATTTTTAACCCTTTGGTTTAAAAAGTGTAAAAAAGCCATTGACCGAAATTCGTGCTCTGGGTAATATGCGCAGCATCAATTGGGGAGCGGTAGTTCAGTTGGTTAGAATACCGGCCTGTCACGCCGGGGGTCGCGGGTTCGAGTCCCGTCCGCTCCGCCAATTTCAAATTAGCCTTGTCTGTAAAGACAGGGCTTTTTTGTTTTTGGGCTTTAGACTTGCGCCGGCTGTTCAGACAGTGATGCTTTGCCCTGAACTTGCTGTGGTTTGGCGATGAGGCACATCAAAAAAAGAGCGCCCGAGGGCGCTCTTGAAATCAGGACTTGGCAGTTAGTTAAAGGTCACGCTGGAGATGTCGGAACAGTTTCCAGTGCCGTCTTCGCAAATTTGATAACTGTAGATGCCATAGGGGTTATTGAGGGTGTCAACGTAGTTGCCATCATTGGCAGTGGCGCTGATTACCACCCCATTTCGGTAAACATTGACCTTACGGGTGGTGGCGCCGGACCAGTTCAGCTCTACCTGCTCTCCGCGTTTGCCAGAGTAGCTGGAGCTGGTCAATTGAATGTCCACCGTGGGCGATGCGCTGCAGCGCTTGTCCAACAAGTATTGGTGTGCATCAGCCACTTTAACGATACCGTAGCCAAAATAGTCATCCCGGCCTGAAGCGCCTGCATCATAGGCGGTCATTTTCAGCGCTTGACGAATATCCGTGCCGTTACATTCAGGATGATTTGACCAAAGCAGTGCCGCCAAACCACTGACTGCGGGTGTAGCCATGGAAGTGCCGCTCATCAGGCCATAATCTGAGCCGCCGATTTCGACCGTCAACATGGCTGCGCTGTGAAGAGTGTCCCTGTCTTCAAGGGCTGCACCAACGGCGGGGATTGTGGTAGTTGTGTCGGCTCCGAGGGTGCCATACAGCGTGCCAGCCACATTGTTGACTATCACAGCAGCGATACCACCCGAGGCTTCGCAGTTTATCACCTTGTCGTTAAAGGAAATTTCACCCCGGTCAATCAAGCACACCTTGCCGTTTGCCATGGGGTCGACGGTTGAACCCAGACCCATGTAATATGCATCGCCAGTGACATTGCCCTTGGCAGCATAGCTCATGCCGCTAGAGCCAATGACCTCTGCGCCAGTGCTGAGCAGTGATGCCAGCGCCATGTCGGCGGGGTAGGTGGACAGGGTGTTTACCCCGCCGGCCGTGACTTCGACACAGGTCGTATCGAGGATTTGTTGGTTATTCTTATTGCCCTTGCCTGAATAGACAATGGTACAGGCGGGAAACTGGGAAAAGCTGGCAATCTCGTCGTTAGCGTCGTTAGCGTCGTTAGCGTCATTGGCGCCGTTTTCGTTGACATCGGGCCTGAATTTCTCAAGTTGATAGCCATCGTAAAAGTAGACACCATCCTGGGTCCCAAGCCACATAAACCCCTGTTTATCAAACAGCAACGCAGAAATGTTGTCTGCATCGAAGTCCAGATGTTGGGCAACTTTTTGCGGGGACGCGAATACCAGTACCGGGTGCAGAGCAAACAGGATCAGGTATACGATGATTCTTGTTACCGCTGACATATTTTGTTTACCGCACGCTACCCGCAAAAGTCCCGGCAACGCTACCATCCAGCGCCTTGAATTACAACATGCTGATAACATCGGCAGTTGCTCGACGATTTAAGGCCTGAAGCTGACTAAGGCGGCTAGCGCAATGGGTTACAAGGTCGTGCACTTTGCCGCAGCCTTCACCGGGCAGTGTGATGCCATTTGCCGAGCTGCTCGTTTACACTTCCTGCCCAATCAGTCTGTTATGACTGATGGCACTCTGCTTAAAAACAGATAAGATGTGATTGGCACGTTTAGCTGTTAACGTGGTCTTAATTCTCAGGGATATTCCGTTCAAGGACTAATACATGGTTGAACATATCACCGGCATTCTGGCGCTCATTGGGGTGCTTTCGCTGTTTTGCCAGTGGCTGGGTTGGAAACTTAGGCTCCCGGCTATTTTGCCTTTGCTGCTCTGTGGTCTGCTGCTGGGGCCGGGGCTTGGCTTTTTGAAACCGGACGCGATTTTTGGCGATCTGTTGTTTCCGATGATCTCACTCGGAGTAGCCATCATTCTGTTTGAAGGCTCTCTCACACTTAACTTTAAAGAAATCAAAGACTACGGCCGTATGGTGACCCACCTGGTGACTATAGGCATGGCCGTGACCTGGGTGGCGATTTCCCTGGCAACCCATTACTTTATGGGCTTTGATTGGGCGCTGGCGTGGCTTTTTGGGGCGCTTGTGGTGGTGACAGGCCCTACTGTGATTGTGCCTATGCTGCGCAGTGTGCGGCCCAAGTCGCAGCTTGCCAGCATTCTGCGCTGGGAAGGCATAGTGATTGACCCCATAGGCGCTGTGCTGGCGGTGTTGGTGTTTGAGTACATAGCCGCCTCACAGGATGCCACCAGTCATATGCTGATGTCGTTTGGCTCTATTCTGGCGCTGGGTTTTGGTTTTGGCGCCGCCATGGGCTATCTGGTGGGCTGGGTGCTTCGCAGGGATCTCTTACCTCATTATCTGAAAAACACCGCGGTGCTCACCGTGATGCTCGGCACCTTTGTTGGCTCGAACCTTTTGCAGGAAGAGTCGGGGCTGCTGACAGTAACTGTGATGGGCATTTGGCTTGCCAATATGCGCGGAGTTGATATTGCCGATATCCTTGAATTTAAAGAAACCCTGACGGTGCTGATGATTTCGGCGCTGTTTATTCTGCTTGCGGCCAGGCTTGACTCATCCGCCATGATGGATCTTGGCTGGGGTGGCATTGGCGTGCTGGTGATAGCTATGTTGGTGGCTCGGCCGCTCAGTGTGTGGCTGTCGGGAATAGGTACCAATCTTACCAGCCCTGAAAAGTGGTTTTTAAGCTGGGTGGCGCCGCGCGGTATTGTGGCGGCGGCGGTATCGTCACTGTTTGCCATCAAGCTTGAAGAGCAGGGCGTAGCCGGCGCCGAGAAGATAGTGCCGCTGGTGTTTCTGATTATTATCGGCACTGTGGTGGTGCAAAGCCTGTCGGCTGGCACCTGGGCACGCATTCTGAAAGTGAAAGCCGATTCGGCGCAGGGCATTTTGTTTTTCGGGGCGTCTGCTTTTTCACGCGAGCTTGCCAAGTTATTGAAAGGCAAAAACATCAAGGTGATGCTGGCCGACACCAACTGGGATAACATTCGTCTGGCACGGATGGACAATATTCCGGTGTATTTTGGTAATCCCGCATCTGAACACGCAGAGACCTACCTCGATTTAACCGGCATCGGCCGGGTGCTGGTGTTGTCGCCATACCGCCAGCTCAACCCCTTGGTGAGCTTCCATTTCCAGGACTATTTTGGCGCCGAGAAGGTGTATGGTCTGAATAACATGGAAGGCTCCAGCGCCCGTCATTTGGCGTCTGAGGCCTACATGAAGCGTCTTTGCCTGTTCGGCGAGGGCGTCTCATACGCCAAAATAGCCAGCCAAATGGCAAAGGGTGGCATTTTAAAGAGCACAACGCTGCGGGAAAACTTTACCTTGGTTGAGTTCACCCGTCGCTATGGCGAAAGTGCTTTACCGCTGGTGTACCTGCAGGATGAAAAGCTGCGTATTGTCACCGCCGGCAGTGAAATTCCGGCCACCGGCATTGAGCTTATCAGCCTTATTCCGGTTGAGGCGCAGCAATACGCTAAAGAGCAGCAGGAAAAAGAAGCGCTTGAAAAAGCCCAGGCTGAAAAGGAAGAAGCCGAGCGTGCAGCTTTTGAAAAGTTGGCCCGTGAGCAGGAAGAGGCCGCCAGGGAAGTGGCCAGTGAGGCCAACGCGGGTTTTGAAGAAGAAACCGTGGGCAGCCCAACCCTGCGTGATGAAGGCAGCGACGGCAATCAGCCGCTGAAAGCCTGATGAAATAAAGACGTTACCCGCTGAGTGGCTGAGGAAGTCAACATCCTGGCCATTCAAGCATTACTCAGTGGGTAACGCTCCGTTATGGCAATCGGTTCAATCGACAGCTATTACTGTCTAAACCTATCCCTTCCAATCTATTCCCAGCCTGATTTATTACTACCCTAATTTATTGCTGCCCAAGTCCTGTTCTCGATATCCAGCCTCACTGAAATCAACCGCCATCAAGATGCCGGCAAGGCTGAACACATTCGTTCGCCGACGCTCCACTGGGTTGGGGGCGCAGTCAGATGCTTTTCGAGTTCAGCTTAAGGCAGTTCAGCCTAAGCTGAGTTGTTTAAGCTGAGTTGCTTAAGGTGAATTCAATTCAGGACCTGTTCACCTTAAAGGCATTTAATTTGATGCAGGTTCAATGATCTGTGTGTCTTGGCCCGTGTGTCAGCAGTGGCCAGCGTATAGCAGAGAGTTTAAGTTTCATTGACAATAGTATGCAGTTGAATTGGCTGCAAAAGAAAAGGCGCCCGAAGGCGCCTTTTTTAGTTGGGAGCAGGGCTTAAGCCGCTTGCTCCTGAGACTTGCCAGTGGTGGTTTGCGCCACCAGCTCGGCTGGGTCGAAGTCGTCTACGTTGATAGACTTCATACGGCCAATCTCGGCTTTCTCCAGCAGGGCTATCTCGGCATCAGACAGAATGCCCAGTGCCTTACCTTCGGCAGCTACCTGATCCAGCCACATGAAGGGCAGACGCTTACCGGCAGCTTTGCATACCTTGTCGTACAGGGGCTCAGCGGCAAGGATGTCCTTGAAGGTCTGCTCCTGAACACCCACAGGGTTGTTATCGCAGGCTGCCCAGAACTGGCCCTGACCCAGGCGCTCACGGCTGGCACAAGGGGTTTGCATGATTTTGGCAACCTTGTGGTCCAGTACATCGCTTGGACGCTTCAGCGGACGACCGAAAGGCAGCAGCAGTACCCGCAGCACGCCGCCAAGACCTGCTGGGAAGTTGTCCAGCAGCTCATCCAAAGAGGCTTGCAGCTTGAACAGGGCATCTTCAACCGCCCACTGTACCAGTGGCAGATCTTCAGTTTGACGACCTTCATCCTGATAACGCTTCAAGGTGGCAGAGGCCAGGTACAGCTGACTCAGCATGTCGCCAAGACGGGCTGAGATACGTTCTTTACGCTTGAGATTGCCGCCCAGGGTGGCCATGGCAAGGTCAGACAGCAGCGCCAGATTGGCACTGAAACGGTTCATGTGCTGGTAGTAGCGCTTGGTCTTGTCGCCGTATGGGGCGTTAGAGAAGCGGCTGCCGGTCAGTCCCATCCACACACTGCGAACCAGGTTGCTGATGGTAAAGCCAATATGACCAAAGAGGGCTGCATCGAAGCGGTTCAGACCCTGACGCACGTCTTTATCGAAGGCAGAGTCCATTTCGGCCAGAACATATGGATGGCAGCGAATGGCACCCTGACCATAGATGATCATAGAGCGGGTAAGGATGTTGGCGCCTTCCACGGTAATGGCGATAGGGGCAGCCTGATAACCACGGCCCAGGTAGTTGTTGGGGCCAAGGCACACGCCTTTACCGCCGTGGATGTCCATGGCGTCGATTACGCATTTCTGCATCCGGTCGGTAAGGTGATACTTAACGATGGCCGAGATAACCGATGGCTTTTCACCCAGATCGATACCTGTAGTGGTCAGCGAGGTTACAGCGTCCATCAGATAAGCGTTACCGCCGATGCGCGCCATTGGCTCTTCAATACCTTCCAGCTTACCGATAGGCAGCTTGAACTGACGGCGGATGCGGGCATAGGCACCGGTTGCCAGTGCAGCGGTTTTCACGCCACCGGCTGAGTTGGATGGCAGGGTAATGCCGCGGCCAACCGACAGACATTCCACCAGCATGCGCCAGCCCTGACCGGCCATTTTCGGGCCGCCAATGATAAAGCTTAAGGGCACAAACACGTCTTTACCGCGGGTTGGGCCGTTTTGGAACATACAGTTGAGCGGGAAGTGACGACGACCGGTTTCCACGCCTTCCACATCGGTAGGAATAAGGGCACAGGTGATGCCGAGCTCTTCTTCGCCGCCGAGCAGACGCTCAGGGTCACGCAGTTTAAAGGCCAGACCAAGCACAGTGGCGATCGGGGCCAGGGTGATGTAGCGCTTGTTCCAGGTGAGCTTCATGCCAAGCACTTCTTCACCTTTCCACATGCCTTTGCAGACAACGCCGTAGTCAGGAATAGAGCCTGCGTCTGAACCGGCTTCCGGGCTGGTCAGGGCAAAGCAAGGCACTTCAAGACCCTTGGCCAGACGTGGCAGGTAGTGGTCTTGCTGCTCGGCCGTACCGTAGTGCTGCAACAGTTCACCAGGGCCGAGGGAGTTGGGCACGCCCACGGTGGACGCCAGCTCGCTGGAAACACCAGCCAGCTTTTGCAGTACGCGGGATTGGGCGTAGGCGGAGAACTCGAGACCACCGTACTTCTTCTTGATTATCATCGCGAAGAAGCCGTTGTCTTTCAGGTACTGCCACACGTCAGCAGGCAGGTCAGCCAACTGATGGGATACCTGATGCTCGTTCACCATGCGGCACACTTCGTTAACCGGGCCGTCGATAAAGGCTTGTTCTTCGGCAGAAAGGCGGGCGGTCGGGTAGTTGTGGAGCTTCTTCCAGTTAGGGTTACCGGCGAACAGATCGGCTTCCCACCAGGTGGTACCGGCGTCGATGGCTTCTTTTTCAGTGGAAGACATCTCGGGCATGATGCCACGGTACACTTTCAGCAGCGGGCGGGTGATCAGGCTCTGACGAATACTGCTGATATTCAGAGGCAGGGCGATAACCAAAAAGATGATGCCGCCCCAAAGGCCAACAACATCCAAGGTCCATCCTGCGGTCAACATAATGGCGGCTGCGGCAGTGGCGGTCAGCAAGGACACCCGCAAATAAGCGCAGGCACCAAGCACCACAAGCAGCGCGATACTCCAAAGTAGGGTAGTCACTCTCGTTCTCCTTTATTTATAACCCTTCTCCAGGCGGGTCATATAAGCGATCCTGATCACAAGTATAGTGTGTGGTCAGACCTGTGTCGCATTAAAAAGTAAATCCAACTGTGATCGAACACAAGCATTTTTCAAACAAATGTTTAAATTTTTTCGAGCCCCGCGGCATTCCCATCAACAAGGGGCAAAGTTACAATAAGTTAGTTGTTGTATTTGTGACCTTCAGGTGCCTTGATTATGTGTGAATTATTGGCGATGAGCGCCAACGTGCCCACCGACATTGTGTTCAGTTTTACCGGGCTGGCCGAGCGTGGTGGGGTAACCGGCCCCCATGTGGATGGCTGGGGCATTACCTTTTATGAAGGCAAGGGCAGCCGCACCTTTAAAGACGCCTGCCCATCGAGCGAATCACACATTGCCCGTTTGATTAAGTCATACCCGATTAAAAGCGAAACCGTGATAAGCCACATCCGCCAGGCCAATCGTGGCTGTGTGTCGCTGGAAAACACCCACCCCTTTGACAGAGAACTCTGGGGCCTGAACTGGACCTACGCCCACAACGGCCAGTTGAGTGACTATAAGGACAAGTTTGTGGTGCGCCGTTTCCGCCCTGTGGGGGACACCGACAGTGAACTGGCATTTTGCTGGATTTTGGAAAAACTGGTTGGCCGTTTTGGTGATGAGCGCCCCGATGACATGTTGCCGGTATTTGCTTACGTAGCAGAACTTGCCGAAGAAATTCGCACCCTTGGGGTGTTTAATATGATCCTTTCGGAAGGCAATTACCTGATGAGCTTTTGCAGTAACAACTTAAGCCACATCACCCGCCGCGCGCCTTTTGGCAAGGCCAAGTTGATTGATACCGATGTGGTGATTGATTTTGACAAGGAAACCACCCCCAATGACGTGGTTACCGTGATAGCTACCCGGCCACTAACCGATAACGAGGCCTGGAATATCATGCAGCCCGGCCAGTGGCAGCTGTTTTGTAAAGGGGAAGTGGTTGGTGGCGGCGCCTTTGTGGCAAACACGGATACAAACGAATAACCCGGGTACTGCCGACACAGCGTAAAGACTAAAAAAGCCGGGCATTGCCGGCTTTTTTGTTGCTTGTTTACCGCTTATGGGTTGGCCGCCAGTGGTGCGGGCGCGGTATCGGTAAAGCGATAACCGGTCAGCTGCACATCCAGCTGTTTGTCGCCCTTTTCAAAGTGAGTCATGCGTACCGGCAGATAGGCCAGATCCGGCGCCATCCACACCACGGTTTTGCGCTTCTTGCTGTCGCGGATCACCTCAAGGCGCAGGGTACGGTACTCGGTGCCATCGATATTCAGCACTTCCTCGCCCATGCGCTTGAATGAGTAGTCATCAATCTCGTTGTCTTTCACCATGTGGTATTCGAGTGCTTCTTTGCCATCAATCAGATCCTGACGGAACTGCAACTGCACCATCATGGTGTCGTAGAGCTTGTTCTCAAACGGCAGCTCAACATGCTCGCCCTTGTAGTTGCTGCGCACGATGGACTTGTCTTTCAAAAAGGCCACCTGCTCGCTGAAATCACTGCCGGTACCTGTGCGCTGATGGATAAACACCATCGGCTCAAGCCCATGGTCGGTGCGGCGGAATTTACTCTTGATACTGCGCTCATCGCTTAAAAACAGCAGGCTCAGCTCACTGGTAAAATTGTACTGGTAGTAATTTCCTTCGGGCGCCGGCAGGCTGAAATGAGCCTTGCCCAGGCCAATATCGCCGTACAGCACCTTGTAGTCGGCCTCAAAGGGCGACAGTGAGTTTTGGGCATAGGCGCTAATACTTAAAGCGCTGGCACTCAGCAGTGGCAGGGCGAGGGATAACAGAAACTTGCGCATACAGCTCCTTGGCATCAGTAAGGCAGACTCAATATCAGGGTGGCCATATCGGGCCGCCACTCATATTCAGACAAGTTGATTTTGCCTTGGTTCACGATAACCCCCTCAAGACGCAGGCTTTCCTGTTGTAGCCGAAAGGGCTCAGTGTCTTTAGGAAAAGAAATTTTTCCCTGGCTGTTTATCACCCTGTGCCAGGGCAGTGCCAGACTGTCCGGTGCCAGCTTCAGGGCCCGTGATACATAGCGGGCGCGGCCGGGCAAACCGGCAAGGTCGGCCACCTTGCCATAACTGAGCACCTTACCCTCGGGAATGAGGGTCACTATATGCCAGATCCGGCTTGGACTCAGGCTGGACATCCGCGCACCTTCCAAAAGCAATTCATGCACCTATACTAAATGGCCTTGTCGGCAGCGGCCAGCCTTTTAAGCCGCATCGGCAGCAACAGCTTAACTTCCAACCCACCAGCTTCACTGCGCCCGGCCGAGACATCACCGCCGAGCAGACGCACACACTCCCGCACTATGGCAAGCCCCAGTCCAAATCCGCCCTGACTGGCGTGACGGGCCTCATCAAAGCGGGTAAAGGGATGGAACAGGGTCTCGAGCTTGGTGTCATCGATACCCGGACCATCATCCGCCACCGTGATAGTGAGCCAGCTATCATCGCAGTGGCTGGTTATCTGAATATGACACTCAGGTCCGGCATATTTAAGGCTGTTGCGCACCAGGTTTTCCAGCGCCCGCTGCAGCAAACTTTGGTCGGTTTCAAGCTCGATATGCTTGCAGGCGGCCAGATCCTGCCATTCGATATGTTGGCGTGGCGCAGCTTCAAAACGGCAATCCCCCAGAAGTGAGTGCGCCAGCTCGTGCAGATTAAAGGGCGCGCAGCGGGCGGTCTGATAGCCACTGGCGAGGCGACTGTAACCCAAAAGGGTGTCTATCAGGCGGCTGAGTTCGCTGTTTTCGGCGTGGATCCGCTTAAGGTAAGGCGAGGATTCTGCCAGATCGCTCTCCAGCAAATCGGCTGCCAGCTTTTGCCGCGCAAGCGGGGTGCGCAGCTCATGGGACACGTCGCGAATAAGGCGCTCCTGGGTGGTGAGGGTGCGTTCAATCACATCCGCCATTTCATCAAAGTCGTGGCCGAGCTGATAAAACTCAGGTTCAGCCGCCGAAAAGTGCTCGCCGATCCGGGTGCTGAGCTTTCCGCTTGCCAGGGCGCGGGTGCCCTGTTGCAACGTCGCCAGCGGTTTAATGAGGTAGTGCCCCAGCAGGCGACTGAACAGCCACAGCACAAATAATCCCACGGTTAAGCGAATTGCCCACAGGCTGTAACTGAGATCCTTGGCTGGGTGCAAATTCGCATTGAGCTGCACCGCCAAAAGCAGAGGGCCGCTGTCATCGAAAGTGGCATAAATTGGCAGGCCAATAATGGGCTTTTGTACCCGATCCCCCAGCGCCTGATCCGGCCCCAGCATAAACCCCAGCTTGAATTCAAAGTGCGGATGAACAGGGCGGCCGCTCACGCCTTCAAGGCGGCTGTTAATCACATGCAAGCTGAACGACTGCGCCGCCTCCCACTCGGCCAGCGCCTGAGGTGAGCCGCGTTTCACCATGGCTTCGGCCTCCCGGGCCAACACCGACAGCTGCGCCTTGGTTTCTTTAGGCAGCACCAACAGCTGATGCAGCACCATGGCTTCAATCAGACTGGCCAACAACAAAATCACCAACAGGGAGGAGCCGAAATAGCCAAACAGGCGCCATTGCAGGCGGGCAAAGGGGTGATGGCGGGACAACTTCATGACAATCGTACAGACTCATAAATAAAAATGATTCGCATTATACACCTTGGCAATTCAGATCCCAGAGGATTGGCAAGTTTGTCAGAACTGCTATACTGTATAAATATACAGTTATTGGTGATTTGAATACCGAAATCCGGTTCAGACACAGGTGCCCCGATGAAAACCAGTCCACAAGAGCTTTCCAAACAACTTGGCCGCCAGGATATCTGGCTTGGACAACAAACCTGCCAGCAGCCCGGTTATGCCACCGGCTTTGAGACGCTGGATGCTGCCTTGCCCGACAGCGGCTGGCCGCGCCATGGGGTGTGTGAACTGAGCTGCCCGGTACCGGGTTCGCAGTCGATGCTGCTGTTAACGCCACTGCTCAGGTGTATACAGGACGAAAACGACACCCCTGTGATGTTGGTTGGGGCCCCCTGGCAACTGAATCCCCAGTACTTATTGCAACATGGGCTGCGGCCGGAAGGCTTTTGCCTGGTGGATGTCAACGCGCGTAAAGACAAACTCTGGGCCATGGAGCAGAGTCTGGCCAGTGGTGGCTGCCGTTTGTTACTGGGCTGGCTTGACCGTTTAAGCCTGACCGAAGCCCGGCGTTTGCAACTGGCGGCGGAAAAGGGCGGCTGTCTGGCGATTATTCTGGTGACTGACGCCACGGAGGGGAATCCATTGCCGCTGCGTTTGGGGTTAACCCCGGGCGGTAACTCAGACAGGCTGGAACTCGCCTTACTGAAACGCCGCGGCGGCAAACCGCAGGACAGTTTGCAGATTGAGGGACTTTCCCCGCTGCTGGCACGCTACTTACCGTCGCAGCCATCTGTGCAATTGGTGCAGGGCCCCTGGGGCGGCGCCTGAGCAGGAGGATGATGTATGTCGTTTATCCGTGATTGCCTGTGCGTCCATCAAAGACACTTGTTTCAGCAAAGCCTGTGTTTGCATCAGAACCTGTTCGTCCAGCAGCACTGCTGTTTGGCCCGCGGGCTGAGGCGTCATCAATCTGTTTGGGTTAAGGGTTGATGCGCTGGCTTGGTGTATGGCTGCCCCATTGGGAACTGGATTATCTGCGCCATGTACAGGGGCTGGCGCCATCCATGCCGCTTATTTTGTACGATGTGGCAAGGGCGCGGGTGCTCAAAGCCTGTCCGCAGGCGGCCAGTGCCGGGGTCATGGCCGGTCAGAGCATGGGCAGCGCGGCGCAGCTGTGCCCCAATGTGCAGCCATTTCCCTTTGTGCTCTCGCTGCACCGGCAGGGCTGCGACTGGCTGTGTCGCCACGGCTACAGTTTCAGTGCCCGCCTGGTGCCGCCCCCTGAACCCGATACGTTTTTTGCCCGTTGCCACGATGTACTGCTGCTTGAAACCGGCTCTATGGCAAAACTCTTTGGTGGCGAAGCGGCGCTGGCAAAGGCATTGGCAGCCGCGCTTGAAGGGCTTAACTGCCACTTTGCCATGGCCTTTGCTGCCACGCCGTTGGCAGCGGGTATGCTGGCCAAAACCCGGCCCAGTCTGGCATCAAAGACGCTGCAGCCAGTGTTTGCCAGGGCTGCAACGTCGCAATCGGCTCTCAAGGTTTCCGCTTCAAAACCGGCATCAAAAGCGATGGCTGAGCCCAAAAGCGCAGCTGAGGCTTTATCAAGGCAATTATCGGCGCTGCCAATCTCCACTCTGCCTGTGCCCGAGGCGCTGTTATCCCGTTTGGAGGGGATGGGACTTGAGCATATAGGTGCGCTGCAGGCTTTACCCGCCGCCGAGCTTGGGATCCGCTTTGGTCCTGAATTTGTGCTGCTATTGGCAAGGCTTAACGGTAAGCAGCCCCATCCCCAGAGCTTTTACTGCCCGCAGGAAGAGTATTGCCAGCGGCTTGAGCTGATGTATGAGGCCGAAAGCCTCAATGCCCTGGTGTTTGTACTTGGGCGTATGTTTGCCGAGCTGGCGCTGTTTTTACGTCAGCGACAGCTGGCGGTTTCCATGCTGGAGCTGGTGCTGCATTACCGGGCATCCTTCACAGGGGCCACAGAAACCACAGAAACCACAGAGGCCACAGAGGCCTCCGAGATCACAGGGAGTCCAAAGGCAAGTCTCGGTCAGGTAAGCGTGACTGGCGCGCTATCCTGGGCTTTGGATAAAGCTGAGTCGGATCAGTCCACAGCAGAGGCTCATGAAGCGCGCCTGTCGCTGGCATACCCCTTTGCCGAACACACCGCCGATGGCCTGTTGGCCCTGTGCCGTTTGCAATTGGAGCGATTTACGTTGGCCGCGCCCGTGGTGGCACTGACGCTGCACCGCTGTCACTTTAGCCCCAGAAGTGCGCCGCTGGCAGGAGCCATTGAAAACAGTCACAGAGCCAGTTTGAGCTTGTTGGCCCGGCTCGAAGCCCGGCTGGGGCAAGGCAGGGTAAAGCGCCTTGGCGCCAGAAAGGCGCTCTTGCCGGAGCACAACTTTTGCCTGCAGCCGATGTCAGCAACTGTGGCGGTTGCCTATATGGATTTGCCTGCAAAGCCTTCACTCCAGCAGCCAAAAACGAACCCACATAAATCGGCTGCGCCGTTATCGCTGACCAAGTCAGCGCGACAACGCGCAGTAGCTGCCGATATCCCTCCGGCACCAGATAAAAAAAACGCCAACACGGCTGGCGCTTCGAATGTCATCCACACAGCTTTTACTCTTCCTGCCGCTCGAGCCGATAACCAGGCAACTTCGGCTGCAATAGATGGGGCGAATGATGATCCCATGACTGAAATTATAGCGCCGCGATTCGATTCAGAAATAGTAGCTACGGATTTAACAGATACGGACTTAGCTGTTACGGGCTTAGCTGTTATGGGCTTGGCTGTTATGGGCTTAGCAGCGGCCAATGAGCCTGTTACAAACAAAGCTGTAATGAGCGATGCGGCAACGAGCGAAGCAGCAGCTGCCGTGATGAAACTGAGCGAGCCAGCGACAAAAGCCGCAGCAGCTAAGCCTGCGGCCACACAGGATGCGGCCACAGAAGGACTGTCACTTGCCTGCCGCCCGCCCTGGCTTTTGGTGGCGCCAGAAGCGATTGCAGAAACCGATGTTGAGCTCTTGCGCGGCCCAGAGCGGCTGCGTGAGCCCTGGTGGCATGGCAGCCAAACCATGGCGGCTCAAAGCACAACTGAGTTTGAGACAGGCCAGGTAAACGAGAGTTTGCCAAGCGGGAAACCCAGAGGCGCGGCGCGGGACTATTATCTTGCCCGCCACCATGAAGGTGGCCTGTGCTGGGTGTTTCGCCGTGAGGGCGAGCCCGGACTTTACTTGCAGGGCTGGTTTTGATGTACGCCGAGCTTCATGCCATCAGCAACTACAGCTTTCTACGGGGCGCATCGCACCCACACGAGCTGGTGGCCGAGGCGGCGCGGCTTGGCTACAGTGCCATCGCCATTACCGATGAGTGTTCGGTGGCAGGTGTGGTCAAGGCGCACATGGCAGCCGTGGATGCCGGAATAGCGCTGATTGTGGGCAGTGAATTTCGGCTGCCGGAAGGCACCTTTGTGCTGCTGGCCAACAGCCGGGCAGGTTATGGCGCCCTGTGCCGTTTGATAAGTCGTGGCAGGCGGCGGGCCCCGAAAGGGGAATATCGCATCAATCTCGACGACCTGTTATTGCCTTTACCTGACTGCGTGCTGCTGTGGCGCCCGCCGATGCCCCAAAACCCGGGGGCAGACATTGCCGCGACCGAGCGGCAGTGGTTTGCTACGCAAAAGCAGCTGGCAAAGCAGCTCGCAGCCTGGCAGGGGCGGCGCTATTTACTGGCAGAGCAGTGTCTTGAGGCCGCAGGCAGTCTGTGGCAGCGCTATTTGAAGCGCCTATCCGGTTTGTGCGACATCCCCTGCGTGGCGGCAGGAGATGTGCGTATGCACAGCGCTGCGCGCCAGCCGCTTTTGGATGTGCTCACCTGCATTCGCTTAGGGCTCAGGCTTGATGAAGCCGAAGGGCATTTGTGCCAGAACGCTGAGCATTACCTGCGGCCCCTTGGCAGTATCCATCGCCGTTATCCGCAGGAGTGGATTGCCAACACCCAGAAGATTGCCAGCCAGTGCCGGTTTTCGATGGCTGAGCTGAGGTACGAGTACCCGGCGGAGCTGGTGCCTGCCGGGTTTAGCGCCAGTGAATATCTTGCCCGGGAGGTGGCCAAAGGCGCCCGGCGCCGCTACGGCCTGGCGGTGCCTGCAGCGGTAAAACGCCAGTACCTGGCCGAGCTTAAGCTTATCCATGAGCTTGAATACGAGTATTTTTTTCTCACCATTTACGACATAGTCCGCTTCGCCAGACGCAAGCGGATTTTGCATCAGGGCCGCGGCTCGGCGGCCAATTCGGTGGTGTGTTTTTGCCTTGGGATCACCGAAGTGGATCCGACCCGGGTCAATATGCTGTTTGAACGCTTTATTTCCAAAGAACGCCACGAGCCGCCGGATATCGATGTGGACTTTGAGCATGAGCGCCGCGAAGAAGTGATCCAGTACATTTACCGCAAGTACGGCCGCCACCGGGCGGCGCTGGCCGCGAGTGTGATCACCTATCGGCTCAAAAGCGCCATGGGCGAGGTGGGCAAGGTGCTGGGGCTGGACAGAGAGCTGGTGGCTAGGCTCATTCAGGGCATCGACAGGCGCGATCCTAGCCATCCCTGGCGCGAACAATTAGCCGCGCAGTTGCCTGGCGCCGATATGTTTGGCGATCTTGTGCAGTCCTTGCTCGGGTTTCCGCGTCATTTATCCCAGCATGTAGGCGGCTTTGTAATTTCTGCCGGGCCGCTGGCCGAGCTGGTGCCGGTGGAAAACGCCGCCATGGAAGACAGAACCGTTATTCAGTGGGATAAGGACGATCTGGAGGCGCTGGGACTACTGAAAGTGGACGTGCTGGCGCTGGGGATGCTGACTGCCATCCGTAAGTGCTTCGAGCTTATCAGTCGTCATCAGCAGCCCTTTGGCATGCGGTCAATCAAAGCCGAAGATCCCAATGTCTATCGCATGCTCAGTCGCGGCGACAGCATGGGGGTGTTTCAGGTGGAGTCCCGGGCGCAAACGTCCATGCTGCCAAGGCTCAGACCTGCCTGCTATTACGATCTGGTTATTCAAATTGCGATTGTGCGCCCGGGGCCAATTCAGGGGGACATGGTGCATCCGTTCCTGAGGCGCCGCAAAGGGTTGGAGGCGGTGACTTACCCCAGCGAGGCAGTCAAAGCCGTGCTTGAGCGCACCATGGGGGTGCCGATTTTTCAGGAGCAGGTGATCAAGCTTGCCATGGTGGCCGCAGGTTTCAGTGGCGGTGAGGCGGATGCGCTGCGCCGGGCCATGGCCAGTTGGAAACATACCGGCAAGCTGTGGCCCTTCGAGCAAAAGCTGCTGGATGGCATGGCTGCGCGGGGCTACAGCGAAGACTTTGCCCGGCAGATCTTTCGCCAAATTCAGGGCTTTGGCGAGTATGGCTTTCCTGAATCCCACTCGGCAAGCTTTGCGCTGTTAGCCTATGTGTCTGCTTATCTTAAGTTTTACCACCCAGCGGCCTTTTGCTGCGCACTTTTGAACAGCCAGCCGATGGGGTTTTACAGCCCATCGCAGCTGTTGCAGGATGTGAGGCGCCATGGGGTGGAGGTGTTTGATGTATGTATCAATCACAGCCAGTGGGACAGCAGCCTGGTGAAGACTGCCACCGGCTTTGGGATACGGCTCGGATTCAGGCAGGTTAAGGGCTTGAAAGAGCAGGCTATGCAAAGGTTGGTTGCCGTTCGCCCTGGGGCGGGTTTTGCGCACTTGAGTGAGGTCAGCGGTTTGCTCGACAGGCACGCTTTGGAGCTGCTTGCTGCTGCCGATGCCTTCAGACTGCTCAGTGGCCACCGATTTCAAAGTCGCTGGCAATTGTCGGCCCGTCAGGCAAGCCTGCCGCTGTTTGATGACTTGCCAGAGCCGCTGCTGCCAGGGGGCGCAGAGCCAAGTCTTGATGCCCCCAATGCGGTGCAGTGCCTCAAGGCGGATTATCGCAGTAAGGGGCTAAGTCTGGGGCAACATCCGATGGCATTGTTGCGAACTGCGGGTTTGCTTGGAAAAACTTTGACAGCAAAAGCGCTTGAGGACACCCGTCATGGGCAGCTGGTAACTGTTGCCGGTGTGGTGACCGGCAGGCAGCGACCCGTCACTGCATCTGGCGTTACCTTTATTGCGCTGGAAGATGAGACTGGCAACACTAACCTGATTGTGTGGATGGGAACAGCAAGGGCGCAGCGAAGGCCGTATTTGACATCAACTATTTTGAAAGTAAATGGCACTGTAGAACATGCCGATGGCGTGACCCATGTGGTGGCCGGTCGGCTTGAGGATATCTCGCATTTACTCGATAGCCTCAAAGTGGCCTCGCGGGATTTTCACTAGCACTGAGCGCTCACAGGGAAGCTGAGCGTCAACGTCAACAGAGTACAGTTATCAGCAAGCACACTGGTGAACAACAAGAAGGCGGGCAGAGGTGTTTAGCAAACCACTGGCATGAAGAGGAACTGCATTTGCGTCTCAGTTTTTATGCCATTTGGTACTTTGACCTTTGCTTACTGGCCCTTGGGGATCACCGTGAGGTAAATGCACAGGAAGTGACTGATGGCGCCGCCAAGCACAAACAGGTGCCAAATGGCATGGTTAAAGGGAATGCGTTTCACCGCATAAAACACCACTCCCAGGCTGTAAAACAGGCCGCCGGTGAGCAGCAGAGTAAAGCCGGTGTCGGTCATGCCGGCGATCATCTTGTCGAGCACCGCCACACACAACCAGCCCATAGCAAGGTACAGCACCAGGCTGAATGCTTTAAAGCGATGTAAAAACAAAAGCTTGAATCCAATACCGCCAAGCGCAAGTAACCAGATAGCTGCCAATACCCAATCGACACCGGCTCCTTCCAGAGTAATGAGTACAAAAGGTGTGTAAGTTCCCGCAATCAAAAGATAAATGGCGCAGTGGTCAAACAGTTTGAGTTTGCGCTTAAGTGCAGGTGATTTGGCCCAGTGGTAGGCGGTAGAGCAGGCAAACAGCAGCACCATACTCAGGCCATAAAGGCCAACCCCTAAGGTTTGCAAAACACTCAAATGGCCGATGCTGTCATACAACATGGCCGCCGTGCCAAGCAGCGCCGCCAGCACGCCAATGCCGTGGCTTAAGGTGTTGGCCAGTTCTTCCCGCTCGCAATAAGCGGCTTGGCTGGCGCTGCCATAGGCATCCGAGGAGGCATTTTTCGGAGCATTGACAGGAGCAGGATCTGATACGCTGCTGGCTTGCATTGACGGCATGATGAACTCTTGGGATAGGGCTTGGCATTAGAGTCGTTAATCTAACATTCACTTTCCGCAAACACCACAAAAAAGAGTACAAGTGTACGCTTAAATATTTTTATCTGTTTTAAATCAATGTATTGAATCGCATGTTTTTGGGCAAAGCAAAATCTCACCCCTTTAAGATAGGCAGCAGGCTGCGCGAGATGATAACCAATCAGGAACTTTTGCAGCTTGCCTCTGTTCAAATAGCGATATGGTTAATGGCGGCTTTAAGCGGGTGATTTATCAGGCGCTGCAATTAAGTTCGCCTGGTAAGTTCAGCTACTGGTTTCAGGGCAAAAGAAGCGACATTGGCACCGGATTCTGGGCACAGTTCACAGTCTCAGGTGCACTGAAGGCTGAAGCTCGAGCAAGAAACTAAGCCCCCAGCACAAATAAAGCAAAACCGAGCCCAGCCAAAAGGCCAGAAAATCAGGGAAAAGCTCACGCAAGAGCCCAGGGAAAAGGAAAGGCGTTTGACCAACAGCAGTAACAGCAATGACTCCAGCCGCAATCCCCAATTGAAAACACCGGGTATGCAGGATGCGTGCATTCAATCCGGTGGCCACGAAGCATGTGCTGAAGAGGATAAATCGAACGGATTGGGCTGCTCCTTGCCACCTGCGCCGCAGCCTATGTATGCCCATCGGCACTGCCATCAACAGGACAGGCTGGATGATGGCTCAATGGCACCGCTGAGTCTGTTTGCAACCCGAACCCCAAATGAATTGCCTCAGCTGCGCTTAACATCGACGGCTTTGCCTGTACGAGACGGTGACAATCTTAACCCTGGTATTGAATGCACTGACCATGAAAGCGGTTCAGCGTTGTTTCCCGCCTTCACGGCCCTTACACAACGGGAAGCCGGATCCGTAACGCAAGAAGACACAGTAAGGCAGGATGAAACCCAGACGCGAGACAGAATCGACGTTAGGCAGACACTGCCGCTTAAATTGCTGCTGCCCGTTACCCTGGTGCACCTTGCCGTTTTGGGGCTGCTTGCCTGGCAGTTGGCACCGCAGCTGGGTTCATTAAGCGCGGTGCTGGATGAGCGCGCCAACCAGCCCAAGGCGTTGCAATCCTATTTGGTGTTCAGCGCGCCAAAACAGCCAATTGAACAGCCGCCAGAGGCGAATCCGGACCCCGCTGCAGTCAAACTCCAATCCAAACCCGAACCCGAACTCGAACAGGTTAAGCGTGTGCAAGTGAACGAGCAAAAAACGCCTGTCGAGCCTGCCTTGGCTGCAGCGCCAAAAGAGCCTGACCCTATCAAGGATGAACCGCTTCCAGCACAGCCTGCAGTTGAGCCGGTGCAGAAGGCTCGGCGGGAATCTCTGCCGCCGATAGAGACGCCCGCACCATCTGAGCAGAGTCAGCTTGATTTCTCGACCCCCGCCAGCCGTTTTATGGCGCGCCAAAACGCTCAGGCGTTGAATGCCTTATCGCAGAGTTACGCCGACGAGCAGACCGTTCACATGAATGCGGCGGGGCGTGGCATGTCAGAGCTACTGCCCGAGATGGAAGTGCTGCTGGTACCAAGTGCCGATGATTTCTATAAACCCAATACCCTGGACTCCGACATCGATCCCAATCGCATCGTGAAATCCGGCGATACCTGCTATCGGGTGGTGAAGGTGCCAACGCCCATTAATCCCCATGCCGAGAATCTGGGTTTTCCGTTTCGTTGTGGTGAGGACAGGGTAAAAAAGGCGCTTAAAGAAGGTATCAACAAGTACCTTGCATTGATGGGCAAGCAAGATTTGCGTTGAAATATCTTCATTGCAAAGGAAGCTAATTGGTATATGTATATAAAAATAAGTTGATTAACGCTTCACTGCTCATATGAATAAATTTCCCCTTCGTGGCTATTGTCATTGGCCTTCGCTTAAGCCTATACTGCCAGCACTTGTCGGAGTGCCTTAGGGCTGAGACCGTTTATTCGGGATCCGTTGAACCTGATCAGGTTAGAACCTGCGAAGGAAACAAGCATCAAATCCACCCCAGTTAGCGTCAGCAGCTTAAGCCGGAAAATAAACCGGAAAATAAACCGGAAAATAAACCGAAAGATAAGCCGGAACATGAGGCGAAAGCCCGCCGCAAGCTGAAGACTAAAGTGGCCAGCAACGAAACATCTCAGCTGAAATACGCGGAGAGTTTGCCAGGCAACCGGGGTGAATGAGACGCCAGACAGCGCTGAAAACACTGCAAAACTGTCGTCGCCGCTGATTCAACTGCTCAATTTTCTCCCCCGACAAGCAACTCCATTTTGAAACCAAAAGTGAGATTGCTGATGTCAAACCGCCGCGAAACCCGTAAAGCAGCCCAGGACTTTATCGATAACTTAAAGCCGCTGCGCCGCCCCAATTCCGAAAAGATTTTCATTGAAGGCTCACGGCCTGATATCCAGGTGGGCATGCACCAAATCCATCAAACCGATACCCGCATTGTGAACGTGCGCGGCGAAGAAACCTTTGAGGCCAACCCACCCATCAAGGTGTACGACTGCGCCGGTCCCTATTCAGACCCCGATGCCGACATCAATGTGCGCCGAGGCCTGCCCAAGCTGCGTGAAGGCTGGATTTTAGCGCGTTCTGATACCGAAGAGCTTAACAGCGCCTCATCCAACTTTACCCAGCAGCGCCTCGCCGATGAGGGGCTGGATCACCTCCGTTTTGACGTGCTGCCAAAGCCGCGCCGCGCCAAGGCAGGTAAGTGGGTTACCCAGCTGCACTATGCCCGTCAGGGTATTATCACCCCTGAGATGGAATACATCGCCATTCGCGAAAACATGGCCCGCGATGAAGTCACCGATGAGCAGCTTAACCGCAAAAAACCAGGCGAAGCCTTTGGCGCTCTGGTGGGCAAACCCATTACCCCTGAGTTTGTCCGTGACGAAGTAGCCCGCGGCCGGGCGATTATTCCGGCCAACATCAATCACCCCGAAGCTGAGCCGATGATCATTGGTCGCAACTTTTTGGTGAAGGTGAATGCCAATATCGGTAACTCGGCGGTGACTTCTTCTATCGAGGAAGAGGTGGAAAAACTGGTGTGGTCCACCCGCTGGGGCGCAGATACCGTGATGGACTTGTCCACCGGCCGTTATATTCACGAGACCCGCGAGTGGATAGTGCGTAACTCACCGGTGCCTATTGGCACTGTGCCCATCTATCAGGCGCTGGAGAAGGTCAACGGTATCGCCGAAGATCTTAACTGGGACGTGTTTCGCGACACCCTGATTGAGCAGGCCGAGCAGGGGGTGGATTACTTCACCATCCACGCGGGCGTGCTGCTGCGCTACGTGCCCATGACTGCAAAACGGGTGACCGGCATAGTGTCCCGCGGCGGCTCCATCATGGCCAAGTGGTGCTTAAGCCACCATAAAGAAAACTTCCTCTACACCCATTTCCGTGAGATCTGCGAACTTTGCGCCGCCTACGATGTGTCTCTGTCGCTTGGGGATGGCATGCGCCCGGGCTCCATTGCGGATGCCAATGACGAAGCCCAGTTTGCTGAGCTCGAAACCCTTGGGGAGCTGGTAAAAATCGCCTGGGAATACGATGTGCAAACCATCATTGAAGGCCCGGGCCATATTCCCATGCAGCTCATCAAGGAGAACATGGACAAGCAGCTTCAGCACTGCGACGAAGCGCCGTTTTACACCCTGGGCCCCCAGACCACCGACATTGCCCCGGGCTACGATCACTTCACCTCAGGCATTGGCGCGGCCATGATTGCCTGGTATGGCTGCGCCATGCTCTGCTACGTGACGCCCAAAGAGCATTTAGGCCTGCCCAACAAGGAAGATGTAAAACAAGGCCTTATCGCTTATAAGATTGCCGCCCACGCGGCCGATGTGGCCAAGGGGCATCCCGGCGCGCAAATCCGCGACAATGCACTTTCCAAAGCACGGTTCGAGTTTCGCTGGGAAGATCAGTACAACCTCGGGCTCGATCCGGATACCGCCCGTGCTTATCACGATGAGACTCTGCCGCAGGAGTCGGCCAAGGTGGCCCATTTCTGCTCCATGTGCGGCCCCAAGTTCTGCTCGATGAAGATCACTCAGGACGTACGCGACTATGCAGCGAGCTTAGAGAACGCAGCGAGCTTAGAGAATGCGGCCAACAAGCACCCCGACGCAGTGCAAACGGTCGAGGTGGGCGCGGCAGAAAGCTATGCCAAGGCGGGTATGGACAAGATGTCGGCCACCTTCAAAGAAAGCGGCAGCGAGCTTTACAGCGAGGCCCACGTCGATGCGGCGCGCAAGGCCGATCAGGAACTGGTGTAAATGGGCGAGGGCAAGGCTATGGCTGCAAAACCCTTGATTCAAAACGAACTGGCGGCAAGGCCTGTAGTCTGGACCATCGCTGGCTCCGACAGCGGTGGCGGCGCTGGTATTCAGGCCGACTTGCTGACGCTGCATGACCTTGGCTGCCATGGTTGCAGCGTGATAACCGCCATCACAGCGCAAAACTCGGTGGCGGTGACGGCGGTTGAGCCGGTTACACCAAGGATGCTGTGTGCCCAGCTTGAGACGTTAAAGGCGGATTTGTACCCAAGCGCGGTGAAAATTGGCCTTATCGCCAATCAGGCGCAGCTTGAGTTTCTGGCGAACTGGCTTGGGGATAATCTGCCTGGCGTGCCGGTCATTCTTGACCCGGTGATGGTGGCCTCCTGCGGTGATGAGTTGCAGCAGGCCGCATCGTGCTCTCAAGGCACGGCGTCTGTCAGCGGGCTCGATTTCAGTCCCTTTGCCGGAAAAATCAGCCTTATCACCCCCAACAAGGCGGAGCTGTCGTGGCTGACCGGCAAGTCGCTGGCGGATGATGATGCCCTGACGATTGCTGCCGACAGACTGTGGCGCAGCTTCGGCGGCAGCGTGCTTGCTAAAGGCGGTGATTGCCCCTGGCAGCAGTCAAAGGCCAGGGATTTGTTGCTGCTGGGGGATATCGCGACTATTTCGCCGCTGCACCGCAAGCAGAGATTTTGGCTCAGCGGTGAGCGGGTCGCGACTGTGCACAATCACGGCAGCGGCTG
This sequence comes from Shewanella zhuhaiensis, assembly GCF_022484835.1. NCBI lineage: Bacteria > Pseudomonadati > Pseudomonadota > Gammaproteobacteria > Alteromonadales > Shewanellaceae > Shewanella > Shewanella zhuhaiensis. Next base: position 650,398 of record NZ_JAKUDL010000002.1, read on the forward strand.
CACGCTTTCCAGTGCCATAGCCGCCTTTGTCGCCAAGGGGTTGGTGCTACCCGATGCGGTGCTGCTGGCCAAAGCCTATGTATTTGAGGGGCTCAGGCAGGCAAGCGCTGTAGGTTCTGGTCCCGGGCCACTGGCCCGCACCGGCATGCCTGAGTCCCTTGCCGCTATGGCATCGATTCACCGATTACATGAGAGCCGCAGTCACAGGTTGCCAACCAAGGTGTTTACCCGCCTTGGGCGTGATGTTGGCGTTTATCCCGTGGTGGCCGACATCGACATGCTTGAAACGCTGCTTGAGGCGGGTGCCCAAACTATACAGCTTAGGATCAAGGGTGAAGTGACGCCCGGCAGCGCGGCTGAAGCGGATATCATCCGCGCCATCGCCCTTGGCAGGCAGCATAAGGCGCGCGTCTTTATCAACGACCATTGGCGCCTGGCCATCAGCCATGGCGCTTTTGGGGTGCATCTTGGGCAAGAGGATATAGAAACTGTGCCGCTGGATGCCATCGCTGAAGCTGGCATGGCTCTTGGGCTGTCGAGTCACGGGCTGTTTGAGGCTTTGCTGGCGCTTGAGCTTAACCCAAGCTACCTCGCCCTTGGGCATATTTTTCCCACTACCACCAAGGAAATGCCTTCCAAACCACAGGGGCTGGAGACGCTGGCACTCCTTGCGAAGATTGTCAGCACAGCTGTGCCAACCGTGGCGATTGGCGGCATAGAGGCGGGTAATTTACCCAAGGTCGCTGCTACAGGCGTGGACAGCATTGCCGTGGTGCGTGCTGTGACCGAAGCAAGCGAACCGGCGGCGGCCTTTCGCGCACTCGCTGATGCCTGGGAGAAGCGGAATGCTCGCTGATAAAGACTTTATCCGCTACTCGCGGCAAATTCTGTTGCCGGAATGCGGCGAAGCCGGGCAGCTCAGATTAAGGAACTCCCACGTGGCCATAGTGGGTGTGGGTGGCCTTGGCTGCCAGGCGGCCATGCTGCTGGCCGCGTCGGGAGTGGGGCATTTGTCACTGTTTGATGCCGATAGCGTGGAGCTTTCAAACCTGCCGCGCCAGCTGCTGTTTTGCGACGCTGATTTGGGCAAATCCAAGGCTGTGGTCGCGGCTACGCGCTTACAGACTCGAGAACCAGGCTTAAAGGTATCTGTGTGCGGCGAGCTTAACAGTGAGACCTTAACTCAGCTCGACAACGCCGGGCTGGTGCTTGATTGCACCGATAACTTTGCGGCGCGACATCTCATTTCCGCGTACTGCGCAAAGCAAGGCAAAACGCTTATCAGTGGCGCCATTGCCGGTTTTGACGGGCTGTTGTTTGTGCAGCGGCCCGGTGAAGGTGGCTGCTATCAATGTCTGTTCCCGCCAGGCACCACTTCGGCGCAAAACTGCGCTGCGGTTGGGGTTATGGGGCCCGCTGTGGCCATTGTCGCTTCGATGCAGGCACAACTTTGTTTGAATGAACTGCTTCAACTTCCCTGCGAGGCTGGACGCCTGCAACGTTTCGATTTCAGGCATTTTCGCTGGCATGAAGCCAGGGTGCCTGTCGATCCCCTTTGCCCGGTTTGCGGTAAGGACAAGGAGCGCAAGGCATGCTGAGTATCAGTGTTAACGGACAATCCCATCCAATAGACGACGGCCAGGATTTGGCCAGCTTGGTTAAACATCACTGCGAGCGCGATAGCCATATTGCGTTGGTGCTCAACGGTGAAGTGGTACCGCGGCATCGCTGGGAACATATTCATCTTAAACACAATGATGCGGTTGAACTTTTTGCAGCAGTGGCAGGAGGCTGAGATGCTAAACATTGCAGAAACGGAATTTGGCTCCAGGCTGTTTACCGGCACAGGCAAGTTTGCTTCGGGTAAGCTGATGCAGGATGCCATTGCTGCCAGCGGCAGTGAGCTGGTGACTCTCGCCATGAAGCGGGTGGATTTTAAAGCCGGCAGCGATGATATTCTGGCGCCGCTATTGGAGCGCGGCGTTCGGCTATTGCCCAATACCTCCGGTGCCCGCAATGCTAAAGAAGCGATATTCGCCGCTACGCTTGCCAGGGAAATGCTGGGCACCGAGTGGCTGAAGCTTGAGATCCACCCGGATCCCAAGTATCTGATGCCAGATCCCATGGAAACCTTTGCTGCCGCCAAAGAGCTTGTGAGCCAGGGCTTTAAGGTGCTGCCATACGTGCATGCCGACCCTGTGCTGTGTCGGCGCCTGGAAGAGATTGGCTGCGCGGCGGTCATGCCCCTCGGCAGCCCCATAGGCTCCAATCAGGGGTTGGTCAGCCGGGAGTTTTTGAAAATTATCATTGAGCAGGCGAGCATTCCTGTGGTGGTGGACGCAGGCATTGGCGCGCCTTCCCACGCCTGTGAGGCGATGGAACTTGGCGCCGATGCCGTGCTGGTTAATACCGCCATTGCCTCGAGTGCCGACCCTGTGCGTATGGCCAGAGCCTTTGCGCTGGCAGTGCAAATTGGCCGAGAAGCCTATTTGGCCGGGCTTGGCAGTAAAAGCCTGCATGCCCACGAAACCAGCCCACTGACCGGCTTTTTAAATACAGGCTCATCCACCACGGGCTTGGTTGATTCGGGCATGGCGGAAAAGCTGTTATGAGCCAGGGCTATTTCTCTGAGGCATTTTCGCGCCTGAACCCCGATAGCTTGCGGCTTAAGCTTTACTCCGCCACAGTACAGGATGTGGAGGCGGCGCTGCGGGCACCGGCGGGTAATCTGAACGCGCTGCTGGCACTCTTGTCACCTGCCGCTGAGCCTTATCTTGAGCAGATGGCACAAAAAAGTATGCAGCTCACCCGTAAGCGCTTTGGTGCCAGTATCGGTATGTACCTGCCGCTGTATCTATCCAATCTGTGTGCAAACGAGTGTGATTACTGCGGCTTTTCAATGAGTAACCGCATTAAGCGTAAGACCCTTGATGAAACCGAGCTTACCCGCGAAATGGCCGCCATCAAGGCCATGGGCTATGACTCAGTGCTGCTGGTCTCCGGCGAGCATGAAACCAAGGTCGGCATGGGCTATTTTCGCAAGGTGTTACCCGAGGTAAAGCGCGCGTTTTCCTACGTGGCGATGGAAGTGCAGCCCCTAGCCGAGCAGGAGTACCGCGAGCTGGTAACTCTCGGGCTTGATGCTGTGATGATTTATCAGGAAACCTATCAGCGAGCCACCTACGCTGAGCATCACACGCGCGGCAAAAAAATGGACTTTATCTGGCGCCTGGATACGCCCGACAGACTGGCGCTGGCCGGTATAGACAAGATTGGCCTTGGGGTGCTGCTGGGGCTTGATGACTGGCGCCTGGATGCGCTTTTAATGGGTTATCATCTTGATTATCTTGAGCGAAAATACTGGCGCACCCGCTACAGTATTTCACTGCCAAGACTCAGGCCCTGCACCGGCGGCGTGGCGCCTAAAACCGAGATAAGCGATAAAGGCTTGGTGCAGCTTATCTGCGCATTCAGGCTGTTTAATGAAGCGCTGGATATCAGTCTTTCCACCCGTGAACGGCCTGAATTTCGTGACAATCTGTTTGCCCTTGGGATCACCCAAACCAGCGCTGGCAGTGCTACATCACCGGGTGGCTATTCCGAGCCGGATACCCATTTGGATCAGTTTGAAATCAGTGATGACAGAAGTTCAGCCCTAATCGCTGCTGTGCTGAAATCGAGGGGGCTGAACCCTGTGTGGAAAGACTGGGAGTCCCAGTGGTAAACAGGCGCTCATTCGGCGTTGCTAGGGTGCATTTTTACTGGCAATTGTCGCCATTATGGCCAATAATTAACCCGATCACCAAAACCTGTTAAGGAGGGGACCATGCAAATCCCACCTGCATCTGTATCGGGTGTTAATGGCTTCAACAGCGCGCAAAGCGGTTTGACCCAGGCAACCATCGATGTAGCCCGTAGCGAACCTGCCCAGCAGAGCGCTGAGCTTAAGGCTGATGCGCCGGACAAGACCGATGCCCTGGTGAAAGCCACTCAGTCGGTTAATCAGGCAGAAGCCTCAGCTGAGGTAATTGAAACGGCCGACGAGACTATCGGTACCATTATAGATATTACAGTGTAACCAACATGGTTTCTTCGACGCTGTCTGTTCACCAAACGGCGTCAGCTAATCAGCTCAGGAGTTTAGGCTCCGGGCGAGAAGAGGGCGCTGCACCTAACGGGGCATCCACTGCCACGCAGGGAAAGCACGTTCTTTCATCTCCTCACTCGGCTGTTTCATCTTCAGCTATTTCATCTCAACCCAATGCCGTTGTTACAGGGCCTGCTGCTGCCAGCTTTTCAAATGCTGCAAGCATGTCAGTGCCTGCAATAACGCCAGCATCGATAGGTGGTAATGCCTTCAGCGGCACGTCTGCTGAAGCAAAAAGCATTCAGCCGAGTTTGCGTTTAAGCTCAGGATCAAATTCAGGCCCAGTTTCCAGCTCAAGCTCAAGCTCAACTGCTGATGGTATTGATCACGACTCCTTGGCCGAAGTCCCAACGGGATCTGCTCTAGGCACTGCGACCTTGGCGTTGCCCTCGTCGGCAGCTGCGCCCTCCGTTTCTTTCAATCTGCTGACAGGCCCGCAATCCATCGCTGCTATGCCAGTAATGTCATCTGAACCACGCAACAGTTCCGGTTTAGCAGATAGTGCAGGTTTTACAGATAGCGCAGGTTTGGCAGATAGTGCTGGTTCTGCCGCGCAATATGCGCCTGAAGCTGCCAATATAGCGCTGACGGCATTGGCTGATAGCCCATCTTTTGGTCTGGGCACTGGCCAGGCCTCAGGAGCTTTAACAGGTACCACAAAAGCCGCGGTAAATATCGGGCTTGGTGGTTCATTCAGCGCTGGCCCCGGCAGTGATCGGGTCGGTGGAATGGGAGTTTCCCTGGTTAGCCCCTCTGCTGCACCTGCTGTGACCGCACCTGACTTGGTGTTTAGTGGGTCGCAAACGGCATCAAACGGCTCAGCGAGTGGCTTTGGTATGGGGCTGGGCGTGCCTGACCCGACACCCCGTTTGTCGCCCCAAACGTCATCAACATTTAATGCGCAGGAAGCAGCCCCATCTGCTGCGCCAGTGGTCTTCGGCAGAGATCGCTCCAGTCGAGACATTCAAGAGACAGCGGCGGCTGAAAACCTGGGGCGAGATGCTTCCAAACAAGAAGCTTCCAAACAAGAAGCCGCCAATAGAGAAGCTGAGGCTGCAAAGCGCGAACAGCAGGCTCAGGCAGAGAAGCAGCAAAAAGACGCCGCCAGGCGAGAGCAGCTCAGTAAAGTATTTGAAGATACCGCCGCGCGCAGCAGCACCGAGCCATCCCGAAGTGATACTGAAGATGACGCCAGAGCCAAGGCAAATGCCCAGCGTGAGGCGCAGGCCATGGCCCGGGAAGCAATGGAGGTAAGGCAACTCGAGGCTCGTCAGGAAGAAGTACACGCCCATGAACGTGCCCATGCGGCGGTAGGGGGGCAATACGCCCGTTCACCCAATTTTGAATACGAAGTGGGCCCCGATGGCAAGCGCTACGCCACCGGCGGTGAAGTCTCTATCGATATCGCGCCGGTACACGGCAATGCCCGCGCGACTATCAATAAAATGCAGCAGGTCTATGCTGCAGCGATGGCGCCGGTTAACCCTTCCCAGGCCGATTTAATGGTGGCGGCCGAAGCACTGCGTAAAATCAACACCGCAAAAGAGTCGCTTGTGGAGGAGCGTCAGGCGGCCATGCCAGATAAAGAAGCGTTGGCACCGCTGCTTGGTGCCGATAATGCCATCGATGAACTGCCGGCCTTTGAAACTGTAACCCCTACGCTTGCTGGTGCTAGCCTGGATGAAACGGGCGCATTGGTAAAAGATACGCAACAGGATGCCGTGGTTGAGCAAATCAGCGATCGGGTGAGGGCGTCTTTGGCACAAACCATTTCTATCACGGAAGAGGACGCTGAACAAACACAGGCAGGAGAGAGTTCATCGACAGCGGCAGTTTCAGCGACCGCTGGCAGTACCGCTTCCAGCGTAGACAGCAATCAAGATGAAAGCACCGAAAATCCGCAGAGTGCCAAAAAGGCGGTGGATATCAGCTTGCTGGGTCCACCAAGAGCCATTCTGGCTTACCTCAATGCTGTTGAAGAAGAGTCCGCCTCCGAGGACGACCAACGCTCATCCGGAGTATCACTGACGGTCTGAAATACCGTGCTGCGCTAAAATAAGCTCTTCCAGCGCCCGCCCGGCGGGTCCCTGATCGTCCCTGCTGGGAATAATCAGGTTAATCGGCACCCGCCTGCATTCGCTGCCAATTAAAAACAGCCTGACAAGCTCGCCATCCCGAAGCTCCTTTTCCACCATTTCTTTGGGCAGCCAGCAAAAGCCGCTGCCTGAGGCCAAAATGGCTTTGGCTTCGTGGAAATTACTTACGGTCCAGCGCTGCTCGGCCTTAAGCCATCCGATATCGGTGGCAGATTTATAGGCCGTATCACGAATAACGATTTGTAAATGCTGGGCAAGTGACTTGTCGTCATGGTTTTTGGGTTCGGCCGCCAGCGGGTTGGACGGATGGCAAACCAGCACCAGATCGGCGGTGCACAGTGGTTGGGCGAGAAACCCTTTGGGCGGATTGCCGCCGCACAGGGCAATATCGACCTTCTTGTCGTGTACCAGCTCGTGGGTGCCTGCGAGCACTGAATCAATCACAGTAACCCGGGTGCCGCGGCAATTGGGCAAAAAGTGGTTAATGGCGGCAATCAGTTTATCCATCGGGTAAATGATCTCGCGGGCGATGGTAATTTCAGGCTCCCAACCTTTTTCGAGATTAGATGCGAGCTGCTCAAGCTCCATCACCGATTGTGTGATGTATCGACTGCGTCTTAGCAGCACTTCACCGCGGTTGGTGAGATAGGCTTTGCGGCCACGAATTTCCAACAGCTCGACCCCCAGTTGATGTTGCAACTTGGCCACCGCATGGTTTAACGATGACTGACTCTTATTGAGTGCCGCTGCAGCCTGGGCATAACCGCCATGGTCAACCACGGCCTGCAGAATACGCCATTGCTCGAGGGTGGATTTGGCTCTGTGCATAGTCAAAGATTCGAAAGGATTTAGCTAGATACTGCACCTTTACTTCGATTTTTTGCAATAAAAAACCGCGCCTTTGCGCGGTTTTTATGAGAGCTGGGCGGGTTTGGCTTATTTCGCGCTCTTCTCTGTCTTGGATTTGGCGTCTTTCCCCTGAGTTTTTTCCTTGGCTTTCGCCGCTTTCTCGCTTACCTGCATCGGCAAATACTTCTTGGTAGCTTTGAGCTCGGCCAGCATGGGGCCAGGGGTGAGTTTTTCAGGCCAGCGCAGCAACATCATGGCCAGCATATTTCTGTGTTCACCAAGGGCCAGATCTGGATTTCCTTTGGGAGAGGGAATGATATTGTGCTTTTCATCGAAGGCGTTGACGATATGGTCGCGGGTTTTGGCCACCACAGGATGGGAAGGTTTCTGCGCCAGCAGGAAGCTGACACCGACTTCGGCGATAATATCGTCGGTTGCATCCACAAGGATCCTGTCGATATTGGCTTCGAAGTAATCCAGTATCCAGGCAAACTCTTTTGCGTCTACTTCGGTTTGGTAATAGCCACTTGCGGCAAAGATAAAGTGGGTCATGCCATAGATTTTGTTGCGAAACTGCGCCTTATCAAGCTCTTTGTCCCGCGAAGCCGGATACACGGCATTGAAGGCATCTTTATATTCCTGCAGATAGTCGCCCACTCCCAGCTGCTTTGCCCAATACATATAGTTGGCCAGCTGTGCCGCCCAGGCTTCAATCATGTCAGGTGATGTCAGGCCTTTCTTTAAATCGGTACTTTTGAGCGCGGCTATCATCTGCTGGTGGCAGGGGCCTTCCAGGCCAAACTCATCAATTCTGCTGCCAAATCGCAGTAATACGTCGGTAAAAAACAAAAACTCGGGAATGTCTTCCAGCGCCTTCTTACGGGCTTTGGCCCTTGGTCCTTTGCCCAGAACGCTAATGGCTTCCTCCGATGCTTTTTCTATAAAACCGGGTTTATCCAGATTGCAGGCGTAAAAGCTCTGGGCCTCGGTAACGGCAAACAAGTCGACCAGGGCAGCGTTGGCGTATTTGTCATCGCCGGTCATGCGGTACATGCGAATGCCGTAATGGCCCTGAACCCGTGGCGGTAATTGGTACAGGTGAGTTTCAAGGTTTTGCTGTATGGCGTTGTAGACCCGGTCGATATCGGCCTGGCTGGCGGCAAATGACAGCGGGCTTAAAAGAGCGCTTCCCAGCGCTGCACCTATGAGAGCCTTAGTGAATGTCATGGGCAATGCTCCTTATCAGTTCGTCGCGGCTTATGTTGTGCCCGAGGATTTGCGCCAGTAAGGCGTCGAGGGAAAGTTGCTCGGGGTTGACCAAAAGCCGGGTGAAGATATCGTGTTCGCTAACTTGTGCGTGTTGGTTCAGGTAATGTGAAAGCCGTAAATACCACAGCCGCCTATACAGTAAAGCCCCTTCCTGCATCAATGCCGAGCTGCTTTGATATTGGCTGTCTCTGTCTTGCCACTCACCCTGAAAATGGGTTGAGAAGGGATCTTGTACACTGTCTGAATTGCTGAAAAAGGCCAGCGCCAGTGCGGCGCGGTAATATTCCTGTGCGAGTCCATGGGAACTTGCGAGCGCTTCCCGCTCGGATTTTGGTGGTATCGCGGTGTCCAGCTTGGCAGCCAGCGTTTGAGCCAGCCACTGACTCGCCAGTTGCCGGGTTTCCTGCGAAAGGCTATCGCGGCTTAGCAGGTAATAGCGCTGGCTGCTCGCCATCTGGCTGATGGCATCGCTGAGCGTTTGAAGCAGGCGCTCTGCCTGTTCGGCGCCTTTGAGTGCTTTGGGCATACTCAGCAGTCCCTGAGCAAACTGACGGGTGAATACTGCGCGCCGGGTCATGTCGAGGCGCGGCTTGGCGCCGTCGGCAATCATCAGTTCGCCAAGAAGACGGCCATCGAGCCACAAACGCCAATGCCTGGAATGAATGGCTTCGGCCTGAATGCCAAAATCACCGAGCGCAGCAAATGCCTGACTCAGGAAGCTGGCGCTGTCCAGGGTGTCAGTGTGGTTTTCTGCCTGCTTGAGTGCCAGGCCAATATTCCAGGGAGCCAGGGCTGGCGCAGGACGAGTGCTGGCCAAAAAGTCATTTACCCGCTCCTGGGTTTCAAGAAAGCTTCTGCTTAGCTGCATATCTGCAAAACTGGCAAACCCCGCGCGCCTTGCCTGCGCCGTACGGATTTGCTGAATAAGCGCAAGGCTTGCACTGCCGCTGCTGTTATCACGCCGCTGAAACGCTTTCCAGGCAAGCTCCCGGCAGTGTGAATCAGGTTGATGGATAAGATAGCTGGCCATCTGGCGCTCGATGGAAACCGGCGCGGTTTGTGCTTCTTCGGCAGCTGCCGTGTCGGCGCTGCTGGCGTGGTGTCCGGCAATACTGCACTCGGGTGCGGTATTGAGTGAAAAGCCCTCCCGGCGCCGGTGAGACATAAAGCTTGCTTCACCGCTGTGTAGCCTTGCTTTGTCATCCTGCGGCAGTTGGCTCAGGGTCATAAAGGCCATGGCGTTGCCAAGCGCGGCAATTTCGCTGTCTTGGGTTTCACTAAAACTTGCAGATAAGCGTGAAAATGCCGGACTGGCGACGATAGTTGCAACCTCATCGGCTAAACGGATTTGGCAGCTCAGCAGTGAGTCCCGCACCGCAGAAGGAAGGGGCTTGGCCAGGAAATAACTTAACTGATCGGCAAGGTTATTCAGCCCAAGCGTGAGACGGTCAAAGTCTCGGGCTTGGTCGGCACTGCCCTTTGCGCTGTTTTCAGCGAACCCTTGGCTGAAGTCGCTCGCAAAAGAGAGCTGCTGACACTGATGTGTCAGCAGCGATAAGGGTTCGGCAACAGCAGTAGAGACGTGGGCGCTAGAAATCAGCGCCAGCGCCAAAATGGATTTTCGCATAGGCGACCCTGTCATCCACTGAAGGGGTGTGGTTGCCAAGTGACTCAACGTGTTTGAGCCGTGGCAGGAGTCCCTTGCCGTTGGCGATTTGAATGGCAAGGCCAGGACGGGCGTTGAGCTCAAGCAGCAACGGGCCTTTTTCGCTGTCGAGTACCATGTCGGTGCCAAGATAGCCAAGCTCGCACATCTCGTAGGCGCTGGAGGCCGTTCTCAGCAGCACATCCCAATCGGGCACCTGAATATCCATCAGGCGACGCCCTGTATCGGGATGAAACTCGATTGGCTCGTTAAACTGCACCGCTCTGAGGCCTTTACCTGTGGCGATGTCGATGCCAACGCCAACGGCGCCCTGGTGCAGGTTGGCCTTGCCGTCAGAGGCAGCGGTGGACAAGCGCAGCATGCCCATCACCGGGTAGCCTTTAAAGACAATCAGGCGGATATCCGGCACCCCTTCGTAGCTAAAGCCATCGAACACAGGGTCGAACTGAATAAGGCCTTCCACAATGGCCACATCGGGCTTACCACCGAGTGAGAACAGGCCGCTGAGGATGTTGGACACGTGGCGGTCGATTTCGCTTGGGGTCACTTCATTGCCACTTGGCTTGAAATAACGGCCATTTTCGACCTTGGTGATCACCAAAATCCCTTTGCCGCCAGAGCCTTTGGCAGGCTTGATCACAAAGCCGCTGCGATCCAGCACCATCTCCGGAATATCGGCGATTTCATGCTGCTCTTTCACCACACCAATCAGGTCGGGTACGGCAATGTCATTGGCAAGCGCAAGCTGTTTGGTGGTGAGCTTATCGTCCACCCGCTTGTAATATTTGCGCGGATTATAGCGACCTATGTAGTCGATATTGCGCTTATTCATATTGAGCACGCCGGCGCGGCGCAGCTCCCATGGCCAGGCATATCGCATATTATTCTCCTGCCAGTGGCTTGAAGCGCTTAAGCTCCAGCAGGCGATAGCCGGTGTACTGACCCATCAGCATAACCAGCGCCAGAATAACCAGGTGAATACCCAGGAAATTGAATACCCAGTGCTGTACCCAGGTGGCGCTCATGGCGAGATAGGCAAGGGTAGCAACCAGCAGGCTGCCGCCGCCCTGAAGTACCACTTCCTTGGCGCCTTCTTCTTCCCAAAGGATCGACATACGCTCGATGGTCCAGGCCAGAATGATCATCGGGAAGAAGGTAATGGTCAGGCCTTCACTTAGGCCAAACTTGTACGACAGCAGGGTGAAAATGCCGATGATGCCGATAACCACAATGATCACCGCCGATATTCGTGAAATCAGCAGCAAATTGAGGTGCGACAGATAAGAGCGGATCATCAAACCACAGGAGACAATCAGCAAAAAGCCCACCAAACCGGTAACCAGGGTGGTTTGGATAAACGCCAGCGCAATCAGTACCGGCATAAAGGTGCCTGAGGTTTTAATACCTATGATCACCCTAAGAAACACCACCATCAGCACGCCGATTGGAATAAGCAGGATGCCCTTGAACAGGCTTTGCTCTTCCAATGGCAACTGATACAGGGAGAAGTCCAGTCCCTGACCCACTTCCATCATGTCGATGGAGGTCGACAGTGCAGGGCGGGTTTCCATCAGCATGGAGAAGTTCACCTGAGAGTTGTTGCCGCCAATCACGTCCAGCACCGATTTGCCCTGACGCTCCCACAGCAGCAGGTTTTCAGGGCGGCCTTCGTTGCCGTTGCTGGCATCGAACAGGTGCCACTCGCCTTTGTCATACACTTCAACAAAGCTCACCAGTTGCTGACGGCGACGCTGATCTTCAAGGCGCAGCGCAGATACTTCGCGGGCGGGAACCCCTTTGGCCGCCAGCAGATTGATAAATAGCTTGGCAGGGCGATTGGCTGTCAGCAGCAGCGCCAGATTCTGGCTCTTGTCGCCGCCAACCAGACGCACCAGTTGCCGTGCGTAGGACAGGTTGGAGCCACTCTGTGCCCAGGCTTGGTCAATGATTTCTTCGGCTGCAGCTTTCTCGGTAGCGGCCCACACAGGGGCTTCGGGCGTGGCGGGCTCATCGTCATCGACCAGACGCGTCTGACCTGTGGGTACCAGGGTGACCTTATAGTAGAGGTCCTGCTGACCGCTGACCTGGCGTTTACTCCAGATGGCGCGGCGTCCCAGCTCATCATCAATAATCGACAAACCGTAGCCAGGCGAGGTGGTGTGCTCCATCAGCACTTCGTAGGCGGGATCCTGCGGCAGTGCCAGTGACACTTCACCTGCATCACCCTGGCCAACAAAGCTGACCTTGGCGTCGATGGCCCAGGTTTCTACCTGCTGCCCGGGCAGAAAGGGCACTCTGTGTTCAATGCCACGGTAAATGCTGCTTGCCAAGCCAACGACAAACAGCAAAAAAACGAGAATGTAAAAAGGCTTACGTGAGTGCATCTGCTCTCCTTGGCGTGAATTTGCCTGTTACTTGCCGTGAATGAAACGTTGGCCTACATCGACAACGGCAATGTCTTTCATAAATTTGCGGCCAAGCAGCAGCGGATAATCCAAATGGCTGCGATCGGTCAGGTTCAAATCGGTTTCGGCACTGAATTTGCCGATTTTCAGGTGGGCGTGGATCACCGGACGGCGATCGTCAGTTTCTGTGTCCTGTTTGATGCGCACAAAGCGCACCACCTTGGCTTCGAAGGTGGAGGCGGGTTTGTCTTCGCCCTGAGTGAACACATCGAAGCGTACCCATTGGGTACCGTCGCGCTCAAACAGCAGAATATTACGCGCATCCAGCGAAGAGCTTTCGGCGCCGGTATCAATACGGGTTTCAAAGCTGGTTTTCAGTTCTTCAACAAAGACATTTTCCACTTCACCCAGCATGAATTTATCACCAATGGCGCTGGGAGGGCATTCCACCTGAGGTTGACTCGGCGCGGCTGTGGCCTGCTTTTGCCCCAGGGTTTTAACTTCCTGATCCAGGGCGGTAATGGCGTTTTCAAGCTCAGCTATTTGAGCGCGGGAGTCATCTTTTACGGCACTGATGGCGGCCAGCAGTTCAGTTTGCTGGGCAGCCATGGCCTGCTTGAACTCGTCGGCATTCACAGGCTGCGGGCCTGTGGGCTGGGGCGTTTGCGTCATGGAACAACCCGCGGTCAGGGCGATGATGGCGATGGCCAGAGTGTGTTTTAACATGTGCTTGCTTCCCTTTCGCGTTATCAATCAAAATCCTGGCTACTGCGGTTTTTTACCGCAATAAAGGTGGCCCGTTTCGGGGCGGGGTAGCCTTCTACTGTCAGGCTGACATCCTGTGGGTCGAGGTAATCGACCAGAGACTCGTTTTGCATCCAACCGGTAGCACGCTGCTCTGCCAGCGAGGTGACATCCAGATTCACACAGCGCACGTCGGTAAAATCACATTTTTCCAGCCACAGCTTAAGCGCTTCTATGGATGGCAAAAACCATACATTATTCATCTTGCCATATCTATCGCGGGGCACCAGAACTGTGTCCTTATCGCCATCGACTACCAGAGTTTCGAGCACAAGCTCACCGCCCATACGCAGTTGATCCCTAAGCTGCAGTAAATGATCAATTGGCGAGCGTCTGTGGTACAGCACGCCCATAGAGAACACAGTGTCGAAGGCATCCAGTGGCGGCAGCTCTTCAATTCCAAGCGGCAGCAAATGCACAGGCGAGTCAACGTCTATTAAGCGTTTGATGGCTTCAAACTGGCATAAAAACAGCGCCGAGGGGTCGATACCCACTACGCGTTTGGCGCCTTCACCCAGCATACGCCACATGTGATAGCCGCTGCCGCAGCCAACGTCGAGTACGGTTCGGTTAGCCAGTGGGCTGATGTGGGGCGAAACCCGGTCCCACTTCCAGTCACTGCGCCACTCGGTATCGATGTGAATACCGTGCACATGGAACGGGCCTTTACGCCAGGGTGAGAGGATGCGCAGCAGGTTTTCTAGCTTTTCCTGCTGGCCTTCACTGAGCTGAGCGCCACTGCCGATAGTGACACTGTGCAGCAAATCCAGCTCATCGGGAGCCGGAAAATTCAGTTTGGCGAGCACCTTTTCCCACTTGGGCAGGTTGCCGTGTTTGTGGCTTCGCTGCCACTCACCGAGCACGGCAGGCAGGGTTTCGAGCCAATGCTGTAAATTGGTATCGGCGATTTGGCGGTAAAAACTGGAGAAACTGATCACTTGATGGCCACCATGGAGGCAAAGTTGAAACACTGAAACCAGAGGTCGGCCTGGGTAAAGCCGGCCTGATGCAGGCGCGCCTTGTGCTCATCCAGAGTATCCGGGATCAGTACGTTTTCGATGGCGCTGCGCTTTTGGCTGATTTCAAGCTCGCTGTAACCATTGGCACGCTTGAAATCCAGATGCTGGGCATCGAGCAGCTGCTGAATGGCATCGTTGTTGAATTTGAGTTTTTCTGACAGCACCAGTACGCCGCCGGGCACCATGCCGTGCCAGATCCGGGCGACAAGCGCATCACGATCGGCAGGGGGCAAAAACTGCAGAGTAAAGTTCAGCACCACCATGGAGGCATTTTCGATTGCCACATCACGAATGTCGGCCAGATGAAACTCTACCTTAGTGTCACTGACATAGGCATCGAGGTTTTCCCGGCAACGGGCCAGCATGGGCTCGCTGTTATCGATGGCATGGATACAGACGTTGCGGCCTTCCACCTGACGGCGGATGGATAGGGTGGCGGCGCCAAGAGAGCAGCCAAGGTCATAAACCTGAGTATTCGGGCTAACCAGACGACCGGCAAAATCGCCAATGGTGGCAATGATTTGGCTGTAGCCAGGCACCGAACGGCGGATCATATCGCCAAAGACACCGGCTACCCGGTTGTCGAACTGAAAATTGCCCTGATGCTCACCGGGCAGCGCAAACAAAGTATCTTGTTGATTGGTCATGTGCTGTCGTTCTCACAATATAGCCTTGTATTTTAACGAATCGCGTTTCTGAGCAGCAAGGGCACACTGGCTATTTCGGCCAAATTTATGTCTAATACGCCGTTAGATAACATTCTTTTTACGCAACTTTGACCTTTGGGTACCGGTTTGAAGCTTATTCTGCGACTGTTGTTGTGCCTGTCACTGGGTTTGTCATTTCTTGCCTACAGCGACGATAAACCTCTGACGCTGGTGATGGGCGAAGACAGCTATCCATTTCAATTTATAGATGAAAATGGCGATCCTCAGGGCCTGATGGTTGAGCTCTGGAAAGAGTGGTCGCGGGTAAACCGCCGCCCTGTGGTGTTTGTCAGCCGCGTGTGGCGCGACTCCCTGACCCAGCTTCAGGACGGGCGGGCCGATGTGCACCTGGGCATGGCCATCAATCCGGACCGTGAGCGCCTGTTTGATTTCGCCGACACCATTTCTGAGGTCAACACCTACGTTTACCTGCATAAACAATTGCAGGGACGAACCTCCCTTGAGCAATTGCGGCCTTTCCAGATAGGTATAGTGCAGGGGTCCACCTTTGAAAACGAACTCAATGCCCGAGTGCCCGGCCTGACCTTCAAGCGTTTCCCAACCCGGGAGAGTCTGCTTGAGGCGGCGGATAGGGGTGAGCTGGTCGCTTTTGCCGGTATGGAAGGTTATATGCGCGATCAGCGCCTGCAGCAAAAGCTGTCAGTGGACTTCCCCATCAACACCCGGGTGCTGGTGCGTCAAACTGACATGCATCCTGCGGTACAAAAAGGCAATCAGGCGCTGCTGCGGCAAATCAATGAAGGGTTTGCCCGTCTGTCGAGCGACTTTACCCGCAAACTCGAACGGCGCTGGTTGGGTTATCAACGCCAGCAGAGCGGTCTTGCCATTGCCATGCAACTGGGTGTCGAGCCTTTTGTCGACCTGGGTGTCGATGGTTTACCCCACGGTCTGTATGTGGATTTGTGGCGTTTGTGGTCAGAAAAAACCGGCGTTCCCATTAATTTTATCCCAGGCGATATGAATGGCAGCCTGGAGGATGTGCGCACCGGCCGCGCCGATGTCCATATAGGTTACCCTGAAAGCGATGATATGAATACCGGGCTGTACCGCGCCTGGCATATGTACACGGTAAAAAGCCGACTTTTTTTACATGGCAATCAAATCACTGACGCCAAGGCGCTCAAAGGAAAACGCATTGGTATTTTCCCAACGGCACCTTATGTGGCCAAGGTGAGGGCAGCACTGCCCGACACCCAGGTGCGCTTCTATAACGGAATGGAGGAGATGCTCAATGCAGTGCATCAGGGGGACATTGTTGGCTTTGTCGCCTCTGCAGCCTGGACCCAGCACTATCTGCTGCTCGATAAAAGTTGGGCCGAGTTCACCCAGGCCAACTTTTTAGAATACGACACCGAAATCTATGCGCTGATCCGCAATGGCGATCAGGGGCTTGCTAATCGTATTGCCTCCGGCTTCAACATGATAAGTCTGAAGGAGCTTGCGGACATCGAGCAGAAATGGATGCTCAACAGTCGCGACCATGTGTTTGTGAAGTCCCGCGAGCACATCAATTTGAGCGAGCCTGAGCGCCAGTACTTGACTGGTCTAGGCAGCCTGAAAATGGGCTATCTGGAAAACTGGGCGCCGATGGAGTTTACCGATGAAAAAGGCGAGTTTGCCGGGGTGAACTCTGATGTGGCAAAGATGTTTGAATCCATGTTGGGGATTGAGATTGAGCCTGTCGCCTTTAAGGCCTGGGGCGACCTTATCAGTGCACTTCAAAGCGGTAAAATTGACCTTGCCGGCAGCGTCGCCAAAACGCCCGAGCGGGAAGGGCAAATCACCTACAGTGAGCCTTACTGGCCATCGGCATGGGCGCTGGTAAGCCCGATTGATGTAGTGTCGGTATTTAACCTGGATCAACTTGAAGGCCAGCGACTGGCGGTGGTGGAAGGCTATCAGATTGTCAGTCGGCTGATGGCAGAGTATCCCGGCATTAAGCTGGTACTGGTGCCGGACAGCCAGACCGGTTTGCAGGCGGTGTCCTCCGGCAAGGCCGATTTGTTCATAGAAAAAGTGGTGACTCTTGCCAATAAGCTCAACAGTGGCCAGTTTCAGCAACTGAAAATGTCACTGCTGGCTGATTTTGCCGATCAGAAAAGTCATATCGGTGTTACCCCGCGCCATCAGGAATTGCTGCCGTATCTGAACAAGGTGATAGCCAAGCTCGATAAAGCCAAGGTGCAGGAAATCCACTCCCACTGGATGGATTTTAATGTGGACACCGGCGTTGCCCGTTATCAGCGTTACTTGCGCAGCGTGGTGATTGCTTTGTCGGTGCTCTTGCTGCTGACTCTGGTGGTCGCGGTTATTAATCGGCGGCTGAAGCAGGAAATCAAGGCTCGCCAAATCGCTGAGGCGCGTATCGCACATCTTGCCAGCCACGACCCCTTAACGGGCTTGCCAAACCGGATTTTGCTGGATGACAGACTGCGTCAGGCGGTGCTGCTCCATGGCCGCGAGCAGGCAAAGTTTGCGCTGCTGTTTGTGGATCTCGATGGCTTTAAAGAGGTAAACGACGCCAAAGGCCACGCCATGGGCGATAAGCTGTTGGTGGAAGTGGCGCGGGTATTGGATGACGCTGTACGTAAATCCGATACAGTGGCGCGTTTTGGCGGCGATGAGTTTATTGTGCTGCTCAATAAAATCGCCGATATGGACAGTGTCTGCCAGGTGGCGGAGAACCTGATTGCCAAATTGTCCAAGCCCTTTGATATGGAAGGTGCCCAAATCAGTATCTCGGCCAGTATTGGCATTGCCATCTACCCAAGCGACAGTGACAATCCCATCGGTTTGATGCAAAAAGCCGACAAGATGATGTACTTCGCCAAGCAGGCGGGTGGCCACAGCTACCGCAGTGCCTGAAAGCTGTAGAAATTTTCGGCATTCGTAGCAAATTCAGCGCCGCACCCTCTGGTCTTAAACAAAAACTTGCTGGATACTTCACCGACCAAAAGTGAAGTACTTTGGCTCAGGGCATTCTTTCACTATAATGCCCAGTCACTATTTTCAATCAGCTTTCCGCCAAAGTGCAGGAAAAAGGATAACTCTCGATGCGCAGTCATTATTGTGGAGACGTTAATAAGTCTCACGTCGGACAAGAAGTCACCCTCGTCGGCTGGGTCAACCGCAGCCGCGATTTGGGGGGTGTGATCTTTTTGGATCTTCGCGACCGCGAAGGTGTGGTTCAGGTGGTTTACGACCCGGACTTGCCAGACGTGTTTGACGTAGCCAGCAGCCTGCGTGCCGAGTTCTGTGTTCAGGTTAAAGGTGTGGTTCGCCCACGTCCTGACAGCCAGGTGAACAGCCAGATGAAAACCGGTGAAATTGAAGTGCTGGGCAAAGCGCTCACCATTATCAATGCCGCCGACCCGCTGCCACTGAGCCTGGATAACCACCAGAACAACAGCGAAGAAGCCCGTCTTAAGTACCGCTATCTGGATCTGCGCCGTCCTGAAATGGCCCAGCGTCTGATTTTCCGCGCCAAGGTAACCAGCTTTGTGCGTAACTTTATGGACGGTAACGGCTTCCTCGACATCGAAACCCCCATTCTGACCAAGGCCACTCCGGAAGGTGCCCGCGACTACCTGGTACCAAGCCGTACCTATAAAGGTCAGTTTTTCGCTCTGCCTCAGTCGCCACAGCTGTTCAAGCAGCTGCTGATGATGTCAGGTTTCGACCGTTACTATCAAATCGTGAAGTGTTTCCGCGACGAAGACCTGCGCGCCGACCGGCAGCCTGAATTCACCCAAATCGATATCGAAACCTCGTTCATGAGCTCTGATCAGGTGATGGAAACCACCGAGCGTATGATCCGTAATCTGTTCCTCGAACTGATGAACGTGGATCTGGGCGAATTCCCGAAGATGACCTGGGACGAAGCCATGCGACGCTTTGGCTCCGACAAACCTGACCTGCGTAACCCGCTGGAATTGGTTGATGTCGCCGATCTGCTTAAAGCCGTTGAGTTTGCCGTATTCTCCGGCCCAGCCAACGACGAAGAAGGCCGAGTTGCTGCCCTGCGCATCCCAGGTGGCGCCGAGCTGTCACGCAAGCAAATCGATGACTACACCAAGTTTGTAGGAATCTACGGTGCTCGCGGTCTGGCCTGGATGAAGGTCAACAACCTGGCGGCTGGCGTTGAAGGCATTCAGTCACCTGTGGCCAAGTTCCTCAATGAAGACATCATCAATGAAATCATTGCCCGCACTGGCGCTGCTGATGGCGATATCATCTTCTTCGGTGCCGACAAGGCCAACGTGGTTGCCGAGTCCATGGGCGCCCTGCGTCTGAAAGCCGGTGAAGACTTCAATCTGCTCCAGGGCGAGTGGCGCCCACTGTGGGTGGTTGACTTCCCGATGTTCGAAAAGGCCGATGGCCGTTTCTACGCAGTTCACCATCCCTTTACCGCGCCGCGCGGCGTCACTGCTGCCGAGCTTGAAGCCAACCCTGGCAAGGCCGTGTCCGATGCCTACGACATGGTACTCAACGGCGTTGAACTGGGCGGCGGCTCTGTGCGTATCCACAATGGCGACATGCAGTCTACCGTGTTCCGTATCCTTGGCATCGACGATGAAGAAGCCAAAGAGAAGTTCGGCTTCCTGCTGGACGCACTGCGTTTCGGTACTCCGCCGCACGCGGGTCTGGCCTTTGGTCTGGACCGTCTGGTGATGCTGATGACCGGCGCCAGCTCCATCCGTGACGTGATGGCCTTCCCCAAGACCACCACGGCGGCCTGTCCGCTCACCAACGCGCCGGGACATGCCAATCCCGACCAACTGGTGGAACTGGGCATTGCGGTTCTGCCGAAAGAGCCGAAACAAGACTGATAGAGTCACAAACAAACCGGGGCGCATGCCTCGGTCTGTTTTTACGGCCACTGCATTTTCCCCGGACGCTGTTTTTCGTTAGTCTGGACACTGGTCATCTATCCGCATTTCAAGGAGATTTCTATGGCAGGTCACAGCAAGTGGGCCAACATCAGGCACCGTAAAGCCGCCCAGGATGCCAAGCGCGGCAAACTCTTTACCAAACTCATTCGCGAGCTGGTTGTCTCCGCCCGTGAGGGTGGTTCAGATGCCGATGCCAATCCCCGTCTGCGTGCCGCCATCGATAAAGCACTGTCTGCCAATATGACCCGTGACACTGTGGAGCGCGCGGTTAAACGCGGCTCGGGTGAACTTGATGGCGACAACCTCGAAACCCTCATCTACGAAGGCTACGGCCCCGGCGGCACTGCTGTGATGGTCGAGTGCATGACGGATAATCGCAACCGTGCGGTGACCGGGGTGCGCAATGCCTTCAATAAGTCCGGCGGCAACCTGGGTACAGATGGCTCGGTGGCGTATCTCTTTACCAAACGTGGGGTGATAAGTTTTGAGCCCGGCACAGATGAAGACGCCATGATGGAAGCTGCGCTCGATGCCGGCGCCGATGATGTCATCATCAATGATGATGGCAGTGCCGATGTGTACACTACGCCTGAGGACTTTGGCGCCGTGAAAGATGCCCTCGATGGCGCCGGTTTTTCCTCGGTGAACGCCGAAGTGACCATGGTGCCATCCACACGGGCCGTGCTTGATGCCGAAACCGCTCCCAAATTCCTGCGGCTTATCGATCAGCTTGAAGATCATGATGATGTGCAGGAGGTTTACCATAACGCCGACATCCCCGATGAGGTGATGGAGACGCTGGAATAATCCATGGCCATTATTTTAGGGGTCGATCCGGGCTCACGCATCACAGGTTATGGGGTTATCCAGTGTCAGGGCAGGCATCAGCTCTATCTTGGCAGCGGTTGCATCCGTACTTCATCGGACGACTTGCCCGACAGGCTTAAGCAGATTTTTGATGGTCTGCAGGAAATTATCCGTCAGTACCAGCCGAGCCAGTTCGCCATCGAGCGGGTCTTTATGGCCAAAAATGCCGACTCGGCATTGAAGCTCGGCCAGGCGAGGGGCGCCGCCATTGTGGCGGCCACAGTGGCGGGCTTACCTGTGGCCGAATACAGCGCCACCCAGATTAAAAATGCCGTCGTGGGCACAGGCCGGGCACAAAAGGCCCAGGTGCAGCACATGGTGCAGCAGATGCTGAAACTCCCCGCAGCGCCCCAGGCCGACGCGGCAGATGCACTGGCGGTTGCCATGTGTCATTATCACACCCATCAAAGTCTGGTGGCCCTCGGTGGGCGCGCCAGTGTCAGAACATACGGAAGATACAGATGATAGGTCGTTTAAAGGGCATTTTGGTTGAGAAACACGCCCCAGAGGTATTGATAGATGTGGGCGGTGTTGGCTATGAGCTGCAAATGCCGCTGACCTCCTTTTACGAGCTGCCACTGCCTGGCGCCGAGGTCATTGTTTATACCCATTTTGTGGTCCGTGAAGATGCTCAGCTTTTGTATGGATTTATCCATAAAGAAGAGCGCTCATTGTTTCGTTTGCTTATCAAGGCCAATGGTGTTGGCCCCAAGCTCGCGCTCACCATATTGTCGGGCATGACCGCCAAGGAATTTATTGGCTGCCTGGAGCGTGACGATATCGCGACCCTGATTAAGCTGCCCGGTGTGGGTAAAAAGACTGCCGAGCGTCTGCTGGTTGAGATGCGCGACAAACTCAAGAGCCTGATGGAAGCCTCCATGGGCGCTGAGCGCGAGTTTGTGCTTAAGAGCAACTTCACCCCGGCGCCGGTGGCTGCCACGGTGGAAGAAGATGCCATAGCCGCGCTCTTGTCATTGGGTTACAAACCGCAGCAGGCCAGCAAGGCCGTATCCAGTGCCTTCCAGGAGGGCATGGATCCCGAGCAGCTTATCAAGGCTGCACTCAAGTCCATGCTCTAAGGTGAAAGGGGAATACCATGATTGAGGCCGACCGGCTTATTCAGCCCCAGGATCTGGGTCAGGAAGATGTGATTGACCGCGCCATGCGGCCAAAATTACTCGATGAATACACGGGGCAGGACGATACCCGCGCCCAGCTTAAAGTCTTTATTGAGGCGGCTAAAAAGCGCGGCGAAGCCCTGGATCATATGCTGATCTACGGCCCTCCGGGCCTGGGTAAAACCACCCTGGCCAATATCGTTGCCAACGAAATGGGGGTGAACATCAAGTCCACCTCCGGGCCTGTGCTGGAAAAGGCAGGCGATTTGGCGGCCCTGCTCACCAATCTTGAAGAAGGTGACGTGCTCTTTATCGATGAAATCCACCGCTTAAGCCCTGTGGTGGAGGAAATCCTCTATCCGGCGATGGAAGACTATCAGCTGGATATCATGATAGGTGAGGGGCCAGCTGCACGCTCCATTAAGTTGGATTTGCCGCCCTTTACCCTGGTGGGCGCGACTACCCGCGCAGGTTCACTCACATCACCGCTGCGGGCCCGTTTCGGCATTCCGCTGCGGCTAGAGTTTTACAATGTCCGTGACCTGTCATCCATTGTGGCCCGCTCGGCCAAGGTGATGGACGTGCCCATGGATGAAGGTGGCGCCGAAGAGATTGCCCGCCGCAGCCGCGGCACACCCCGTATCGCCAACCGGCTGCTGCGCCGGGTGCGCGATTTTGCCGAAGTGAAACACGATGGCGCTATCAGCCGCGCCGTTGCCCAGTCTGCACTGGATTTATTGGATGTGGACAGCGAAGGTTTCGATTACATGGACCGCAAGTTACTGCTGGCGATTATCGACAAGTTTATGGGCGGTCCTGTGGGGCTGGATAACCTTGCCGCCGCGATAGGTGAAGAGCGCGAAACCATTGAAGATGTGCTGGAGCCATTTCTTATTCAGCAAGGCTTTGTACAGCGCACGCCCCGGGGGCGTATTGCAACAGCCCGTGCCTACAGCCACTTCGATTTGATAAAGCCTGAATAAAAATTGACACAGCGCTTTGGCTTAACAAGAGACCTTCGGGTCTCTTTTTTGTATCTGCTCTGCAGGATTTGAGTGGTTCAGGTTAACAACTTCGGTCAAAACCGTTACCAGGCCCAGCTTAATCCGCTATTAACGCGACTCGGGTCACACAAAAAGTGTGACTCAAATCACATATTCGCTCTTTGCATTGTTAACGGGTCGGCAGCCGGTTTGGCTGCGACTCAAGCGACTGTGACATTATGTATCTGCATATTTGAATAAATATTCAGTTTGCAACGCCGCCGACACTTATGCGTATACAAGCATGAAAACAACCTTAAACAAGTTGGTTTCAATGGGAATTTATTGTTAATTTTTTGGGGGTTTGACGATTCTTCACTGCTTGGCGAGTATCGGGGCTGCACCAAATTCAAAATCTTACAGGTGCAGTCAAAACTAAGCAGGGAGATAA
The DNA here is from genome assembly GCF_022484835.1 of Shewanella zhuhaiensis. Classification (NCBI taxonomy): domain Bacteria; kingdom Pseudomonadati; phylum Pseudomonadota; class Gammaproteobacteria; order Alteromonadales; family Shewanellaceae; genus Shewanella; species Shewanella zhuhaiensis. Next base: position 673,692 of record NZ_JAKUDL010000002.1, read on the forward strand.
ATCATGTTAAAAACCACGAGAATTGCGTGGGCGGTCAATTGCGTCTTATTGGCTACCGGTGCTTCTGCAGTCGTGTCATCTCAGGCGTTTGCTGAAGAAGCCCAGGCCAAAGACGTAGAACGCATTGCCGTAACAGGTTCACGTATCCAACGTCAGGATATGGAAACAGCCTCACCTGTTACCGTGATCAGTGCCGATGCTATCCGTGCCGAAGGTTACACCTCAGTGGATCAGATGCTGCAGGCGCAAACCTCCATGGCAGGTGCCGCTGTAGGTTCAACCACCAACAACGGTGCAGACGGCGTGGCTCAGGTTGATCTGCGTGGTATGGGCGCCGAGCGTACTCTGGTACTGCTCAACGGTCGCCGTATGGTGAACTCAGGCTCTGGCGCTGACAGCGCAGTTGACCTGAACTCTATCCCGGTTGCCATGATTGCCCGGGTTGAGATCCTCAAAGATGGTGCCTCCGCGGTATATGGCTCAGATGCCATTGCCGGTGTGGTTAACATCATCACCAAAAAAGATTTCGAAGGCTTCCAGTTTGATTTCAACGGCAGCGGCACCGACAAGGGTGACGGTGAAACCGGCGAACTGAGCCTGCTGTATGGTTTCAACACCGACAACGGTGGCAACTACACCTTTGGCGCCGCCTATTCTGAGCGCCGCGGTGTTATTCAGGCCGACCGCGACTGGACCGAGCCAGGTTACAGCTCCTTTATCCCAACCGGCTCTCTGGGCGGTATGGTGAAAGACGCCAACGGTAATTGGGTTAAGCGTGACACAGGTTACGACTTCACTCAGGACAGCTGGTACCAGACCCCAAGCAAGCGCTACAGCCTGTTTGCCAATATGATCCAGGAGCTGGGCAGCGATGTGGTTCTGAGCGGTGACATCCTGTACACCAAGCGTAAGTCTGATCAGCAAATGGCGGCTCAGCCAGCCGATATCATGCTGGGCGTGTGTGGCGAGGAAGGTATCGATCCTGCCCGTTGTATCACCCTGGATCAGGACATGCAGGATGCCGGTATCGAAGCCGATGACACTGGCCGCGTAAACTACCGTCGCCGTACCACAGATGTGGGTCCACGTATCTACAATCAGGATACCGACACCCTGCGCGCCTCTATCGGCCTGCAAGGCTCTCTGGACATCAACACCGGCATGACCTGGGATGTGTCTTACACCTACGGCAAGAACAAGGCCGAGACCTGGGTTGAGAACTCCATCAACGCCGTGAAGATGGAAAACTCCGTCTACAACAACCTGGACGCATGGCTGAGCGGTCAGCCGCTGCCACAGGACATCATCAACGATATCGGTTTTACCGAGCGTAACTATGGTGGTAACGAGCAGCACGTGGTAGCCGGTGTACTGAGTGGCGAGCTGTTTGATCTGAGCGCTGGCCCTGTGGGCTTTGCTATCGGTGCCGAATACCGTTACGACAGCGGTTACTACAACCCGGATCCCGTTATCGTAGCGGGCGAGGGCACTGCGGCCCAGCAGGATCCAACCGACGGTAACTACAACGTATTCTCTTTCTATCAGGAAGTGAGCGTGCCATTCACCGAGAAACTGACCGGTGAATTCGCCCTGCGCTTTGACGACTACTCTACCTTCGGTAAGGCGTCTACCTGGAAGATTGGTTTGACCTATGAAGCCACTGACGACCTGATGCTGCGTACCGTAGCGGCCACCGGTTTCCGTGCGCCTAACGTTGCTGAGCTTTACGGTGGTAACACCGGCTCTTACGACTACTTGGACGACCCATGGGGTAACGAGCAGGACCCACAAATTCTGGTGAACTACACCTCAGATGCGGATCTGAAGCCAGAAGAGTCTGAGTCTTATACAGCCGGTCTGGTGTACTCGCCAAGCTATATCGATGGCATGTCGCTGACCCTGGACTACTGGCGTTTCCGCGTGACCAACGCCATCACCCGTCTGGACGCACAAAAAGGTCTGAATGATTGCCACGCCGGCATTCTGAGCGCCTGTGAAACCTTCAAGATCACTGCCGATGGCGATCTGTCGAACTTCACCAACCCGCTGACCAACGTGGGTAGCCAGAACACCAGTGGTATCGACTTCAACCTGGCTTACAGCTTCGAAGCCCTGAGCCTGGACTGGAAGATCAACAACGATATGACCTATCTGCTTGAGTTCGAGCAGGACGGTGTGTCCTATGAAGGCACCAGCGATGGTAACTTCGGTGGTTACGCCAAGGTACGTAACAACTTCAGCATCCAGGCCGGCCAGGCCGACTGGAGCCTGATGTACTACAACCGCTTCATTGGCGAAACCGAGTGGCTGGGCGACCCAAGCGAGACTGTGGATTCAGTGCTGTACCACAACGTGGTTGCCAACTACTTTGTGAACGACGCTGTGACTGTGTCTCTGGGCGTGAAGAACTTCACCGACGAAGAGCCATCTTACGTGCCTAACGGCAGCGATGGCGGCACCATCCCTCAGGTGTTCGACACCATTGGTCGCCAGTTCTACGGCGGCGTATCGATGAAGTTCTGATAACGGTCAGACTCTGATGAAAAAAGCGCCCCATGGGCGCTTTTTTATTGGCTGCAGAGCATCATCGGCGGTGAACTATCTGCAATGATTTGTGCTCAGGCCAGCTTAGCCAAGGCCGTGCATGGCGGATTTCATTTGAATAAGCTCAATCTTGTAGCCGTCAGGATCTTCCACAAAGGCGATTTCAGTGGTGCCACCGGCAACGGGTCCCGGCGCGCGGGTCACTTTGCCACCGGCCTTGGCGATATCTTCACAGGCCTGATAGATATCGGCTTTGCCAATCGCAATATGGCCATAACCGGTACCCAGATCGTACTTGTCAGTATCCCAGTTCCAGGTCAATTCAATCACTGCAGCGCCGCTGGATTCTTCGCCATAACCCACAAAGGCGAGTGAATAACGGTACTCGGGGTTTTCGGAGGTGCGCAGCAGCTTCATGCCCAGCACTTCGGTGTAGAAGGCGATGGACTTTTCAAGATTGGCAACCCGAACCATGGTATGAAGAATTTGAGACATTTGGGGTTCCTTAGACGACATGAATAAGCGGCCAGTATAACAAAAATGCCCGGCGCAAACCGACGAAAACGATAAATCTGAGGCAACTCACAGTTTAACGGTGGAGTGTTGGCTAAAGCGTTCGCACCGTCGGATAATGCATTGCAGGTTCACCAAGGGAGAAGAATATGAAAACTGAACTGAAAATGGCTGTTGGTACCGTGGCCGTGATTGGGCTGTTCTTTGCTGCGTTCGCAAGCTCAATGTTCTAAAACGCTTTTTTACGAAAAACGCCGCAGCTGGTAGCAGACTGCGGCGTTTTTCATTAGGGGGTTCCCTGCTTACTCGTCGGGGTAAACCTTGTCCTTGAATTCGCACAAATCTTCAATGATACAGCTGCCGCAGCGAGGCTTGCGCGCAAGGCAGGTGTAGCGTCCGTGCAGAATAAACCAGTGGTGCACGTCTACTTTAAACTCGGCAGGCACCACCTTCAGCATCCGCTCTTCCACTTCCACCACGTTTTTACCAGGGGCAAATTTGGTGCGGTTTGCCAAGCGAAAAATGTGGGTGTCCACGGCGATTGTCGGCCAGCCGAAGGCGGTGTTGAGCACCACATTGGCAGTCTTGCGGCCAACGCCCGGCAGCGCCTCCAGCGCGTCTCTGTCTTCCGGCACTTCGCCGCCGTGCTTATCCAACAGAATTTGTGACAGCTTCACCACGTTGATGGCTTTGTTGTTGAATAGGCCGATGGTCTTGATGTACTCCTTCAGCCCATCGACACCCAAATCCACTATGGCCTGCGGAGTGTTGGCCACAGGGAACAGCTTGTCGGTTGCCTTGTTTACACTCACATCGGTAGCCTGAGCAGACAGGGTGACCGCAACCAGCAGCTCAAACGGTGTGGAAAAGTTAAGCTCGGTTTCCGGCTTGGGGTTGTTGTCCCTAAGACGCGTCAGAATTTCAATACGCTTTTGATTATTCAAGACTTATCCTTACTCTTTCACACGTTTTTTTGTCTGGTTTTTATCAATGTCATTGCGCCACCCAAGTGCTTTAGAGCTCAGCCAACCTTGGTAATGCGGGCGCGGGTAATGGCTTCGGGCGAGCTTACCACGGGCTTTTTGGCTTCGATGCGAGCATCAATCACGTTTTTAGCGGCGATTAGCAGCCCCATGGCGATAAAGGCGCCCGGCGGCAACATAGCCAGCAGAAAACTGTTATCAACCTGCCAAAGCTCGATTCTGAGCGACAGCGCCCAGTCACCGAGCAGCTGATCCGCGCCATCAAACAGGGTGCCCTGACCTAGGATTTCACGCACTGCGCCAAGCACGGCCAGCACGGCGGTAAAGCCCACGCCCATCATCAAGCCATCAAAGGCACTGGCAGCCACGCTGTTGCGGGAGGCAAAGGCCTCGGCACGGCCGATGATGACGCAGTTGGTGACGATAAGCGGCAGGAAGATCCCAAGCGACAGATAAAGGCCATAGGCATAGGCGTTAATCACCAACTGCACCACGGTTACCAGCGCAGCAATGATCATCACAAACACCGGAATACGGATTTCTTTGGGTACATAGTCGCGCACCAGCGACACCAGCACGTTGGAGCCGATAAGCACGGCAACAGTGGCAAGGCCGAGGCCCAGGGCGTTGGTGAGGGTAGCGGTAACCGCAAGCAGTGGGCACAGGCCCAAAAGCTGCACCAGACCGGGGTTATTCTTCCAAAGCCCTTGCCAGGCAATTTCTTTGAAATTACTCACTGATTTCGCCTCCTGCATCGCAGCCAAGGGGTCTTTCAAACCAGGCTTGCTGCTCTTTACTGACCAGAGTAAGGGTTCGGCTGATGGCCTTCATATAGGCCCTTGGGGTAATGGTGGCGCCGGTAAACTGATCGAACTCGCCGCCATCCTTCTTCACTTTCCAGTTGCTGTCGTTGCCACTGTCAAATACCTGGCCATTGAAAGCCAGCACCCAGTCTGATTTACGAAGCTCAATTTTATCGCCAAGGCCCGGTGTCTCCTGATGACTAAGGGTTCGCACCCCAAGCACCTTGCCGGCGGTATTGACACCTATGATGAAGCGGATATTGCCGTTGTAGCCATCGGGAGCATTGGTCTCAATGGCCAGGGCTACGGGGTCGCCGCCGCGGGTGGCAAGATACACAGGCATGGCATCGCTGCTGCCAAGGGCTTCTGGCGCAGTGACCAGAATGCAGCTGGCACCAAGGTCGTTATCGTGCAGCTCGTCCGGGACGATTTGATGCAGAATGCGGGTGAGTTCAAGCCGCTGCTGCTCGGCGATTTTATCTTTGGTTGCTTCATTCACCAGCGCAACCGCGGCAGTACAGGCCAGGGCAAAGCCTGCCAATAGAAGACCGTTTTTGATGATGGATTTTTGCATCCGAGTCTCCTACAGGCTGCCACGATGGCCATAGGCCCGCGGCTTGATGTAATAATCGATAAGGGGCGCGCACAGGTTAGCAAGCAGCACGGCAAAGGCCACGCCATCGGGATAGCCACCGAAGGTTCGGATAACATACACAAGCACCCCAATCAGCGCGCCAAACAGCAAGCGTCCGCGGGGACTGGTTGCCGCAGTAACGGGATCGGTTGCGATAAAGAAGGCCGCCAGCATGGTGGCACCACTGAATAATTGCATGACCGGGCTGGCGTGGGTGTCTGGTGACACACCAAAACCAAACAGGCTGCAAACAAAGAGTGCACCGAGGAAGCCGGTACTGATATGCCAGCGGATGGTTTTGGTCGCCAGCAAGAACATGCCACCGGCAAGGTAGGCAAGATTGACCCAAAACCAGCCTTCACCTGTACTGCCGCCACCAAACAGCGGCTTCTGCAGGCTCTCGGACGCGGTCAAACCCATGGAGAGATCCGTTTTCAAGGTATCCAGTGGAGTTGCCATGGTCACGCCGTCGATGCCCATGGCGTAGTCAATGGCTCCTACACCACCGAAAATAACCTGCAGCGCATCCATTACACCGGCACTCTTATCGGCAAGGGATGCAGGCGCCGCCCACACTGTCATCAGCGCCGGGAAGGAGATCAGCAACAGCACATAGGCCGCCATGGCGGGGTTAAACAGGTTCTGCCCAAGGCCGCCATACAACTGCTTGACGATGATGATGGCAAACAGGGTGCCTATCACCACCAGATACCAGGGGGCGAGGGGAGGAATGGCCACCCCAAGCAGGATGGCGGTCAGTACTGCACTTTGATCTTTGAGGGTATCAGCAACCGGGCGGTTTCGCAGTTTCAGCACCAGGGCTTCGCAGGCAAGTGCCGTGGCGAGAGCAAGCAGTACCTGAATAAAGCTGCCCCAGCCGAAGAAATAACACTGTGCGGCAAGGCCCGGCAGCACCGCCAGGATCACCCGCTGCATTACCGCCGAGGTTTGCAGCTCTTTGCGTACGTGGGGTGATGATGCAATCTTAAACGCCATAATCAGTCTTGCTCCCGGGCAGTCTTTTTCGCTTTCGCCTTGGCAACGGCGGCCGCAATACGGGCTTTTTTCAGTTCGTCGGCCGACATGGATTCAGATGCCTGCTCTGGTGTTGTCTGAGCTGTAGTGGTTTCTGCTTCCGGCTTTGTGTCGTTACCCTCTGGCTGTGAGGCATCACTGGGCTCAGAGTGAGAGTCAGATTCGGTCTTAACATCAGACCCGTTATCTGCACTTTGCTTTTCAGCGGCCTTTGCCTGAGCGGCCTTTTTCGCCTTGGCTTTGGCAATAGCAGCAGCCACGACGGCTTTTTTGGGATCTACAGCCCCTGACGCTTCCGGCTCGACAGGTGTCGCCTCCTGAGGCTCTGCAGGCAGGGCTTTTGCAGTTTCAACCGCGACATCAGCAGTGTCGTCAGTGCTGGTAGCGACGCTGCCCTGTGCCTGCGCGGCCTTTTTGGCTTTGGCACGGGCAATGGCAGCAGCCACAGCGGCCTTTTTCGGATCTGCCGCAGGTGCCTCATCAGGCGCTTGAGGTGTTGACCTCACAGCATCAACCGCGACATCGGAAGTGTTGTCGCGATCGGTTGCCATGTTGCCCTGTGCCTGCGCTGCCTTTTTGGCTTTCGCACGGGCAATGGCAGCAGCCACAGCGGCCTTTTTGGGATCGGCAGCGGATGTTTCAGGGTTAGCAGCAGCTGCCACATCGAGGTTATTTTCGCTGCTGGTTGCTAAGTTACCCTGTGCTTGTGCCTGTGATTGGGCCGCTTTTTTCGCTTTGGCTCTGGCAATCGCCGCGGCTACGCCTGCTTTGGGATCTTTATCGGCGCTGGCGGCTGTATTGGCCCTTACAGCAGATTGGGCATCATTGACGGCAGTCTCTTGGGTTGCAGCCGCCTTTTTGGCCTGAACCCGCGCCAGCGCAGCAGCAATGGCATCTTTCTCATTGCCGGCCATGCTGGCCTTGCGCTTGTCAGCCGCCTCTTTGGCCTTGGCTTCGCGGGCGGCTTTTTCTTCTTCCAAACGGGCCAGTCGCGCCTCGAAACGGACCTTGGCCCGTTCGGCTTTTTGCTTTTCATCGGCCTGCTGGCGAATTGCCGCCTTGGCTACCCGGTAGTATTCCACCAGAGGAATGTCGCTTGGGCAGACATAACTGCAGCAGCCACATTCGATACAATCTTTGAGGTTATAACTCTCGGCCTTGTCGTACTCTTCGGCCTTGGCATGCCAGAAGAGTTGCTGTGGCAACAACATGGCCGGACAGGCAACCGCGCATTCGCCGCAGCGAATACAGGGTTTTTCAGGCGGCATCTCGGTGATTTCAAGACCATTGGGCGCAAGAATACAGTTGCTGCCTTTAAGCAGCGGCACCTGGGTGCTGGGCAAGGTGTAACCCATCATGGGGCCGCCCATAATCACTTTTTGTGCTTCCGCTGCGCGAAAATCACAGTGTTCGAGCACATCCTGTACCTGGGTGCCAATCAGCGCCCAATAGTTGCCGGGTTTGCTGACAGCATTGCCGGTGACTGTGACCACCCGCTCAATAAGAGGCTTGCCTTCAAGCACTGCGTCGCGAATGGCAAACAGGGTGCCCACGTTGTGGACCAGAATGCCGAGCTGCGCCGGAATCGCGCCTGATGGAACTTCCTGACCGGTAACGATTTGAATAAGCTGCTTTTCGCCGCCGGACGGGTATTTGGTAGGCACCACAGTTACCCGGGCTGTGCCTGCGGGCAAATGGCTGCGGCTGATTGCGGCGCGCACTGCGTCGGCGGCTTCGGGTTTGTTATCTTCAATGGCGATGATAATGCGCTTGGGACCAAGAATGCGGTGCACAATTTCGGCGCCGCCCAAAATCGCATCGGCATGTTCGCGCATCAGACGATCGTCGGCGGTGATATAAGGTTCACACTCAACGCCGTTGACGATAACCAGTTCGATATCGCTGGCGGGGCTTAACTTGATATGGCTTGGGAAGGCCGCGCCGCCCATACCGGCAATGCCGGCTTCCTGCACCTTTTTCACCATCTCCGCAGGGCTGAGCGAATTCACTGCTGCGGGATTAAGCTCACACCAGCTATCTTCGCCATCGCTTTCCAGCACCAGCGTCAATACCGGCAGCCCTGAAGCGTGATTGCTGGGGTGGGCCTCAATGGCCTTAACCTGGCCAGAGGTTGGCGCATGCACCGGCAGATACCCAAAGCCCTGACCCTTGGTCAGCACCTGGCCTTTCAATACTTTGTCGCTAGGGTTTACCGCAAGCGTTGCTTGTTCTCCCACCTGCGGCAGCGGAATCAAATACTCTTTAAACAGTGGCAAACGCGCGATGGGCGTGCCGCTGGAGAGGGTTTTCATTTCGGGCGGATGGATACCGCCGGGAGAGCGCCAAAGCGTACCTTTATCCAGTTGTTCCAAAAGCGTCAGCACGGTTTGTCCTCTTCGAGCTGCATAACCGGAATGGCACTGAGTTTCCAATTCCAGGTTTTAATGTCCTGAGCCACGGGGATCATGTCGATGCAATCTACGGGGCAGGGCTCAACGCAGAGATCGCAGCCGGTGCAGTCCTGGGTGATCACCGTGTGCATGAGCTTACCGGCGCCAACAATGGCATCCACAGGGCAAGCCTGAATGCACTTGGTGCAGCCAATACACTCATCTTCACGGATATAGGCGACTTTCTTTACCTGCTGCTCTTCGGAGGCAGACAGTGGCTCGGGTTCAACGCCCATCAGCTCGGCGAGCTTTTCCATGGTGGCGGTGCCACCAGGAGGGCATTTATTGATTTTATCGCCGCCGGCAATAGCTTCGGCGTAAGGGCGACAGCCAGGGTAACCGCACTGACCGCATTGGGTTTGTGGCAATAGGGCTTCGACCTGATCGACCAGTGGGTTGCCTTCAACTTTAAACTTGACGGCAGCAAAGCCCAAAATGGCGCCAAACACCAACGCCAGCACCCCAAGCACAACTATGGCTAACATAACTCCCGACATTATTTCACCAGCCCAGTAAAGCCCATAAAGGCCAGCGACATCAAACCTGCGGTGATCATGGCGATGGCGCCGCCTTTAAAAGGCACAGGCACATCGGCGGCGGCCAGGCGCTCACGCATGGCAGAAAAGAGCACCAACACAAGAGAAAAGCCCACCGCAGCGCCAAAACCGTAAATGGCTGACTCGAGGAAATCGTGCTGCTCGTTGACATTCAGCAGTGCCACCCCGAGTACCGCACAGTTGGTGGTAATCAGTGGCAGGTAGATGCCCAGCGCGCGGTGCAGGGTGGCGCTGGTTTTTTGCACCAGCATCTCGGTAAATTGCACCACAACGGCAATCACCAGAATAAAGCTCATGGTACGCAGATAGGTTAAATCAAAGGGGGCCAACAGGTACTGGTTCACCAGGAAACTCAGTATTGACGCCAGGGTCAGCACAAAGGTGGTCGCCATCGACATGCCGATGGCAGACTCAAGTTTGCCTGATACCCCCATAAAGGGGCAAAGCCCAAGGAATTTTACCAAAACGAAGTTGTTGACCAGCACGGTACCGATCAACAACAGAAGATATTCACTCATCGCAAAAAAGCATTAGCGGTCGGTGCCCGGTATTATCGGCTTTTTGAGTGGCATTAACAACATATCAAAAGCAGGGTTAACCGGGCCGGGTTGATTTTTATTCAGTCGGTTACTCGCCGGCTTCGCCTGGACCCATTTGTTGGGGCTGAGCGATGTAATAGCCTTGCAGACCATCCACCAGCAATTTTTCCAGGGTCAGCTTTTCTTCCTGACGCTCAACGCCACAGGCAATAACTCTGACACCAATGCGGCGGGCAATATCGATAATCATCCGCACAAAAAACTTGTTGTTGGCGTCCTGATCGATGGCTTCGCTGTAGGTGGCGTCGAGTTTGATGTAATCCGGGCGGATTTCACGGAAGAACTTGAACGAGGTAAAGCCCATACCAAAGCGCTCGATGGATACCCGGGTGCCAACGCTGTGGACTTCACGAATAAACTTAAAGCAGCCGTGCATATTGGTTTGTAGACCACTTTCATTGATTTCTACCACCAGGCGGCTGGCCACGCTGCGCTGTTTTATCAGCAAATCTTTAAGCCAGCTGACAAAGTTTTCGTTGGTGGCGGACGCTGCGCTGATGTTGACACCAAAAGAGCCGCTGAGGTTTTTGTTGTCTATCAGCATTTTGATAGCAGACAAAATCACCAGCTTATCCAAATCTATCGACATGCCGTGGCGCTCAGCCATGGCAATCACGGTGGCGGTGGGCAGAAACTTGCCTTCGGGGTTATAAAAGCGGGCGAAGAGCTCGCGATACACTTCCACTTCGGCGCGGCAGGGCTGAATAGGCTGCTGGAAGAAGCGCACTGCACGGCGTTTGATTATGTCGTTAATTGCCAGTTGCCAACGGTTATCACCGATTTCCATGTCATCACTGAAATCTTCCAGAGTATGGAAACTGTTCGGACCCAGGGTTTGGGCAATACTGAGCGCTGCATCGGACAAGCTGAGCAGGTTAACCGGGTCGACACCGCTCTTGTAAGGTACCAGCCCCGTGTAGGCCACTGAATCGGTCTTGGTGGTGCTTTGGTATTCATCGAGCAAGGTTTTCAGGGGCTCAAGGAAACGCTCGGCCTCTTTTATCACCAGATTGGGCAGGAAGATGGCAAAGTCGGAGCTGCTTATTCTGAAACATTCGGCATCGGGAAACTGGCCGCAGGCACGGCGAAGACAGTTTGCTACCTTGGCGAGGTATTCATCTCCGGCAGTGCGCCCCTGTAACTGGTTGATATTGCCAAGCTCTGTGGCCTGCACCATAGCAAGACAGCCGAGCAAATCTTTCTGGCTTTTGGCAACTTCATCGAGTTTACGGGTGAAGCGGGCACGACTGCCAAAGCCGGTGATGGGATCTTGAAAAGCCGCCCTCGACAGCTTTTCGTTTTCCTGATTCAAACTGTCGATTTTGCTTTTAAGACCTGCACGGCTTTCTTCCAGCGCCTGAGCCAGCGGTCTTAATTCGGCTCTGAGCCTTGATTGCTCTACCGGCGCAAAGTTAAGTGAAGGAATGGCGCGGATATAGTCGGCGGCATAACGGATATTGCGTGACAAAAACGCCTGCAGCAGCCAAAACAGCAGCAAAGCGCAGCCAAGCAGACCGCCAAGGATAATTAGCTGCTCGGTAAAAGCGGCAGTGGCGGCGCTGCGGGCATGGCTGACATCGAGCTTAACCATCATCCGGCCTTCGGGCAGATTGCGGGTATCACCAAGCTCAAGGGGGAAGAGTTGCATCACCGGGGAGTCGGCCGAGGCCTGCAGTTGCCCCTTGGTGAGATTGCGGGCACTATCGGTGGCGTCGGTGTACTGAAAAAACTGCAACGAATTATTATTGCTCAGCGCCTGATACAGCGCTGCGCCGTCACCTTTCCAGTCGGCAAGTTGGGTAAGGCTCTGCTGGTAGGCTGATAAAATCCGGGCGCCTTCATCCTGAAGTTGACCCTGACTTTCCTTATACATCCAAGCGACGGCAGCGCCGAAGAGTAAAATAAGGACGATTGGAAACGTTCTGCTCAGACTCATGATGAATTCCGTTTACGCCATTTACTGGATTTTAGTTTAAAGAAACTGCGAACAGGGCAAAAGTTTAACCAGTTTTGGCCAAAAACAAAATCCAAATCAACGGGATTTGCGCGCGTAGGCAATATTGGAGCAGGGCAGAGATAGCGAAAAAGAAGGTGGCTCCCCTGACTGGACTTGAACCAGTGACATACGGATTAACAGTCCGCCGTTCTACCGACTGAACTACAGGGGAACTCCCCTGACTGGACTTGAACCAGTGACATACGGATTAACAGTCCGCCGTTCTACCGACTGAACTACAGGGGAATCGTTGTAAAACAACTGCTCGCTGAGAACGGAGCGCATAGTAAAACGGGCAGCGGTATGAGTCAACGGCGGAGTTCAAAAAAAGTGTGATTATGCTGTTAAGTGCTCATCTAATGCACATCCTGATGTGAAAATCGGCATATTGTCCATGTTTCACACAGCAAGTGGCTGTTTTAATGAAGTAAAGTGAAATGTCAGCCGTAAGTTTCCTTGTGCTCAAGTGATGGATTGCAGTATGGATCCCTGGGCCGACTTTCATCTGTAGTTAAATTACAAACAGTTGCCACCGCCAGGGCAATTTTGCACACCCCGACCAAACCCACAGCCCGTCTGGCTTTGCGAGACTTTTCCACAAATTCTGTGGATAAGCCTGTGGGCTATCGCAAAAATGGCCCTGCAAACCCGCGTGGTTGTGGGATTTGTGTTAAATTGTGCGGGATTGCTCGAAAAGAAAAATGTTCAATAAAATCAATGTCAAGACTTTTCTTTCTGTTTTGTTGTTCCCCCCGGAAGTCGTTGCAAAATTGTAAGCGCGGAACATCATCTGCTTTGTGTATGATTTTGTGTTCAGCGGTGGAACAAACGTGCCAGTTAGCGCGAATCGACTGTCTTGTGGCGCTCTGACAGCCAGTTACAAATCCAAATCTGTTATCCTCAGTAGGAAATCTTGTCCGGCGGCAACGGCAACACATTGCTGGGACCTTGCCGCCGACATGCGGTGGTGTCCCTAAGCGGGCTGGTTTACACTATCGGCCGGTGAATTACAGGATGGCTTTCACGTGACCGAACAAGTTTTTCAGCTTTCTTCCCACTATGCCCCCGCTGGCGATCAGCCAAAGGCCATTGCCAAGCTGCTTGATGGCCTCGAGTCGGGGCTTGCCTGTCAAACCTTGCTCGGGGTAACCGGCTCGGGCAAAACCTTTACTGTGGCCAATGTGATAGCCACCATGGGGCGGCCGACCATTATTATGGCGCCCAACAAGACACTGGCGGCGCAGCTCTATGGTGAGATGAAGGAATTCTTTCCCAATAATGCGGTGGAGTATTTCGTTTCTTACTACGACTACTATCAGCCAGAAGCCTATGTGCCCGCATCCAACACCTTTATTGAGAAAGACGCCTCGGTAAACGCCCACATTGAGCAGATGCGCCTGTCAGCAACCAAGGCTTTACTTGAGCGGCGGGATGTCATCATAGTCGCCTCGGTGTCCGCCATTTATGGTCTGGGGGATCCCGACTCCTACATGAAGATGTTGCTGCATTTGCGCCAGGGCGATTTTATGGGCCAGCGGGATATCCTGCGTCGCCTCAGCGAAATGCAGTACAGCCGCAACGATATTGATCTGCAGCGTGGTACCTTCCGGGTGCGCGGCGAGGTGATTGATATTTTCCCGGCGGATTCTGAGCGCGATGCCATCCGGGTTGAACTGTTCGACGATGAAATCGAGCGCATCAGTGAATTCGACCCCTTAACGGGCCAGGTTACCAAACGTCTCGCCAGGGCGACCGTGTATCCCAAGACTCACTACGTGACCCCGCGGGAGAAAATTCTTGAAGCAATCGATCAGATTAAAGTGGAGCTTCGCGAGCGCAAACAGCAGTTTCTCGATACTCACAAGCTGATTGAAGCTCAGCGGATCACCGAGCGGGTGCAATACGATTTGGAAATGATGACCGAACTGGGTTATTGCTCCGGCATCGAAAACTACTCCCGCTATCTTTCAGGCCGTGGTGAAGGAGAGGGGCCGCCAACGCTGCTAGACTATCTGCCGGCGGATGGTCTGATGATCATCGATGAGTCCCACAACACGGTGCCGCAAATCGGCGCCATGTATAAGGGCGACCGCTCCCGCAAAACCACTCTGGTGGAGTATGGCTTCCGTTTGCCCTCAGCGTTGGATAACAGGCCACTGAAATTCGAAGAATTTGAATCCCTGATGCCCCAGACCATCTTTGTCTCGGCAACCCCCGGTAAATACGAGCTTGAAAAGAGCGGTGATGACATTGCCGAGCAGGTGGTGCGGCCCACCGGTTTGATTGACCCCGAGCTGGAAGTACGCCCGGTGGCGATACAGGTGGATGATCTGCTTTCAGAAGTCGCCAAACGGGTGGCGGTGAACGAGCGGGTGCTGGTAACCACACTGACCAAGCGGATGGCGGAAGATTTGACCGAATATCTGGACGAGCACGGCGTGAAGGTGCGTTACCTGCACTCGGATATCGACACCGTTGAGCGGATGGAGATTATTCGCGATTTGCGCTTGGGGGTGTTCGATGTGCTGGTTGGCATCAACCTGCTAAGAGAAGGTCTCGACATGCCGGAAGTGTCGCTGGTGTGTATACTCGATGCCGATAAAGAAGGCTTTTTGCGCTCCGAGCGCTCACTTATTCAGACCATAGGCCGCGCCGCCCGTAACGTGAACGGCAAGGTTATCCTCTACGGCGACCGCATCACCGACTCCATGGCCCGCGCCATGGCGGAAACCGAGCGACGCCGCACCAAGCAGATGCAGTTTAACGAAGAGCATGGCATTATCCCTCGCGGCGTGGTGAAGAAAATCACCGATGTGATGGATGTGGGCGAAAGGTCTGCCCCAAGCCGTGGCGCCAGCAAGGTGTCAGCTCGCGCCAGCGCCACCAAACCTGCGGTGAAGCAAGATCCGCATCAGATTGCCGTGACCATAGATGCGCTTGAAAAACAAATGCATCAACATGCGCGGGATCTGGAGTTTGAGCAGGCCGCTGCGCTCAGGGATGAAATCCATGGGCTTCGCCAGCAGTTGCTGCAGGCCTGAGAGGCCTGAACGCCCGTAATGAAAAACGCGCCTTAAGGCGCGTTTTTTGTATTTAAGGCAGGCAGCATTCAGCTTTAGCCACAAGCCTTGGCCTGTTTCAATTTACTGAATGTAAGATATACCGCGCCCAGCGCAGTGCCGAGCACAGCGCCCACCAGATGTGACTCGGTGGCGACTCGGGCACCAATCAGGCTCGCCACATCGGTGCTGGCACCAAAAAACTGCTCATAAGCCACTTTTAAACCCAGGCCAATCAGCAGCAGCCAGCCAGACTTAAGCCCACGCTTGATATCCATGATTGCGCCAAAAGCAAACAGGCCGTGTAAGATCCCGCTAAGGCCGACGTAGGCGTGCAGGCTTGGGTCAAAGAGATACAAACCAATACCTTCGCCGAGGCAGAGCGATAACAGAAGCAGCAATAGCCCTGCGGCGCGGTAATGAAAGTGGTGCAGGCTTAAGATGACCCAGAAGCCTGCCAGGTTCATCAGCAGGTGCCAGTGGTTGGTGTGCAGCAAATTGCCGCTGACAAGGCGCCAATATTCGCCTGCGCCAATCAGTTGCCTTTGCCAGTTAAGCTGCCCATCAACAGGCAAAAAATACAGCGCTGTGCAAAGCAATGACAGCGCAGCGCCAACCGCCAGCAGGGGCTTGTCTATTGGGGGCAGCAGGCTTAACAGCGACTTGCCGGAAGACTGCTCGCTCAATTGGTGGTCGTCTTTTTGGCAAGTTCGGCGTTTACCGAATCACGATTATCGAGGTAGTCCTCAAGGCCGCGGCGGCGCAGCAAGCAGGCAGGGCAGTCGCCACAGCCGTCACCTTTAATGCCGTTATAGCAGGTCAGGGTTTGATTACGCACAAGCTCAAGCTTGCCGTAACGGTCGGCCAGTGCCCAGGTTTCGGCTTTGTTGAGCCACATCAGCGGGGTGCGAATTTCAAGCTGCTTGTCCATTCCGAGATTCAGCGCCTGCTCCATGGCTTTGACAAAGTCATTGCGGCAATCCGGGTAGCCGGAGAAATCGGTTTCGCACACCCCGGTGATCACCGTATCTGCGCCAAGCTGATAAGCGTAAATACCTGCCAGGGTGAGAAACAGAATATTGCGTCCTGGCACAAAGGTATTGGGCAGGCCATTTTCCATCAACTCGTGGGAAACCGGAATGGCGTCGCGGGTGAGGGCGCTGATAGCAAGCTCGCCCAGCAAAGAAACGTCCATGATTTTATGGGACGCACAGCCAAGCTCGTTTGCCAGTGTCTTGGCCACTTCTATTTCTTCACTGTGGCGCTGACCATAATCGAAGGTGATGGCATGCACTTCATCAAACTGCGACAGGGCCTGCACCAGACAGGTAGTGGAATCCTGACCACCACTGAAAACGACAACTGCTTTGGACATGGAAAAACCGATACTGAGTTAAACTTTTGGGGATATAGTGTATCCCAGCATCCGGGCCGCATCAAAGTCAGTGGCATCAAAGTTAGGGTTAGTGGCGCTGAGTCCCGGTTGAAAAGTTCCCTTGAATCCGTGGCTGAAATCTTCTATAACAGCCGGCCAAATTGAATGTCCGTCGTTAACCAGCCATGGCAGCGACACCAACTGAGCGAGTGCTGATGAGCGAGTATCCCATCAACGAAGTATTTGAAACCATTCAGGGTGAAGGCAGCCACACAGGTTTGCCCGCCATCTTCGTGCGCCTGCAGGGCTGTCCGGTTGCCTGTCCCTGGTGTGATACCGCCCAAACCTGGGATCTGCTTGAGCAAAACAAGGTCGCCCCTGCGGATGTCATCCAGGTGGACGGCAGCATTGGTCGCTGGGCCATGCATACGGCAGCATCGCTTATTGAGGCGTTTAATCAAAAGGGCTTTAGCGCCAAACTGGTGGTGATCACCGGCGGCGAGCCTTGTATGCACGACTTAACGGATTTGACCCAAGGCTTTGAAGCGGCAGGGTTTCATTGCCAGATAGAAACCAGCGGCACTTTTGAGGTACGCTGCTCAGACAGCACCTATGTGACAGTATCACCCAAGATGAATATGAAAGGCGGCTATCCTGTGCTGAAACAAGCGCTTGAGCGTGCCAATGAAATCAAACACCCGGTGGCCACCGATGCACATATTGATGAACTCGATACGCTGCTCGATGGCATAGATATCAGCAGCAAGACCATTTGTTTGCAGCCAATCAGCCAAAAGCCCCGTGCCACAGAGCTTGCGATGAAAACCTGCATTGCCCGCAACTGGCGCCTGTCTATTCAAACCCACAAGTATTTGAATATCGATTAATTTGGTAAACCGCTCAGTCATGCCAATAAAAAAGCTCCCGAGGGAGCTTTTTTCGTTAGGGCATCAGGCACTCATAGCCTGCCACTTTCACTGAAGTCGGTAAGTGCCGCGCTGGCAGCGGAGATATCGCCGATGTGCTGGCTTACCCAGTCGCTGTTGTAGTAGGTATCGAGATAGCGCTCGCCCGGATCGCAGATAAGCGTCACTATGCTGCCGGTTTCGCCGCGCGCCTGCATTTGGGAAGCGAGTTTCAGCGCGCCAAAAAGATTGGTGCCGGTAGATGGCCCGGTTTTACGGCCGATTAGCGATTCGAGCCAATACATGGTGGCGATGGAGTCCACATCCGGCACTTTCAACATCTCATCCACGACGCCCGGAATAAAGGACGGTTCCACCCTGGGGCGGCCAATGCCTTCTATACAGCTGCCTTTTTCACAGGTAATGCAGGCATCGCCGCTTTTGAAATAGTCGTAAAATACCGAGTGCTGCGGGTCGACCACCAATAGTTTGGTGGCAAGACGCTGATAACGGATATAGCGACCAATGGTGGCGGAAGTGCCGCCGGTGCCCGGGCTCATCACAATCCAGCTGGGGATGGGGTGCGGTTCGCGCTCCATCTGGCCAAAAATCGCGTTGGCGATATTGTTGTTGCCGCGCCAGTCGGTGGCCCGTTCGGCGTAGGTGAACTGATCCATATAATGGCCACCCAGTTCTTTGGCGAGTTTCTCTGACTCGGCGTAAATCTCGCTGGAATGTTCGACAAAGTGGCAGCGGCCGCCGTAAAACTCAATCTGTTCGATTTTGCGCTTGGCGGTGCTCTTTGGCATCACCGCAATAAAGGGCAGGCCGAGCAGGCGGGCAAAATAGGCCTCAGACACCGCAGTGCTGCCGGATGAGGACTCGATTACCGCCGTACCTTCTTTGATCCAGCCATTACAAAGGGCATACAGGAACAGTGA
This sequence comes from Shewanella zhuhaiensis, assembly GCF_022484835.1. Lineage (NCBI taxonomy): Bacteria > Pseudomonadati > Pseudomonadota > Gammaproteobacteria > Alteromonadales > Shewanellaceae > Shewanella > Shewanella zhuhaiensis. The sequence continues at coordinate 692,086 of NZ_JAKUDL010000002.1, forward strand.
ACGTGCCAGACGATGTTTAAGGCTACCGGTCGGGTGGGTGCTCTCGTCTTTTAAGTAGATGTCGATGCCGTCCAGCATCGGTAGTTCGAGTTTGATCAGATGGGTGTCGGCGCTGCGCTGAAAGTCGGCTTCAATTTTACCGATGGCGTTGGCTACCCAGCTTGTGCAAATGGGAAGGCTCATGGGGAGTCCTGTGTTTTGCGATACGAGCTTGGATGATATGCAAAATCAGCAGGTTTTCACAGCGTCAGCATCAAAGCAGCTACAGGCCGATACAAATTTATGCGTTTGCTATTACGGGAAATAGTATGACGAGAAATAGAAAGTGCGGTGAGTTACTACAGGCGCTGCCCGCGAGGGCAGAGAAGATGGTGGAGGGAGAAGGATTCGAACCTTCGAAGGCGGAGCCGTCAGATTTACAGTCTGATCCCTTTGGCCACTCGGGAACCCCTCCACGAGTTTCTTGCTTTACATTTTTTGCGTTGCTGAAGTGGTGGAGGGAGAAGGATTCGAACCTTCGAAGGCGGAGCCGTCAGATTTACAGTCTGATCCCTTTGGCCACTCGGGAACCCCTCCACGAGTTTCTTGCTTTACATTTTTTGCGTTGCTGAAGTGGTGGAGGGAGAAGGATTCGAACCTTCGAAGGCGGAGCCGTCAGATTTACAGTCTGATCCCTTTGGCCACTCGGGAACCCCTCCTCATCAGCGGCGGCCATAGTAAGCAGAATCGATCGCCATGTAAAGGCCAATTTTGCAAAAAAGGCTAAAGTTAGTCGCCGATTGGTCGATTAAATGACAACGACCTGTTTTTGTGATGTTTTTTTATGCAGATTGCTGCTGGTTTAGTCAATGAAAGCCAAGTAGGTGACCGCCTTGCCCGTGCCGTTGAAGACGGCCGCCGGGGCGACTTTGGCTTGATATTGGCAATGTTGTCCCAGGATGCCCGTGATTTTGCAGAGTTTTGCCTGTCTGCCGATGAGTCGGCCGAACAAAAGCTGAGCAAACAATTCGAATTGCCTCCTAAACAGGCCCTCGTTGCTACCCCAGGTAGCCAGGAATGTATGGACAACAGTGGCGTGTTCAGAACCTTCGGTCATACCGCGTTTCGATTGAATCAGGCATTACTGCCTGAACCTGTGCTTATTCGTGGTCAGCAGCCTGCCGATATGGTGATTGCGCTCAATAACTGTGAAGCCAATGTCAGACGTCGCTTTTATGGTGCGGCCCCGGCACCGGCCCAGGCCCTGATGCACTTTAATGATGTGCTCGAAGCGCAGCGAAGCCTTGGCAAAATGATGGCAGGAGCTTGACCCCGGGCAGGTTTTGCGCCAATAAACTGCTCTATACTTGAGGTTTATCAAAAGTAAGGAGCATGCAGATGAAAGCCATTAAAGACAACCAGAGCTATCAGGTTAACGATACCTGCACCGATTGTGGCAGTTTTGTTGATATCGGCGCGGTAATAGGTGAAGAAGATACCGCGCTGCTGCTGACATTTGGCGGCGATGATGCCTTTGAGCAGGCCAGAGCGCTGCAGGAAAAGGCGGTGGCACGCTTTAGCGAGGTGCATTACGAGATTGCAGAAACCGCCGATGGGGTTGTGCTTAAACTCAACTTTGATGTGGCGGCCGAAAAAATGATTTTTCAGTTGGAGCAGGGGTTCTGAAAAAATTTACATAAACTGTATATTGCCCCCTAAAACCAAGCTGATGTACATTCGAACTTCATAAAATATAAGAATAAAAATACCCGGTGGCTTGCCACTGCAGTTATCCCACACCCTGGGATTTAGGGACATGCGTGAAACGGCGTAAACATCAACTTTTGGTCGAACAAATAGTGCTCTCTGCTGCCAAACAGCAGGGAGACTTTGGCAAAACGGCTGAGCTGGCCACAGAACTGCTGTGCCAATCGCTCAGTTTGTCCAGTGCCTGCGTCTGGGCATTCGATGCCGAACTCTCCAGCCAATATCGGGTAGCACATTTCGGAAATGCAGCCCTCGGTGCGGCCGTGCAGCGGCCGTCACAAATCTCGGATTGTCCTTTTTACCTTGAAGAGCTTGGCAGCCGCCGTCAGATAGATGCCGCGGATACTGCGTGCGATCCCCGCCTGACTGAACTGAAAGACAGCTATTATTTGCCTGCCGGAGTGTATTCAAGCCTCGAAGTGGCCATACGAATCAACGGCCACCTGGAAGGGGTGCTGTGTCTTGAGCGCAGTGAAACCGGCAACTGGACCGACAGTGAAATTCATGTTGCCAATCAGGTAGCCGATCAGCTGGCCCTGGCCCTTGCTACCCGCAACACTTACGACAGAGAAGAAAAGCTGTCGCTGTTCAAAAGCGCTGTGGAGCAGTCCGAACAGGTGTGCATGCTGATAAACCTGCACACCGAAACCGTGGAATACGTTAACCGTGCCCATGGGCAAATTACGGGTGTGCCTCGGGAAAAAGTCATTGGCCGCTCGTTGAGGCAACTGGATTTCTTCAAGCAACACCCCAGGCTGGGTGAAGAGGTGCTTGGAAAAATTTTCCGCGGCCTCAGTGCTCAGGGTGAAATTCAGTTAAAGCGCTATGATGGCAGCGATTACTGGCTTAAATACCATGCAAGTCAGTTTGTTACCGAGCGCGGTAACTACTATGTACTGGTGACCTGTGAAGACAGCACCGAGCAGCATTGCTATCAGCAGGAACTGGAGCGCCTTGCCTGGCGCTGTAATCTGACCGGGCTTTATAACCGGCTGCATTTCAATCGGGTACTTGAGCGTACCCAGCAGGGGCAACTGCTGCTTATCGACCTTGTTGGCTTTAAACGCTTTAACGACACCTACGGGCACGAACAGGGCGATGCACTGCTTATCGAGATGGCCCGCCGCTTGCGGCATTTCTCGGATATCAATAAAGCCACCGAAATTGCCCGGGTGGGCAGCGACGAGTTCGCCATTTTGCTCCTTGGTGAAAAGCACAGCAGTGAAGTGGATTTCATCAGCAATCGTCTGTATCAGCATCTGGCCATGTCAGTGCAAATTGGCCGGGAGCAGGTCGACCCCAAACCGGCGCTGGCCATTGTCGACATTGCGTCGGTGAGCAATCTGGTGGCGCCGCTGACCTGTGCCGATATTGCGCTGCAATACGCCAAAAAGAAGCAGGGCACTGCCATCCAGGTGTTTAACAGCACCTTGCTCAGCGCGTTTAAAGATGATGCCCAAATTGAGCGCGATCTGCATTCTGCCATTCGTGGCCGCCAGTTTGAGCTGTACTATCAGCCACTTCGCGATTTACAAAACGAAAGGTACACAGGTGCTGAGGCGCTTATTCGCTGGCATCATCCCAAAAAAGGTGTGCTTTACCCCGGCGCCTTTATCGACATTGCCGAGCAGTCCGGACTTATTACCGCCATTGGCAGTTGGGTGCTGGAAGCCGCCTGTCGTCAGCTCAATCTGTGGCAGCACCACAATATCGATATCTCGATGCATGTGAATGTGTCGGCCAGGCAGTTTTTCTCAGGCAATCTGTATGAGCAGGTATGGCAATTGCTGACCCGCTATCGGTTAAAGCCCAAAACACTGATTTTGGAAATCACCGAAACCGAGCTGATGGAAGATATTCGCTATGCCACCAACCTGTGTCAGGAGCTGGCCGAGCTGGGTGTGGGGCTGGCGATTGATGACTTTGGCACTGGTTACAGTTCGATGCGATATCTTAAGCAGTTCCCGATCACCAAAATTAAAATCGACCGTTCATTTATTTCCGATCTCACCATCAGCCGCGAGAGCCGCGAGATTGTCAGCGCCATTATCGCGATGGCCAAGGCGCTGAACCTGTCGCTGACCGCAGAAGGGGTGGAAACGCCCGAGCAGGAAGCGTTTCTGGCGGCCAATCTGTGCCATCAGGCCCAGGGCTTCCTTTACAGCCCGGCGCTGCGAGAGGCCGAGTTTGCGCGTTTTATTGGCACTTTAAAACCGCAACTGGTTCACTGATGTAGTGATGCTCGCTGAATAAAAAAGCCAGGCTGAATTGCCTGGCTTTATTATTTTGTCCTATTCACTTGCCGCAGCACTGCTTGAATTTCTTGCCGCTGGCACAAATGCAGGGATCGTTGCGACCGGGAAGCTTCGCTCGAAACAGCTCTCCCTCGGTGTAATACCAGCGGCCATCCTGCTGTACAAATGATGACCGTTCACAAATGGCGTCGAGCACTCGTCCCTCTTTATACCAGGCACTGAAATGCACCATGCCATCAGCGCCATCCATTGAAGACTCGTGTACTTGTAATGCAGCCCAACTGGTGTGGGGGCCATTTGCCAGCAACTCTGTGGTCAGGCCGTTTACATATTCCGGGTGATGGGTATCTATCAGGTATTGCCACAGCCCCAGCACAAAGGCGCTGTAACGTGAGCGCATTAAGGCTTCTGGATGAGATGGCAATGCGCCTTCGTGATATGGCTTGCAGCAAGTATCATATTGCCCGGCGCCGCAGGGGCAGGCCTTAATATCCATGGGATTATCCTGAGAACAGAAATGTTGGCCGATTTTGGCCCCGTAACAGGGTTTAATTCAAGTCTCGTTTGCAATGATTAAACGCAAAACGGCAATCCGATGAGGGATTGCCGCTTTAAAAGGAGTCTAAACGGAACCGGTCAGGGCAGATCCTGCTTTGCGGGTTCATCGAAGCGCAAACCGTAGTAGAGCTCGCCCACAGGTTTGGCCGAGTAGTAGAACCTGGGTTCAGCGCGATTACTGGAGTCCAGTGTCAGCAGCCATTTGCCATCGGTTTGCTTTTTGACTACGGTAACAAACTTGCCGGCGTATTCGCTCACAGGCTCGCCGGTATCGGCAGCCGGGTGAAAGCGGATCAGGTAATAACCCACGTCTGTGACTGAATCACCGCTGCGGCTGCGGTCGATAACCCGGAAATCCACCTCAATTCGGGCATTCTTTTTACGAATTTTGCCGAAAAACTTGTCATACAGCGCCACTATCGAATCGCGGCCACGGACAATTTCTTTATCGTGCCGCTCCGGAATATAACAGGCGTTGTCGGCATAGATTTCGGCAATGAGTGCAACGTTCAGCTTATCAAAAGCTTCGGCAGACACCTGATAGGTGTGATTGATTGCCAGGTCGTCACTTTGCTGCGCCATGCTGCTTGCCAAAGCAGCAAACGATAACAAAAGGCCTGCCAATATCGGAAAAATTCTCATCTGTGTTACTTGTTTAGCGCTATTATGGGGCAAATATAATGTATGAGTGGCCGTAACCCAAGCGGCATATCTTTACAAAGTGTGTTACTTCCCAAACAGGAGGCAGCAGCGTGCAGTGTGAAGACCTGAATTTGTTCTTTGCTGAAATGGCTGATGTCAGGCCGCTGAAAACCGACGATAAGTTGCATTTCGGCGTCTCAGCCACCGATGATGAAACCGCCAGGCTAAGGCGTGCCAACGCCGATACCGACGAAAGGTTGGAGTCATTGTCTATAAATCCGGCTGAGCTTGAGCCGTGCCGCGCCGACGATCTGCTCGAATTTGCCCGAGAAGGGGTGCAGGACGCGGTATTAAAGCAGTTGCGTCTTGGCCGCTACGAGGCGAAAACCCGTGAAGACTTTCGAGGCCTTAAGCTAGGTGATGCGCGCGCAAGGCTGCTTGAGCTGATAGACGCTGCCATGTATCGCGGCGAGCGTAATTTGCTGCTGATTTCCGGTAAAGGCGGCGGCAGTGGCGCCCTGGTAGCACTGATAAAATCTGCACTTAATACCTGGCTTAAGCAACTCCCCGAGGTGCAGGCGTTTCACAGCGCGACGCGGGAAGACGGCGGCAGTGGCGCCTTTTATGTGATGCTGAGAAAGTCTGAAGCGAAAAAAATTCATGACAGAGAAACCCACAGGAAAGGCGCCAGACGTTGATATAGACCCATTGCTGGTCTTTTTAGCTCACTTCATTGAAATAAATAGTCATCAGATAGCCAGCAACATTCAGTAATAAAAAAGCCCGCGGATGCGGGCTTTTTTGATGGACCGGACTGACTTAAGCGTTACCAGCCGCAGGTACGGCCGGCGTCGGTGTTTTCTTTATCGAGCCAGGTTTTCAGCGGTGCAAAGTAATCCAGCACGGCGCTGGCATCCATATCCTTGCTGCCGGTAACCACTGCTAGGGCTTCCGGCCATGGTTTGCTGGCACCCATCTGCAGCATCTGATCCAGCTTGGCGCCGGCATCCTGGTTGCCGTAAATGGAGCAGCGGTGAACCGGGCCCTTGTCGCCGGCGATATCACACAGCGAGCGGTGGAACTGGAACTGCAGAATATGCGCCAGGAAGTAACGGGTGTAAGGCACATTGCCCGGTACGTGGTACTTGGCACCCGGATCGAAGTCGGCTTCGGTGCGCTCTACCGGCGCCATCACGCCCTGATATTTAAGACGCAGATCCCACCAGGCCTGGTTGTAGTTTTGTGGCGTGATTTCACCGTTAAATACTTTCCAGCGCCACTGGTCAATCATCAGGCCAAAGGGCAGGAAGGCCACTTTATCCAGCGCTTGTCTAAGCAGCAAACCTATGTCTTTGGAAGCATCAGGCACTTGTTCAAGCAGGCCAATCTGCTGCAAATATTTGGGGGTGATAGACAGGGCTATGGTGTCGCCAATGGCTTCATGGAAACCATCATTGGCGCTGTTCTTAAAGATAAACGGTTGATTTTTATAGGCACGCTGATAGAAGTTATGGCCAAGTTCATGGTGAATAACGGTAAAGTCTTCAGCGGTTTTCTGGATACACATCTTGATGCGGATATCATCTTCGTTATCCAGATCCCAGGCCGAAGCGTGGCAAACTACATCGCGGTCTTTGGGCTGCACAAACAGCGAGCGGCTCCAGAAGGTATCGGGCAATTTGTCAAAACCAAGGGAAGTAAAGAAGCTCTCGGCTTGCTCCACCATCTTGTGCTCGTCATAGCCTTTGGCCGCCAGCAGTTCAGTCACATCGTAACCTGGGTCGGCATCTTTGGGCGCCACCAGCGGGTACACTGTGCCCCATTGCTGGGCCCACATATTACCCAGCACGTGGGCTGGAATGGGGCCGGTTTTGGGAACCACCTCATCGCCGTACTGCTCGTTCAGCTCACCGCGAACGTAGCAGTGCAGCGAGTCATAGAGGGGTTTTACCTGGCCCCAGAGGCGGTCAAGCTCACCGGAGAAGGCATCCGGCGCCATATCGTACTGGCTGCGCCACAGCTCAGACAGGTTGGCATAACCCAAATCTCTGGCGCCTTCGTTGGCAAGCACCACTTCACGTTCAAACAAAGGCCGCATGGGTTTGGCAATGTCGCGCCAGCCAGCCCAGATTTCTTTAAGCAGCGCCGGATCGCGGGATTCAGCCATCAGTGCCGACAGCTCGGGCTGGGTCAGGCAGCGGCCGTCCGACAGGCAGTATTTGCCTTTGCCGTACAGACCATTGAGCTCAGCGACAATCCCGGCAAGCTCAGCGTTTTTGGCAGGATCCATAGGCGAGGGCAGCACTATGGCGCTTCTGAGCATATTCAGCTTACGGGCGTTGACTGCATCAAGCTCCACGCTGGCGAATTTAGCCGCCTCGGTAGCCAGCCGCACCGAAGTGGCAGTGACTTTCTCGTTCACAGCGGCCGACAGTGAGGCGGTATCTTCTGTAATAAAGTTGCTGTAAATCCACTCGGCGCGGTTGGCTTCGAGTGACAGCGCGGCAAGTTCAGCCTCAGCTTCGGTAATAAAGGCAATGGCATCAGCGGCCGTTACCTGCTCAGAAGCCGCTGGAGCGGCTACGGCAGCTTTGGTTTCAGCAGCCTTGGTTTCAATAGCATTGGTATGGGTGGTTTTGGCGTCTTCCTGGCAGGCGCTCAAACTGAGCGCCAAGGCAATGCCGAGCGCCAATTTGGCGGGGCGCAGCTTGGTGTGCATCATTTTCGTTGCTTCCTTGTTATTATGAATCGACAAAAGTCTAACGAGAGCGCCGGCAAATTACCATTGGCGCGGTGGAATTGGACTTTGAAAATGCAAACACCTGTTCATATTTCGTTTGACAAGCCGTTTACCTGTGATTAATTTAAACGAGTGTTTTAAATAAATCATAGGTCACGGAATGGCGAATCGATCCGACACCAAAACCCGAATTCTTGATGCCGCCGAAAAGCTGTTTGCCGAACGCGGCTTTTCAGAAACCTCTTTGAGGCTTATCACCAGCAAGGCCGAAGTAAACCTGGCCTCGGTGAACTACCATTTTGGCTCTAAAAAAGAGCTTATCCGTGCTGTGCTTGCCCGCTACCTGGATGTGTTTATGCCAGCGGCGTCGGCGGAGCTGGTTAAGCTTTCGCAGCAAAGCACCCAGGCATCCCTTGAAACCATTTTCTCTGCGCTGGTCAGGCCGCTTTTGGATCTGAACAAGGTGAGAGTGGAAGGGACGCGGATTTTCCTGCAATTGCTTGGCCGTGGTTATATCGAAAGCCAGGGCCACCTGCGCTGGTTTATCACCACCCATTACGGCGAACACCTTGACCGTTTCGTGCAGGTTGTCAGCCAAAGCGCGCCCCATATCCCGCCAGCAGAAATGTTCTGGCGACTACACTTCACTCTGGGGACTGTGGTCTTCACCATGGCATCGTCCGATGCACTGATGGAAATCGCCGAAGCTGACTTTAAAGAGCAGAACGACATCGAGTCGGTGATCCGCAAAGTCATCCCTTATATGGCTGCGGGCGTTGCCGTGCCACTTAATCAGGCATAACAGGAGTCATTGCCATGATCACATTGTTGTTATTGTTGGTGGCAGCCGTCATTGTGCTGTTTGCGGTAAAAGATTTGCGGATGAAGTTTATCACTCAGCCGGTATTTGCGTTTTTTAAACGGGTACTGCCGCCGCTGTCTGATACTGAACGTGAAGCCATGGAAGCGGGCGATGTCTGGTGGGAAGGGGAGCTGTTTCGTGGCAAGCCTAACTGGGATGCGCTGCATGCCTACGGCAAATCATCGTTAACTGCAGAAGAGAAAGCCTTCCTCGACAACCAGGTGATGACCGCGCTGTCGATGATTGATGACTTCGACATTGTTCATAACCGTAAAGACCTGCCTCCAGAGCTGTGGGATTACTTCAAAAAAGAAGGTTTCTTCGCACTTATCATCCCGAAAAAGTACGGCGGTAAAGGTTTCTCGGCCTATGCCAACTCTACTATTGTGGCCAAACTGGCTAGCCGCAGCGTCAGCGCAGCCGTTACCGTTATGGTGCCAAACTCTCTGGGCCCGGGTGAGCTTCTGACTCATTATGGCACCAAGGAGCAAAAAGACTTTTGGCTGCCAGCCCTCGCCAAGGGCGATGAAATCCCTTGTTTTGCGCTGACAGGCCCTGAAGCCGGTTCTGATGCAGGCGCTATTCCCGATGTGGGCGTGGTGAAAAAGGGCGAATTCAACGGTGAAGAAGTACTCGGCCTTGAGCTTAGCTGGAACAAACGTTATATCACCCTGGCGCCAGTAGCGACCGTACTGGGTCTGGCGTTCCAGATGCAGGATCCCGAAGGGCTGCTTGGCGATAAGAAGCACATCGGCATTACCTGCGCGCTCATTCCGACCAATCACCCGGGTGTTGAAATCGGTAACCGCCACAACCCGCTGAATATGGCGTTTATGAACGGCACTACCCGTGGCGATAAGGTGTTTATTCCGCTGGAATGGATCATCGGTGGTCCGCAGTATGCCGGTAAAGGCTGGCGTATGCTGGTTGAATGTTTGTCGGCTGGCCGCGGGATTTCCTTGCCAGCGCTGGCAACGGCTTCCGGCCATGTCGCCACTAAAACCACCACGGCTTACAGCTTTGTGCGCAAGCAGTTTGGTATGTCCATTGGTCACTTTGAAGGTGTGCAGGAAGCGCTGGCCCGTATCATAGGTAACACTTATCAGCTTGAAGCGGCGCGCCGTCTGACCACCACAGGCATCGACTTAAAGGTGAAGCCGTCAGTGGTGACCGCCATCGCCAAATACCATATGACCGAAATGGGCCGTGACGTTATGAATGACGCCATGGATATCCAGTCCGGTAAAGGCATTCAGCTTGGCCCGAAAAATTATCTGGCCCACGGCTATATGGCTAACCCCATCTCCATCACTGTGGAAGGGGCTAACATTCTTACCCGTAGCCTGATGATTTTCGGTCAGGGCGCAACTCGTTGCCACCCATACGTACTGGCCGAAATGGAAGCGGCAGGCATGGAGGATGTGGATGAAGCGCTGGAGCGTTTTGATGATCTGCTGATGGGCCATATGGGCTATGCCACCCGCAATGCTTTCTCCAGTTTGTTCTCGGCACTCACTGGCAGCCGTTTTGCCCAGTCGCCGGTGAGCGGTGAAACCAAGCGTTATTATCAGCATATGGGCCGTATGTCCTCGGCTCTGGCCATCATGACCGACATGGCCATGCTTATCCTTGGCGGTGAGCTTAAGCGCCGCGAAATGCTGTCGGCCCGTTTGGGCGATGTGCTTTCAGAGCTGTACCTGGCGTCTGCGACCCTGAAGCTTTTCGAAGACAATGGTCGTCAGCACGATGATTTGCCAACCGTGCACTATGTAATGCAGACCCGTCTGATGAAGGCCGCCAAGGCGCTGGACGATGCCCTGCGTAACTTCCCAATGCGCCCCGTGGCCTGGCTGCTGCGTGCACTGGTGTTCCCAATTGGCAATCACTTCAAGGGACCATCGGACAAACTGGCCACTGACGTGGTGGAAGCCATGCTTAAACCTGGTCCTGCCCGCGATCGTCTGACCTTCCTGTGTCCTTCATTTGAAGGCGACAAGGGCGGCATTGCCGAAGTGGAAGAAGCCTTTATTGCCCAGTTTGAGTGCCGCGGAATTTACAAGAAAATCCGCGCCGCCCAGAAAGAAGGCAAACTGAAAGGCAAGGGTATGTCTGCTGCTATGCTTGAGCAGGCGCTGGAAACCGGTGTTATCAACGCTGATGAACTGGCAAGCCTGAAGAAAGCCGATGAGCTGCGTCTGGCTGCCATCAATGTGGATGAGTTTGCCTCGCTGTAACTGATTGAGCAGACAATAAAAAAGGCACGCATTGCGTGCCTTTTTCTTTTGAGCGTTTTGCTCTTGCTGTTGTCTGTCATGATTGCCTGCGGCTGGCGAGGCAAATCAGACGAACAAACATTAAGGCAGGATCAGTACCTTGCAGGTATTGGTGCCACCGATGGTTTCCATGGCATCGCCTTTGGTCATCAGTACCAGATCGCCAGAGGTCAGGTAACCTGCGCCGCGAACGGCTTCCAGCGCCTGAGCAGCTACTTCGTCAGCGCGGAACGCAGTCGAGTCGAAGTAGACAGGCTGCACACCGCGGTACAGTGCCATTTTCGCCAATGTAGTTTCGTGGCGTGACAGGGCAATGATAGGTAGAGAAGAACTGATACGGCTCATCAGCTGGGCAGTGGCGCCAGACTCGGTCAAGGCAATGATTGCCTTCACACCGTCGAGGTGGTTGGCGGCATACATGGTTGACAGGGCAATGGTTTCTTCCACTGAGCTGAAACGCTCATCCATACGGTGCTTGGACACTTTCACGCTTGGATGCGCTTCAGCGCCCAGACACACGTTGGACATGGCACGTACGGTTTCTTCAGGGAAGTCACCGGCAGCGGTCTCGGCAGACAGCATCACAGCATCGGTACCATCCAATACGGCGTTCGCCACGTCCATCACTTCGGCGCGGGTTGGCATTGGGCTGGTGATCATCGACTCCATCATCTGGGTCGCGGTGATCACAACGCGGTTCAGCTGACGAGAGCGGCTGATAAGTTTCTTCTGCACGGCAACCAGCGCAGCATCACCGATTTCCACACCCAGGTCACCACGGGCAACCATTACTGCGTCAGAGGCCAGGATCACGTCATCCATGGCTTCGTCAGTGGCAACGGCTTCGGCGCGTTCAACCTTGGCAACAATCATGGCATTTGAGCCAGCGGCTTTGGCCAGATCGCGTGCGTAGTTCAGGTCGGCACCGGTACGTGGGAAAGATACCGCCAGGTAGTCCACGTTAATGCGGGCAGCAGTGATGATATCGGCCTTGTCTTTTTCGGTCAGCGCCGCAGCAGACAAACCACCGCCTTTCTTGTTGATGCCTTTGTTGTTGGACAAAGGACCGGCAACGGTTACCGAGGTGAACACCTTGCGGCCTTCAACGCGCTCCACTTTCAGCTGCACACGGCCATCGTCGAGCATCAGGATGTCGCCAACAACCACGTCATCGGGTAGCTCTTTATAGTCGATACCAACCTGAGTTTCGTCACCTTCACCTTTGGCAAGCTCTGCGTCCAGGATAAATTCCTGACCCAGTACCAGCTGAACCTTACGGTTGTCTTTAAAGGTAGATACGCGGATTTTGGGGCCTTGCAAGTCGCCGAGGATGGCAACGTGAACACCGAGTTCTTTGGCAAGGTTACGTACGCGGGTGGCACGCTCAAGATGATCTTCGGGGGAACCGTGGGAGAAGTTGAGTCTTACTACGTTAGCACCGGCCGCGATAATGCGGCGAAGGTTATCGTCACGGTCTGTGGCAGGGCCGAGGGTAGTAACGATTTTGGTTCTGCGGAACATGAGTTACTCCGTTAAGTTTCAAGTTAATCTGAAGACTATATTAACAGACATTGGCGCATATTATGTAGGAAAGTTACAAACAAAATGATCTATCTCAAGCTTTTATTTTTGTGAGAAACCGCCAACTTTTGGCGGTGGAATGGCGATCAGAGTAGATTCTGACCGCCGGGGAAGTCATGGAATCCAGTTACAGGTCCGGATCTTTATTGATCCTGGACTCCTTCAGGGCTTCCTTCACGCGCTTCAGGCTGTCTCTGAATCTTGGACCGCGGCGCAGGGTAAATCCAGTGGCAAGCACGTCAATAATCACCAGCTGGGCCAGTCTCGACGCCATGGGCAAGTACATATCTGTATCTTCCGGCACTTCCATGGTGACTGCCAGTGTACATTCGACTGATAAAGGCGAGTTGCGGGCGGTAATGGCAATCACGGCTGCGCCGTTCTCGCGTGCAAGTCTTGCTATATCAATCAATGACTTGGTGCGACCAGTGTGGGAAATCAGTACCACAACATCGCCTTCGTTGCTGTTAATACAGCTCATGCGCTGCATCAACACATCATCGAAACAAATCACAGGTACGTTAAAACGGAAGAATTTGTTTTGGGCATCGTGGGCCACGGCGGCAGACGCGCCCAGGCCAAAGAAAGAAATGGTCTTGGCCTGGGTCAGTATATCCACTGCTTTATTGATGGCCTGCATATCGAGGCTTTGGCGGGCAGTGTCCAAAGAAGCCATTGAAGATTCAAAGATTTTCGTGGTGTAGGACTCTGGAGAGTCATCTTCTTCAACGTGACGGCTGACGTAGGGCGTGCCATTGGCAAGACTTTGGGCCAGATGTAATTTAAAATCAGGAAAGCCTTTAGTATCGAGACGACGACAAAAACGGTTGACGGTAGGCTCGCTCACATCGGCCATTTTGGCCAGGGTTGCGATACTGGAGTGGATCGCAGTCTGTGGAGAGGCCAGGATAACTTCTGCCACTTTGCGTTCTGACTTGCTGAATTGGTTTAGACTTTTCTGGACCTTTTCTAGGGTATTCATACGCGTACGTCCGCTATTGATGAAGGTGTTATTTTTTTATTTTCTGATCACAGCGTTTCAATTTGCTGTGTGGATCACAAAGTGGTTTGCCGCTTACAGTTTTAGCGGTGATTTCACACCAACTTACTACTGCCAACAGTAATTTAAGCACAAAAATAATAACAGATTTCGTCTTTGGCTGCCTAGCATGGCGGTATCGACGATTTTTCAAATTATGGATGCATTTAACAAAATCTGTTGTTATATTACAACAAAAGGGCTTTCAACCGTCCATCATACGGTGAAGCCGATGACAAAGGAGAGCTTGCAGCAATGGGCAACACTACAACCGGGGCGAAGGCCTGTGATTTTGTCCTCTTCGGTACCAAGGGCGATCTCGCGAGACGTAAACTGCTCCCTTCTTTATATCAGCTGGACAAAGCCAAGCTGCTTCATAACGACACCAAAATCATCGGTGTCGCCAAAGACCACTTTTCCACTGAAGAATTCAAAGAGCTGGTTAAGACCGCACTGACCACCTTCGTTAAAGAAGCACTGTGCGAAACCACCCTGGCCCGATTCATTGAGCGCTGCCATTATGTCGGCACCAATTTCACCGAGTCAGAAGGGTACAGCGCATTCCACGAGCTGCTGGAGCCGGAAAAGCGGGTGATGGTGAACTACTTCGCGACCCCGCCAGCCATTTTTGGCGACATCTGCCGCTGCCTGCACGAACAGAATCTGATTTTCCCCGATACCCGCGTTGTTCTCGAAAAGCCCATTGGCTCCGATCTCGAATCTTCCAAAGTCATCAACAATCAGGTTTCTGAGTTCTTCAACGAAAACCAGGTGTACCGTATCGACCACTACCTGGGTAAAGAAACCGTTCAAAACCTGATTGCGCTGCGTTTTGCCAACTCGCTGTTTGCCTCCAAGTGGGATAACCGCACCATTGACCATGTGCAGATCACCGTGGCCGAAGAAGTGGGTATCGAAGGCCGCTGGGGTTACTTTGATAAAGCCGGTCAGATGCGCGACATGATCCAGAACCACCTGTTGCAGGTGCTGACTCTGGTTGCCATGGACCCGCCGGTAAACCTGGATGCCGATTCAATCCGTGATGAAAAGGTAAAAGTGCTCAAATCACTGCGCCCCATCAATATGGATAACGTCAACGAGAACACGGTCCGCGGCCAATATTCTGCCGGCTTCCTTAAAGGCAGCCCTGTGCCTGGTTACCTCGAAGAAGAGGGCGCCAATGTGGACTCGAACACCGAGACCTTTGTAGCGCTGCGGGTTGATATCGACAACTGGCGCTGGGCCGGTGTGCCGTTTTACCTGCGAAGCGGCAAGCGCATGCCTTTCAAGAGCTCAGAAATCGTGGTGTACTTTAAAAACCCACCGCATAACCTGTATCGCTCCAACTACCGTAATCTGCCGCCCAATAAGCTGACCATTCGTCTGCAACCACACGAAGGCGTGGAAATCCAGATGATGAACAAGGTGCCCGGGCTTGAGCAGAAGACCCGTCTGCAAACCACCAAACTTGACCTGAGCTTCTCCGATACTTTCAAGAACGAGCGTATCGCCGATGCCTACGAGCGTCTGCTTCTGGAAGCCATGCTTGGCAATCAGGCGCTGTTTGTGCGCCGCGATGAAGTAGAGCAGGCGTGGACCTGGGTAGATGGCATCATCCAGGCATGGGAAAACAGCAACGAAAGACCCAAGGCCTATCCGGCCGGTACCTGGGGCCCGGTAGCCTCTGTGGCGCTCATCACCAAAGATGGCCGCTCCTGGGATGAGTAAGGAGGCGAGGGTGCTTAAAGAAACCGTATTTAAATCATTCGACAACACCGAATCTTTGGAAACTCAGCTGGCCGAGCGTATTGCCCGTCAGCTGCAGGAAGCGGTGGATGCCCGTGGTAAGGCGAGCCTGGTGGTCAGTGGTGGCTCTACGCCGCTTAAACTGTTCCAGGCCCTGTCGAAAAAGGCCATCGATTGGAACGAAGTGTTTGTGACCCTGGCGGATGAGCGCTGGGTGGACAACGACCATAAGGATTCCAACGAGCGTTTGGTGCGTGAGAATCTGCTGCAGCACCGGGCAGCCTCTTCCAAATTCCGTGGCCTTAAGAATATGTTCACCAGCGCCGAAGAAGGCGCTGCCATGACCTCAGAGCAGCTTGCCAATGTGCCACGTCCGTTTGATGTGGTTGTACTTGGCATGGGTAACGATGGTCACACCTGTTCCTGGTTCCCTTGCTCAAAAGAGCTTGGAAGGGCGCTCGACAGCAGCAACCTGTGTGAGGCGGTGACGCCAACCACAGCGCCGCACGAGCGTATCACCCTGACCAAACAGGCTATTCTGAACAGTCGCCAGATCTATTTGCATCTGGTGGGCGAACAAAAGCTCAGCGTCTATCGTCAGGCGTTGGAAAGCGATGATATCAAAGCGATGCCAATCCGTGTGGTTCTCGGGCAGCACAAAGCGCCCGTGGACGTGTATTGGAGCGCCTAAGGAGGCAATGTATGCACCCCGTAGTTAAGTCGGTGACCGACAGGATCATCGAACGCAGTAAAGAAAGCCGCAGTGCTTATCTGGCCGCCATCGGCGAAGCCCGCAGCCAGACAGTGCACAGATCCAGCCTCAGCTGTGGCAACCTTGCCCACGGTTTTGCCGCGTGCGGTGCCGATGATAAACAGTCACTGCGCCAACTTAACAAGGCCAATATCGGCATTGTGACCGCATTTAACGACATGCTGTCGGCGCATCAGCCTTACGAGCATTACCCAAGCCTGCTTAAAGCGGCCTGTAATGAAGTGGGCAGTGTGGCGCAGGTAGCCGGCGGCGTGCCAGCGATGTGCGACGGGGTGACCCAGGGCCAACCAGGCATGGAACTGTCACTCTTGTCCCGTGAAGTGATTGCCATGGCTACCGCCGTTGGTTTGTCACACAACATGTTCGATGGTGCCTTGCTGCTGGGTGTGTGCGACAAGATTGTTCCCGGTCTCTTGATTGGTGCCCTGAGCTTTGGTCATCTGCCGATGCTGTTTGTACCGGCTGGCCCAATGCGTTCTGGCATCCCCAACAAAGAAAAGGCGCGTATTCGCCAGAAGTTTGCCGAAGGCAAGGTCGACCGCGCCGCGCTGCTGGAAGCTGAGGCCAGTTCCTATCACAGCGCCGGTACCTGTACCTTCTACGGTACCGCCAACTCTAACCAGTTGGTGCTGGAAGTGATGGGGCTGCAGCTGCCTGGTTCATCCTTCGTTAACCCTGACGATCCGCTGCGTGAAGCCTTGAGCAAGATGACCGCCAAACAGGTATGCCGCCTGACCGAGCAGGGGCTGCAGTATTCACCCATAGGTGAAATCGTCAGCGAAAAATCCATTGTGAACGGCATTGTGGCGCTGCTGGCTACCGGCGGTTCCACCAACCTGACCATGCACATCGTGGCCGCTGCCCGCGCTGCGGGCATCATCATCAACTGGGATGATTTCTCCGAGCTGTCCGATGCGGTGCCGCTGCTTGCCCGTGTGTACCCAAATGGTCATGCCGACATCAACCACTTCCACGCCGCAGGCGGCATGGCGTTCCTGATGAAGGAACTGCTGGACGCAGGTTTAGTGCACGAAGATGTGAACACAGTTGCCGGCTTTGGTCTGCGGCGCTACACCCAGGAGCCCAAGCTGCTGGATGGCGAGCTGACCTGGGTTGACGGTCCTGCCGAAACCCTGGACGGCGAAGTACTGCGCCCTGTGGGCGAGCCGTTCCAAAGCAACGGTGGCCTTAAGCTGATGAAAGGTAACCTTGGCCGCGCGGTTATCAAGGTGTCGGCGGTGCAGGAAAAACACCGCATCGTTGAAGCACCAGCGGTGGTGATTGACGATCAGAACAAGCTCGATGCGCTGTTTAAAGCGGGCGAGCTCGATAGAGACTGTGTGGTAGTGGTAAAAGGTCAGGGCCCGAAAGCCAACGGCATGCCTGAGCTGCACAAACTCACGCCAATCCTTGGCACCCTGCAGGACAGAGGCTTTAAAGTCGCACTGATGACCGACGGTCGTATGTCCGGTGCCTCAGGTAAAGTGCCTGCCGCTATCCATTTGACGCCGGAAGCGCTGGACGGTGGCTTGATTGCCAAGGTGCAAAATGGCGACCTTATCCGAATCGATGCCATCAAGGGTGAGTTGTCGCTGCTGGTGTCTGAAACTGAACTGAGCGCCCGTGTGGCCGAATCCGTGGATCTTAAAAAGTCCCGCTTCGGTATGGGCCGCGAACTGTTTGGCGCCCTGAGACAAAACCTCAGCAGCCCAGAAACCGGTGCACGCTGCACTGACGCCATTGATGAACACTACTAATCCATGAAGGAAACGACAGATGTCTGAGAATAACTGGTCTTTGCAACCACAGGATATTTTTAAGCGCAGCCCGATTGTTCCCGTCATGGTGATCAACAAGCTCGAACATGCCGTGCCCTTGGCAAAGGCATTGGTCGCCGGTGGTATTAGTGTGCTCGAAGTGACGCTGCGCACCGAATGTGCTCTCGAAGCCATTGAAAAAATTGCCAAAGAAGTTCCTGAAGCCCTGGTCGGCGCCGGTACCATTTTGAATGAAGAACAGCTCGAGCAGGCGGTGAATGCCGGTGCTCAGTTCATCATCACGCCGGGTGCCTACCCAGAGCTGCTTAAAACCGCCATTCAGGGGAAAGTGCCACTTATCCCCGGTGTGGCGAGTATCTCTGAAGTCATGGCGGGTATGGCCATTGGCTATCGTCACTTTAAGTTTTTCCCAGCCGAAGCCTCTGGCGGTGTGAATGCACTGAAAGCCTTCCAGGGCCCCTTGGCGGATATCCGCTTCTGCCCAACCGGCGGCATTACGCCCTCAAGCTACAAGGACTACCTTGCGCTGAAGAACGTAGATTGCATCGGTGGTAGCTGGATTGCCCCAACTGATGCAATGGACGCCGGTGACTGGGACAGGATCACCAGCCTCTGTAAAGAAGCGCTGGCCGGCCTGAACTAAGCTGGCACCTTTACTGCTTAAGCTATCTATTCGTAAAAAGCCCCGCACCTGCGGGGCTTTTTTATGGGCATCTACTTATTGCGACATTCGCAATAAATCGCTGTTTGTTTGAGGAATAAAGCAGACATAACGCAGGGGCGTGCGTTTGATATGGGGCTGGATTCGGTGCTTAGGCGAGCATTGGTTATGTGGCCGGAACACATTCAAATCAGCCTATGGCCATAGGAGCTGAACTATTATCTTTGCTTGTTAGCTATCTGGTTCCTATCTTGCTCGCTATCTTGGCTTGGCCATCCGGATTAAAAGCTGAACAAAGAAACGGGATAGGGCAGCTGATACCCGCTTTGGGTCCTGTATTTCGCAGCTTATAGCAGCCGCTTCCCTGACGATGGCGCTCATCCAAACAAGGTCATAGAGGGACCTGAGGTTTGCAGCTTCCGAGTCGGTTAGGCAAGTGGGCAGTAAGGAGTGAGTTGGCAACTTGCAGCGAACGCATGAAAACCACATCAGCAACGAGTGGAACGCAGGCAACAAAAAAAGGCCCCTCGGGGCCTTTTTGTATGTGAGAACGTCTTACTTGGCGTTCATCAGGGCAACGGCGTTGTCCAGCATACGGTTGCTGAAACCCCACTCGTTGTCGTACCAGGCCATAACCTTCACCAGACGACCACTTACGCGGGTCTGAGTAGCGTCGAAGTTGGAAGAGAAGGCATTGTGGTTGAAGTCGATAGACACCAGCGGCTCTTTATTTACTGCCAGTACCTGACTCAGAACTTCATCGGCAGCCAGGGCTTTTTCGATGATTTCATTTACTTCGGCCACAGTGGTGTCGCGAGAAGCGATGAAAGACAAGTCAACCAGAGACACGTTCACAGTAGGTACGCGAACCGCCAGACCATCAAACTTGCCTTGCAGCTCAGGAACCACCAGACCTACCGCAGCAGCGGCGCCGGTCTTGGTTGGGATCATAGACATGGCAGCAGCACGGGCGCGGCGCAGATCGCTGTGATACACGTCAGACAGACGCTGGTCGTTGGTGTAGGCGTGGATGGTGGTCATCAGGCCAGACTCGATACCAATGGCATCGTTCAGTGGCTTGGCGAATGGCGCCAGACAGTTAGTGGTACAGGACGCGTTGGAGATAACGGTCATGTCGCTGGTCAGCACGTTCTGGTTAACACCGTAAACCACAGTGGCATCCACGTTCTTGCCTGGGGCAGAGATGATCACTTTCTTGGCGCCGGCATTCAGGTGAGGCTGTACGGCTTCTTTAGAGGTAAAGATACCGGTACATTCAAACACCACGTCAACCTTAAGATCGGCCCAAGGCAGCTTGGCTGGGTCACGCTCAGAGAAGGTGAGGATCTTGTCGCCGTTGACATAAATCGCTTCTGCGTCGTTCTCAACTTTGGCGTTGAAACGGCCGTGTACAGAATCGTATTTGGTCAGGTGGGCGTTGATGGAGGCGTCGCCGAGATCGTTGATGGCAACGATTTCGATAGGATATTCTTTTTCGCTTTCGTACAGAGCACGCAGTACGTTGCGACCGATACGGCCATAGCCGTTAATTGCTACGCGGATAGTCATTTCATATCCCTCAGTGATTATAAACAATATCTGGTAGTAAAATTACCAAATTGTTTGAATTCGTCAAGTTAATTCCCAGTTTTAACCCGATTATCGCCCCAAAAAACGTTATTATTTTACACCGCTCTCGCTTTTTATAATTTATTGGCCATCGGGCGCTGAAATTTCATGCTCTGGCGCAGATTTTGCCGCGGCCGGTGCTGCTTTGGCTCTGAGCGTTTTTTCAATGCTGCTGCCTGCAAAGCTGCCGGACTTGATGGCATCGCCAAGCGCCTGAGCCTGTTCATCCAGCATGGCAATAAGCTGTTTATCGCCTTTCACCAGCGCATGCATTTGTGCTTCGTTCACCGCCTGACCGGTTAAAAATACATTGGCGCGTGAGTAGAGATAACTCGACTCCAAATCGTGCAGGTTACGCGAGGCGGTTGCCAGTCCCAGCAGCCAATCAGGATCTGTGTGAGCCGCATCGGTATGCGCCAAAACATCAAGATACAAGGTTCTCGCCCTGGCGGCGTCAGTCTTCAGGTAGTAAATCGCGAGTTTTGACAGCAATTCAGGGTCGTCCACCTGGCCATCGGCCTCGGCTTTTAACAGCACATCCAGCGCCTTGGCGTCATTAAAGCGTGACCAGTGGTAGTAGGCGAGGTGAGGCTCGGTCGAGTCTTTAGTGGACTTTTGCAACTCATCGAGATTTTGCACGCTTATGCCAAAGGCGCGCATCCTGTCGTTGGTGCGCGACACGTTCACCTTATGCTGCACGCCAGCGGCAAGCTCAATACATTTGGAATAGACCTCCAGGAAGCGCAATTGGTCGTAAATTTGTTTGCCGCTGGGCTCGGGGGTGCTTTTTAAAATGAAGCGCTGACGAATAAGGTCGCCTTTTTCATAACGACACCAACTGTCACGGTGCAGATCTTCGCAAAGTTCGGGATTATTTTTACAAATAGCGTCTGTGTTACGGTCATTATCGCAGCCAAAAAGCACAAATCCGCTGGAAAAGGCGATAAATGATGTAAACATTACAAAAAAAGAACGGGTGGAGTGGCTTTTCACGGCATTTTCTCTAATAAAATTACACGCTTAGCGAAAATATCTTACTGGTAAGGCGGAGCAAGTTTCATTACAATAGCGCCGACCAAAATCGGAGCCCGACCCTATACTAAACTGATTATGGTCGTTTCTGTTTGTTACTCAAACCTTTCTGTAAATAAATATAGAAAAGTGAGATAAAGGATCTGTACATGAGTGCTGATAAACACCTGCAAAGCTGGCAAGAACGATTTGAAATGGCCGAGGCTATGCAACCTCTGCTGGGTAAACTGTATCGCAACCAAGGTGTAGAAGTTGTTGTCTATGGCAAGCCTCTGCTGAACGCCTCTACCATCGAAATCATTAAGGCTCACCGTCTGGTGCGTCGCCACGTAGGTGACAAACTGCGTCTGCGCGAAAGCTTCCCTTTTATTGAGGCCCTGAGCAAGCTGGCAGTTAAGCAGTGTAAAGTGGATATCGGCAAGCTCGCCGTGAATTACTGGCGCAACCACAGCGACGCCAGTGAAATCGAGGCCTACATGGCCCGCGAACTGGCCAGCGCCATTGACCATGCCGATGAAGTAGAGCCAAGAGACGTAGTTCTGTACGGTTTTGGCCGTATCGGTCGTTTGCTGGCCCGTTTGCTGATTGAACGCACCGGCCGAAGTAACAAGCTGCGTCTGCGCGCCATCGTTATCCGTGGCGGCCGTGCCGGCGACCTGGAGAAGCGTGCCAGTCTGCTGCGCCGCGATTCTGTTCACGGTCCATTCAATGGCTCTGTGGAAATCGATGAAGAAAATAACGCCCTCATCGCCAACGGTACCTACATCCAAATTATCTATGCCAACGGTCCGGAAGAAGTGGATTACACCAAGTACGGCATCAACAATGCGCTGGTCGTTGATAACACCGGCGTGTGGAAAGATGAAGCGGGTCTGGGTCTGCACCTCAAGAGTCCAGGCGCTGCCAAGGTACTGCTGACAGCTCCTGCCAAAGGCAACATCAAGAACATCGTATTCGGCGTGAACGATAACGACATTCTCGATGAAGACACTATCGTTTCTGCCGCGTCCTGCACCACCAACGCCATTACTCCGGTGCTGAAGGCCATCAACGACAAGTACGGTATCGAAAACGGTCACGTGGAAACCATCCACTCCTACACCAATGACCAGAACCTCATCGATAACTACCACAAGGCTGATCGCCGTGGTCGCAGCGCACCGCTGAACATGGTTATCACCGAGACAGGTGCTGCCAAGGCCGTTGCCAAGGCGCTGCCGGTACTGGCAGGTCGTTTGACCGGTAACGCTATCCGTGTACCTACGCCAAACGTGTCCATGGCTATTCTCAGTCTGAACCTGAATGCTGAGACCAGCAAAGACGATATCAACAACTACCTGCTGGATGTAGCGCTGCACTCACCGCTGCAAAACCAAATCGATTTCACCAACTCTACTGAAATCGTATCCAGCGACCTGGTAGGTTCACGTTACGCCGGTGTAGTAGACTCCGAAGCCACTATCGCCGATGGCAAGCGCGCCATCCTGTATGTGTGGTACGACAACGAGTTTGGTTACAGCTGTCAGGTAGTCGGCGTGATGCAGAAAATGCTCGGCCTGAACCACCTGTCACTGCCTGTGTCCGAGTAATCAGCATCAGGTTGACAGCTAAAAAGCCCGGCAATGCCGGGCTTTTGTTATTGTTCGCACAATTAACCGCCAGACAGCACATTTCGGGGCAAAAAGCCGTTGACTGGTCGATCGAAAAAGGTAGAATGCAACTCGCTGACAGGGAACTCTGTTGGCAGTAAGGAAATGCGATATTAGCTCAGTCAGGCAAAGGCAGCGATACCAAGCCTAGTTTGACGAGGTTATACGCGACAAATGCGACATTAGCTCAGTTGGTAGAGCGATACCTTGCCAAGGTATAGGTCATCGGTTCGAACCCGATATGTCGCTCCAATCTTTCCTTATTCACTTAGTGGCGCGATGGCAGAATGGCTATGCTGCGGATTGCAAATCCGTCGATCTCGGTTCGACTCCGGGTCGCGCCTCCACTTCAAGTTCCAACTCTCTCCCATTTCAAATCCGTTTTATACTTATCAAAGTTTTATTCAAAATTTTGACGAATATTCATCTATTAGAGATTTTCACAAAGAATCTTTAGGCATGGCTTAACGGCTGCGGCGCGCAATGCTATAACTATGCGGTTTTCGTTACCCTCACTGAATAAAGGATAGATCCCATGATATTTTCCCAGGTTGTACCCGCACCCGCCGATCCGATTTTAGGTCTGACCGACGCCTTTAAGGCCGATCCACGGACCGATAAAGTCAACCTCGGGGTAGGGATCTATAAAGATGAGGCAGGGCAGACGCCGGTACTGAAATCCGTCAAAAAGGCAGAAGCCATTTTGCTGGACGAGGAAACCACCAAGAACTATCTGGGCATCGAAGGCGTAACCCTGTACAACAAGGTGGTGCAGGCGTTGCTGTTTGGTGGATCCCATCCAGTGCTTGATGCTGGCCGCGCCGTGACTGCTCAGGCGCCGGGCGGCACAGGGGCGCTGCGCATCGCAGCAGAGTTTGTGGTTCGTAACACCCAAAGCCGGGTGATTTGGGTGAGTAACCCCACCTGGGCAAACCATCAGAACATTTTTGAAACCGCCGGTCTGACCGTAAAGGAATATGGCTACTACGATGCGAAGAGCCACGGTATCGACTTCGACGCCATGCTGGCCTCACTGGATGCCGCTGATGAAGGTGACCTGGTGCTGCTGCACGGCTGCTGCCACAATCCAACCGGTATCGACCTGAGTTTGGCGCAGTGGCAGAAGGTGGGTGAGCTATGTGCTGCCAAAGGCCTAATTCCACTGTTTGACTTTGCATATCAGGGCTTTGGCCGTGGTATTGAAGAAGATGCCGAAGGGCTGCGTCTGGTGGCATCCATGGTGCCTGAGCTTTTGATTGCCAACTCCTTTTCGAAAAATTTCGGTCTGTATAACGAGCGTATCGGTGCTGTCACTCTGGTGGGCGCTACTAATGATGAAGCCAACGTTGCTTTCAGCCAAATCAAACGCACCATTCGTGCAAACTACTCAAACCCACCGGCTCACGGCGCCATGATTGTCAGCACCATCCTTAGCCGTCCAGAGCTTAAGGCGCAGTGGGAGCAGGAACTCGCTGAAATGCGTGAGCGCATCGCCAAGATGCGTACCTTGTTTGTGGAAAGCCTGGCCGACGCCGGCGTGGCTCAGGACTTTTCCTTTATCAGCCACCAAATGGGGATGTTCAGCTTCTCTGGCCTGAATAAAGCTCAGGTGGAAGCGCTCAAAAACGAACATGGTGTGTATATTGTTGGCTCGGGCCGCATCAGCGTGGCCGGTATGACCCAAAGCAACATGCCTGCCATTTGTAAGGCGATTGCGGCTGTGCTCGCGTAAATCGCCCAGCATAGGTTCCAAAATAGAAAAGGCTGCGATTGCAGCCTTTTTTTGTCACTGTTGATTTGTATTTGCTGATTCAGGCAATCAGCCTGCTGCGACCCATAGGTGACATAATAGCTTTCGCCAGCGCCTGGGTATCATGCAAACCGCGGTGATGTTTGCTCTTAAGTGGTAAATAATGGCAAATGCCATCAACACGTTCTTCATCGGCATGGCACAACACCCGCTCAATCATCGGCTTGCCAATCAGCTGATGGCACCAATCGATGCGCTCTTTTAGCGAAAGATGGTTGGCGGCGGCTGACACCTCAGCGGTGAGGTTATCAATCAGGATAACCTTGGCTTTCGAGCGGCGAATGGCTGCGGCGATTTTGGGCAGCAATAACGCGGGCAGGGTGGATGTTAAAAAGCTGCCCGGGCCCAGTACGATGAGTTCGGCTTCCTCAATTGCCTGACAGGCTTCCTGAGTCGGTTCAACCATTGGCTCAAGCGAAAGCGCGATGGGATGGCTTTCAAGCCTGTCCACATCCAGCTCACCAAACACCCGATTACCACAGGCTTCCAGCGCCACCAGATGGGTTGGCTGCTCGGACATGGGGATCAGTTTGCACTCGATTTTCAGCATGCCGCGAATAAGATTGACCGCTTCGAGTGGTCGTACACACAACTGATCCAGCGCATAGAGAATAAGATTGCCAAGGTTGTGACCACCAAGCTCGGTCTCGCCCTCGAAGCGGTACTCAAACAGCAGTGAACCTACGGACGGCCGGTCGGCCAATTGGGATAAACAGTTACGAAGGTCGCCCCAGGCGATACAGTCATGCTGCGCGCGCAGGCGACCTGTGGAGCCACCGTTATCTGTGGTGGCCACAATGCCTGTGAGTCTGGGACCAAGAAATGACAGGCTGGAAAGTACCCGTCCAAGACCGTGACCGCCGCCAATGGCGACCACTTTGCGATAATCGTTAAGCTGCAAAATATCCATCTGCGACTTCCCTGACATATAACTGAAAGCGCCGACACCCCTTGTCGGGCAATCTAAACCCCAATAGTTTAGATAAAACGGCTGGATTATACAGCCATTAATTTTGCTATGGGAGCCTTATCACATATAATGCCGGGTGCGAACATACTTTCGCCTGAATAACAGGATTAAACTATTGAAAACCGGTAAGATATCTACGCTTATTTTTGCTTTCGCCCTGTGTTTTACTGCGATTTTTTTGCTACGGATAAGCCTGATACCGGAAATGGACGCCCCTCGTAACACCATGAAAATCTTGCCAACCTTGTCGCAAACAACCAGGTTGCCGGATTTCGAAACCTATCAGGATGTTGGCGAAAAAAAGGCCGCTTTTTTTGAATTTCTGCGCCCGATCGTACAGAAAATTAACCAGAGCACCCTGAAAAAGCGCGAAAACGTTAACCGAATGCTTGTAAAGCTGAACAGCGGACAAGACCTTTCACGCAAAGAAAGTAAAGCCCTGGCAAGACTGGCTGCTGAATACGATATTGAGGAAGCCACTGAGCTTGCAACCGCAGAACGCTTGTTAAAACGCATCGATATAGTGCCAGAGTCACTGGTGCTGGTGCAGGCGGCCAATGAAAGCGGCTGGGGCAGCTCGCGCTTTGCCAAAGAAGGGTTGAACCTTTTCGGTCAGTGGTGCTACAGCAAAGGCTGCGGTATTGTGCCCTCGGCTCGCGGCCAGGATATGAGCCATGAAGTCACCGTTTTTAACACGGTGGAAGATGCCATTGCGTCCTATATCAACAATTTAAATACCCATCCTGCTTATCAGCTGTTTCGCGCCATTCGCGCCGAGCAGCGCCTGAAAGGGCAAGAGCCGGATGCGTCCAGTCTGGTTTACGGGCTGCTGAATTATTCCGAGCGCCGTGAGGCCTACGTGGATGAACTGCTGCAAATGTTGCGGCACAACCAAAAATATCTGGAAACCAATGATGAAACGGACAATCAAGCTGTGTCTGCTGTCTAGCCTGTTGCTGTCGATGCCCGGATTTGCCGGCAAAGTATCGCTGGAGTACGCAGGGTTCCATGACCGCCTGAAGGTGGTAAATCGAGGCGAATATCCAAGAGTGGAGCTGACCTTTTCTGTGCCGCAAACGGAAGGCTGCAAAATTGTCAGCGGTGAAATTACCACAGAAACCAAGCGCTTTCCGCTGACCTTTACAGAAGATCAAAGGCTGTACATCCCCTTTGATGATGAGCTGAAAACCATGCGCGCCCTGGTGGAACTCGAAACCCAGGGAGATGCCGAAGGCTGTGGTCTGGCGCTGCAAATCCGTGAGCGGGTGCCAAAAGCTGCCTATACTGCCGCAGATTTGATTGCTTTGAAACAGGAAATGGATGACCTGCAAGCTGCACTGCAGGGCTTCCCGATGAAGTACTTCGCCAAGCCTGCCGATGGTATTCGATTTGTGTTTGACGATACAGAAACCACTGTCGGCCGTAATGGTATTGAGTCTGTGGTCAATGGTGCGTTTATTCTTGGCAGTAATGAGATTGATGCCACCGAAACCCTCAAATTCAGCAAAGCGGCATCTGTGGTCAGCCCCTGGTTTAACCGCACTCAATAACTCGGTCTAAGGCCGCAAAAAGCCCCAGCCAACGCAGCGAGTTGATTGTGTTATTGGGGGAGTTGCGCCCTTAAGCACGGCCATTAAAAAAGCCCGCATGATGCGGGCTTCTTTATGTCAGCTACTTTGCGCTAATTATGGCGTGAAGGTAGACACAATATCGATGCGCTCACCCACGGGCTTGGCCGCTTTGTCCAAATCTATATGGCCGCTGTTGGAGACATCCATAAAGTCAAAGGCGGGCAAATCAGCTTCGGCAACATCACCGCGGAACTCGGCATTGGGATCTTGCTTAAGCGACACAAAATCAAACTGCTCGCGGTCAACCCCTTGAGATGGCGCAGTATTTTGCATAGCGGTGAAGATGGTTTCGATACGGCCAGGGTGCTGGCGGTCCCACTGCTTAAGCATGTCTTTAATGGCGGCACGCTTTAAGTTTTCCTGCGAACCACACAGATTACACGGAATAATGGGGAAGTTTTTAAGCTGCGCGTACTCTTCGATATCTTTCTCGCGGCAATAGGCGAGGGGACGAATAACCACGTTGGCACCATCATCGGATAACAGCTTAGGCGGCATGGCCTTCATCTTGCCACCGTAGAACATGTTCAGAAACAGGGTTTCTATGATGTCATCTCTGTGGTGACCCAGGGCAATTTTGGTGGCGCCGATACGCTGGGCAAAACCATAAAGGGTGCCGCGACGCAGGCGAGAGCACAAAGAGCAGGTGGTTTTGCCTTCGGGAATTTTATCCTTAACGATAGAGTAAGTGTCTTTCTCAAGGATGTGATAAGGGATCCCAAGGCTGTCGAGGTAGGCAGGCAAAATGTGCTCAGGAAACCCGGGTTGCTTCTGATCGAGGTTTACCGCAACGATTTCGAACGACACAGGGGCGCGCTGTTGCAGGTTTATCAGAATATCCAGCATGGCATAGCTGTCTTTGCCGCCGGACAGGCAGCACATCACCCGGTCGCCTTCTTCAATCATGTTGTAGTCGGCAATAGCGCTGCCAACTTCGCGACGCAGCCGCTTTTGCAGCTTATTGAGGCGAGTGATCTGTTTTTTGGAAAGTTCGTCTTGCTGGATTTCAGACATTACAACGTCAGACATAAAAAAGCGCCCGGTAACCTAGGTTTCAGGGCGCGTATTATTCCAGCTTAGTGGCTTAGGGTAAAGCCTTAGCCTTCCACAAGCGGAGATTTATATCCGTCGGGCTTAATGGCCAGCAAATCACAGTTAAGACTGTCGATGACGTGCTCGGCTGTGTTACCAATCAGCGCGGCAGAAAAGCCGGTGCGGCCAACGGTACCCAAGATCACAAGCTCAGCGTCCAAGGCCACGGCAAGCTCGGGGATCACATCTTCTGGCAAGCCTTCTTTCACATGGCAATGCTCTGGATTAATGCCATAGGCGCCAGCGAGATACTGCACCCGCTGCTCGTGCTGCAAACGAATAGATTCGTTATAGCTGTGGGCGTCGAAGTCGGGCAGTTCAATGGCAAGGTTTACCGGTGTGCCCGGGTAGCCGTTCACCAGATGTACATGGGCATTAAACTGCGCGGCGAGCGCCTTGGCATGCTCGATGATTTTGCCATTGAGCTGCTGATGCTCAGGATCTTCAGTGGCGACGTTGACGGCACAGAGGATTTTACCGTCAACCGGCCAGTCGTGTTCTTTCACCAGCAAAACCGGTACCGGCGCCTTACGCATCAGGTGCCAATCGGTTGGGGTGAAGATAACGGCCTTTAACTTATCGTGCTCATGGGTGCCCTTGATGATGACGTCGAACCCACCTTCAATGGCAAAATTGATAATGCTTTCGAAGGGACGGTTGTGCCAAACCACCTGGGTTTGGATTTCAAGGCCTTTGTTTACATAAGGGGTAAGGATGTCGCCAAGCCAGGCCACGCGCTGATCGATCACCCCTTTACGCATGGCTTCACGCTCATGGGCAGAGAGGATAGAAGTCATTTCGTAGGAGAAGTCGAAAATCGACAGAAATACGGTGATGCTGCCCTGGTTTTTGGCGGCAAGCTCCACTGCACGTTCAAGAGCCACCTGACGATCGTTTGTGGGGTCAATCACGACCAATAACTTCTGATAATCCTTCATGGCTGCCTCCTGAAATTGGCTTGGTTTCACTTCCTATGATGAACGAGCGACTGGGCGTTGCTTTGTTTTGGATCAATCACTTGCGATTATCTTGCGATACGCGCGTTTCCTGCAAGTGTATTGAGTCCGGCAAAGTCGAGAATGGTAATGTATTTGCCCTTAACCTCAATCAAACCAGACTTCTGAAACCGGCCAAGCAGGCGACTGATGGTCTCCACGGTCAGGCCGAGGTAATTGCCGATATCGCCACGGGTCATGGTCAGGCGGAACTCACGCTGGGAGAAACCACGATTGCCATAGCGGGTAGCCAGATTGGCGATAAAGGCAGCCAGGCGCTCTTCGGCGTTCTTTTTGCTGAGCAGCAGGATCATTTCCTGATCTGACATGATTTCATTGCTCATCAAACGCATGATCTGCTGTCGAAGCTTGGGCATGGACCCTGACAGGTCATCCAGAGTGTTGTAGGGAATTTCACACACCATGGAGGTTTCCAGGGCCTGGGCGAAGCTTTGATGGGTTTGAGCGTGAATACCGTCAAAACCAATCACGTCGCCAGCCAGGTGGAAACCAGTGATCTGCTCGTCACCTTGCTCCGTGATGGTATAGCTTTTGATGGTACCGGAGCGGATGGCGTACAGCGATTTCAATGAATCGCCGGACTTAAAAATCTGTTCGCCTTTCTGAATCGGCTTTTTGCGCTCGATGATGTTGTCGAGTTGGTCAAGCTCATTTGAGTTAAGCGTAAAAGGAATGCACAACGTTCCCATGCTGCAATCATGACAATGAATGGTGCAACCTGTAGCAGCGGGACGGCGGAGTTTATTTTGTTCTATTGGCATTGTGTGATCCCAAACCTTTTTATTAACTACATGTTAACTCAAATGCACTTGCCGGGCTAGCCGAGCTGAGCGACACCAATATATAGAGTTTGCAGCCCAAAGGCTACGAGCAGCGCCCCACTTAACCACCTCATGGTGCGATTTTGCAACCAGTTGGCAAGGGTCCTGGCGGCTATTCCGGCGCTGAGCAATGCGGGCAGCGTCCCCAGGCCAAAACACAGCATAATCAGCGCTCCTTGCAGGGCACTGCCGCTCGCCACTGACCAGGTTAAGGTTGAATACACCAAGCCACATGGCAGCCAGCCCCACACAGCGCCGGCGCTGAATGACTTAAGCTGGGTATCCAAAGGCAGCATTCGTTTGCCAATAGGCTCAAGGCGTTTCCACAGCACCCGGCCAAGATTTTCAAGCGCCGTTACACCAGCCCAGATTTTGGCGATATAGAGGCCAAGGACAATCATCATCGTCCCGGCAACGAAGCGCATTACCAGCAGCAGCGACTGGGCATCAAACAAAAACGCCAGGCCACCGGTAAGGCCGCCTGCCAGCGCTCCGGCTAAGGTGTAACTGCCGATACGGCCAAGGTTATAGGCGAGCAGATAGCTGAGGCGATGGGCAAGGGGATTTTGATGGCGCTGGGGCGCCGGAATTTGACTGGAGAAGGCACCCACCAGGCCGCCGCACATACCAAAACAGTGGCCAGCCCCCATCAGCCCAACCAATAGAGCGCCCAGCAGGTTGTATTCCATCACTGGGGTTCCGCGTTGCTGTCTTTATTAGGGGGATTGTCGCCGTGAACTTTGGCGGCTTTGTTGGGTTTATCTTCATCAAACAGAATGGATGCGCCCTGGCGGTCCAAATCA
The DNA here is from genome assembly GCF_022484835.1 of Shewanella zhuhaiensis. Taxonomy (NCBI): domain Bacteria; kingdom Pseudomonadati; phylum Pseudomonadota; class Gammaproteobacteria; order Alteromonadales; family Shewanellaceae; genus Shewanella; species Shewanella zhuhaiensis. The sequence goes on from NZ_JAKUDL010000002.1 coordinate 723,192, forward strand.
TCAAACTGCTCAGAGCGTACCGCCCAGAAGAACACCCCAACGGCAATGAGCACAAATAACATGGCGATAGGGATAAGTACGTAAATTATGCTCATGGCTTTAACCTCAGCAGCCTTAAACTGTTGCCAACCACAATCAGTGAGCTGGCAGACATGCCGATAGCGGCAATATAGGGCACCACATGGCCGGTAACGGCGAGGGGCAGAATAAACACATTGTACCCCAGAGCCCAGGCCAAATTCTGCCGAATAATGCGATTGGTGCTGCGGGCAATGGTTACGGCATCGATAAAGCGGCTAAGGTGATCGCCAAGCAAAATCAGGTCGGCGCTGTTCTTCGCGACCGCGCTGCCGCTGCCCATGGCAACCGACAAATCGGCGCCGGCGAGCACAGGGGCATCGTTGATGCCATCGCCAAACATGGCCACGACCTTGCCTTCGCAGCGGTGTTTTTCGATAAAGGCAAGCTTATCCGCAGGTTTAAGGCCGCCATGTACATCGTTGACTCCCAGGGTGTTGGCCACATTGCTAAGGTGCAACGAGGTGTCACCACTGGCAATACTGACGCCAAGACCGGATGCACGCAGAGTATCTAAGGTGTGCTTGGCATCGTCCCTGAGTTTGTCCTGAATTTCAAAGGCTGCGATAAGACCAGTGTCATTGCCAAGGTAGACCCATTGGCCTGTGAGTTCGCTTGCGCCTGCAACCTTTAGATATTCGCCACTGCCAATGTAATAACGGCTGCCATCAATCAAGCCGGAGACACCAAAACCCACCTGGGTAGCAGGTTCTGCCGCGCTGAATTGAGTGGGGAACTGGCTGAACAGTTTTGCGATGGGGTGGAGCGAGCCTTTTTCCAGCGCCGAGGCAATGGCAAGTGCCTGCTCTTTATCCATTTCTGAGAAGAGTTTTACCTCCCCAAGACTGAAATGGCCGCAGGTCAGGGTGCCTGTTTTGTCAAACACCACATGGTTTAGCCTCGGCAGCTTTTCAAATACGCTGCCGTTCCTTGAAATAATCCCAAGGCGGGTGAAAAGTCCAGTCGCACAGGTCACCGCAGTAGGCGTCGCCAGCGCCAGGGCGCAGGGGCAGGTGGCAACCAGCACTGACAGGGTGACCCAAAAGGCATCTTCCGGGGCGAACTGACGCCACACCACATAGGTAATGGCGGCAATGGTCAGAATAGTGGCAGAGAAATAGCGGGCTAACTTATCGGCGGTCAGCGCAATTGCGGGCTTTGCATTGGAAGCCATTTCCTGCAGGCGAATAATTTCGGCGACCAGCTGATCCTGGCCGGTGGCGGTTACTTTAACCTTAAGCGGCTGCTCTAGGTTGATTGTACCTGCATAGACCTCAGCGCCAACGCCTTTGGCGACGGGCAACTGCTCGCCGGTAAGCATGGATTCGTTAACCCCGGAGAGGCCATCGACCACCAGACCATCGGCGGCAATCACGTCACCGGGACTCACCAAAATCACATCGCCAACAGCCAGCTTTTTGGCCGGGATTTCTTCAACACCTGAGTCTGTTACCAGGCTTGCGGTAAGCGGCACCAACTTGTGCAGGTTGCTGGAGCTGACCGAAGCCTTTTGGCGGGCATTTTGTTCGAAATAGCGCCCAAGCAGCAAAAAGAAGGTGAACATGGACACCGACTCGAAGTACACCTCGCCGGTACCATTGATGGTGGCAACGCAGCTTGCGATATAGGCGCCGCATATCGCAATAGAGACAGATACATCCATATTCAGCTTGCCGCTCAATATGGCGCGGATGGCACTGAAGTAAAATGGCTGCGCTGAGTAGAACACCACCGGGGCAGCAAAAATCATGCTGACCCAGCGAAAATAATCACGAAACTCGGTTTCAAGGTCTGTGAAGTAGCCCGCGTACAGGGCGAGGGCAAACATCATCACCTGCATGGTGGCAAAGCCTGCAAGCCCAAGCCGCAGCAAAAAGCGGCGGCTGTTGCGTTTGGCGACTACTTCCTGATCATCAAGCTGAAACGGCGCTGCCGAATAGCCAATGCTGCCAATGGCAGACAGTAATTCACTCAGTTTGATTTTGCCGGGTTGCCAGCGAATAAAGGCACGCTGGGTGGTGGAGTTAACCTGAATGCGCTCCACGCCTTCGACGTGCTGTAGTTTATGCTCAATCAGCCAGGCGCAGGCAGCGCAGGTAATACCATCGATACTCAGAGTCACTTCGTCCAGACCATCGCGGCCATGCACAAAGTCTTGCTGTACTTCCGGCAGATCGTAGGCGCTGTAATGGTTCAGGTTTTCCGGCACCAGTGCCGTTTGGCGGTTACCCGGCTCGGTCCGATAGGTGTAATAGGAGAGCAGGCCCGCATCGACAATGGCCTGGGAAACGGCCTGACAGCCGGGGCAACACATGATTTCATCGTTGCCATCGATGCGGGTAATGAATTGATTGCCGGTCAGAACCGGCTCATTGCAGTGGAAACACGGTTGCTGTGACATATCTGACTCAGTTCAGCCAGTGCTCTTTGCCCTCAGCAAGTTCGAGACGCTTTTGCAGACGCCACTTGCCGTCGAAACTCTCGATGCGCACTTCCCAGAAACCGGAAATCTCTTTCTCCGGAGTGATGCGATACAGCCCGGATGCATCCTGAGTCAGCATCTTGTCGAAGTCACGTTCGGCAATGGTGGGGTGGTAGAAACGGGTGTCGAGCGCTGCGGCATAGGCAGGGCCGCCGTGCTGCTCTATGGTAATGCTGCCGTCTTTTACCTTCAGTAAAAACTGCATGCCCAGTTGGCGTGCATATTGGATTTTCGACAGGTCCATATTGATGGCCTTGCCTTTTTTGTAATACTCCTCGGCGACCAATGAGTCTGAGTTATCCAATGCGATTTTCAGGGTGGTAAAACTTGCGATAACCGCGCACATAGGAAGGATAATTAAAAACCAGGGCCAGAACTGCTTATACCAGGCTTGCTGCTCGCTCATTGACTAATACCATCGAAGAATTAAGTGGCAATATTCTATCGCCAAATGTATGAGTTATCACTTAAAAAAAGGCCCCGATTTGCTATCGGGGCCTGCTTTTTTGGTGACGTTTTTACTTGTTTGACAAGCTGTAAACGTAGGCGGCGATTACGTGAACTTTTTCTTCACCCAGCACGTCTTTCCATGCTGGCATCACGCCACTGCGACCATACTTGATTGACTCGCTGATCTGGCCATCGCTGGAACCGTACAGCCAAATGTTGTCAGTCAGGTTAGGGGCGCCCATGAGCTTGTTACCCTTGGCATCCATACCGTGACAGGCGAAACAGCCTTTCATGAAGGAACCCTGACCTTGAGCGGCCAGTGCTGCATCATGCTCGGTGCCACCCAGCTTGTGCAGGTAAGCAACCAGACCCGGGATTTCGCTGTCATCCACTGGCAGACCGCCTTTAGGAGGCATCATACCGCGACGACCGTTCATGATGCTGGTCTTGATTTCGGCCAGAGAGCCGCCATACAGCCAGTCACTGTCAGTCAGGTTAGGGAAGCCGAGGCTACCGCGGGCATCAGAGCCGTGGCACTGAGAACAGTTCTGCAGGAACAGACGACCGCCCACTTTCAGTGCTTCAGGATCTTTTGCCAATTCTTCCAGTGGGGTTTCAGCAAACTTCTTGAAGATAGGGCCGAACTTGTCGTCAGCAGCCTTAACTTCCTGATCGTACTGAACCCAGCGACCTTCTTTGGATGCGTTCTCAATCGCAGCCTTGGAATCCGCCTTGATGCCTTGCTCGGTACCAATGCTCTGGTTAGAGCTGCTCCAGCCGAGGTAACCTTTGAAGTTACCCAGACCTGGGTACAGTGCCAGGTAAATCACACCGAACACGATAGTGATGTAGAACATATAGCTCCACCACTTTGGCAGTGGGTTGTTCAGCTCTTCGATACCGTCGAAGCTGTGACCCATTGACTCGCCTTCTTTGATATCAGGCGTCGTGTTCTTGGAACAGATCTTCAGCAGCACGAAGCAGCCTACGATCACCAGAATTGTGAGTATGCTGATCCACATACTCCAGAAGTTACTCATCAACATTATTTTTGCTCTCCTGAGTCCTTCATTTCCTTGTGCTCTTCATCAGAGAACACCAGGTTAGCAGCCTCGTCGAATTGCTTTTTGCGACGGGAGCTATAAGCCCAAGCAAATATACCGACGAAGGTCAGCATTACAACGATGGTAACGAGTCCGTGTAATGTGCCGTAATCCATATAGTTGCCTCCTTATTTGAGTGCGTGTCCCAGAGACTGCAGGTACGCGATGATGGCTTCCATCTCAGTCTTGCCTTCTACGGCTTTCTGAGCGTTGGCGATGTCAGCATCGGTATAGGGAACACCAAACCCACGGAAGACTTCCATTTTCTGAGCAGTCAACTTGCCATCCAGCTTGTTTTCTGCCAGCCATGGGAAGCCAGGCATGTTTGATTGAGGAACCACAGCGCGAGGATCGATGAGGTGAACTTCGTGCCATTTGTCACTGTAACGACCACCAACACGGGCCAGATCCGGACCGGTACGCTTGGAGCCCCACTGGAATGGGTGATCCCAAACAGACTCACCGGCAACAGAGTAGTGACCGTAACGTTCAGTCTCTGCACGCAGAGGACGGATCATCTGGCTGTGGCAGTTATAGCAACCTTCACGGATGTAAATGTCACGGCCTTCAAGCTCCAGGGCGGTGTAAGGACGCAGGCCCTTAACTGGCTCAGTGGTATCTTTCTGGAACAGCAGCGGTGTGATCTGTACCAGACCACCGATGCTGATCACCAGCACGGTGAAGATACCGAGCAAACCGATGTTCTTCTCTATTAATTCGTGATTGAATTTCATCGTGTCTACTCCTTATGCAGCTTTGGCTTCAGTCAGCGCAGGCAGTGAATCTTTAGGCGCTTTAACGGTGCGATACACGTTGTAGGCCATGATCAGCATACCAGTTACGAAGAAGCAGCCGCCCAGGAAGCGGACGAAGTAGAACGGATAAGAAGCTTCCAGACTTTCAACAAAGCTGTAGGTCAGGGTGCCGTCAGAGTTAACCGCACGCCACATCAGACCTTGCATCACACCAGAGATCCACATGGCAACGATGTACAGTACAGTACCTATGGTTGCCAGCCAGAAGTGTACGTTTACCAGAGAGGTAGAGTACATGCGGCCGTGACCGAACAGGTTCGGGATCAGGTGATACAGAGAACCGATAGACACCATGGCAACCCAACCCAGAGCACCTGAGTGTACGTGACCAACGGTCCAGTCAGTGTAGTGAGACAGGGCGTTTACAGTCTTGATAGCCATCATCGGGCCTTCGAAGGTAGACATACCGTAGAAGGACAGAGATACCACCAGGAAGCGCAGTACAGGGTCAGTACGCAGCTTATGCCATGCACCGGACAGGGTCATGATGCCGTTGATCATGCCGCCCCATGAAGGTGCGAACAGGATCAGAGACATCACCATACCCAGCGACTGAGTCCAGTCGGGCAGAGCAGTGTAGTGCAGGTGGTGAGGACCGGCCCAGATGTACAGTGCAATCAGTGCCCAGAAGTGCACGATAGACAGACGGTAAGAGTACACTGGACGACCAGCTTGCTTAGGTACGAAGTAGTACATCATACCCAGGAAGCCTGCGGTCAGCAGGAAGCCTACGGCGTTGTGACCATACCACCACTGCACCATGGCATCCACGGCGCCGGCATAGATAGAGTAAGACTTCCACAGGCTAACAGGTACAGCCATGGAGTTTACAATGTGCAGCACAGCAACGGTGATGATAAAGGCGCCGAAGAACCAGTTCGCAACATAAATGTGCGAGGTCTTACGCTTGATAATGGTGCCGAAGAATACGATAGCGTAACTCACCCAAACAACGGCGATAGCGATATCGATAGGCCATTCCAGTTCGGCGTATTCTTTACCGCTGGTGATACCCAGAGGCAGAGTAATGGCCGCAGCCAGAATGATGGCTTGCCAACCCCAGAAAGTGAATGACGCCAGAGCTGGCGCAAACAAACGGGTTTGACAGGTGCGTTGAACAACATAGTAAGAGGTGGCGAAGAGCGCTGAGGTACCGAACGCGAAGATTACCGCATTGGTGTGCAATGGCCGCAAGCGGCTATAGGTCAACCAAGGAGTATCGAAGTTCAGCTGTGGCCAGATCAACTGAGCCGCAATAAGTACACCGACAGACATACCAACAATGCCCCACAAAACTGTGGTAAGGGCGAATTGGCGCACGACAGTGTAATTGTAATCAGCGCCGTTAGGCTGGGAATGGTTCATCATAGTGCTTCCACTGCTTATTACTTTTACTTGTAATGTGAGTAAAGACGAGCTTTACCGGTTTGTTATCATGACAAACGACACTTTCCCTATCGGGTGCAATGCCGACTGTCAATGTCTTTGCCTGCAGTTTTGTTACCTGTAGCAAGGCATTGCAATGATACTTGAGCTGCGTCAAAAAAGATACCGGACCTGGGGCTGCTTTGTTGATCTGGATCAAGCCGAGCAATAGAATGTTAACGTCTTGCAGCATAAGGTGAATTGTTGTGCTAGGTAACCGCTTTTTCCCCGTCGTTTGCGCAGTCTTAATCGCGTTTATCGGCTCAGGATGTGATCAGGGTCAAAAAACCGCAGAAGTGAAGGTTGAGGAAACCGGACTTTGCGACTTCCACTCAGGGCCATGCACCCAAACGATTGGTGAAAATATCATCACGCTGGAACTAAACCCTGCCAATGCGCCCAGTGAAAAGCCGCTGAAATTTAACCTTAAATTCAGCTCGCCTGTGGTAATCGGCGATAGCCGTATTGAAGGCCGAGACATGTTTATGGGGCTTATCCCACTTAAATGGCAGCAAGAGGCTGAAAATCACTATCAGGCCAGCGCAATTTACGGCAGCTGTGCCAGTGGTTATATGGTGTGGCGATTGATGGTGAGCTTCACTGACGAACAAGGCCTGACTAAGCAGGCTTGGTTTGATTTTCTTGCTGACAACCCAAAGTCGTAACATTTACACGAGCGCAGGCAGTTGACTGTTCAAGGCAGTCGCTGCGTTATCATCACCACTAATGTATACGCCAATATATAAGCTAACCCTCAGTCGCACGGTTAGCATTTCCAATAGCGGCTTTGCTACTCAGCGGTATCTTTCCAGCACTCTTTAATGGCAACAAAGGTATCTATATTGTCTATAAAGAGTTGCAGCAGCACAGGATCGAAGTGAGTGCCTGAGCAGCGCTTCATCTCTTCAAGTACCTTATCCAGTGGCCATGCTTCTTTATAACAGCGAGAGTGGGACAGGGCATCGAACACATCGGCAATTGCGACAATACGGGCATACACGTGGATGGCCTCACCGTTCAACCCTGCTGGATAGCCGCTGCCATCATATTTTTCATGGTGTTGCAGCGAAATAGTGGCGGCGGCGGTAAGAATTGGTCGCTCTGAGTTTGCCAGGATCTGATGGCCAATCACCGGGTGCTGGCGCATGATTTGCCACTCATCATTATCAAGCTTGCCAGGTTTCAGCAGTACCGCATCGGGGATCGCGATTTTACCAATGTCGTGCATTGGCGCGGCGCGCTTAAGCAGATCAGCCTCATAATCCGAAAGCCCTGCAAGCAGGGCAAGATCATAGCAATAAGCTGCCATGCGTTTCACATGATTGGCCGCTTCCTTGGAGCGGCTTTCCACCACATCCCCAAGCCGAAGAATAAGCTCGGACTGAGTGTCTTCCACTTCCTGATTCAACAGCAGATTTTCGAATGCCACCCCCACATTGATGGCAAAGATATCAATCAGCTGCTTATCCAGGTCACCGATGCGATCAATGCCATCCATATAAAGCAGGTTAATCAGCCCACCTTTGGTTGGGAAGTAGCCGACAAAGCAGTTTTGTTCGTACAGGCAACGCTTTTGGGCCAAGGCTTCTTTCAGTAACGTCAGCACATTGGGCGCCAGTGCCCGGTCGTGGTGGGCTGCAAACTGGCCAGTGCCGGCAAGGATTTCCAGCTCATGAGAATCGACATTGCCGCTGATAGCATCCATGGCGTTGCAGGATAACAGCAGGGTTTCAGTATCAAGATTTAACAGGCTGGCCACCTGGGTGAGCAAGCCGTCGGCGAATTTATGTAAAGTGCGCAGCTCAAACAGGCCGGAGGTCGCTTCAAGCACCCGCTCGAGGCCTTTGCGATGCTTTAACTGCACCTGACGCGCCTGTTCTATCTCCATAATGTCGCGGTAGGAGCGCAGGGAAGAGTAGACGCTGGTAACCAGTTTGCGGGAGTCGAGTTCGGCCTTGGCCTTGTAGTCATTTATATCGTAATTGACGATAACATCTTCTTCCGGCGCCTGGCCGGGTTGACCAGTACGCAGCACAATGCGCATGGTGCGGTTTTTCAGCTCCTCACGGATCCATTTCACCAACTCAAGTCCGGCGTGGTCGCTCTCCATCACCACATCGATAAAGGCGACAGCCACGTCTTTTTCTGTATTGAGGATTTCCTTGGCCTGTTCGCCGCTGTAGGCGTTAATAAAGGAAAGGGAGCGTCCCTCCAATTTAAAACGTGACAGGGCCAGTTTGGTAACCGTGTGAACGTCGGGCTCATCGTCAACGATCAGGACTTTCCACGCTGGACCAGCATCTTCTGACTCAACCTTTTTCTTACCGGAAAACAGGGGGTTTTTCTTAGCCATATCAATGAGCATTAGATGACCTCTACCTATTGAGCGTATTCGTGCCGTTCCATTTCAGTGTAGTTCAACAAATTGGCGCCAGCGCAAATTTTGGGGCAAAAATCCTGGATCTCAATCTAGATGATAATTATTATCATCTAAGATATTCAATTATGGGTAAGGGATGTATCACCTTGAAAAATATCAATCTCGCCATGCCGGAGGCGTTACTGGCCCGGCTTATTTATGAAGGCCATCTGTGCGCAGCAGATGTAAAATGCCTGGACAGCCTGTCAAAGCAGCGTGTGTGGCAACTGTGCCTGTGGGCCTGTAAGGAGCGCGCGGGCTGCAATAAGTCGCTGCAACAGCAAGACCTGAACAGATTATTGAGACAGGATTTGGGAAATCGCCCCCACGAAAGTGTTGGCCTTGAGCCTGGGCAAGCGCTGGTGCATGGTCCGCAAGTCACAACGGCAAGTAATCCATGTGGCAACTGTGAGCAGCGCTGCTGGCAATGGCTTGAGCAGGCTGATGCAAATGTGCAAACAGATATCAGTATAGGCAGTGTGGATGAATAACTCACACTAGGTACTTGATAATTAACATCAGCCAAGGTTAAGCACACAGGTATTGGTGCCCAGGGCGCAATTCGATACAGTGACTTAATCGTCTGGAGACATATTGGCAGATTATGCTTAAAGCCATCGATGATGGGCGGCTCTAGTAGAAGGCGTTTCGCACCAACAGCAGGATAATCGAGCCCAACACCGCAGAACACAAACAGCCTCACACCTAAATGCGCACAATGTGACCGAGATTATGTAGAAAGGCCGCCAAGGTATCATAGCGATGACCGGCGGCCTTTTTGCATAATCTGCGTTGTGCGAATTGCCATTTTCAATTCATCTCTCGACCCATAAATAAAAAGATTTATAAGTCAATGATTTGACTGAGATTTTTTAAGCGAGTATATTGCTGAAGATGTCGCTCGGTGGTTATTTGACGAGCGATAAGGGGGCATGGTTGGAATGCGTCCAACAAACCAACCATGCAAGGTGTTTACACTAGCGTGCTCACACGTAACAACAAAGCCAATATAGAGCTAATGCATTGCTCTATCAAGGTTTATGTGCGCGCGCCTCAACTTAGAGGAGGCAGCTCATGACGATAGTTATTTCGATTGATTCGCGAGTATTAATCAAAGCTATCAATTTTCTAATCTGCATTGCGTATTTGATGTAGGGGGTTATCAGGGGTCGTGACCCCTGATGCAAAGCCCTGCGTCAGTCACGCACTGACACGGCCAGCGGCGGGAGCGCGTCATTCCAGCGCCTCCGCTGTCTCGGCCATCCTGCCAGACGCTTTAGCCTTTCAGGTTCGGGGTTCCAGTGACACCCGAACTTTACCGTGGTTTCCCACGGTTCCAAGCCCTTCGGGCGTCCCGCTTTTCAGTCCCAGAATCTGATTATTTGTTTACAGAAATCAAACCGCACATCACCTGAGCCCGAACGATGACGGGCAGCCCCGTGAGGGGGCTGGTCGGCAGCAGTAGGGCGAAAGTCAAAGTGCGTGTATGTAATACCGCACTTTTTTCTCAATTTTGAGAATTTCACGGGTCGCCGAGCGCATGGGAGGAAGGGACCCGCCAGAGCGGGAAGGAGGCTCCCAGGAGCGAAGCGAACATCAATAATCGCTCCTGGTAAACGCGAGAGTCCACCTACTTTAACAGTGGACTCTTGTACCAATATGGTACCGGCAACATCGAAGCCGGCGAGGGACTTTTTAGGTTTGGGTGTGTGTTACACCCAAACTAACTGCGGAATTCCGCAATTTCACACCCTATTCATCGAGTTCTCTGCTTGCGTTTCGCCAACAGCGGCATCGTAATCTGAGGGATCTACTTCCTGTTGCTGAACCTCTTTAACACCAAAGCCATGACGTTTTTTCAGCTCTGATTCTAAGGTTGCGATAAACCCGTGGGGGTCGTCCATATGGTCGTAGATCATCAAGGAGTAACTGACATCATCAATGAGGCGTCGTGCAGAGGCAATGTGCCTCATAAAGCTGATAGGGTCGATGTCTGAGCCGTCTGTACGTTCACCGGAGCAAATGTCGCGCTCAGAGACACGAAGAATTTTACTTAGCGCGGAAACTTGACTGGCTTTTGGCTCGGTCTTGTCGTTTTCCCATTTACCATAGGTCTGCACGGTTACACCGACTTTATCTGCTACATCTTCCTGCTTCAGATTTAAGGCTATCCGCCTGTCCTTAATTACACTTCCGATGCTCATTTATCGACTCCAGATAACGTTTTGTTTCATTCTACACCACGTTTTCTGTATGCGAACCTTGAGACACAGTTCTGTTGCTGCTAGCATACAGAAAAATGTATTTGACAGGGTTTTGGCACACTTGTTTTTCATCGACCGCTTGTTCATGCAGCAAGACCATCCGGAGGGCAATTTGCCTCTGGTCGGTACGCATGTCATTGAGCGGATAGACATGGAAACTGGTGAGCACTTGCCGCCCTCGGTCAATCAGAAAGTCCTCGAAGGATCATTCAGTACCAAGCTCACCATTCGCTGTGATGGTCAGCGGGTCAGGGTGGAAGGTAATCCGTCACGCTGGCAGCGCATGGATAATCTGTTCGGCCTTCAAACACTGGATGAATGCGTGAGCGTATTTAACCACGTACTCAGCCAATTCAACTTGCCCCCGTTCACCAAAAATACTCATGTTTATTACCGCCAGACAGCCGATGGCAAGAAAGCTCAGCTTGTCGGCAATGGAGCCGAAATCACTGCTATCGACTGGACGGTAAACCATGAGGTCGGGCAGGGCAGAGAAGCCTCATTTATCCGCGGCATGTCATCCATGCAAATTGGCCGTGGTCGTGCACCCAAGCTGTATCCGGACGGCCATACCTGTAACTGGGGCGAAGCGTCAACGTGGATGATGACCAAGCTCTACAACAAACATGTGGAAATCAAACGGCATCTGAACAAGGAGAAACGCAAGAAAGACGGTATCGCAGTCGAGCGGCTTGAATATTTAGAAAACCTGATTAATTACTGCGAGTTACACGGTGTAGTACGCGAAGAACACAGCATAAGACAGGCCATGCTTAAACGATATCAGCTGCAATTTTACGGCCGCGTCACTGAAGAAGATTTTTATCCGCACCTGAAAGACATCGAGAACGCTATGAAAACTATCCAGATATCCCACGATGAACACCAATCAATTGCACATCAATTGCTTGCGGCGGGCGCGGTTCAAACCCTGCGTCAGGCTAACACGACCATGTCTTACTGCACCATGTGGCAACATGGGTCAGACCTGCGTGAAATCCTGTCTGAAAGGCAGTACTACGAACACAAATCTCGCCTGAAAGCTATCGGACTGGACATCAGTCAGCGTTTTGATGTCAGCCGTATGTGTCCAACACTGCGGCGCTCGGAGGTAATTGAGATCAAACCGTTACCTGTACCTGACTGGTATCACATGCCGATATCGGCTCACTCAAACATACTGCCATTTAGAGCTTACGCCTAAGGAGTGTCACCATGTTAAAAATCGAAGTATTCCAAGAAGATGCCAAAATCCATACCCGTACCATGCCGCCCAAGGACGGCAAGCCTGGGCGAACACTGCATGAACAAGTGGCCTATGCGTACTTAGGCGGCAAGTTCCCAGTGCAGATGAAATTGCAAGTCGATGAAGGCGTACCATATAGCGCCGGAATGTATACCGTGGACAGTTCCAGCTTCATGGTAAACAACTTCGGCGGTCTGGAGCTGAAACGCTTCGGCATGAAGCTGGTTGCATGTGAAAGTTCTCAGGAAAGCACCAAAGTTGCACCAGTTGCGCGTAGCATCTCTGTAGGATAGGTGCATAATGGAAAATCTACTCAAGGAACTGGCCGAGCTGCTGGAACGAGTCCAAAGCATCAATGAGTTCTTGTTGAAGGACATCGCTACCGAGCAAGCTCGGGGTTATCTGCACGCACAAAACTGTGTACTGGTTGCAGACTTAATCGATATCGTTAAAACGCACAAGGATGAGCAATGCCAAAAGTAAAAGTGTATCTCGATGACTCCACGCCAGACATGCCAATCACGTTTATCCCAAACGAAGGCTGGTACACATGGAAATCAAAACAGATGATGTGGACAGAGCTGGCGTCTGACTTCGGAGAGAACTTCGAAATCATCCCATTAACGCCAGAGCTTCAGCAGCAGATGCTCGCCGCTGGAGATTTCGATGGCTACGCGCCGTGCTAATCAAAGCGCCAAGCACGGAGCTTAGCGGAGCCTGAGCGTAGCGACGTGCTGGCGCATGACCACAGGGATTATCGAACCCAACACCACAGCACGCAAACAGCATCACACCTAAATGCGCACAATGTGACCGAGATTATGTAGAAAGGCCGCCAAGGTATCATAGCGATGACCGGCGGCCTTTTTGCATAATCTGCGTTGTGCGAATTGCCATTTTCAATTCATCTCTCGACCCATAAATAAAAAGATTTATAAGTCAATGATTTGACTGAGATTTTTTAAGCGAGTATATTGCTGAAGATGTCGCTCGGTGGTTATTTGACGAGCGATAAGGGGGCATGGTTGGAATGCGTCCAACAAACCAACCATGCAAGGTGTTTACACTAGCGTGCTCACACGTAACAACAAAGCCAATATAGAGCTAATGCATTGCTCTATCAAGGTTTATGTGCGCGCGCCTCAACTTAGAGGAGGCAGCTCATGACGATAGTTATTTCGATTGATTCGCGAGTATTAATCAAAGCTATCAATTTTCTAATCTGCATTGCGTATTTGATGTAGGGGGTTATCAGGGGTCGTGACCCCTGATGCAAAGCCCTGCGTCAGTCACGCACTGACACGGCCAGCGGCGGGAGCGCGTCATTCCAGCGCCTCCGCTGTCTCGGCCATCCTGCCAGACGCTTTAGCCTTTCAGGTTCGGGGTTCCAGTGACACCCGAACTTTACCGTGGTTTCCCACGGTTCCAAGCCCTTCGGGCGTCCCGCTTTTCAGTCCCAGAATCTGATTATTTGTTTACAGAAATCAAACCGCACATCACCTGAGCCCGAACGATGACGGGCAGCCCCGTGAGGGGGCTGGTCGGCAGCAGTAGGGCGAAAGTCAAAGTGCGTGTATGTAATACCGCACTTTTTTCTCAATTTTGAGAATTTCACGGGTCGCCGAGCGCATGGGAGGAAGGGACCCGCCAGAGCGGGAAGGAGGCTCCCAGGAGCGAAGCGAACATCAATAATCGCTCCTGGTAAACGCGAGAGTCCACCTACTTTAACAGTGGACTCTTGTACCAATATGGTACCGGCAACATCGAAGCCGGCGAGGGACTTTTTAGGTTTGGGTGTGTGTTACACCCAAACTAACTGCGGAATTCCGCAATTTCACACCCTATTCATCGAGTTCTCTGCTTGCGTTTCGCCAACAGCGGCATCGTAATCTGAGGGATCTACTTCCTGTTGCTGAACCTCTTTAACACCAAAGCCATGACGTTTTTTCAGCTCTGATTCTAAGGTTGCGATAAACCCGTGGGGGTCGTCCATATGGTCGTAGATCATCAAGGAGTAACTGACATCATCAATGAGGCGTCGTGCAGAGGCAATGTGCCTCATAAAGCTGATAGGGTCGATGTCTGAGCCGTCTGTACGTTCACCGGAGCAAATGTCGCGCTCAGAGACACGAAGAATTTTACTTAGCGCGGAAACTTGACTGGCTTTTGGCTCGGTCTTGTCGTTTTCCCATTTACCATAGGTCTGCACGGTTACACCGACTTTATCTGCTACATCTTCCTGCTTCAGATTTAAGGCTATCCGCCTGTCCTTAATTACACTTCCGATGCTCATTTATCGACTCCAGATAACGTTTTGTTTCATTCTACACCACGTTTTCTGTATGCGAACCTTGAGACACAGTTCTGTTGCTGCTAGCATACAGAAAAATGTATTTGACAGGGTTTTGGCACACTTGTTTTTCATCGACCGCTTGTTCATGCAGCAAGACCATCCGGAGGGCAATTTGCCTCTGGTCGGTACGCATGTCATTGAGCGGATAGACATGGAAACTGGTGAGCACTTGCCGCCCTCGGTCAATCAGAAAGTCCTCGAAGGATCATTCAGTACCAAGCTCACCATTCGCTGTGATGGTCAGCGGGTCAGGGTGGAAGGTAATCCGTCACGCTGGCAGCGCATGGATAATCTGTTCGGCCTTCAAACACTGGATGAATGCGTGAGCGTATTTAACCACGTACTCAGCCAATTCAACTTGCCCCCGTTCACCAAAAATACTCATGTTTATTACCGCCAGACAGCCGATGGCAAGAAAGCTCAGCTTGTCGGCAATGGAGCCGAAATCACTGCTATCGACTGGACGGTAAACCATGAGGTCGGGCAGGGCAGAGAAGCCTCATTTATCCGCGGCATGTCATCCATGCAAATTGGCCGTGGTCGTGCACCCAAGCTGTATCCGGACGGCCATACCTGTAACTGGGGCGAAGCGTCAACGTGGATGATGACCAAGCTCTACAACAAACATGTGGAAATCAAACGGCATCTGAACAAGGAGAAACGCAAGAAAGACGGTATCGCAGTCGAGCGGCTTGAATATTTAGAAAACCTGATTAATTACTGCGAGTTACACGGTGTAGTACGCGAAGAACACAGCATAAGACAGGCCATGCTTAAACGATATCAGCTGCAATTTTACGGCCGCGTCACTGAAGAAGATTTTTATCCGCACCTGAAAGACATCGAGAACGCTATGAAAACTATCCAGATATCCCACGATGAACACCAATCAATTGCACATCAATTGCTTGCGGCGGGCGCGGTTCAAACCCTGCGTCAGGCTAACACGACCATGTCTTACTGCACCATGTGGCAACATGGGTCAGACCTGCGTGAAATCCTGTCTGAAAGGCAGTACTACGAACACAAATCTCGCCTGAAAGCTATCGGACTGGACATCAGTCAGCGTTTTGATGTCAGCCGTATGTGTCCAACACTGCGGCGCTCGGAGGTAATTGAGATCAAACCGTTACCTGTACCTGACTGGTATCACATGCCGATATCGGCTCACTCAAACATACTGCCATTTAGAGCTTACGCCTAAGGAGTGTCACCATGTTAAAAATCGAAGTATTCCAAGAAGATGCCAAAATCCATACCCGTACCATGCCGCCCAAGGACGGCAAGCCTGGGCGAACACTGCATGAACAAGTGGCCTATGCGTACTTAGGCGGCAAGTTCCCAGTGCAGATGAAATTGCAAGTCGATGAAGGCGTACCATATAGCGCCGGAATGTATACCGTGGACAGTTCCAGCTTCATGGTAAACAACTTCGGCGGTCTGGAGCTGAAACGCTTCGGCATGAAGCTGGTTGCATGTGAAAGTTCTCAGGAAAGCACCAAAGTTGCACCAGTTGCGCGTAGCATCTCTGTAGGATAGGTGCATAATGGAAAATCTACTCAAGGAACTGGCCGAGCTGCTGGAACGAGTCCAAAGCATCAATGAGTTCTTGTTGAAGGACATCGCTACCGAGCAAGCTCGGGGTTATCTGCACGCACAAAACTGTGTACTGGTTGCAGACTTAATCGATATCGTTAAAACGCACAAGGATGAGCAATGCCAAAAGTAAAAGTGTATCTCGATGACTCCACGCCAGACATGCCAATCACGTTTATCCCAAACGAAGGCTGGTACACATGGAAATCAAAACAGATGATGTGGACAGAGCTGGCGTCTGACTTCGGAGAGAACTTCGAAATCATCCCATTAACGCCAGAGCTTCAGCAGCAGATGCTCGCCGCTGGAGATTTCGATGGCTACGCGCCGTGCTAATCAAAGCGCCAAGCACGGAGCTTAGCGGAGCCTGAGCGTAGCGACGTGCTGGCGCATGACCACAGGGATTATCGAACCCAACACCACAGCACGCAAACAGCATCACACCTAAATGCGCACAATGTATATTATGTTAAATACTATATTTGTGAGAGCACACCTAATAGCCTAATTCGGCGGCCTTCCCGCAGATAGCTGCCATTTTGCCAAAAGCTGAAAGCCATTCCTTTCCTTTCCAAAGCGCAACCATGACAAACTGCTATTGGGTCAAGGGCCGATTGTCTGCAGTCACAGATACCAGGTCACAGCAGTTACGTCGTGTTTTCTGGCTGTGCATGCGTTCTTCGTAATTCATCGCCTAAATCCATCAGGTATCGTGCTCAGTGCTCAGCAATGTTGAGTCCCACGTTCCAGCATCCTGAGGCTGAGGTAATTGCTGATATATTCACACTCATCATCGTTTTTAACGCAGTTCTGCTATCGAGGTCATTCTCACAATGCGCGTCAGCGTGTGCCAAAATATAAAAAACACAGCTCGAAGCCGTGCTTTTTAACTTTGATACCGCTGTGCCAACTGCTCAACTTGAATTGTGTTGCAGTTGGCGCGGTGGTTCACTGCCGGTACTTAGTGTTCAGTGTCGCTGCCGGTGTGCTTATCCTTTCGCTGCTGAGTCTTTCGCAGCTGAGTACCTTCACTTGATGGCTTCTGCTCTCTGTCCGCTTTAACAGCAATGCGAGCCGGATCCGGGAAGCACCAGTTATCACGCCATGCGCGCCAATTCATGCGCCACCATGCCAGCAATACTATACCCGCGCAAACCAGGATCCCTACACCAATGGCCTTTTCAAACCAATGGGCTATCAGGGCTACCGCTGCCGAAGCAATAAACGCCATGCCGAGCTGCAAAAAGTTCTGCCAGCCCGCGGCTTTAGTGGCGTTGCTGGAAAATGGCGCCAGTGCGTCGGTCACCAGCAATGGATATACGGCGCCGTTGATTGCTGCCAGGATGGCAAACACCCACAGCACTGACTCTATCCCGGCACCTAATTGAGTCAGCAAAAACAGCGCTAGCGATAGTACGACAAAGCCGGTTATCAGGGTGTTTTTAATCGCCTCAGGGCTGTGTTTGGTAAGCATTTTTTTGCAAGTAAAGCCACCCAACATAAATGCCAGGGTCTGAGGAATAAAGCTGAGGCCGATTTCGGCGGCGGCATAACCGTGGTGCTGCATTACCGCTGGCCACAGCGTGAGGTAGCAAAAGAAGGCCGCGCTGCAGGCACCAAATATGGCTACATTGTTTTGAAACGCATGGTTTTTCAGGATGCTGCCAACGGAGATTGGCGTTTGCGATTCACTGGCTTTGCTGTTTCCAGCCAGAGCCGGTGTCATAGCCGCCAATAACAAACCCAAAATGGCCAGAATAATGAAAATGGCGCGCCAGCCCATCTGCTCGCTGACCCAGGCCCCCATCAAAGGAGCCAACGCAGGAGACAAGGCTACCAGTGGCATGATGGATGAAAACACTCTCCTCGCCTCGGTTTCGCTGAAGCGCTCCATCACAAGAGCCTGCCAGATCACCGCAGCGCTGCAGGCGCCAAATGCCTGCACCACCCTGAGTGCAAAAAACACACTGATGTCTTGGGTAAAGCCAAGCAATACGCTGCTCAGCGCAAACAATCCAAGCCCGGCCATCAGGGTATTTCGTTTACCAAAACGGTCGCATAAACTGCCATAAGCAAGCTGCCCCAGAGCCAGACCACCGAGGAAGCAAGTGAGTGTCATCGCCACCAAACTGGCTGATGTGTTTAAACTTGCTTCAATCTGATTGAATGCAGGCAGATACATGTCGGTAGCCAAAAAGCCGAGCATGCTAAGTAGCGCAAGATATGGAAAGAACACTAAACTTCGGCGCTTGGTCAAAGAGTTTGAAATCAAATCAGCCTCCACAAATAGGAATAATCTTAGCGCGGTGGAGTCTAATGGCTTGTTTTAGCGCTGTGAAACGGTTAATTTTGCACAGTGCAAACAAAAATATTCAAGGCAAGTGCGCCCTAACGAAACAGGAATTTCATCATGCTGTCGGAACAATCTCTGGAATTGGTCGATATTGTTGCCCAGGTTGGCAGCTTTACCGCCGCCGCGGCCAAGTTGCACAAGGTACCCTCGGCGGTCAGTTACGCCATCAAGCAAATAGAAGATGAACTGGGTGTGGTGCTGTTCCATCGCCATCACCGCAGCGTGAGTCTCACGGTTGCCGGTGAGCACTTTGTGCGGGAAGCCCGGGCCATGTTGTCACAGATGAACGAGCTTAAGCGCGGCACCCAGCGCATAGCCAACGGCTGGCAACCTACGTTGTCCATTGCGCTGGATAATATTGTTCGCGCCGACAGAATAAGTGTACTGATTGCCGATTTTTACAGGCACTTTCAAGATGTTGAGCTGATTATTCGTATCGAGGTATTCAACGGTGTCTGGGAGGCTCTGGCCACAGGGCGAAGCCATATCGCCATTGGTGCCACCACGGCAATTCCGGTCGGTGGCGTATTCCAATACCGAGATATGGGGGTGATTGACTGGGCGTTTTTGGTGGCCAAAAATCACCCGCTGGCTGCCATCGATGAGCCACTGACCGATGATATGCTGCGGCCCTTCCCGTCTATCTGCCTTGAGGATACATCGCGGGAAATTCCCAAACGCACCACCTGGCTTTTGGATAATCAGCGCCGCCTGGTGGTGCCGGATTGGATCCGCGCCATTAACTGTTTTACCAATGGCCTCGGCATTGGTTATATGCCGCGTCATTTGGCTGCACCCTTTATTCAGGCTGGGCTTTTGGTTGAGAAAACCCTTGAGCGACCCAAGGTGCCCAGTCCCTGTTGTCTAGCCTGGAACGGCGACACCCCCTCGCCTGCACTCAGTTGGGTGCTTGACTACCTGGGTGACAGCGAAAAACTACACCGGGAATGGTTGGCGTAACGCTGGTATCCCGGGTGAATTCGGTTATGATAGACGGGATTGTCAAAGATTAAGGAGACATTGAAATGTCACAGGAAATTCTGGTTTCCAAGCAGTCGACACTGGAAGTCAACAAGCTTATCAAGAACACCTATATGCTATTGTCCATGACGCTGGCGTTTTCTGCGCTGTGCGCCTGGATTGCCACCGCTATGGGCATTTCACCGCTGATGTCTATCGGGTTTTCTATCGGCGGATTTATTCTGCTGTTTGTTACTTTGCGTAAAGCCGACTCGTCTGCCGGTCTCTTTTGGGTGTTTGCCTTTACCGGTATGCAAGGTGCCTCACTTGGTTATATCCTCAACCATTATGCCGGCATGGCCAATGGCCCTGAACTTATCATGCAGGCTTTCGGTTTGACGTCCGCCATATTTATCGGCTTGTCCATGTATGCACTGACCACCAAAAAAGACTTCTCTTTTATGGGCGGTTTTCTGTTTGCGGGTCTGATAGTTATCATTATCGGCGGCCTGATCAATATGTTCGTGGGTAACAGCACCGCCTACATGTTGCTGTCCTGGGCGACTGCTTTGGTGTTTACCGGGTTGATTCTGTTTGATACCAGCCGCATCGTAAATGGCGGCGAAACCAACTATATTCGCGCCACTGTGTCGCTGTATCTGGACTTCCTCAATCTGTTCCTGGCCATTTTGCGCATTCTGGGAATGAACAACGACGATTGATCTTTCACACAGAAATTAAGGTAAAATGGCCCATATTCAGGGCCATTTTTTTATTATGAGTACTTTCATTCTCCAGGTCTCAGGTAAAGCCTATGGCAGTGCCGCTCCGCTGCATGCGCTGCGATTCGCCAAGGCTGCTATCGACGAAGGCCATCAAATCCTTCGGGTATTTTTCTATCAGGATGGTGTGTTTAACGCATCAAGCCTGGGCTCACCTGCATCCGATGAGTTTAATGTTTATCGCGCCTGGCATGAACTGGCCAGCCAGCACAAGGTGGAACTGGTGAACTGTGTTTCGGCCGCACTGCGCCGCGGCATGGTATCCAGAGAGGAAGCCGAAACCCAAGGGCTCAGTCACTGGAATGTGGATGATGGCTTCCATAATGGTGGCCTGGGTGAACTGGTCAGTGGTATTGCCAAAGCCGATCGGCTGGTGTGTTTTTAAGGAGCTGGGGTGAAAAAACTCTGCGTAGTCTTCTCCAAGGCGCCCCATGGCACAGCCACGGGGCGTGAAGCGTTGGATTTTGCCATGCTGGCCGCCAGTTACGATTTGCAAACCAGTTTGCTGTTTGCCGATGAAGGCGTATTGCACCTGGTTGCAAAACAACAGCCAGAGTCCATCGGCTGTCGTGACTATATCGCTACCTTTGGGGCGCTGGAATTTTACGACATCGAACATCTGTATGTGTGCCAGCAGAGCCTTGAGCAATTTGGCATCGAGCCAGACGCCCTGCCCCTGGATGTTGAAGTGCTCAGCCCCAATGCTGTCCGCGCCCATTTTGGCGCCGTTGATGAAGTGGTGGTGTACTGATGATTTTGCATCATATTCAGCAATCATCCGCCCAGAGTGCGGGTCTGAAACTGGCACTGCGCTATGCCGGTGAGCAGGATGCGCTGCTTTTCAGTGGTGATGCAACCGGCTCACTGCTCCAGGCGGATTGGCAACATAAGCTCGCGGGCAAAACGGTGTATTTTTTGGATGAAGATGTCCATGCCCGCGGGCTGACAGACATGATTGCAGCCCGTTATCCTCACGCGCAATTGCTGGATTATCGAGGCTGGGTAACACTCTCTTTGGCGTTTCATAAGGTGATCACGTGGTAGATTCAATTGCATTTAATGGCCAGCAGATTGCGGTGGATAAAAACGGTTATCTGCTGTCTGTAGACGATTGGAGCCCGGAGCTTGCGCTGCTGCTCGCCCAGTCTGAATCAATCGTGATGACAGATGCGCACTGGGAAGTGGTCAACTTTGTTCGTGATTTCTATCTTGAGTACAAAACCAGCCCGGCCATTCGAGCCCTGGTAAAAGCCATGGGGCAAAAATTCGGACCGGACAAGGGTAACTCCAAGTACCTATATACACTGTTCCCAGTTGGGCCCGCCAAGCAAGCCACCAAGATTGCCGGCCTGCCGAAACCCGCCAAGTGTATTTAATAGGTTTAATTTAGTGCCGCGCGACTCATTTGCCGGCATCGAAAACAAAAAGCCCCGCAATTGCGGGGCTTTTTAATTCGCTGCTGAAACAGCGATTACTTTACATTTTCAAAGACGACCAAGAAGGCTTTTCCCAACGTAGCAAACATGATTGCAGCAAATACCGCTATCACAGCCATGTAAGAGAGCCAACGTAAATAGCGCTGACCGTTATCCATAATTCCCTGAAAAATAAGTTAGTTATTATTATCCCAGTTTTTCAAGACCGCCCATGTATGGACGCAGTGCTTCGGGCACTGTCACAGTGCCGTCTGCGTTTTGATAGTTTTCCAAAATGGCGACCAGGGTACGGCCAACCGCCAGACCCGAACCGTTCAGGGTGTGCACCAGCGCTGGCTTGTTGTCAGCCTTGCTGCGATAGCGCGCCTGCATACGACGGGCCTGGAAATCCTTCACGTTTGAGCAGGAAGAGATCTCACGGTAGGTGTCCTGTGCCGGCAGCCACACTTCGATGTCGTAGGTCTTGGCCGCGCCAAAGCCCATATCACCGGTGCACAGCACCACAGTTCGGTAAGGCAGCCCCAGCTTCTGCAGCACTTTTTCAGCGTGGCCGACCATTTGCTCCAGAGCATCCATGGAATCTTCTGGCTTAACAATCTGCACCATTTCCACTTTATCGAACTGGTGCTGACGGATAAGACCACGGGTGTCTTTACCGTAAGAGCCGGCTTCTGAGCGGAAGCAAGGGGTGTGGGCCGTCATCTTAATTGGCAAATCTGCCTCATCGATGATGGAATCACGCACCAGGTTGGTGACTGGAACTTCGGCAGTTGGAATAAGGCTCAGACCCTGACCTTCTTCAGTGGCAGGCTTGGTATGGAACAAATCTTCACCAAACTTTGGTAGCTGACCGGTCCCCAGCAAGCTTTCAGCGTTTACCAGATATGGAACGTAAGCCTCGGTATAACCGTGCTCTGTGGTGTGCAGATCCAACATAAACTGTGCCAGAGCGCGGTGCATGCGGGCTACCTGGCCCTTCATCACGATAAAGCGTGAGCCGGTGATTTTCACAGCCGATTTAAAATCAAGACCATTAAGGCCTTCACCGAGGTCAACATGATCTTTCACGTCGAAATCAAAGCTGCGTGGCTCGCCCCAACGGCGGATTTCTACGTTTTCAGTTTCATCCTTGCCAACAGGCACAGACTCGTCAGGCAGGTTTGGCACTGACATGGCAATGGCATTGATTTCTTCCAGCAGTGCGGCCAACTCAACCTTTTTGGCTTCGAGTTCGGCACCGAGGTTACCTACCTGAGCCATGATGGGAGCGACATCTTCACCGCGGGCTTTGGCCTGACCGATGGATTTGGAGATGGCGTTGCGGCTGGCCTGCAGCTCTTCGGTGGCTACCTGCAGCGACTTACGCTTTTCTTCCAGCGCTTTGAGATGGTCGATATCGAGCGCAAAACCGCGGGCGGCCAGACGCTCTTTGGTGAATTCCAGTTCATTACGGAGATATTTGGTATCTAACATACTTGTTGTCTTTTAAGTTAAACGCGGGAATAAATCAGCTGCTGCCCAAGATACACCACGGTCAGGCAAAGTATCAGGTTCAGAAGCACATTCAGGCTCGCCTTCACAAGCTCACCTTGCTGCATCAGCAGCAGAGTTTCGTTTGAGAAGGTGGAAAACGTCGTTAAGGCACCCAGAAGGCCAATACCTATCAGGGCTTTCCACTCAGGACTAATATGGCTGAGTTCCGCCAGGGCGTATATGCATCCCATCAAAAAGGATCCCGCCACGTTGACGATGAGTGTACCAAAAGGAAATCCACCGCCAAAGAGCTGCAACGTAAGAATCGAGATCGAATAGCGCAAAACTGCACCTATAGCACCTCCTGCGGCGACATAAAGCACATTATTCATAACGTTTTCGCCCACTTTGCTGGTTAAGCGCCTCAAGATTTTGCAGTTTATCTTTAATTCGTTTTTCAAATCCACGCTCAGTGGGCTGGTAAAAACGGCTGTGTTTGAGCGTATCGGGGAAGTAATTCTCGCCGGCGGCAAAGGCGCCCTCTTCATCATGGGCGTAACGGTAGCCTTCACCCATGCCAAGTTCACTCATCAGCTTGGTTGGTGCATTGCGTAAATGGTTGGGC
Organism: Shewanella zhuhaiensis; assembly: GCF_022484835.1. NCBI lineage: Bacteria > Pseudomonadati > Pseudomonadota > Gammaproteobacteria > Alteromonadales > Shewanellaceae > Shewanella > Shewanella zhuhaiensis. Next base: position 747,052 of record NZ_JAKUDL010000002.1, read on the forward strand.
ACGGGTGCATTGCCGGTTTCCCGGGCAAGTGCCCGCGCAGCCTTAAAGGCGGTGTAAACCGCATTGCTCTTGGGCGCGCTGGCAAGATAGAGGACCGCCTGAGCAATAGCACGCTCTCCTTCAGCTGGTCCTACCCGATGGAAACAGTCCCAGGCATTCAGGGCGACTGTCATGGCATTGGGGTCGGCATTGCCGATATCTTCTGAGGCAATGGCAAGCAGCCTGCGCGCGACATATAAAGGATCGCCGCCGCCCTCAAGAATGCGACAAAACCAATAAAGTGCGGCATCGGGCGCCGAGCCGCGAATGGACTTATGCACTGCACTGATAAGGTCGTAGTACTGATCGCCGTTCTTGTCGTAACCCGCCGCCTGATGGCCAGCGACTTCACTGAGGAGCTCAACCGTATACTCGCCACCGTCTGGCAGCAAGTCGGCCATCAACTCAATTAAATTCAGCGCCTTGCGGGCATCTCCGTCACAGAGTCTGGCAATGGCGGCCTTAAGCTCCGTGGTCAGCTGTAAACCGCGTTTGCCAAGCCCCCTCGCCTCATCACTGTTAGCCTGCTCAAGAATTTGGCCAACAGCGTCATCATCAAGACGCTTGATAAGATAGACACGGCAGCGCGACAGCAGTGCGTTGTTGACTTCAAAAGACGGGTTTTCGGTGGTTGCGCCAATAAAAATCACAGTGCCGTCTTCAATAAACGGCAGGAAGGCATCCTGCTGACTTTTATTAAAGCGATGCACTTCATCGACAAACAGCAAGGTACGCTGTCCACGGGACTGGGCCACATTTTTGGCCTGCTCGATAGCGGCGCGGATTTCCTTAACGCCTGAGGTGACCGCGGATATGCGCTCCACATGGGCATTGGCATAACGGGCAACGAGTTCGGCCAGCGTAGTTTTGCCGGTACCGGGCGGCCCCCACAGCAGCATGGAGTGCACCTTGCCCGCCAGCAGCGCTTGGCGCAAAGGTTTGCCTTCGCCAAGCAGATGCGACTGACCTATGTATTCTTCCACCCTGGCTGGCCGCATTCTTGCGGCCAGGGGATTAAAGTCGGGGCTGAAATCAAAACTCAGTGACACAGTGCAACCTTAACGCGTGCGCTGATCGTCAATGCTGACGCCTTCAGGAATATCAAAGCTGAACAATTGGCTGTCAGCCTCGCCTATCTGCGCCTGAGCGGACAGCGCGAAATGGCTGGTGCTGCCCTGGCCATCGGTCAGACGGATGTCAGACAGGGTTTGGTTGACAAAGCACACTGATACGGTATTCACAGCGCTCTCTACGCCGGGACGCGGACTGATATCAAAGCAATCGCCTTTTTTATCAATTTGATATTCGCTCCAGCTTTTTTCGTCGCGGTGAACCAACAGCGCCATGGGCGAGGCCTTGAGGATATCTTCCATGTCCAGAATGCTGACTTCCTCGGCAAAGGGGTTATAGACCCAAACCGTGTTGTCCTTGGCCACAATCAGTGACTCATCGGGCGCGGTCAGATGCCAGTAGAAGGCATCCGGCTGATGCAAGGCAATAACGCCTGTGCCTTGCTGGATAAGCTTGCCATTTTGATCAGTGACCTTTTGGCTGAAGTTGGCCTTAATCCCCTGCATCGCATCCAGCCTGGCGGCGAGCATGGCGGCATCATCTGCCTGCGCTGCCAGTGGCAGCAATGCTGTCAAACAAACCCAAATCGATTTTTTCACAGACTAACCTCTTAATAATCCGATTAATTGCGTGGAGGTGGTGGCGCCAATACTTCACGGTTGCCATTATGGCCCTGGGCGCTGACCACCCCGGCCATTTCCATTTGCTCAATAATGCGGGCGGCACGGTTATAGCCAATCTTGAACTTGCGCTGCACGCTGGAAATTGAACCGCGGCGCGACTCAGTTACAAAGGCAACGGCCTCATCGTAAAGCGGGTCGTAGTCTTCATCACCATCTTCCGACACTTCGCCTGGCAACAGCACCTGCTCGCCTTCGCTTGAGCCCTGCAGAATTTCTTCAATATATTGCGGCTTGCCGCGGGCGTGCCAGTCGGCAACCACGCGATGCACTTCATGGTCGTCAATGAAGGCGCCATGAACCCGCATTGGCACCCCTGTGCCCGGTGGCAAATACAGCATGTCACCCATTCCAAGCAGGGTTTCAGCGCCCTGCTGATCCAAAATAGTGCGGCTGTCGATACGGGACGATACCTGGAACGCCATCCGGGTTGGGATGTTGGCCTTAATCAAACCGGTGATCACATCCACCGATGGACGCTGGGTCGCCAGAATCAAGTGGATACCGGCGGCACGGGCCTTTTGCGCGATACGGGCAATCAGCTCTTCAACCTTCTTACCAACAATCATCATCATGTCGGCAAATTCATCCACGACCACCACGATAGAAGGCAGCTTGTCGAGATCCGGCGCTTCTTCATCAAAGCTTTCGCTGGATTTCCACAGCGGATCCTTAATGGCCTCACCGGCCTGTTTGGCTTCGGCAATTTTGGCGTTGTAGCCCTTGAGATTGCGCACGCCCAGCGCCGACATGAGTTTATAGCGACGCTCCATCTCACCTACACACCAGCGCAGTGCGTTGGAGGCTTCCTTCATGTCGGTAACCACTTCACATAACAGATGTGGAATACCTTCATAAACCGACAGCTCAAGCATCTTGGGATCAATCATAATGAAGCGCACGTCATCGGGGCCTGACTTATAAAGCAGGCTGGTGATCATCACGTTCACCCCTACCGACTTACCCGAGCCCGTGGTACCGGCTACCAGCAAGTGCGGCATTTTACCTAAATCGACCACAACCGGCTCGCCGGCGATGTCCTGACCCAGCACCATCGCGAGAGTGCTTGGGTTTTGCTTGAACTTGTCAGAGTCGAGCACATCACGCATGTACACGGTTTCGCGAAACTTATTTGGCAGCTCCAGGCCTACATAAGCCTTACCCGGGATAACCTCAACTACCCTCACCCGCTCTGCCAGCAGAGAACGGGCCAGGTCGCTGGCAAGGTTACTGATTTTCGAGGCCTTCACCCCAGGCGCCAACTCCAGCTCAAAACGGGTAACCACAGGGCCTGGATACACACCCACTACATTGGCGGTAATGTTAAAGTCAGCAAGCTTCACCTCAACAAGACGTGCAACCTGATCCAGCTCTTCTTCGCTGATTGGGTTTTGCTTCCGGTTCGGCACGTTCAAAAGCTCAATACTTGGCAGTGGTGCCATCGGCTTGGCTGGTGCCTGGTCCTGTCCCGGCAAAACCACAATACCGTCAACTATCTTGGCGCCTTCAGACTTGGGCTGCGGTTTTTTAACCGCAGGTGCAAGAGCGCCGCTGGATGCCGACTCGTCAAAGGGAATGTCATCCCAGGGCGGAGTCTCATGATTGGCAGCCAGACTTTCCTTTTCTCTGCCATAAACAGAAATAGCCGGAGCTGCGAGCGCGTCATCATCAAAGTCTGTATCGGCCGCAGTCAGCGGCTTGCTGCGTAGTGCTTCACCGCTATGGCTATTTGTATCTGCATCTGCATGACCATTCACTGAACGTACCGACACTGTCTTGCCATTATGCTCTGCGACGGGGGCACCAAAGGCAGGTTCAACCCGGGTTTGGCCCTTGGCTTTGTTATCGAACTGTTCAGATCCAGTGTCTATATCCAAATCGTCCTGCTCGTCATCTTCATCCTCAAAGACGTCGTCCTGATCGGGCTCATTGCCCTTGCGACCGAAGAAAAAGAATTTACGCTTGGGCTTTTCAGTTTTGGCAGTGTTTTCGTCTGTTTCTTGAGCCTCAGAAACAGCGTCAAGTTGCGATTTTGCTACAGTAGTGGATTCATCTGCATCCGCTTCATTTTCCAGTGCATCGCTCTGCTTGCGCTTAAAGCCTGCAGCAATCGACATAAAGCCCTTGGTGTCTTCTGTTTCACGTGATTTGGCAAGCTTGGAGGGCAGATGATAGAGCGATACGAACAGGCCTGTGGTGCCGCGCCCTGTCATCTCGACAAGTGCAATTAAACTGATGCCGGTAAGCAGAGTAAAGCCGGTTGCGATACTGCAAAGTAGCAGTAAAGTAGTGCCTAACTGATTGAAATAAGGAAGCATTGCAGCGGCGATAACATCACCGGTGACCCCACCCGCAGAGAACTCATAGATGTCGTTGCCATTCATACTGGCCAGAGTCGAAACCCCGAATACAATCAGGATAAAGCCCAGCAGCCGCATGGATACGGAGAAATAGTCAATCTCAAGCAAGCGATGGGATTGTTTGAACAGCAACCAGCCGGTGCCGGCAACCACGAAGGGGGCCAGGAAAGCACTGTATCCGAAGAAATAATAAAGAATATCGGCAATCCAGGCACCAACGGCGCCGCCGAGATTTTGAATGTGGCCCTGATAGTTGCTCTGGCTCCAGCCGGGATCCGAGGCGCTGAAACTGGTTAACGCCAGCAGTATATAGATAGCCAGCATGGAGCAAATGATGAGTCCGCCTTCCAGCAGCCTTTGTAGTCCGCTTAGCGAATGAACGCGATTTCCCTGAGACAAACGAAAAGATCCATAGCAACATTAAAAACAGGTGAAATTAAGATACCAGAATCCTTCGGAAAGTGGAGCACAATTGGGGGTTTTATGGGCAGTTGCACCTGATTGTGAGCAAAAATTCATTCGAGTTCTGAAAAAGCCAACAAAAAAGGGAGCCAGGCTCCCTTTTTATTTGACGGACAGTAACTTAGTTACTTGTCGCCAATATTGTTTACCGCCACTTTGTTGGTCTGCTTCACTTCTTCCATTACCACGTAGGTACGGGTATCGGAAACGGAAGGCAGCTTCAACAGGGTTTCACCCAGAAGCTTACGGTAAGCAGACATGTCGGATACGCGGGTCTTGAGCAGGTAGTCAAAATCACCGGAAACCAGGTGACATTCCTGAATATCGTCCAGCAGTTGAACGGCGCGATTAAAGCGGTCGAACACTTCTGGAGTATCCCGATTCAGGGTGATTTCAACAAAAACCAACAGTGATGCGCCCAAGTAGTGCGGGTTAACCAAGGCGGTATAGCCGTTGATATAACCCTGCTTCTCGAGTCGTTTTACCCTTTCTAAACAAGGAGTTGGACTAAGCCCTACTCGCTTTGACAGCTCGACGTTTGAGATTCGACCATCAATTTGCAGCTCATTAAGGATATTACGATCAATGCGATCCAAGTCTTTTACTGGACTCTTTTTATTATATGCCATATTTTTGACCTTGTTTTATCACTAAAACAACATTTAATTTTACGTATGTCGAAAGTTCAGCAGCATAAACTGCATCAGGAATACTATACTAGATATCCCTGAAATAATCACGTTCAGGTCGCGACAAAATAACAATTATGCCCGCAAAACACGGGTAATTATGCAATTGAGGCTCGAAGATGATAATTGGTGTTCCAAAGGAAATCAAAAACCACGAATATCGCGTTGGCATGGTACCCTCCAGCGTGCGTGAACTGACCCTGCGTGGTCATCAGGTTTTTGTTGAGACCAGTGCCGGTGGTGGTATTGGCTTTTCTGATCAGGACTATATCGATGCCGGCGCCAGCATCCTGGCTACCGCCGAAGAAGTCTTTGCAAAATCCGACATGATCGTGAAGGTGAAAGAACCTCAGGCCGTTGAGCGCGCCATGCTGCGCCACGATCAAATTCTGTTTACCTATCTGCACCTGGCTCCGGATTTGCCACAAACTGAAGAGTTGGTGGCCTCTGGTGCTGTGTGTATCGCATATGAAACCGTGACTGATGACCGCGGCGGCCTGCCACTGCTGGCCCCTATGTCAGAAGTAGCCGGTCGTATGTCTATCCAGGCCGGTGCCATGGCACTGGAAAAATCTGCCGGTGGCCGTGGTATGCTGCTCGGTGGTGTACCGGGTGTTGAACCTGCCAAAGTGGTTATCATCGGTGGCGGTATGGTTGGTACCAACGCTGCGCAAATGGCCGTGGGCATGGGCGCTGACGTAGTGGTTCTGGACCGCTCAATCGATGCACTGCGTCGTCTGAACGTTCAGTTCGGCTCTGCCGTTAAAGCCGTTTACTCTACTGCTGATGCCATTGAGCGTCACGTACTGGAAGCTGACCTGGTTATCGGCGGCGTCCTTATCCCCGGCGCTGCTGCTCCTAAGCTGGTAACCGCCGATATGATCAAGCGCATGAAGCCTGGCGCTGCAATCGTTGACGTTGCCATCGACCAGGGCGGCTGTGTTGAAACCTCACACGCCACCACTCACCAGGACCCAACCTACATTGTTGATGACGTAGTTCACTACTGCGTAGCCAACATGCCAGGTGCCGTTGCCCGCACTTCAACCTTCGCGCTGAACAACGCTACCCTGCCCTACATCCTGAAACTGGCTGACAAGGGTTACAAGGAAGCGCTGCTGGCTGACAAGCACCTGCTGAACGGTCTGAACGTGATGCACGGTAAGATCACCTGTAAAGAAGTTGCCGAAGCCCACAACCTGGCTTACGTACCTTCTACAGAACTGCTGTAATCCAGTCAGTGTTGGAAGACTAAGGGGAGCTTTGTGCTCCCCTTTCTTTTTGGCTGCGGATTGTGCTGGAAACTCTAATAGACATCTTAGATTAGGATCATCTAAGCAGTCGGTAGCTGAACCCTTTACCCCCGTTCGCAAATTTCCTACAATCCCAGCAATTTGCAAAGGCACGGAGAACAAAATGAGCCAAGCCAAACACAGTCAACTGCTGATCCTCGGCTCAGGTCCAGCAGGCTACACCGCCGCAGTATATGCGGCTCGCGCAAACCTGAATCCAGTGATGATCACAGGTTTGCAGCAGGGCGGTCAGCTGACCACCACCACGGAAGTGGAAAACTGGCCCGGCGATCCTGAAGGCCTGACCGGCCCAGGCCTGATGGCACGTATGCAAGAGCATGCTGAAAAATTCAATACCGAAATTCTTTTCGACCACATCAACGAAGTGACCCTCACCGAGCGTCCATTCCGTTTGAAGGGCGACAACGGTGAGTACACCTGTGATGCGCTGATCATCGCCACCGGCGCTTCAGCCAAGTATCTGGGTTTGCCCTCTGAAGAAGCATTCAAAGGTCGCGGCGTGTCTGCCTGTGCCACCTGTGATGGATTCTTCTATCGTAATCAAAAGGTTGCTGTAATTGGTGGTGGTAACACCGCAGTGGAAGAAGCTCTGTATCTGTCGAATATCGCTTCTGAAGTGCACCTGATTCACCGCCGCGACAGCTTCCGCTCAGAAAAAATTCTGATTGACCGTCTGATGGACAAAGTGGCTAACGGCAACATCATCCTGCACCTGGACAAGACCCTGGATGAAGTTGTGGGCGACAACATGGGCGTGACCGGCGTTAAGCTCAAGTCCACCAAAGATGACTCAGTTGAAGAGTTTGACGTGGCTGGCGTGTTCGTAGCCATTGGCCACAGCCCCAACACTGGCATCTTCGAAGGCCAGCTGGAAATGAACCACGGCTATCTCAAGGTACAGAGCGGTCTTAACGGTAACGCCACCCAAACCAGCATCGAAGGCGTATTCGCCGCCGGTGATGTGATGGATCAGCACTATCGTCAGGCCATTACCTCCGCCGGTACCGGCTGTATGGCTGCACTGGACGCTGAGCGCTACCTGGATGCCAAGCACGGCTAAACCTGAGTTTACTGAAGAAAAGCCGGCACCTGCCGGCTTTTTCATGCCTGAATGTTCGCCTGGAGCAGTAGCCCAACTCAGCTAACAGCTGATGTTATTCATCGCAGGCAACAACCTACAATAACGCCCAACGCACAATAAAGCACAGCGTAAAACACAGGCACAAAAAAAGGGACCCTGAGGTCCCCTTTTCACTTACTCAAAAACCAATTACTTGGTCAGAGCTTCTTTAGCCTTTTCAACCAGAGTTGAGAAAACAACTTTGTCGAATACAGCGATGTCGGCCAGGATCTTACGGTCGATCTCGATAGAAGCCTTCTTCAGACCGTTGATGAAACGGCTGTAAGACAGACCATTCTGACGAGAAGCGGCGTTGATACGCGCAATCCACAGTTGACGGAATTGACGCTTCTTCTGACGACGGTCACGGTAAGCATACTGACCGGCTTTGATCACAGCCTGTACCGCTACGCGGTAAGTACGTGAACGGGCACCGTAGTAACCTTTGGCGAGTTTCAGAACCTTTTTGTGACGGGCACGTGCGGTCACACCACGCTTAACTCTTGGCATTATTCAATCTCCTCAATTAAGCGTATGGCAGTTGACGCGCGATTGCTGGAACGTCGACCTTGGCAACAAGACATTTAGCGCGCAGATGACGCTTACGCTTGGTGCTCTTTTTGGTCAGGATGTGACGCAGGTGGGCTTGCTTGCGCTTGAAACCATTGGCGGTTTTCTTAAAACGCTTCGCAACGCCGCGGTCAGTTTTCATTTTTGGCATTACTTCTACTTCCGCATTGGGGGGTTATAAAAAACGTAAGGCGAGCGGCCGCTCATTGCTGGGCGGCCGCTACTTTCGGATTGCCCTACTATTTCTTTTTGGGTGCCAGCACCATGATGGCTTGACGACCTTCCATTTTCGGGAAGGATTCGACAACCGCATACTCTTCCAAATCAGCCTTGATACGGTTCATCAGATCCATACCCAGGTTTTGGTGTGCCATTTCGCGACCCCGGAAACGCAGCGTAACTTTCGCTTTGTCACCGTCTTCAAGAAAACGAATCAGGTTGCGTAGTTTTACCTGATAGTCGTTTTCGTCAGTTCCAGGACGGAATTTGATTTCCTTAACCTGAACCTGTTTTTGCTTTTTCTTCTGCTCTTTCTGGGCCTTAGCCTTATCGAACAGGAACTTACCGTAATCCATTATACGACATACTGGAGGCTCGGCATTGGGGCTGATCTCTACGAGATCGACTCCGGCTTCATCGGCCAACTCCTGAGCTTCACGGATACTGACAATACCGATAGCTTCACCATCGAGACCGCTTAAACGTACCTGTGGAACACCGGTGATTTCATCATTAATTCTGTTCGGGGCCGATTGACGCCCTGCTTTCTTGATCTTTATGACCTATTCCTCCAAGAGTTTTAGACTACGGTGCGAAATTTGCTCTTTTACGCTCGCAACGAAGGCATCGATGGACATCTTGCCCAAATCCTTTCCGTCACGGGTACGCACCGCGATTTCCCTGTTTTCCATCTCTTGGTCACCTACAACCAATAGATAAGGGACACGCCTTAAGGTGTGCTCGCGTATTTTAAAGCCAATTTTCTCATTCCTCAAGTCTTGAGAAGCTCGAATTCCCTGTTCTTTGAACAATTTGACTACTTCTTCAACGTAATCAGCCTGTTTGTCGGTGATGTTCATCACAACAGCCTGCACTGGAGCCAGCCAGGTTGGGAAGCGGCCAGCGTATTCTTCGATAAGAATACCGATGAAACGCTCCAAAGAGCCCAAAATGGCGCGGTGGATCATCACCGGAGTCTGACGGGCATTATCTTCGGCCACATAGGTGGCGCCCAGACGGCCAGGCAAGGCATAGTCGAGCTGCACAGTACCGCACTGCCAGGCACGGTCGAGGCAGTCATGCAGGGTGAATTCAATTTTAGGGCCATAGAAGGCACCTTCGCCCGGCAGAATTTCAAAGGCAATGCCGTTGGCGTTCAGGGCTTCAATCAGTGCTGATTCGGCGCGGTCCCACATAGCATCGTCACCAATGCGCTTTTCAGGACGGGTCGACAGCTTCACCACGATGTTTTCGAAACCGAAGGTGGAGTATGTGTCATACACCATCTTGATACAGGCACTCACCTCTTCCTGCACCTGTTCTTCGGTACAGAAAATGTGGGCGTCGTCCTGAGTAAAGCCGCGTACCCGCATCAGACCGTGCAGCGAGCCTGATGGCTCGTTACGGTGACAGCAACCGAACTCGGCCATACGCAGTGGCAGATCGCGGTAGGACTTGAGGCCCTGGTTGAAAATCTGTACGTGACCCGGGCAGTTCATCGGCTTGATGGCGTACTCGCGGTTTTCACTGGCGGTGGTGAACATGGCTTCTGAGTACTTGTCCCAGTGACCAGAGCGTTCCCACAGCACGCGGTCCATCATGAATGGGCCTTTTACTTCCTGATAGCCATACTGCGACAGCTTGTGGCGGATAAAGGTTTCCAGCTCACGGAAAATGCTCCAGCCGTCGTTGTGCCAGAACACCATGCCAGGCGCTTCTTCCTGCATATGGTACAGGTCGAGCTGCTTACCGATTTTACGGTGATCACGCTTGGCGGCTTCTTCAAGACGCGCAAGGTGAGTATTCAGGGCTTTTTTGTCGCCCCAGGCAGTACCGTAAATACGCTGCAACATCTTGTTGTTTGAATCGCCACGCCAGTATGCACCCGCCACGCTCATCAGACGGAAGTGATGGCAAAAACGCATGTTGGGCACGTGAGGACCACGGCACATGTCAACATATTCTTCGTGATGGTACAGCGCTGGCGTCGCATCTTTGCTGATGTTTTCATCCAGAATGGCCATCTTGTAGCCTTCGCCGCGGCCTTCGAAAGTGTCGCGGGCTTCTTGCCAGCTCACCACGCGCTTCACCACGTCGTAGTCTTTCTTGGCAAGCTCCAGCATACGCTTCTCGAGCGCAGCTATGTCTTCGGCGGTCAGCTTGTGGTCCAAATCGACGTCATAGTAGAAGCCGTTATCAATCACAGGACCAATGGCCATTTTGGTTTCTGGCCACAGCTGCTTGATGGCGTGACCCAGCAAGTGCGCGCAGGAGTGACGCAGAATTTCCAGACCTTCTTCATCACGGGCGGTGATAATAGACAGGCTGGCATCGTCATGGATGAGATCGCAGGCATCTTTCAGCTCGCCATTCACACGACCGGCGATACAGGCCTTGGCAAGACCAGGGCCGATGTCGGCGGCAACGTCGAGAGTAGATACAGGGTTGGCAAACGCGCGTTGGCTGCCATCAGGAAGCGTAATTACAGGCATGTAAAATCCTTATCCAGTGGTGACCCACACCAAGGGCCACATGGGTATTAAAAGAAGAAACGCTCGGTGGGTAAGACAGTACAGGAGCCTTGAGCCTCATCCGGCGCGGTCAAATAGTGTATGTCATTGACGGTATTCATACAAGAAAGCAGCCCCGCTCGGCGGCAATATTCGCTTTGCGGCGCCAAAAAGCCACGTTACCCTTGGGCAAAGACATCACTTAACGTGAACAAGCACATGCTCGTTCAGGGGCAATCACAATCAGGGGCAACCACAATGGCGTTAGCTCAGGCCGTCGACAATAAGGCCACTCAAAACAATCACCAGCATCAATCCCCAAGCGCATCACAGCCGCATCAATGGGCATTGGTCACCGGCGGTGCCAAGCGCATCGGCGCCGCTATTTGTAAAAAGTTGCACTGTGATGGTTTCAATATTTTTATTCATTGCCACCACTCAAAGGCCGAAGCAGACGCCATGGCATTGGAGCTGAACCTATTGAGGCCAAGCTCAGCTGCTGTATTACAGGCAGAGCTTGGCTCAGAAGTGGGGCTTAAGATGTTGGTTGACGGCGTAACTCAGCTACTTGCAGACAAAGCCGGCGTGCTTACTGCGCTGGTCAATAATGCCTCTGTGTTTGCACCTGAAGATGCAGCATGCATTGATGTCGATTTTCAGGGCCCTGCATTTGATGCGATGGCCTCTGTGCTCCAAGTCAATGCCCTCACCCCTTATCTGCTGACCAAGCGCCTTTATTCACAATTGGCTATAAAAGGCGGCGCTGTTGTGAATCTTTGCGATATCCATGGCCGGCGCCCGCTTAAGCGCCATGGGGTATACTCAATGTCAAAGGCCGCGCTGGAAATGGCAACGCTTTCTTTGGCGCAGGAGCTGGCTCCAAAGGTGCGGGTAAATGGTGTTGCGCCGGGAGCAATCCTCTGGCCAGAGAGCCCGGACAGCAATGCCGATGCCGTGGTAAAGCAAATCCCCCTTGGCCGCGCAGGTGAGCCGGATGATATTGCCACTACGGTGAGTTTTTTATTGAAAGCAGGCTACATCAGCGGCCAAATCATAGCCGTGGATGGTGGTCGCAGTGCCAGCGGCTACCTGGGGGCCGTCACCTGATACGACATCGGTAGCTATGATTGAGCAAGATATCGCAAAATAAAACGCATTCGCTAAGGAACGCTTTCACACAGGAGAGCCGTCCATGAGGATAAAGCAGCAAACCATTGCCTGCCCACACTGCGGGCATCATCAACGGATTGAATTGGATGCCACTGCAGGCGATCAGGAGTTTTACGACGATTGCCGCATTTGCTGTAACCCCATCCACATCCGCCTGCATGTGGATGAGGCCAATCGTAAAATCGAGCTATGGGTCGATGGCGATGACGAGCAGCTTTACTGAGCACGCGCCGCCAAGACCCGCTCCACCGTATCCACAATGGCTTGAGTCTGACTGTCGATTTCGATATTCAGTTCAGTACCAACCAGTGCCTGTTTAAGGTTGGTCAGCCTCAAGGTTTCCGGGATGAGGTGCAGCATAAAGCCATCATCAAACACCTCGCCCACCGTCAGACTGCAGCCATTTACTGCAACGAAGCCTTTATAAAGCACGTATTTCATCAGCTCCCTGGGCAGCGTTAACCGTAAGTCACGCTGCTCACCCACATCGGCAACTTCGATGACCTTTGCCTTGGCATGCACATGACCAGACAGTAGATGGCCGCCAATTTCTTTGCCGAAGGTTAAAGAACGCTCAATGTTGATTTGGCTCCCGACCTCCACATTCCTCAGGTTAGTCAGGCGCAGGGTTTCTTCCATTACGTCGAAAAAGACCCTATCATCGACCGTCCGGGTTGCGGTGAGGCAAACGCCATTATTGGCAACACTCGCCCCCGGAATGAGTCCTTCCCTCAATTCTTCTGGCAGGCTCACTGCGAGTGTGTGCATTCCCTCGCGCTTTTCCAGCGCCACCAGTTCACAGGTGGCTTGTACGATACCGGTAAACATTCTTTTTTCGATTCCTTTAAGGCTAAGGCGTTTTTCTATGCTCAATTCGGGCTTTCAGGCCAAACGACTCATTCAACTGGCAACTCCGGTGCTGGTTGCCCAGATAACCCAAACCATGATGGGCTTTATCGACACCCTGATGGCAGGCCGCGTCAGTGCGGTGGATATGGCCGCGGTGGCCGTTGGTACCAGCTTGTGGCTACCGGCACTGCTGTTTGTGCAGGGGCTGCTTATGGCCTTCACGCCGGTGTTTTCCCAGCTGCATGGCGCCAATGACGAAGCGGCAATTCGTCCGCTCGCCTGGCAGGCAGCTTATATTGCCATAATTGGCGCCCTTGGAGTGATGCTGTTTCTCAGCCTGTCGTCACATATTCTGTCCTACATGGAGCTGGAGCCAGAACTAAGGCGACTGTCAGAAGGCTACCTGTTCGGCTTTATGTGGGGGGTACCCGCCTTTGTGCTGTACCAGGTATTAAGAGGCATGAGTGAAGGCATTTCCTACACCCTGCCAACCATGGTGATTGGCTTCGTTGGCCTTGCGGTGAATATTCCGGCTAACTACATCTTTATTTACGGTCATTTTGGTATGCCTGCCATGGGCGGTGCCGGCTGCGGCGTGGCGACCGCTCTGGTGTTCTGGGCCATGTTTGTTGCCATGCTGATTTACATGGCCTGGCATCGCAAGTTTGCCAATCTCTCGCCCCATAAAGGAGTGGACAAACCGAGCGCCTCGACCATGTGGCGCATGACCAAACTGGGCGCACCTATTGCCATGGCGCTGTTTTTCGAGGTCAGCCTGTTTGCGATTATTGCGCTGCTGCTGGCCCCGCTGGGTGCCAATGTGGTGGCCGGACATCAAATCGCGCTCAATTTTTCATCGATTGTGTTTATGCTGCCACTGTCGATAGGGATTGCCGTCTCTATCCGTATCGGTTATTACCTTGGGCGCGATCAGGCCGACGTTGCCGCACTGGTGGCTAAAGTCGGCCTGGCGCTGGCACTCTTTATGGCCTCCATTACCGCGGTGATAACCGTGGTGTTTCGAGTCGAAATCGCAAGGCTTTACAACACCGACCCTGCGGTGGTGACGCTTGCTTCCAGTTTGATGTTTATGGCCGCTTTGTATCAATTATCAGACTCGGTGCAGGTGGTGGCCGCCGGTGCCCTTCGTGGTTACAAGGATACCCGCAGCGCCTTTTACATCACCCTGGTGTCTTACTGGGCCATCGGCATGACCCTGGGTTATACCCTCGCCTACACAGATATTCTGGTACCGGCCATGGGCGCGCACGGATTTTGGTCGGGCCTTATCGCAGGGCTCACCACGGCGGCAATCCTGTTCGCCATCCGATTGAGATATATCCAGAAAAAAGCGCCAGTGTTTAAATTGGCCGACTGACGCGCCAACGGGCTGGATTTGCTGCCCAGCAGCCCCTAAGTTGCGCAGCAAATCACCATTTGAGGCGCTTTGCTGATATTTTTACTTGCATGGCGCCCTTGGCGCCCCTTAATATAGCGCTCGTTCGTTACTGCCCTTGTGTATCAACAGGGGCATCACAACATAATACACCCGTAGCTCAGTTGGTTAGAGCACTACCTTGACATGGTAGGGGTCGGTGGTTCGAGTCCACTCGGGTGTACCACTCTTTCACAGAGTCTAAAAAGTGAAACTCATACAATACACCCGTAGCTCAGCTGGTTAGAGCACTACCTTGACATGGTAGGGGTCGGTGGTTCGAGTCCACTCGGGTGTACCATTTAAACCTGCCGCGGCAGGTTTTTTTGTATCCCGGTTTTATCTCCTACCCGTGCTTGGTACCGATTTCAGCTGGTTTGCAAAGCTGCGACACTCCCCATTGCGTATTAACATCATAATTTCATGATATTTCTCAAGTGAAGCAGACCTTAGCTTAATGTAGACTGTTCACTATACATTGGTCGTCCGCAGCGCCATTAGGATGGAGTCTTCATGAGTCAGCGCACCCTCAATACCCTGTTCAAGCCCTCCTCTATCGCCATCATAGGTGCATCCAACGGCCATAAGCGTGCCGGTAACGTGGTGATGAAAAACCTGCTCGCAGGCGGATTTGCCGGACCCATTATGCCGGTTACGCCAAAATATCAGGCGGTGATGGGCGTACTGGCCTACCCGAGTATCGAGGCGCTGCCAATCAAGCCGGACCTTGCCATCATTTGCACCCGCGCAAGCCGTGTCCCCGGCATTGTTGAAACTCTGGCTCAGTTTGGCTGTAAAGTGGCGATTATCATGGCCTCCGGCATGGCGCAGGAGTTCGATGGCGACGGCCGCAATCTGCTGGAGCTCACCTTAAACAATGCCAAACGCTATGGCATGCGTATTCTTGGCCCCAACAGTTTGGGCATGATGCTGCCAAACGTTGGGCTCAACGCCAGCCTGGCGCACACCTCAGCCCAGGGCGGCAAAATCGCTTTTGTCAGCCAGTCGGCTGCGGTGTGTACCACAGTGCTGGATTGGGCCAATAACAAGGGCATTGGCTTTTCATCTTTTATCTCCCTTGGTGATGCCAGCGACATTGATTTTGACGAGCTGCTGGACTTCCTCGGCCGTGATGGCCGCACCAGCGCCATCATGCTGTACATGGACTCCATCAACGAAAAACGCCACTTTCTTTCTGCTGCCCGAGCCGCAGCGCGCAACAAACCTATTCTGGTGATCAAATCCGGTCGCAGCCGTGAAGGTGCAGGTGCGGCTAAATTACACACCGGCGGTATAAGCGGCAGCGATGCAGTATACGAGGCTGCCTTCAGGCGTGCCGGTATGCTGCGGGTGAATGATTTGATTGAACTTTTTGCCGCCCTTGAGAGCCTGAATCACGGCAACGATCTTAAAGGTGAACGCCTTGGCATTATCAGTAATGGCGGCGGCCCGGCGGTATTGGCGGTAGATGAGCTGATTGGCCGCGGTGGCAAACTGGCGGAGCTTTCCGCGCCCACCGTTGCCGCGCTGGATAAGGTATTGCCGCCCACCTGGTCCGGGCAAAACCCTATCGACATCATTGGTGATGCCGGCGCCAAACGCTATGTGGACGCACTCAATATTTTGATGGACAGCGGCGATGTAGACGCCATTTTGGTGCTGCACTCGCCTTCGGCCCTCGGCGAGAGTGAAGAGATTGCTGAAGCCCTGAGTGATGCCATTAAAAAGCATCCCCACCGCAGTAAACTCAATATTCTCACCAACTGGAGCGGCGAAGATTCCGCCTACCGTGCCCGCAAGCGTTTCACCAAGGCCGGGGTTTCCACTTACCGAACCCCCGAAGGCGCCGTGGGGGCTTTTATGCACATGGTGGAGTATCGCCGCAACCAGAAACTACTGCAGGAAGTGCCTCAATCGATTACCGACAAAGTGCCCCACGATGCCGTGCGAGCCCGCATGGCGATAGGCGCAGCGCTCGCCAAAGGAAAATCTGTGCTGGAAACCCATGAAGCCAGCCCGATTTTATCGGCCTATGGCCTCAACACCATAGACACCTGGTTTGCCAAAGACGATGACGAAGCGGTCGCTATTGCCAGTCGCATCGGTTATCCGGTGGCATTGAAAATTCAGTCGCCGGATATTTTGCACAAATCCGATGTGCATGGGGTCATGCTGAATCTGAGCTCAGAAGAAGATATTCGCCATGCCGCCACGGCCATGATGCAGCGGGTGCATCAGTCCGATCCTGACGCCAAGATAGAAGGTCTGATTGTACAGCGAATGGCGCTGACGGCCGGCGCCCAGGAGCTGCGGGTTGCGGTGATAAACGATCCTGTATTTGGCCCGGCTATCTGCTTGGGTGAAGGTGGCTCTGAGTGGCAGCCCACCAAGGATGCCGCGGTTGCTCTGCCCCCGCTGAATATGGCACTGGCGCGCTACATGGTGATCCAGGCACTCAAGACCGGCAAAATGCGTGACCGCCATCTGCCGGCAGGACTTGATATGCAGGCCCTGTGCCTGATGCTGACGCAAATCTCGCATCTGGTTATCGACTGCCCACAAATTCAAACACTGGATCTCAATCCTGTGCTTGCCGCCGGGGAAACCATTACCCTGCTGGATATTAACCTCAGACTCGATGCCAGCAGCACCGACAACAACAGTCGGCTGGCAATTTTGCCCTATCCCAAGGAGCTTGAGGAAACCGCCACCCTGAAAAACGGCATCGAAGTCATGCTCAGGCCCATTTTGCCCGAAGATGAGCCAAAGCATCTGGCATTTGATAATTCACTGTCCGATGAAGACAGATACAAGCGCTATTTTGGTGCCCGCCAGCGGATGACCCACGAAGAAATGGCGGTACTCACCCAAATCGATTACGCCCGCGAGATGGCCTTTATCGCCACTGCCAGTGACGAGAACGGCGAAGAGTACACCCTTGGCGCGGTGCGGGCCTCCATTGACCCGGACAATACCGAGGCCGAATTTGCCATGGCGGTGCGAAGCGACCATCAGGGCATGGGGCTGGGTAAACTGCTTCTGGAAAAGCTTATTCGCTACTACCTGCAAAACGAAACGGCAGTGCTGACGGGCTTTACCATGATAGAAAACCGTAATATGGCGAATCTGGCACGAAGCCTTGGCTTTACCGTGACCTTCGACATGGACGAGCACCTAATAAAAATGCACATGGATTTGAACAGTTTAAGAAACCAAACCAGCGAATAGCCCGCGCGTTTGCCCATAAAAAAGCCCTCGATTGAGGGCTTTTATTTTGAAAAACACAGAACGCGTTAGTCCCGCGCCAGCTTCACCAGATTGCGGCCGCTGGTTTTGGCATGATACAGCGCCCTGTCGGCCCGGTCGAACAGGGCTTCACCGCTTTCACCGGAGCGAAGCTCTGCTACACCGATGGATACGGTGATTTTACCCAAATCGACCTGTTCTTTGCCCAGGGTCAGCTTTTTGGTGGCGATGCGCTCACGAAGGCTTTCGGCCACCAAACAGGCATTGCTGGCCGAAGTGTCTCTGAGCAGGATCACAAACTCTTCGCCGCCATAGCGGGCCACCATATCGTCGCCTTTTACGCCCATCTTCAGATTGTGGGCCACATACACCAGCACCTTGTCGCCGGCGTTATGGCCCCAGCTGTCGTTAAAGTGTTTGAAATGGTCGATATCAATCACAAGCAGTGAACCTTTGGGTTCATCCTGCATCAGCTGCTGGGTGATTTCCTCTTCGTAGGCGCGGCGGTTATAAAGTCCGGTGAGTTTGTCAGTAACCGAGATCACCGACAGTTCGTTGATTTCAGAGCGCAGATGATCCAGCTCATCGTTCATGCTCTTGAGGCTGGTGTTAATAGAGGCGTGGTCGGTTATCACCTTGTCCACTTCAACCAGCACCTGCTCCACCAGGTTATGCAGTACCTTGGGGTCGCTCTCGTGCTGCAACTGTTGGCCAAACTCTTCGATATTGTGCTGAAAGCTTTCAGAGCCCAGTGACAACTGGCTGATTTTACTGAGCAGGCTGTTAATCAGCATCACGGTTTCAAGCTGGACGTTTTCCAGCACTTCAGGAGCGTTGTTCAGAATGAAGTTGTTGTACAGGCCAACGCACACGTCTTGGGCAAAGGCTACCCTGTTGGCTATCAGGTTGTCGATGGCACTCACAAGGGCCAGATCCTGGCCTAAATAGTACTGATACCAAACGGCATAGTTTTCGGGGGTCACCGGGATCCCGAGTGCCGACATTTGCGGCACGGCCTGGCGCAAAATGCGCGCTGACTGTTCAAGATGTTTACTGTGGCTGGCTGTTGTCATTGTGTAGGTGTCTTCAGTGTCGACCCGGCGCTGCTGTATTACATCATCACAAAGTGTTGGCGGCCGCGGCGTAAAAATCCAGCCTGCGGCGCCAAAAAACCACCCTTATTTTGACGTGTTTTTTACTGGGCACGGCAACGGGCAAAAATGTCCATATCCTGTTGGTAGACGTCCGTTTTCACATTCATCCAACCAAGTAAGCTGTCGAACAGATTGTCATGGGACCAAGGCCCTTTCAAGCCCCTTAAACAATCTTCATCAATTTGATTTTCCTTGATGAATCCTGGTGAGTGCCACACAAACCAGGGAATGCTGATCTGCTCTTTGGGGGCAAACGCATAAGGCGCGCCATGCAGATACAGGCCTTTTTCGCCAAGTGATTCACCGTGATCGGAGATATACATGAGTGCGGTGTCGGCACGGCTCTGCGCCTCAACCAAACGCTTCATCACTTCGGCGATAATGTAATCGCTGTAACGAATGGTATTGTCGTAGGTGTTTACCAGAGCCTCGTTACTGCAGTTCTGAATATCACTGCGGGGGCAGTCCGGTGTGTAAGCCCGGTGTGCCTCGGGATAACGCTGGTAATACGTTGGCCCATGACTACCCATTATGTGCAGCACTACCAGGGTGTCTTTCTCCACGCCCTTTTCAAGCAGGGAATCGAGGCGGCGCAGTAACACTTCATCCAGACAGGATTCGCCGTCGCAAAGCTCAGGCGTATCGTTAAGTGCAATCAGTTCATTGCTGACCCTGTCACATACGCCCTTACAGCCGCTGTCGTTGTCAATCCAGTTAACCTGTATCCCGGCGTGGCTAAGCACATCGATGGCACTATCCTGCGCGCGGGCTCGTCTGGCATCGTACTCTTCACGGCTCATGCGGGAAAACATGCATGGTAGCGACTGAGCGGTGGCCGTGCCGCAGGAGCTCACATCATCAAAAACCACAGGGTTGTAGGGTTTAGTGTGGGCATTGGTGTCTTTTTGATAGCCGTAATACTGATAATTCATCGAGCGGGCGGTTTCCCCCACCACCAGCACAGTCAAGAGCGGCTTTTGATTGCTGTCGATGGTTTCGTTTTTGGCATCTTCCCCCAGAGGCTGATACACCAGTGGGGTTTCAAAGTAGCGCTGATTGAGATACTTACCCGCCGCGCCCATAAAATAAGTCGGCACTATCAGCTGTTTCATATCATCGTTGTTGCGCCCGAACGCCACATAATCCTGATAATAGACGCCAAGAATGGCACCGGCGCAGGCCAACATGGCAGCCATAAACCCAAGCTTGTGTAACAGCTCTTTCCACCACACCCGGTATTCAATGGGCGCTTTGAATATCAGCACCGCAGGCAATATTCCAAGTAAGGCAAAGCCGATGATAGACTCGGCGTTCACGTACATCAGGGCTTCAGCGCTGTGGGTTTCGAAGATGTTTTCCATCATGGCACGGTCAAACACGATACCGTACTTGTACATGCCATAAACCACTGAGGCCGACAGCAGAGTCAGCCCCATGAAAAACGGCTTGGCGAGGTATTTGAAGCTGAACAGCGAGAAGATAAACGCCAGCAGACAGGTCAGCAGAACGGGTAAACTGGCTACAAACAGCCAGTCGATGTAAGACAGCGCCTTGAGCCCTTCGGACGCCCTGATATACAAGGGAATGTTAAGAATTAGCGCGTAATACAGGGCGACAAAAAACGTAAAACGATTTAAACCGATGGACTTCAAACTGACTCTCCCCCAAATAAAGCCCGACAAAAGTGTGCCTATTGTAAACGTGACATTAAAAAATAAAACAAAAGTCTCAGCCCATGGGACAAATGCCCAATAAAAAACCACCGGGCCGACAGCAGCCTCGGTGGTTTTGTTTAGGTGTGAGCCGATCCCCGGCTATTACAACTTAAGCTGCTTCAATAAGTAGGCATACGCCAGGCTATTAAGTTCCGCAGTTTGTTTATTATCTGCCGCGCCGGCATGGCCGCCTTCCATGTTTTCGAAGTACAGCACTTGGTAACCCATGTCTTCCATTTTGGCCACCATCTTACGGGCATGGCCTGGGTGCACGCGGTCATCACGGGTAGAGGTGGTAAAGAACACTTTTGGATATTGAGTGTCTTTCTTCAGGTTGTGGTATGGCGAGAAGGTTTTGATGTAATCCCACTCGGCAGCCACATCCGGGTTGCCGTACTCACCCATCCAGCTGGCGCCGGCAAGCAGTTTGTTATAACGCTTCATATCCAGCAGTGGCACCTGACACACAACGGCATTATACAGGTCCGGTCTGCGGGTAAAGGCGGCACCCATCAGCAGGCCGCCGTTACTGCCACCCTGAATACCCAGGTGTTTAGGCGAGGTGATTTTGCGCTTAATCAGATCTTCAGCAATGGCTTCAAAGTCTTCATAGGCCTTATGACGGTTTTCCTTCAGCGCAGCCTGGTGCCAACCTGGACCGTATTCACCACCGCCACGAATGTTGGCAAGCACATAAACGCCGCCCTGCTCCAGCCAGTTCTTACCTGTGGTGGCAGAGTAGAAAGGACGCAGCGACACTTCAAATCCGCCATAGCCGTACAGCAGAGTTGGGTTGGTGCCATCGAGCTTGATGTCTTTGGCCATCACGGCAAAGTAAGGCACCTTGGTGCCATCTTTACTGGTGGCGAAATACTGTTTGGCTTCAAATTTTGATGCATCGAACTGGGCTGGCATCGCCTTGAGTGACTCACGCTTGAGACTTTCGGCGTTCACACTGTAAAGCGTGGAGGGTTCGAGGAAGCTGGTGTAGGTAACAAACAGATCGTCTCTGTCGCGGCTGCTGTCGAACACGCTGATGCTGCCGTTGCTTGGGAAACCCACGTTTTCACCCTGCCACGCTCCCTTGGCATCTTTACGGTAGCGCACCAGCTTGCTCTTAACGTCTTCAAGCCAGTTCACCAGCACCGCATTGCGGGTAAAGGTAACCTGACTGATAGATGAATTGGCGTCGGGTTTAACAAACAGCGCAAATTCAGGCTTACCGGCCAGCAGTTTGTCGGCCTTGGTATAAACAATGGCGCCCTGCGGGAAGCTCATTGCGCCTTGCTTCATTTCGCTCTTAAGCTCAACAAAGATATCACCTTTAAAGAAGCCCTTGAGCTCGGCATCCTTTGGCAGCGGCAGATCCACCAGCTTGCCATCGACCAGCGCCTTATAGCTGGCTTCATAGAAGGTTTCAGCTTCAGACACCAGCTTGAGCGGCGTTTTATCGTCCCAAATCACGTAGCCAGACGAGGCAACGGAAGCCTTGTTACCGGCATAAACTTCTTTGGCGTCTTTAATGTCGGTTCCACGGGTCCATACTTTCACTTTGCGTGGGTAGCCGGAGTCGGTCCAGGCATCGCCTTCGGCAAAATCGGTACCCACAAACAGGGTGTTCTCGTCAATCCAGCTGGTGCTGGACTTGGCTTCCGGCAGGAAGAAACCCTGCTTGTCGGCGGGGACGAAACTTAAACTGGAGAGGTCAAATTCACGGATTTCAACGGCATCGGCGCCGCCACGGGACAAAGACACCAGGCAACGCACGTTCTTCGGATACTGACAGTCCATGCCCTTGAACACCCAGTTCACCCCTTCGGTTTTGCCCAGGGCATCGATATCCAGCACAGTTTCCCACTTGGGCGCGTCTTTGACGTATTCGGCCATGGTGGTACGGCGATAGATGCCGCGAGGATTGGCTTCATCTTTCCAGAAGTTATACAGGTGATCGCCGATACGGCCGGCATAGGGAATGCGCGCCTTATCGTTAAGAATATCCAGCGCATTGTCTACCAAGGCGTTGTAGCCAGGCACGGCTTTGAGCTCTTCCAAAGAGCGATCGTTTTGGGTCTTTACCCAGGCCAGGGCTTTTTCACCCTCGACATCCTCGAGCCAGATAAAGGGATCGTCGCCTTCGGCGGCAACGTTGAAGGCGAGCAAAGAGGCTGCACCAAGAAGCAATATCCGTTGTTTCATTGTTAGTCCTTATGATGTTGCGGTCGCAATAGTTGTAATAAGGACACTAAATTATCGGAATTTCCGGCAGGCGCAACCGCCTGCCGGGTTCAAGTGTAAAGGTTTGTTTCAATGAGGGCTGGTCAGGCCAGCGTATCGAACTGTTCGGTGAGTTGCCCAAGTAGCCGCTGCAGCGTGGCCTTATCATCGGCGCTGAGGTTGCTGGTCAGTTTGGCAGTCATATCCAGATGTGCGCGGTCGTGCTCTTTAAAGATCTCAAGCCCCTGCGAGGTAAGCGATATCAGCAGTGAGCGCCTGTCCTGTGGATTTGCGATACGCTCAACCAGGCCATCACTTGCCAGCTTATCGACCCGCACTGTCAGGGTGCCGGTACTGATACAGAGTTTCTCGGCCAGATCCGTCATGCGCATCGGACCGTAGAGCCCCAGCAGCTCCAGAGTGTGCATCATCGGCAGTGGCAAACCGCTGCCTTCAACAATATGGTGCTCCCAGGCGGAAAAGCGCTCATAAAATTCAACCAGCAGCTTATTGATGTCCATCTCTTTTGTGCTCATGGGCTTATCCTTGTTTAGGCCTAGTGGCTGCCGCGTGCTTCACAATCGCAGCGATGCACTTCCACGGTCACATGGTGAAAGCCCAGCTCTGATTTAATCCGATTAACGAAATAACTGGCGTCTTTTGGTGTATGGCTCACCACCCCCAGAATACAGGCTTTATGGTCGGCACTAATGCGCCAGATATGCAGATCGCTTATCCCATGGTCCGGCACACTGGCCACCAACGCCTTGATGCGATCGCGCTGGGACTTGCTGCCAGTGGCGTCCAGCAGCACAGGCGCCGTATCACGCACCAAACCTATGGCCCAGCGACCAATGATCACCGCGCCCAGGATGCCGATAAGCGGATCGAGCCAGGTCAAGCCGAGGAACTTGCCTGCCAGCAAGGCACCGATGGCGAGCACCGAGGTCAGCGCATCGGCCAGGACATGCAGATAGGCAGCACGCAGATTGTGATCATGGTGATGGCCGTGATGTTCATGTTCGTGTACATGATGCTCATGACCCTGTGCATCATGGTGATGTGAGTGAGCATGGCTGTCGGCATCGGTGTGGGCATGCAGATGTTGATGCTCGTGCTCGTGCTCGTGCTCGTGTTCATGGGCATGCCCGTGGTCATCAGCGTGGTCGTGATGATGACCATGATGGTGATGGTGATGATCTTTAAGCAAAAATGCACTCAGCAGATTTACAGACAGACCTATGATGGCAACCAGAATGGCTTCATCGAAGGCAATTTCATGGGGTGAAATAAGTCGCATCCCAGATTCAATCACCATAATCAGCGCCACCAACCCCAGAGCCACGGCACTGGCAAAGCCGCCAAGCACCCCAACCTTACCTGTACCAAAGGCAAACGATGGATTGTCTTTGTGTTTAAGCGCATAACGATACGCAAACAGGGTGATTAAAAACGCCGCCGCATGGGTGCCCATGTGCCATCCGTCGGCCAACAGTGCCATAGAGCCATACACGGTACCGGCGAGGATTTCGGCCACCATGGTAACCAAGGTCAGGATCAGCACGATGCGAGTACTGCGCTCGCCGGCATCGTTATGTTTGAAAAAATCGTGGGGGTGCTGCCAATCGGCAACGGAATGGAAAGGATGCGTGTTCATAATTTCACTGCTTGTTGTAGGTTTGACGGCAAAAGGTTAGCGTGGTTTTAGTGTGGATTAAATTAGTTTGAACATCAAACTATTTGAAACGTGAAATAACTCACAGGCTGCAACAGCCAAACAAAATAAAAATTTTTTTCGTGGGCTTTAACCCTTTTTCCGATTAGCCTCGTTTACAGGAATACAGCGGGTATGAATCCCGGCTATTTTTGGGGTCTCCCCTTATCAAGGAGTTATTATGCAAAAAGCCTTTTCTGTAAAAAATCTGATGCTGACCGGCCTTTTTTCTCTGGCAACCCTGTCTGTGGCTAACGCCACTTCCCCTGCCCATCCGGATGGAGTTAATCAGAATATGATCACTGCAGAGCACTTTAATGCCGCCGATTATCAGGCCCGGGACGCCAGCAAGATGTTTCCGGTGCCCGCAGCAGGTATGGTTCAGCACATTCTGACCCTGCCACAGCTTGAAAACGAACAAAACTACATGGTTGAGGTTCAGGTTGGACAAACCAAACTGGTCGACTGCAACAAACACGGCCTGCGCGGTGAGCTCAAAGCCGTTAACCTGCAAGGCTGGGGTTACACCTACTACGAAGTGAACGACATCGCCGACGGCCCAAGCACCATGATGGCCTGTTTCGATAAGGCCAAAACCGAAGCCTTTGTGCGCATTCCCGGTGACCATAAATTTGCCTATAACAGTAAGCTGCCAATGGTGTTTTACATCCCAGAAGGCGCCGAGCTTAAGTACCGTGTATGGCGCGCCGAGACAGTATTCAACACCTCAGGCAACTGAGCATTTAGGCCTGGCACTTAAAAAAGGCCAATAAACAAAAGAGCCGCCCTGGGGCGGCTTTTTTACAGCTGTAATACCAGCCACTTTTACAGACGACGGCAACAAGTACCATTTAAACCGTCGATAACCCCTTATTGGCCGCGGCGACGACGGCCGAAAAGCTGGCCCAATCCAAGCAGCAGCAAACCTGCTGCGCCAAGTGCCGGTACCCAGGAGGCCGTTTTTGGTAACGCTGCAGGTTGGGTTTCTGGCTCAACCGGCGCAACCGGGGTCACCATGGTCACTTCATCCACTTCGAATCGATCGCTCGGTACGTAGAACTCCAGCTCATAGCCACGGGGCAAGGCATCCCAACCAATCATATTGCCGCCGGCATTCACAGTGGCGTTGGGTTTGAGTGATACCGTCTGGCGCTGTTTTGAGCCGTCAGTTTCATACACATCCAGCATGGCTTTATGTGGCTCGCGGTAACGCACGAACTCAGCCTTGAGTTTCACAAACTGTTTGCCGTCTTTTTCAATCACTTCCTGACAGGCGTTGGCCACGCTGGGATACTGAGCCAGCACATCCTGATGCCATACCACGTCACTGCAATCGGCCGCCAGTGCGGGGCCCGCAACCACAGAGGCCAACAGGCCAGCGGCAAGTGTTTTTTTCATGGTTCTTTCCTTATTGTTGGTGGGGGGAAACCTTTTTGGCCCGCACTATGTATCTCTGGGGTGCGCTGCCAACAAAGTAGAATGGATAACAGGTAATGAGGGTGAGCACATCGCTGCTGACGGGCGCCATCACCCAGGTATCCTCGGGCGTGACTATCCAGCTGTCGGTCATTTGATAACGGTGCAGCTGGCCATCTACTGACATCACTTCGATGCTCGCGCCTTTTTTGAGCTGGCCAAGCTTTCTGAAAAAGGAATCCCTGTGACCGGCAATCACCAGATTGCCCTGCTCGCCAAGCCCGGCGGTATGACTGACCCTGGCGACTCCCTTGTTGAGATTGAGCTCTGAGTCGCCATCAAACAGCGCCGCTTCGACATCGATATCATCAATACGGATTTTGCCAATTAGCGCTGGGGGCATCGCCAACGACGTTGCAGAGGATTGGCTTGGTTCGGCGTACCCTTTTTTGCGCGCAGCCGACCAATCGGTCATATCGGGCGGCTTTACAGACGGCGCCGCGGACAGTGGCTTTGAAGAGAGGGCTAGTCCAGAGCTCGCTGTCTCAGACAAAGACTCCGGCTGGCGGGTTCGCTGTGCCCAGGTCTCTAATTCGGTCGGAGTTTCCGAGACGCTTGCCTTAGCTTCAACGTCCGGCAGCGTTTGCATTGCCGCAAGCCGGGCGTTGACCTCATCCAGCGCCGACTCCCCTGCCACCGCTTGATGCAGCTTTGCCGCACCGAACACCAGCAGGCAGCCGATGCCAGCAAGATTGAGCAGCAGCGGCAGCTTGTTCGTCAGAATGTCTGATCCGTTTTTTCTGGCGGTCATATAAAGGCTATTGGGCTAAGGTGCTGTGTTTGTGGGGAATAACTATAAAATTTCACATTTCCGCACAATATGCGCTAACCCGTGGGTTGGAAATCTCATCGCCCACTACATCCGAAAGGAGTAAGTCCTGATAATGAACTGAGCCTCAATACTGAGTCCGGTTTGGATGGCGCGGTTTGGATGATTGGACCCACTGAAAACGCTCGGGCTGGCAGGTGTTTACCGCTATACTCGCTGCCAGGCTTTATTTGTATCGGAGTAAATGCGTTTTATGTTGTCCATTGTACTGGTTGAACCTGCCCGCGCCGCCAATGTAGGCGCCGCCGCCCGAGCCATGAAAACCATGGGATTTAATGAGTTAATTCTGGTTGGCAGTCAGGTTCATTTGGAAGAAGAAGCTCGCTGGGTTGCCCATGGCGCCACCGACATATTGGATAACGCCCGCTGCTACGACAGCTTCGAAGCCCTGAGACAGGATTTTGATCTGCTGATTGCCACCACCGCCAGGGAGCGCGGTAGCCCCCGGACCTTCCTTGCACCCGATGAGCTTGCCACTACCTTAAGTAACAGTGGCGCCGGCTCTCGGGCGCTGGTATTTGGCCGCGAGTCGAGTGGCCTGTCGAATCAGGAACTCGACGCCTGCGACCTTTTCAGTTACGTGCCCCTTGCCGGTGAGTACCCTTCTTTAAACCTGGGTCAGGCGGTCATGGTATACAGTTACGCACTCTCAGGCCTGTCGGGCACCATAGGGCTTCAGCAAGCCGTCGCCGCCGAAGGCCAAATTCAATCGCTCAAGCAAAAAGCGCAGCAACTTGCCGATCTGTTGGCGCTGTCTGAGCAGGATAAACTCAGACCCTGGCTACAAAATGGTATCGGCCTGTTATCAGATCGTGACTGCAAGATGGCGCATCAGTTGATAAGTGATATTATGAAGAAAATAACTAGCTGATTTAAATCGGCAATCGTACGAAAAAGGAGTTTTGAAATGCGGTACTTTACAAAGCATGCGCTTACCCTCGCCCTGCTCGCCGCTGTTGGCGCCTGTTCAGGCGGTGGCGGCACCTCGGATTCAGGAAATAGCGGTAACTCGGGCAACAATGGTAATTCAGGGAGCGACATTACCTGGGTGCAAGGCAGCTTTGCCAGCGAGGATATTTACAAAAACTTCTGCGCCAATCCACGCAGCGGCACAGCCGATAAGTCCGGCAGCGCCTTGCATGAAAAAATGTGGCTGCGTTCCTGGACCAACAACACCTACCTCTGGTACAGCGAAGTGCCTGATAACGACCCCAACAGTTTCGGCGCAGTGATTGATTATTTTGCCCAGCTAAAAACTCCGTTGACCACGCCAAGCGGCGCCAAAAAAGACAGATTCCACAGCGCCATGTCCACCGCTGAGTGGGAAGCCCTGTCCAACTCTGGTGAGGCTGTGGGTTATGGTGTTGAATTCCAGCTACTGTCTGCCAGAGAGCCAAGAAAAATTGTCGCCGCCTATACCGAGCCTGGTAGTGTTGCCACAGCCGCCGGTATTGTCCGTGGCACCGAGTTTCTTGAGGCCAACGGTGTCGTTGTCGCAAACGGCGATGATGTGAATACTCTCAACGAGGCCTTCTTCCCCAGCACCAGTGGTAAAACCAGCACCTTTAAAGTGCGCGATCCCGATGGTACTGAACGCCCTATCTCCATGACCGCAGGTACTGTGGTGCAGGATCCGGTGCAAAACGTGAAAACAGTGGCCACCGCTAGCGGCAAAGTGGGCTATCTGCAGTTCAACAGCCATATCGCCACCTCAGAAAAAGAACTGGTTGATGCCATCAGCACCCTCAAAGCAGAAGGCATTAACGATTTGGTGCTGGACGTGCGCTATAACGGCGGCGGTCTGCTGGCCATCGCCAGTCAGTTGGGTTACATGATTGCCGGCCCGGCTCGTACCAGCAACAAGATATTTGAAAACACCACCTTTAACGATAAGCACGCCAGCACCAATCCGGTGACCGGCCAAGCCCTGGTGCCAATGCCGTTCATTGATACCGGCATCGGCTTTTCCTACACCCAGGGCGTAGCTTTGCCACATCTGGATCTGGGCCGGGTATTTATCCTAACCACATCGGGCACCTGCTCGGCATCGGAGGCCATTATCAATGGTCTTCGCGGTATCGACCTGGATGTGGTGCAAATAGGTAATCGTACCTGCGGTAAGCCTTATGGCTTCTATCCAACCGACAACTGCGGTACCACCTATTTCAGCATCCAGTTCCGTGGTGAAAACAACAAGGGTTTTGGTGACTATGCCGATGGCTTTGAACCTGCCAACACCCCTGTTATGGGCGGTGAGCAGGTGACCGGCTGTTATCTGAACGATGACTTCAGCCATCAGCTTGGCGATCCGAACGAAGCCCTGTTTGCGGCGGCGCTGCAATACCGGGTAACCCAAAGCTGCCCCGCCCCGGCTGCCGCCAGTTTCGCTGTGCAAAAAGCGCCTGCCCAAGACAGCGGCGAAGCCATGAGCGACACCCGTGAAGTGAACCTGTTCAAGACCAACCGCGTATTGACCAAGGTAGAGACCCTGCAGCAGTAACGCGTGTGGTTTGGTACCCTTAAGGTGCCATCAACAAAAGGCAGGGTTTCCCTGCCTTTTGTTTTGGTGAAAGCTGACCTTTGAGTGACACGTTATCTTTAAGTGACACGAATAGACTGGTTTTTAGAACCTTAACTTGGTTCAGGAACCTTGAGTCTGGGGACTTTATTTGGACAAAGTATGATGGCCTTGGCTGGGTTATACACCACACGCTTACGCAAACTATCCGCCTGCTGGCTGGCGTGGGGTATATACATGCCAGTGCTGCTTCTTGTTGGCTGCAGCCCGGCAGATCAGGCGAAAGCGCTCTGGCAGGACTATGAAAATCGCCTCGCCAATGTGTTGGAGGCCGATTTATCAGCGCCAATGCCTAACACAGACAATTCAAACACAACAACGGCTTCAGAAAGCACCCAAACCATATTCAGTCAGCCCAAGTTTAGCCTGCCCATGTTTAGTCAGCCCAGGTTCAGTCAGCCAAGTCGCAGCGAATGGCACGGCGGCATCTCATCCCAAAGCGACTCACCAGACAATGTGGCCAAGCGCATCAGTCCCAACAGCATTGGCCTTTTGGATCTGGCGGCGCTGAACCATTGCCGTCTGGGCGGCCTTATTGCCAATCACAACAGCAGTCTGGGCAAGGTTGCTCAGCCATCCAACCTTGTTATCTACCAGCTTGAATTTATCAAAGCCGCTCCGGACTGCATTAAAACCCTTGGCGATAGTGACCTTAAAGCCGTCTTAAGCGCCGAACTTGCATTTAAGAAGCAAACCGCTGCCAGGCTTTTTGTGTGGTTTTTGGAAAATGAACCCGTTATCCGTAAACGACTTTTTATCGGCAGTGCAAGCCTTGGGGCAAGCAGTGCTAAGGCTGGGCTTATTGAAGCAGAGACTGCCTTTAACCGCTTACTTAAAATCCAGACTCTGATAGCGGATGGTGATTTTGCAGCCTTTAATGGCGAAGAACTGAACCATGCGCTCAACTCGCTGAACCAAAACGAGTTCGGCGTGCGTTATATGGCTGGCATGAAGATGAATATTCAGGCATTGCAGCAACTGAATAGCGTTCTGTCCACCCATCCACTGATGCGCTGTAAACCTGGGCATAATCCAGCAAAGCAGCAAATATTGCTCAACGTGCTGAATAAGTTTTTTATCGGCAAACTGCAGCCCTATCTTGGCGTTTACAGTGAAGCTCAATTCAGACTGGAGCCGACCGTCACGGCCCTATTTAAATCCAGCGCCTGGCAACCACAGATTGATTACTACTTCGGTGAAGATGGCGCACCTTTGCAGCTCAAAACGCTTATCAGGCGCCACATTGGCATTTGGCAGACATTGCAGCAAAGCTGTGCACTCGAAATAAAACCCGGCAGCGCAGGACGCCGGCCGGGTTTGAGTCAATGAAAGTAGCCGTTATAAAAACGGGGCACTATCAATAGTTTGCTTGCAGAGTCACTCCTGAATAGGCGCTGTAACCACGCAGCATCACATGGTAGAAGCCAGACTGGCTGACACTGATGCTGCAGCTTTCGCTGTTTCCGTTTTTGTACGGACGGCAATCATAGGAGCTGGTTGTGGGCTGGCTACCTGCTTTCACGTACAGATCCGCATCGCCACTGCCACCGGCTATCGAAACTGTCAGGCTGCTGCCGGCAGTGGCATACAGCTTGTAGTAAGCCGACGAGCCGGAAGTGCCAGAGAGGTTGGATACAGGTACACCACTTTGCAGGCAGTCAGCATCTGAACAGCTGCCACCGCCGCCACCGCTTGAGTAGCTACCGGTCAGGGTTGCGCCGCTGTAGCTAGAATAGCCACGTACCATCACATACCAGCGTCCGGCCTGAGGGTTACTGAAGTTACAGCTTTCATTGTTGCCATTGAGGTATGGACGGCACTGATAACTGGTGGTGGTGGGTGCCGTACCGTAGCTGACGTACAGATCCCCATCACCGCGGCCACCGGCAAGGGCAATAGCCAACGCCGACTGACCGGCAGGCACATCGATGTAATACTGATTTTCACTGCCCTGGGCACCACTGACACTGACGCCCTGGCCGTTACTGAGCTCGCCACCGGTAGGTGGACAGTTGCTGCCACAGCCGCCATCATCACCCGCCAGTGAATACAACAGCTTGTTTGGCGAACCGGTTTTGGCATCGCTGACCTTGCTGTCGGAGGCACGGCTGGTCAAACGGCTGACCACCTGTGACGGCGACAGCGAAGGGGTTTCATCCAGATACAGGGCCACTACACCGGCCACATGGGGTGACGCCATGGAAGTACCACTGATGGTGTTGGTGGCGGTATTGGAGGTATACCAGGCCGACTTGATGCTGGAACCTGGCGCGTAGATATCCAGGCAGGATCCGTAGTTAGAGAAGCTTGAGCGGGCATCCGAAGAGGTGGTTGAACCCACGGTTACCGCGTTGGCCGCCCGGGCTGGCGAATAGTTACAGGCGTTGGCGTTATCGTTACCGGCAGCGACCACGAAGGTAATGCCCGCCGCTACAGCACTGTTCACCGCATCATCGGTTGCCTGGGAGGCGCCGCCCCCCAAACTCATGTTGGCAACCGAAGGTCCGCTGGCGTTATTTTTCACCCAGTTAATGCCGTTGATCACTCCTGAGTTACTGCCGGAGCCGCTGCAACCGAGCACCCTCACCCCAACCACATTGACGTTTTTGGCCACACCGTAGGCGCTGCCGCCAATAGTACCGGCAACGTGGGTACCGTGACCGTTACAGTCGGTGGCATCCGAGTCGTTGTCGATAAAGTCCCAACCGTGGCTGGCACGGCCGCCAAACTCGTTATGGCTGGTCAGCACACCGGTATCGATTACGTAGGCGGTTACGCCGCTGCCATCGTAGTCATAGTGGTAATTGCTGTTAAGCGGCAGATCGCGCTGATCGATACGATCGAGCCCCCAGGTAGCACCGCCTTGATCCGCCTGCGCTTCAACGGTCGGTTCAACCGACATCAGCTGATCCTGCTCGATGTACTTAACACTTGGGTCTTTAAGCAACTGCTTCACCTGCCCCGGTGTCGCCTTAACCAGTACCCCGTTTAAGGCGCTGCCAAAATGGCTTTTTACCGAGATGCCATAATTGTTCTCAAGACCAAGGGCCTGAGTCATGGCGAAGGATTCAATTGCACCTTGCTGCTGAACATTCAGCACCGAAGGCGTGTTGAAGACCACGATATAGTTGTCCTTGATGGCTCGCTCGCTTGGTACCTGGACGAGCTGGGCCTGATAGTCGTTGGCATAGGCCAATTGACCGGATGCCAAACCCGCGACCAGTATTGCGAGTGCATGTTTCTTATACATTTGACTTTCTCCTTGTTATGTTTTTTGCCTCAGGGCATCAACCAACTTAGAGCAAAAATCATCCACCTCCAGCCTGGAGGCTGTGCTAAAAAGCCAAAAATCGAAACAAGATGTAACACTTGCGTTACAGTTAAAGGTATGACGCACCTATTGTGTGGTTATGTGAATTCAATATGCATTTCATGGGCTTGATGTAGTGCGTTTAAAAGCGTTAGAAAATATTCCCGCTGGGCAAATAGTTACACTCGGGCTTCTGTTAACGTAATATTAACATGCCATTTTGGAATAAGCGTGGCGTTCAGCCTTAGGTTTTAGAATACCTGGCGCTGTTGCTACCAAGGAATGGAATTAGTGGAATTTCACCGTTTTGCCATTATTGGCGCCAAGGTTTCAGATTGGCGGGGATTGGCTTCCGGGCGATGAGGTTACTTCAACGAGCCGCTTGCCCCTTTTGAGGCTGAACTTGGGAAAAGGATTCAAGCGTCTTAAGGTTATCGCTATTATCTTCTGCGGCAATGACTAACATTGATGACCAACAACGATTTACATCAATCATCAGCACAAAGGCCTGCATAAGATGGCCTGAACACAGATTGTCAGGCGTACAAGCCCTTACAGAACAAGGATGAACATGAGTATCCCAAAGTCATTGATTATTAGGATTATCAATCAGTTTGAAACCGGCACCCCGGATGGGAGCTACGATAAGCTGACCATTCAGGATGACGGCATCAATGGCACCTTTCAGATAACCTATGGCCGCACTCAAACCACTGAACAAGGCAATCTCAGGTACCTGCTGGAAATGTATGTGGAGGCCGAGGGCGCCTACAGTAACGACATCCTGCCCTACCTTGAGCGGGTGGGTCGTGAATCCCTGGTGACCGATGGCGAATTTCATGACCTGCTGGTGGCCGCTGGTCGGGAAGATCCCGTGATGCGCGATACCCAGGACAGATTCTTCGATACCTTTTATTGGCAACCTGCCAATGCCTGGTGTCAGGCTCACGGGATCCAAACTGCGCTTGGGCATCTGGTGGTATACGACTCTCAGGTACACTCAGGCGGCATACCGCTGTTTTTACGCAAGCGCTTTACCGCAAGGCCACCCAGTAAAGGGGGCGATGAAAGACGTTGGCTGTGGGCCTATGTGGAAGCACGCCATCAGTGGCTTAAATACCATAAGCGGCCCCTGCTCAGGGCCTGTGTGTATCGCACTCAGTGCTTTATGAATGAGATGAGCCGCAACAATTGGGACTTATTGCAGCGGCCGATTGTCGCCAATGGCCGCGAGATAAGCTAACCCTTGCGGGCCAAATATTGGTTGATGAGCTGGGTCAGCTTGGCATGGAAACGCTCCTCAAATTCGTCAATTTCGAGGGAGAACATTTCAAGGTAACGGTCGGTTTGCTCTTTGGTAAGTTGTTTACTGCCAAGAAAGTAACTCATTTCCGGCAGCGATTTATCGAATCTAGGCACCAACTGCCACTGGCACACTTCCGGCGCCAGAGCCTGAATGGCCTTTTCAGCCAGTTGACAGAATTGCTCCACATGGTCAGCGCCATCCGGGCCCAGGCAGCCGGGCTCCAGCCGGTGAAGGATCAGTAACATCACGTTTGAATCCTGACTTGCCATTGGGATCTCTCCAACTATTTCGGGTCTTTATCCAGTATAACCGCTTTATTTGCACAAGCTCGTTTCATCCAACCGTCATACTCATTACACACAACTGTCAACTGCGGCCATTAGTTTGTCCCTTCAATCGACCAGCCGTTAACCTTTCGTTGGAGTGAACATGAGCAAGGCGACCTTTGACCCTAAATGTTATAACCAGAGCAACAATACCCCATTTGCCGAAATTCTCGAAAAGCACCTGTCCCGTCGTCACTTTGTAAAGAGTGGTCTGGGCCTGGGCGCCATGACGGCCTTTGCCGGTCTGGGTCTTGCCGGTTGTGGCAGCGACAGCAACACCACTGTGCCAGCACCTGTTACACCAGTGCCGCCTACGCCGGTTCCACCTACTCAGTCCAGTGTAAAGCTTGGCTTTGAATCCGTCTCAGGCTCTCTGACTGACTCTGTGGTGGTACCAAACGGTTACCGCGCTCAGGTGCTCGCGCCCTGGGGCACGCCGCTCAACAGCAAAGCCGCCGCCTGGAAAGACGATGGCAGCAACACAGCGGACGACCAGGCCAATTCTGTTGGCCAAAACCACGATGGTATGCACTTCTTCCCGCTCAATGAAGCAGGCGACGACGGCCTGCTGTGTATCAACCACGAATACATCGAACCCGATGCCCTGCATCCCAATGGTCCAACCTTCGATGAAACCAGCGGCCTTCGCAGTGTCGTGGATGAAGTGCGTAAAGAAATCAACGCCCATGGCGTGAGTGTAGTGCGCATTAAGCGCGTAAGCGGCATCTGGGAAGTGGTAACCGATGATGAGCACAACCGCCGCTTTACCGGCGCCACTGTGTTCGATATGGCAGGCCCGGTCGCATACAGTGACCATCTGGTAACAGCATTCTCCCCCGATGGCAGCCAAAGCCGCGGTACACTCAACAACTGCGGTAATGGTTACACTCCCTGGGGTACTTACCTGACCTGTGAAGAAAACTGGCCCGGTTACTTCGTTAATAAAGGCGAAATGAGCGCCGCCGACAGCCGCATTGGTGTGGCGAAATCCGGCACCCGTTATGGCTGGGACCACCTGGCTGGCCACGGTGAAGAACGTGCAGACGAATTTGCCCGCTTCGATGTGACCCCAACCGGCACCACCGCCCAGTACGATTACCGCAACGAAGCAAATGGCCATGGCTATATCGTCGAAATTGACCCCTTCTCACCCCGCGCCCGCGGTGTTAAGCGCACTGCACTTGGCCGCTTCCGCCATGAAGGTTGTACCTTTGGCAAACTGGAAGCCGGTAAGCCGCTGGTGTTCTATTCGGGTCACGACTCGCGCTTTGAATACCTTTACAAGTACGTATCTAACACCCCATGGGACGAGGCCGATGCAAACAGCAGCAACCGTCTGGCCACCGGCGACAAATACATGAATGACGGCACCCTGTATGTGGCCCGTTTCGATGAAGATGGCAAAGGCGCCTGGTTGGCGCTGACCCCGGACGCCATGACCACAGATGGCAAGACGCTCGCCGATCACCTCGGCAGCCAGGCCGATATCATCATCAACACCGCCGGTGCTGCTGATCTTCTCGGCGCCACCCCAATGGACCGCCCTGAGTGGTGCGCGGTTGACCCCTTCACCGGCAGCGCTTATCTGACCCTGACCAACAACAGCAAGCGTACCGAAGCCAACCCAGCCAACCCACGCCTGAAGAATAACTTCGGCCACATTATCCGTTGGGATGAAGGTGAGTCTGCTACCGAATTCAGCTGGGATATCTTTGTGTTTGGCTCGCCCGCCGATGGCGATGCTGACACCAATCTGTCTGGCCTGACTGAACTGAACCAATTTGCCAGCCCCGACGGCCTTGCCTTCGATAAGCGCGGCATCATGTGGGTGCAGACCGACAATGGTGCCAAGGAAGTGACCTCCCACACCAACGATCAGATGCTGGCCGTTGTGCCATCCACCTTGCTGGACTCTGACGGCAAGCAGCAAACACTGGGTTCGGCCAACCAGATGGAGCTGCGCCGCTTCTTCGTTGGCCCCAATGGCTGTGAAGTAACGGGTTTTGCCATCAGCCCGGATTACACCAGCGTATTTGCCAACATCCAACACCCGGGCAACTGGCCATACAGCAATGACGCTGCCGTTGTCACTCCCGCCGGCACCAGCATTCGCCCGCGTGCGGCAACTGTGGTGATCAGCAAGATTGATGGAACTGAAGTCGGCGTGTAACAGCCCGACTTAAACTAAAAAACCGGCCAATGGCCGGTTTTTTAGTTGTCTCGGTAAATTCACATCATGTCTATCGTGTGCTTGGTCAACTTACTGAGCCGGGTTTCAGCACAGTTAATCTGCAACAAAGGCGGCTATCAGGCGCTCCCTTTCAGACAAGGTGGTATTGGGCCTGCGGTTACGGCCAAGCAGCGAGGATTCAACAAACAAATCAAACCAGGTCGACAACCGGGCGGCATTGCCCTCCTCGCCCATGGCGCCAATGGCCATGGCGGCTACCTCGGCGGTACCAAACTGAAATTCGCGGGTGCCTTTTCGAAGCGCATATTTGGCAATGGTGCCTGCATCAAAGGACAAAATCGGCAATCCGGCCAGGTACGGGCTTTTACGAAACATCTTGATAGCTTCACGCCAGCGACCATCTAGCATAATAAACAGCGGCCGCTTACCGTTAAGCTCATCGGTTGTAACCTGGCCAATCACGCGCTGGCCGTCGTTGGCATATTCCCCCGGGAACACTACAAACGGCTGAAATCTGTCGTCGTTAAGCAGCGCCAGCACCTCGTCACTCACCTCGGTGCGGCTCCAGAGGAAAGCCCAGGTATCCGGCACCAAATCGGCAATCAAGCGGCCGCTGTTAGTGGGCTTAAGCACTTCATCGTCGTACATCAGCAGCATAAAGGCTGCATTCGTTTTTAGCTGTGAACGAAATTCACAGGTGCAATACTGCTGTGCCAGCAGACACAGGTTGCAGCGCACTAAATTCTTTCCCCTGGCACCAAATGGTTTGGTCGAAAGCGATTTACGATACTCATAGAGTTTGTGGACCGTATGGGGAGGTAAAGTCGCTGTCATTTATCGCCGTTCCTGAATACCAAAATTTAAATAGCCAACCAAAGTCAGCAGCACTCATTTAGTGGGGCACACAGGAGGAGTAGCTGAGGATGCCGACTTTCAAAAGCGCGCTATGATACGCCAAGGGCCGTGCCAACGCCAAGATTAGTGCAAATCAGAGCAGAAGCCCTGTAGCTGTCATGAAGCAAAGGAAAGCTGTCCACAAAAAAGCCGGCACTGGCCGGCGTTTTTATTCAATCGGATCAGAGGATCCGTTTCAGGAAGATATCGGCCTTAAGGCGGCGAATACGATTCATGATCTTTTTCACCGGCACCGGATAGTGATGCAGGGTATCTACCTGACTGTAGTGGTAGAGCCGCAGGCTATGCTCAAGAATATGGGCCTGCTCAGCGGCAAAACCTTCAACCCAGGCACCGGTTTCATCCTGCAGCAACAGGCCGTTTTCCAAATCCAGCGCCCAGGCACGTGGATTGAGGTTTGAACCTGTGATGAGATGGCGACGGCCGTCGGCACTGATCCCCTTCAAATGGAAACTGTTGTTGTCGTGCTTCCACAAATGAATATTGAGCAGCCCCTCATCAATCGCCCACTGCTGACGCTTGGCAAATTTGCGCAGCGACTGCTCATACAGGTACGGCAAGGCACCTATGGTGTTAAATTCACGCTCGGGCGGGATGTAAAAGTCGTTTGCGGTCTTATCGCCCACAACTATGTCAACCTTCACCCCCTGGCGCAGCTTTTTCACCAGCGCCCGCACCAGCACCCGAGGCGGGTTGAAGTACGGAGTGCAGATAAACAGCTCTTTGTTGGCGCTTTCGACCAAAGACACCACGGCTTTATTCAGCGCATTGTGCTTGCTGCCAAGGCCAACCAGGGGCGTGACCCGGTTACCGAGCTTTACCCCTTCAAACTGGTAATGGGCTTCGCCAAGACGCTGCTTAAAGGTACGGATATCCATTTTTTCCGGCAGCACTTCATCGCTGGCAGCCTGAGTGAGCGAGCTTACCGCAGGATCCTGCACCAAATAGTGCTCAATCATATCGCGCATACTGCGGGCCAGTTCGGCATTTTCAATCAGATGGTAGCGATCGAAGCGGTATCTGTCAGCTTGATGTAGATACACATTGTTCAGGCTGGCGCCGCTGTAAATCACCGCATCATCAATCACAAAGCCTTTGAGGTGCAGAACACCCAAAAACTCTTTCGCCTTGACTGGCACACCGAGAATATCAAATGCGGCGGGATTATTTTCCATCACCCTGCGGTACATCAGATAGTTACCGCTGTCGCCCTTGTGGCCAATCAGACCGCGACGGGCGCGGTGAAAATCCACCAGAACCTTGATTTCCAGCTCGGGTTTGGCCGTTTTGGCCGCAACCAGTGCAGCCATGACTTCCCTGCCCGCCTCATCGTCTTCGAGGTAGAGGGCAGCCAGGTAAATTGACCGGGTCGCAGAGGCAATCCGCTCCAGCAGACAGGCTTTGAATTCGCTGGGTGTCAGCAGCCATTTGAGCTGCTGAGGTTGAAGGGCTATGCCTTGCAGCTTCTCAACCAAGGTGTCCTCCTTAGAAGTGCCGGCCATCGCGGTAATATCCCCGCTTATCCAGCGCAATGAAAACAATGGCTATTCCCTGTTGGGTATAGGCCATCAGCTGTTCACGAATGCAGGCTTCCATGGCGTCCTGCGTTGCTTCATTCCGTTGAAACCAAAGCACCTCCGCCATCACTGTGGGGTGGCACGCTTTTCCCTGTTGGAAAAACTGACTGGGGATCCACTCGGTGGTATAGGCCGATTCATCGGTGTGGGTGAGCCTGGAAAGTGCCGCTGGCAGTGTTTCGCTCAGACGGGCAACCTCTGCTTGCTCAAGCCCTCGAATACGAAGATGGGGCATAAAACCGGGGTTCCTTGTTCGATTAAGGGCTAGAAATTACCGACATCGTCGTACTTGGGCAAGCTCTTTTACACCCAAGGCACGCTAATGACGTGAATTTTGTTCCTTTTTTGTACGTTTCTGCACCAAGTGCAAACTTTGGTGCCCCGGGCAGGTGTTTGCACCCGGCATTTGCTATAGTGGCCCAAAACGTATGCCTGACACCAACCGAGACACAGCACATGGGTTCAAACAAAGGTATTTTAGTGACACTGGTTGTGGCATTACTGGCCGCAGCGGCGCTGTTTCATTTTAAAGGCACCTTGGGGATCCTGGTGCTGCCACTCTTTATTGCGCTGGTGCTGTTTGTTACCTTAAAGCTCTATCGGCTGATGGAAAAAGACAATCCCGGCGAACCAGATGACAGATAAGCTCGTTTTTATGCCGATTTGGGATTGTCTGCACTAGTACTGCAGCAGGATTGTCCTCGCCGTTCTTACAGACAATGCCGAACGGAGCGAAAGGCATCTTATCGTCAATTGCCGAAACACCACCAAGGCCAGGTGACACAAATAAGGATTACCCGTGAATATGGAACTGTTCACCTCAAACGCCAGCCTGACGTGGCAATTGGCAACCTCTTTTTGCAAAATCAAATTCAAGCTAAAACCGAAACTCCTAGCCGCCTTTGCCATAGGAGGTTGCAGCGCCCTCGTCGTGCCAGTGGCTGTAGCTAAGGCTCTAACGGCAGCGGCAGTAACAGCAGCCCCAAACGCCGAGCTTACATCCACCCAAAGCAATCAGTTCCGGCCGCTGCCAAATGAGGATGTCTTGCCGGACTGGTATCTGGCTATTAAACCAAAACACTCAACGCTGGGGGTGATTGCCTGGGATCTGACCCACAACCAACTGCTGGTGAGTGACAATGCCCGCCGGGCCATGTTACCTGCAAGTGTTCAGAAATTGCTGCTGGCCACCGCCGCCAGCCATCGGCTGGGCAATGAGTTTCAATTCAAAACCCGACTTTATGCCAAGGGGATGTCGCCCGCCAGCAAGTCGCCAGCCACTGATGGCAAGGCAAACAACAAGGGCACGGCAAACAACAAGGGCACGGCAAACAGCAAAGGCAAGGTGGATTCCCTTTACCTTGAGTTCAGTGGCGACCCAAGCCTGACCCAGGCGCAGCTGAATGAATTATTGGCGCCGCTCAAAGGCCTTGGCATTGCCAGCATTGGCTCGCTGACGCTGGTTGGCGCCAAAGAAGCGAGCACCAAGGCCCGCGGCTGGGTATGGGACGACCTGGGGGTTTGCTACGCCGCGCCCGTGTCTGAATTTGTCATCGATGAAAACTGCATCCGGGCATACCTGGTACCGGCAAAGGATGGCAAGTCCAGCCAGGTGCGCTTGCCCAAATCCGGCGCGGTCAGCATAGATAACGCCCTAACCCTCGATATTGGTGCATCCCCCGATGCCTGCCGTCCAGAGCTTGAAGTTACGGGCGAAAATCAGTACCGGCTTTATGGCTGCTGGCATTCGCTGAACAGGTTGCCGCTGTCCATCGCGGTCAGCGAGCCCAATGCCTGGGCCCGCAGTAAAGTCACTGCCGCCATAGACAAATTCGGGATCAGCATAGGGCGTGTCAGTTTTGCCAATGAGGTGGCAAGCGGTGCCCATCTTCTGAGTGAACACAGCTCCTTGCCGCTGCCCGCGCTTGTTACCAAGATGCTGAAAGAGTCAGACAATCTGATAGCAGACGCCTTTTTCAAGACCTTGGGCAAGCTTGAAACTAACGGCGCCGACTTTATTGGCTCCAGCCAGGCGATGGAGGCAAGCCTTGCCGAGCTTGGGCTTGAACTTGACCACAGTCGACTGCTGGACGGCTCGGGACTGTCCCGCTACAACCTGCTGAGTGCCCAGACCCTGTTTAACACCCTCGAGCTTATCCACGACAGGCCTGAGCTTAACAGCCTGATTGAAGCCCTG
Source organism: Shewanella zhuhaiensis (assembly GCF_022484835.1). Classification (NCBI taxonomy): domain Bacteria; kingdom Pseudomonadati; phylum Pseudomonadota; class Gammaproteobacteria; order Alteromonadales; family Shewanellaceae; genus Shewanella; species Shewanella zhuhaiensis. Next base: position 788,287 of record NZ_JAKUDL010000002.1, read on the forward strand.
CCCATTGCGGGCAAAGATGGCACCCTGGCCTACCGACGGGGTTTTGGCGCGCCGCCTTTGAAAGACAAGGTATTTGCCAAAACCGGCTCAATGCAGGGCGTTGCCAATCTGGCGGGCTTTGCCACAAGCAAGGACAGTGAGATAGCTTTTGTGGTGATTGAAAACGGTCTGGTGGAAAAAGCGGAAGGCAAAACACGGGAACCGGGCTTCAGCGCCGTGTTTCTCAAAGCCCTGCTATCACGTTGAAATAAAAAGTTTTCGTGCTGATATTGGAGGATATAGCGCTGAGATATAGTGCTGAGATATAGCGGCCTTTTTCATATAAACGCTTAGCCGTTAATCCCAACAACAATAAAGCCGCCCAAGGGCGGCTTTTCGTTATCAGATATCAGAGCCAATCGTCATTGATGTCCATCACTGCATCATCGCCGCTTCGCGCTGAGGCCAGCAGCGCCTGATAACGTGGCATAACCTTGGCAAAGTAAAAGTCGCAATATGCGGCTTTGGGCTTGGCAAGCTCGCTGCCAACCTCAGTAGCAACTTTCGTCATCCACAGATGGTAGAAGCCGTACAATAAGTAACCGAAGGCATCGAGCATTTCAACGGCCAGGCTGTTAATCAGAGTTGGTTTGGCAAGCTTGTGCTCGTTAATCCATTCAGCAACCTCGATAAAGTCAGCAAAACCACGGCGAAGCGCTGCGGCCTGCTCGCTGGTGTCAGCTTCAATCAATGCCAACTGCTCGGCGATAAACTCTTTTACGGTTGCGAGATTATCACCGGCCACTTTGCGGCCGAGGAAGTCAATCGCCTGAATGCCGTTGGTGCCTTCATAAATCTGCGCAATACGGGTGTCACGTACCAGTTGCTCTATCCCGGTCTCACGAATATAGCCATGGCCGCCAAACACTTGCTGCGCCATGATGGTGATATCCAGACCTCGGTCAGTCAAAAAGGCTTTGGCGACCGGCGTCAGCAGGCCCACATAGCGCGCAGCTTTGGCTTTCACGGCCTCATCATCGGCGAACTTGGCCAAATCGAGTTGCTTGCCCGTGTGTACGGCAAGGGCGCGGCCAGCATCCGTTAGGGTACGGGTGGTAAGCAGCATCCGGCGTACATCGCCATGAACCAAAATGGGATCAGAACTGTTGCTGCTGCCAGGCGCGTTGCCCTGCATCCGCTCTTTGGCGTAGTCGGACGCCATTTGCACCGCAGCCTGCGCACTGCCAAGCCCCTGAATACCAATGGCAAGGCGCTCGTAGTTCATCATGGTGAACATACAGGCAAGCCCCTTGTTTTCACGGCCAATCAGCCAGCCACGGGCGCTGTCGAAATTCATCACACAGGTGGCAGAGCCTTTAAGGCCCATCTTGTGCTCAATACTGCCTACGGTAACGCCGTTGGCTTCGCCCACCTCGCCACTTTCAGTCACGGCATACTTGGGCACCAAAAACAGTGACAGGCTGTTTGAGCCGGCAATTTTCGCCAGCACCAGATGCACGACGTTTTCGGTAAGATCCTGATCGCCACCGGTAATAAAGATTTTACTGCCACTGATAAGGAAACTGCCGTCTTCCTGCGACTCGGCGCGGGTGCGGATATGGCGAAGGTCGGAGCCAGCCTGTGGCTCAGTCATGTCCATGGCCCCTGCCCACTCGCCGCTGTAAAGCTTTGGCAAATAGGTGGCCTTGAGCTCTTCAGTGCCGTGGGCGTTGATGGCGAGCGCAGCGCCTGCGGTCAGTGAACCATAAAGGTTAAGCGCATTACAGGCGCTGTAGCCCATTTCATCCACCAGAACACCGAGCATCTTGGGCATGCCCATGCCGCCATACTGCGGGTCGCCACAAAGGCCAATCCAGCCGCCTTCAACAAAGGCATCGTAGGCTGCTTTGTAGCCCGCCGGCGTTGTTACCTTGCCGGAATCAAAGGCCACGCCTTCCTCGTCACCTGGTCGGTTAATGGGATGCACCAGTTCGCGATTTAGCTTGGCGGCTTCGTCGAGGATGGCAAGGGCTGTGTCCAAATCGACCATGCCTTCCAGGCTTGGCAAAGATTGCCAGGTCGCGTCGGCATCAAACAGGTGTTCCAACAAGAAACGCATTTCACTGAGGGGCGCTTGGTAGGGATTCATGGCTATTCTCAAACAGTGGATTTAAACAGTTGTTTCAATTTAGCGAATAAACAAAGGAAACTCAATCCATTCGCTAAGCATAGCCATAAAAAAGCCCCGGTCTGTTAACCGGGGCTCGTTTTGTGGATGCGATCACCACATCAGATCGTCAGGGATCACATAGTCGGCATAGGGATCCTCTTCCTCCAGCACCTGTGCGGTGCTGTCATTCGCCTGCCACAGATAGCCGCACCATTCAGGTACCAGCAGATTAACCCGCTCAGCCAGCTTGTGTGGCACCAAATAGCTGGTGTCTTCGTGACGAACAATCCCCAGATGGCCGCCAAGCAACTGTCCCTGGATTTTGTCATTGATGTACACGCTGTGAATTTTGCTGCCAATGGTGTAGTTGAACTTCACATCGGCGCGCTCAGGCAGGCCGATGGCAAGGCGCTTAAGCTCAGTGATCAGGCTGCGCACCTGGCCCTTGGCTTCGGCTTCTTTAAAGCGCTTTTCATTAAGCGCTTTATCCTGGGCAGCCTGGGACGCCTTTTGCTCGGCAATACTTTGCTTAAGCGCCGCAGAGCCGTCATCGACATTGCTCTTGCGGTCGCGGCGCTTTTTGGTCTTCACATCTTTAATTTTTTGTTTGCTGGTCAGCCCAGCCTTAAGCAGCTGCTCTTGTAATGCGTTTGCCATGGGTGTTTTCCAAATTTGTCACTGTAAATTCTGTTTAACGGCCGCCCTGATTTGCGATCAGTTGCCCAAGCTCTGTCATCGCCATGCTGGCGCCACCAAGGGACCAGCCACCATCCACCGGCAGCACCACGCCATTGATATAGCTGGCAAAGTCTGATGCCAAAAACAAAGCACAGTTGGCGATATCCGAAACCTGGCCATTGCGACCAAGAGGGACGCTTTGCGCCACCCGCGCTTTAAGTGCATCCGCAGGTGCCAAACGGTCGAAGCCTTCAGTGCCCTCGATTGGGCCGGGTACAATGGAGTTAATACGAATGCCTTCGGGTGACCACTCCATCGCCAGGGTGCGGGTCAACATGTCGACGCCGGCCTTGGCGGCGCACACATGGGCCTGCATCGGCATAGGCACATAGGCCTGGGGGGCCGAAATCTGCAGCACTACACCGGGGCGCGACAACAGCGGATAGCAGGCTTTTAGCACCTGAAAGCTGCCGAGTAAATCTATATCCATCACCGACTTAAAGCCATTGGCACTCATGCCAGCAGCAGGCGCTGGGAAGTTACCGGCTGCGCCGCTGACAAGAACATCTATGCTGCCAAGCCCCTGATGCAAACCGGCAATGCCGGCAAGCACAGCTTCATTGTCGCGTACATCAAAACTGGCACCAAGCGGGGTCACATTAGGATTATCTTCGCCAAGCAGTTTAAGCGCGGCGTCAATTTTATCCTGGCTGCGACTGGCAACCGCGACCCTGCCGCCGGCGCAGGCAAAGGCGCGGGCAATACCTAAGTTAATGCCGCTGGTACCGCCAACCACCAAAATGTTTTTCCCGTGAAAGTCGAACATCTTATCTCCTTGTCAGCGCTGGTGCCTGCTATCTTGCGGGTGGATTAGATCCCGCGAATAGATTGATGAATGTCAGTCAGAGCCTTGAGCGGATCGGCCGCCTTGGTAATGGGGCGACCAATCACCAGGTAATCGGAGCCTGCCAGCAGCGCCCGCGCTGGGGTCATCACTCGGTGCTGATCGCCAACCTCACTGCCCTCAGGGCGAATACCCGGGGTGATGAGTTTAAAATCCTGACCACAAAGGTCTTTAAGCATAGTGGCTTCCTGAGCGGAGCACACCACACCATCGAGGCCAGCATCGCGGGTGAGTTTGGCAAGACGCTTCACATGCTCGGCGGCGCCAACATCAATTCCCAGAAGCTTAAGGTCATCATCGCTCATGGAAGTGAGAACCGTGACGGCAATCAGCAGCGGCGCATTGTCACCGTATGGCAGCAAGGCTTTGCGCGCGGCTTCCATCATGGCAAAACCGCCTGAAGCGTGCACGTTTACCATCCACACCCCCAGCTCAGCTGCTGCGGCAACGGCTTTGGCCACGGTGTTGGGAATGTCGTGAAACTTAAGGTCCAGGAACAAATCAAAGCCGCGGTTCTGAATGTCTTTAACCAGCTCAGGGCCAAACAGGGTGAACATTTCTTTGCCGACCTTGAGTCGGCACATGGCCGGATCGAGTTTATCTACCAACTGCAACGCCGAATGTTTGTTGTCAAAATCAAGGGCAACCAGAATGGGCTTGTCTCTCATGGGATCTCCGATGCAGTGGGATTAAAGTTATTCGCCGTCCAGCCCTTTCACTCTGGCAATGCTGCCCCAGGACTTACAGGAGGGGCAATGCCAGTAAAGTGCGTGTGACGGAAAGCCACAGGACTTACAACGATAGGCGGGACGGAATTTTATTTGTTGTTCTACCAATTGTTCAAGCAAAGAAAGGCTCTCTTTTGCCTGCCCTTCTTCAGCCTGGCGCAAATGCAGCTTCATCAGCTCAGAAAAGCCCTTCATGGTGGGCTGGCGATAAAGGTTATCGAGCAGCATTTTTTCGGCCATTTTGATTTGACCGCGGCTGACCATTTCTTCGGCAAGGGCCACCACCACGGACGCTCCGCCGCCATCGGCCAAAGCCTGAGCCAGCAATTCGCGATAGCCTTCGCTATTGTCGAGCCTGGCATAGAGTTCGCGGGCAAGCTTGATACCGTCGGCAAACAGCAGCACATCGGCCTTAGCCAGTTTGGCGATGGCATCGGCGGCATCCTGCAATTTGCCGGCATCCAAAAACAGTTTTGCCTGGGTCAGCAAGGCGCGGCCACAGTTAGGGTCCTGTTTAAGCGCCTGAGTCAGCAGCTTTTGCCGCTCGTCAGCTTCATTGGTTTCATCGGCGAGCTGGCAATAAAAATGGGCAATGGTGGGTTTTAACACCTGCTGGCGCTTTTTATCGAGCCGCTTGGTGATGTCGATGGCCTTCTGCCACTCTTTGATGATCTGATAAATAGCGATGAGCTGGTTTTCGGCTTCTTCGCTGTGGTCTTCTTCCTTGATGAGTGCGAGGAAAATCTCTTCCGCCCTATCATAAAAACCGGCGGCCATATAATCCTTGCCCAGTTCCATCATGGCAGCATCACGCTGCTCTGTGGTCAGGCTTGGCCGGGCAATCAGGTTTTGATGAATGCGGATAGAACGGTCAACTTCGCCGCGCTTTCGAAACAGCGCACCGAGAGACATGTGGGTGTCGATGGTTTCATCGTCAACGTCCAACATGCTGATGAAGAGATCAACCGCCTTGTCAGATTCGTTGGAAAGCAGGTAGTTCAGTCCGGTGAAATAATCACGGCTCAACTTTTTACGTTGATGGTGCTGGTTCTGGCGTAAACTGCGACGACCCATGTACCAACCGTATCCGGCGGCAATGGGCAGCAGCAGAAACAGGATTTCCAGCATATCAGGACTTCACTTCACCCGCCTCGGCCGACACCTGGTCACCGCTGTCGGCGGTGGCCTGTAGCTTTTGCAGTTTTCGGTTGGCGCGGGACAGCGCGTACTTGAGTTTACCGATGTGATAGATGGCAAAACACCAGCACAGCAGGAATCCGGCGAAGAATACACTGGCAAGTACCACCGGCAGGCGGAAATCACCCTGTGCGACAAAATAGTTAATGGTGACCAGTTGCTCGTTGCGTGAGCCGAGCAGCAGTGCCAGGACAAACAACAAAGCGATGACCAAGGCTATAAAAAATCCCTTCACGTCTCACTCCTTTACCCATGTCAATGGGCTGATTATCCAAGAATTTCGGCGGCCTGACCAGTGCATTGATGCGGGATAAACAAAAAAGCCCCCTTGCGGAGGCTTTTTTAATCAACGTTTATCAGGCGACGTTGACTGCGTCAACGCGCTCGCGCAGCTCTTTGCCGGGCTTAAAGTGCGGAACGTACTTGCCTTCCAACTCAACTGAAGTACCAGTCTTTGGATTGCGGCCAACACGTGGCGCACGATAGTGAAGTGAGAAACTGCCAAAGCCGCGGATCTCGATACGCTCACCGGTTTCCAGCGTGGTGGCCATCTGTTCCAACATTTCCTTGACCGCACTCTCTACTTCTTTCGCCGACAGTTGCGACTGCCTTGTGGCGAGTTTTTCGATCAGTTCGGATTTAGTCATCCTAGCTACCCCTATTATCAAGCCAAACACAGCCGCGATGAGGGAGCGGAGTGTCCAACTCCCTCATATTTGGCAATTACTTACGAGCGGCCTTAAACGCTTCGGCCATAGCATTACTAATAACAGCGTCGTCAGACTTGTTCAAGTTTGCCATAACTTCTTTTTCGTCAGCTTCGTCTTTCGCACGGATAGACAGGCTCACGGTGCGGTTCTTACGATCCACGCCCATGAACTTGGCTTCAACCGCATCACCAACTGCGAATACGGTAGAAGCGTCTTCTACACGGTCACGGCTGATGTCGGATACACGGATGTAACCTTCAACGCTGTCGGCCAGTTCAACGGTAACACCTTTGGCATCAACAGCAGTAACGGTACCGTTAACGATAGCACCTTTCTTCTTGTCGGCCAGGTAAGCGTTGAATGGATCGTCTTCAGTCTGTTTAACGCCCAGGCTGATGCGCTCGCGCTCTGGGTCAACAGACAGAACAACGGCTTCGATTTCGTCGCCTTTCTTGTACTCGCTAACGGCTTCTTCGCCAGCAGCGTTCCAAGAAATGTCAGACAGGTGAACCAGACCGTCGATACCGCCGTCCAGACCGATGAAGATACCGAAGTCAGTGATAGACTTGATCTTACCGGAAACCTTGTCGCCCTTGTTGTAACGGTTAGCGAAGTCTTCCCATGGGTTGGTCTTGCACTGCTTGAGACCCAGAGAAATACGACGACGCTCTTCGTCGATGTCCAGAACCAGAACTTCAACTTCGTCACCCAGGTTAACAACCTTGGATGGGTGGATGTTCTTGTTGGTCCAGTCCATTTCAGACACGTGTACCAGACCTTCAACGCCTTCTTCGATTTCAACGAAGCAGCCGTAGTCAGTCAGGTTGGTTACGCGACCGGTCAGACGAGTGTTTTCTGGATAGCGCTTGCTGATTTCCAGCCATGGATCTTCACCCAGTTGCTTCAGACCCAGAGAAACGCGAGTACGCTCACGATCGTACTTCAGAACTTTCACATTGATTTCATCACCAACGTTCACGATCTCAGAAGGATGCTTAACGCGCTTCCAAGCCATGTCAGTGATGTGCAGCAGGCCGTCTACGCCGCCCAGGTCAACGAATGCACCGTAGTCAGTGAGGTTCTTAACGATACCTTTAACGGCTTGACCTTCTTGCAGGTTCTCCAGCAGAGCGTCGCGCTCAGCGCTGCTCTCAGACTCGATAACTGCACGACGAGAAACAACAACGTTGTTGCGCTTCTGGTCCAGCTTGATAACTTTGAATTCCAGCTCTTTGTTTTCCAGGTGAGCAGTGTCGCGCACAGGGCGAACGTCAACCAGAGAGCCTGGCAGGAACGCACGGATACCGTTCAGTTCAACGGTGAAGCCGCCTTTAACCTTGCCATTGATGACACCGATAACGGTCTCAGCATCTTCGTAAGCTTTTTCCAGAACGATCCAGGCTTCATGGCGCTTGGCCTTTTCGCGAGACAGTTGAGTCTCACCGAAACCGTCTTCTACAGAGTCCAGAGCTACGTCTACTTCGTCGCCAACGGCGATTTCCAGAACGCCTTGGGCATTCTTGAACTGCTCAGCAGGGATTGGGCTCTCAGACTTCAGACCGGCGTCAACCAGTACCAGGCCGTTTTCGATGGCAACTACAGTACCACGAACGATAGAACCTGGACGGAATTCCAGTTGTTGAAGGGATTGTTCAAACAGATCAGCAAAAGATTCAGTCATGTTAAGTTACTTTAAGTAATAAACCAGCGACCTTCCTGGCCGTTGGAGTCAGTCGTCATATCCGCATCGTCCCTGTTGCGGATTCCTATACGCCCCCGGCTCAGAAGCCAGAAGCGGATAATTTCTCGTCGATATGCGCCACGCAGCGGGCGAATACCTCTTCAATGCCAATGCCAGTGGTGTCAATCACCAGAGCATCGTCAGCCGGTACCAAAGGTGCTACAGGACGGTTCATGTCCCGGTCATCGCGTTCCTGGATCTCGGCTAAAAGGCGGTCGATTTTAACATCGAAGCCCTTGTCCTGCAACTGATTATAGCGCCTTTGCGCCCTTTCCTCTGCAGAAGCAGTCAGATACAGTTTTGCCGGTGCCGATGGGAAAACCACAGTGCCCATATCGCGGCCGTCAGCAATCAAACCCGGTGCCTTGCAAAAGGCACGCTGACGACGAAGGAGTGCTTCACGCACCCGTGGGAAAGCCGCAACCTTGGAGGCGGCATTGGAGCACTCCTGGGTACGGATGGCAGTGGTAACATCTTCGCCTTCAAGCACGACTTTAATGGCGTCTTTGTCATTACCGGTCAGAAACTGCACGTCCAGGTGGGCCGCTAACAGGGTAATGGCTTCTTCGTTATCGAGCTCAACATTATGGTGCAGCGCCGCGAGCGCCAGCACGCGATAGATGGCACCGCTGTCCAGCAGTTGCCATTCGTAGTGCTTCGCCAGCAACTGGGCAATGGTGCCCTTGCCTGCGCCGCTTGGGCCATCAATTGTAACTACAGGAGCCCTTTCAGACATAAATTCCTCCGCAATAGACATTTCATCTTCCATGAATGCTTTGGGTTCACCGAAAATGAGCGGGCGGCATTATACATCAAGGACCGCTAAAGATCCGTGTAAATTTTCGGCAAAAGAATGGGCTGTCAGATGACAGCCCATTTTTACGGCATTCAGACTTATTCAGCTAAGTTAGCGAAGCGATTGAAATAATCCGGAAATGTTTTTGAGGTACAGCCGGGGTCGTTAATGGTCACACCGCAATCGGCGAATGCCAGCAGTGAAAAACACATGGCCATGCGGTGATCGTTATAGGTATCGATTTCGGCATGGACAGGCTTGGCCGGTGGCGTGATATGGATGTAATCGTGCCCCTCTTCCACAACAGCGCCGACCTTTCGAAGCTCAGTCGCCATAGCGGCCAGACGGTCGGTTTCCTTGATGCGCCAGTTGTAGATGTTGCTCATCCGGGTTGGTCCCTCGGCAAACAGCGCCGCTGTGGCTATGGTCATGGCTGCATCGGGAATGTGGTTCATGTCCATATCGATGCCGTGAAGCTTACTGCCGCGAGCGATAATATAATCGTCACCCCATTCGATGTCGGCGCCCATGGCGGCAAGGGCATCGGCAAACTTCACATCGCCCTGCACCGCCAAACGGCCAACGCCTGTGACCTTGACTTCACCGCCACTAATGGCACCGGCTGCAAGAAAGTAAGAAGCAGATGACGCGTCGCCCTCTACCAGCACCTTACCGGGTGACACATAGCGCTGTCCGGCGGCAATTTCAAAGCGCTGATAGTTGTCGTTGCTGACGTTAACCCCGAATTTAGCCATCAAATCCAGGGTGATATCGATATAGGGCTTGGAAACCAGCTCGCCTTTTACCGCGATGGTCACTGAGTCCTTCGCAAGTGGCGCCACCATTAAAAGCGCGGTCAAAAACTGGCTGGAGAGGCTGCCATCAATTTCCACCACACCGCCGGCAAGCCCGGTGGCATTGATGGTAAGCGGTGGAAAGCCATCGTTTTTTAGGTAACGGATATCGGCGCCAAGCTGACGCAGCGCATCCACCAGATCGCCAATGGGGCGCTCTTCCATTCGTGGCTCACCGGTCAGGGTAAATTCGCCGGTTCCCAGAGTCAGCGCAGCGCACAAAGGTCGCATCGCCGTGCCGGCATTACCTAAAAACAGCTCAAAGGCTTTATCGGCATGGATAGGGCCGCCAAGGCCCTTAAGGGTGCACAGGGTCTTGTCATCTGACAGGGTGAAGCTTACGCCGAGGCTTTCAAGGGCACTCAGCATATGGCGGATATCATCAGAATCCAGCAGGTTTACCAGGGTAGTTTCACCGCTTGCCAGGGTTGCCAGCAGCAAGGCGCGGTTGGAGATACTTTTGGAGCCGGGGATGTTAACCTCCCCGTTGACCCGGGATACGGGCTCAAGACGTAATTGGTCCATTTCTCGTACTTCTCATTAAAAGCGAGTGAAGGCCAGATTGGCCGAAGTTGGCAAGGCTGCGCTACAACGCTGTAAGCCTCGCGTTACGTTTGAGGAAAAACGATCCCTTTTGAGTCTTCGTGGTAATTAAATTACTGATCCCCAGCCGCGATTCAACCGTTTTTCAGTAAAAAATGGCGGATTGATGCTGATTTTTGTTCAATCAACACAAAATCTGCAAAAAACTGCTCCAAAAGTCGCTCAGGATTGCAAGATTTGTTGCCAATCGGGCAATGGCCTTTTCAATCACGGCGGGATTTGCGCTCAGGGCTCTTTTTCCCGGCAACCCTTTCAGGCTATGCTAAGGCATTCGGGTCATGCTTGGCACAGGCATCCGGCTTGGCATCAACCAGGCTACAACGCTCCCGTGCAAGCAGTTACACCTTATCCCTGCGGCTTTACCAACAACGATTACAAGGTAGAAGGAATTATGTTTGAGCATCTTTCGGCGTTGCCTGCCGATCCTATTCTGGGTCTTTTAACCAAATACCGTGAAGACAGCCACCCACAGAAAGTCGACCTGGGCGTGGGTGTGTATAAGGATCCCGTCGGCAACACGCCTATTCTTGACTGCGTTAAAACCGCCGAGAAACTGCGTACCGATTCTGAAACCACCAAGGTCTATATTGGCCCGACCGGCTCAGCACCTTTTAACGAGTTGATGAATGAGCTTGCCTTCGGCGCAGATCATCCCGTGGTTCAGACACGCCGCATTCGCACCGTGTCTACCCCGGGCGGTACTGGCGCCCTGCGCGTAGCCGCTGAATTCATCGCCAAATGCAAACCCGGCGCCACCATTTGGGTGAGCGACCCAACCTGGGCCAACCACACCGGGCTGTTCCAGGCCGCGGGTTTAACGGTAAAAACCTACCCTTACTACGATTATGACAATAAGTGCCTCAAGTTTGATGAAATGCTTGCCGCGCTTAAGCAGGTTGGCGCAGAAGATGTCGTGCTGCTGCACGCCTGCTGCCATAACCCATCCGGCCAGGATTTGAGCACAGCGCAGTGGGATGCTGTGGTCGAGGTTGCCAAAGACAAAGGCTTCCTGCCCTTTATCGACATGGCCTATCAGGGCTTTGGTGATGGCGTGGATGAAGATGCCTACGGCGTGCGCGCCATGGCAGCGGCTGTCGATAACATGGTGCTCGCCTCTTCCTGCTCGAAGAACTTTGGTCTATACCGCGAGCGCATCGGTGCCTGCTCCATTATCGGTAAAGACAGTGCCCAGGCAGACGTGTCGCTGTCGGTGCTGCTGTACGTTGTGCGCTGCATCTACTCAATGCCACCGGCCCACGGCGCTGCCATTGTGGAAACCATTCTGGGCTCAAGCGAGCTTAAGGCCCAGTGGCTGGATGAGCTCAAAGTGATGCGCGATCGCATCAATGGCAACCGCGCCATGCTGGTCGACAAACTGCACGCACTGGGTGCCAGCCGCGACTTCTCTTTTATCGCCCGTCAAAAAGGCATGTTCTCCTTCCTTGGCATCAACGAGGCCCAGGTCAACACCCTGATGAAGGACTACAGCATTTACATGGTGGGCTCGAGCCGGATCAGCATCGCCGGGATCAGCGAAGATAACGTGGATTATCTGGCCAAATCCATTATCGCCGTGCTGTAACCAACAAAGAATGCGATAACAAAAAGGACTGCCGAGGCAGTCCTTTTTTATTGTCACCCTAAAACCACCTCCTATGGAGGTGGTGATCGTTCTAGTGGGGCTTTGCCCGTAGAATGCCCATGCTAAATACTCCCTCGGTTTGTTACCAGCAAATCAAGGAGTAAGTAGCATGAGCAGATATGAATCCGCGTCTCACGTGTTCTATCGCTGTCAGTATCACCTCGTTTGGACACCGAAGTACAGGTACAAAATCCTAAAAGGTAATCTTGGCAAAGAGCTTTATCGAAGTATTTATGTTTACTGCAACATGAAGAAATGCAGAGTCAGTAGAACTGAATGTGCAGGAAGATCATGTTCATCTAGTAGTTAGAACTCCACCGAGTCTAAGCGTGTCGGACTTAATGGGTTTTGTAAAAGGAAGAACGGCAATCAGAATGTTTGCGAAATTTCCGTATTTGAGAAAGCAAAAGCTCTGGGGGAATCACTTTTGGCAAAGAGGCTATTTTGTTGACTCGGTAGGAGCGAACGAAGAGATAATCCGCAGATATGTACGGCACCAAGAAAAGACAGCCAAAGAAGAAGAGAAACGGCAGATAGCATTGGGGCTTGAAGGTTAGATTTTAAGCCCCCTTTTAGGGGGCAGTGTCAAAGCCACCTGCTATGCAGGTGGATTTTTACTCGTGATTAAAACTGATTAGCTGCTGTGCTTGGCAGCAAAGGCCTGCATAAAGCTCACCAGTGCATCAACGCCTTCCAGCGGCATGGCGTTGTAGATGCTGGCACGCATGCCGCCCACAATGCGGTGGCCTTTGAGCGCAACCAGCCCCAAGGCTTCGGCTTCTTTAAGAAAGTCTTTATCCAGCGACTCATCGGCGAGCTGAAAGGTCACGTTCATCTGCGAGCGGTTTTGCGGCGCCACACCGTTTTTGTAGAAATCCAGACTGTCGATACAGGCGTAGAGGCGACGCGCCTTTTCAGCGTTCACCTCGGCCATACCCTTGACGCCACCAACAGACTTGAGCCATTTGAACACTTCGGCAGCCAGATACCAGGCAAAGGTTGGCGGCGTGTTGTACATGGAGTCATTTTCGGCGGTCAGGCGATAATCCATGATAGAAGACTGGGTCAGCTGCGGCAGCTCCAGCATGTCTTTACGCACAATCACGATAGACAAACCCGATGGACCAATGTTCTTCTGGGCGCCGGCATAGATAACAGCAAAGCGACTGACATCAATCTCGCGGGACATGATGTTGGACGACATATCTGCCACAATCGGCCAGGGACTGTCGATATCATCAAAAATTTCGATACCATCTACTGTCTCATTGGGGCAGTAGTGTAAATAACGGTATTCGCTGCCGTTGCCGCTGAGCGCTGGAATAACTACCTGATTAATTCCATTTACTTTTTCAACGATATCGATGACATCAATATTGTCATCGCCAGCAAGCTTTTTCGCTTCTTCAGTGGCGGCTTTTGACCATTGACCACTGACGAGATACAGGGCTTTGCCGTTATCGCCCAAAAAATTATTCACAACAGCAGAAAACTGACCGCGACCACCACCATGCATAAACAGCACATGGTAGTTGTCGGGGATATTCATCAGCTCGCGCAAATCGGCTTCCGAGTCTTTGGCCAGTTGAATGAAAGGCGCACCGCGGTGGCTCACCTCCATCACAGACACCCCCTGCCCGTTCCAGTCCAGTAACTCAGCTTGTGCCTTCTTCATCACGGCAGCCGGCAACATCGCCGGTCCGGCACAGAAATTATAAACCGCGCTCACTCATGATCTCCTTGCTAGCCTTTGGTGATACCCATTGGTAGTCACACGTTTGGAAAAATAAAAAATCTGTTTGGCAAAAAAAACGAGCGCCCATTGGGCGCCCGTCTTCAATTATGCCTCGTCGTTGGCATCATCTGTCGGCTGTGTATCGGCTTCGGCGATTGCATCGCCCTCGGCTCCTTCAACACCCTCTTCCAGATATTCGCTGCCGTCATCCTGTATTTCATCGATGCGCTGCAGACCAACCACGGTTTCATCGTCAGCGGTACGTATGATGGTCACACCCTGAGTGTTTCGGCCGATGATGGACACACCAATGGCAGGAGTACGCACCAGGGTACCCTTGTCGCTGATGAGCATGATTTCATCGTTCTCGCCCACCTGTACGGCGCCAACCACAGGGCCGTTACGCTCGGTGACCTTGATGGACACCACGCCCTTGGTGGCGCGGCTCTTGGCCGGGTATTCAGCAAGCTCAGTACGCTTACCAAAGCCGTTGGCGGTCACGGTCAGAATGGCACTGTCGTCTTTCGGTACAATCAGCGACACCACACGTTGGCCTTCTTCCAGGGCAATACCACGCACACCTGTGGCACCGCGGCCCATTGGGCGCACGCCTTTGAAGTTGATTTGTGGCTTGCCTTCTTCATCAACCACAGGGTTGCCGTTTTCATCGACTACGGCAACTTCTTCGCCTTCTTTGAAACGCACCACTTTACCGGCATCAGAGAACAGCATGATTTCGCTGCTGCCATCAGTAATATCAACGCCAATCAGCTGGTCACCGTCTTTGAGGTTCACAGCAATAATACCGTTGGAGCGTGGACGGCTGTACTCGGTCAGGGCAGTCTTCTTCACGGTACCGTGAGAGGTGGCCATCAGGATATACTTGCCTTCTTCGTATTCACGCACCGGCAGAATCGCGGTAATGCGCTCACCTTCCTGCAATGGCAGAAGGTTAACGATGGGGCGACCACGGGCCTGACGGCTTGCCAGCGGCAGCTGGTAAACCTTAAGCCAGTAGAGCTTACCGAAGTCGGAGAAGCACAAGATGGTGTCGTGGGTGTTGGCAACCAGCAGTTTTTCAACGAAATCCTCGTCTTTCACCTTGGTGGCGGCCTTACCCTTACCACCACGGCGCTGGGCCTGGTAGTCGGTCAGCGGCTGATACTTGGCGTAGCCGAGGTGCGACAGGGTCACTACCACGTCTTCTTCGTTGATCAGATCTTCGAGACTGATGTCCACGGCAGACGCGTTGATTTCAGTGCGGCGGTTATCACCGAATTGCTCAAGAATCAGCTCAAGCTCTTCTTTGATGACTTCCATCAGACGCTCTGGGCTTCTGAGGATGTGAAGCAGAGCGGCGATGATTTCCAGCAGCTCTTCGTATTCCTGCAGGATCTTCTCGTGCTCAAGACCAGTCAGCTTGTGCAGACGCAGGTCCAGAATCGCCTGGGCCTGTGGCTCGGTCATAAAGTACAGACCATCGCGGATACCGAACTCAGGCTCCAGCCACTCTGGACGGGCGGCATCGTCACCGGCCTTCTCCAGCATGGCTTTTACTGTGCCGAGCTCCCACCCCTTGGCAATCAGGCCTGCCTTGGCGTCAGAAGGACTGGCAGAGGCCTTGATAAGGGCAATGATGGGGTCGATGTTGGCAAGGGCAACCGCCAGCGCTTCCAGAATGTGGGCTCTGTCGCGGGCCTTACGCAGTTCATACACGGTGCGGCGGGTAACCACTTCACGGCGGTGCAGGATAAAGGCTTCCAGCATCTCCTTGAGGTTAAACAGCTTTGGCTGACCATTGGCCAGTGCCACCATGTTGATACCGAAGGAAGACTGCATCTGGGTTTGGGCGTAGAGGTTGTTCAGCACCACTTCGCCTACTTCACCGCGCTTGATTTCCACTACGATGCGCATGCCGTCCTTGTCGGACTCGTCACGCAGACCGCTGATGCCTTCAATCTTCTTGTCTTTTACCAGCTCGGCGATTTTTTCAATCAGACGGGCCTTGTTCACCTGATACGGGATCTCGGTGACAATAATGCGCTCACGGCCGTTGTCTTCGATTTCCACTTCGGCGCGGGCACGCATAATGGCCTTGCCGCGACCGGTGCGATAGGCTTCTTCAATGCCCTTTCTGCCATTGATAATGGCGGCAGTTGGGAAGTCAGGACCCGGGATGTATTCCATCAACTGCTCGATGGACAGCTCAGGCTCTTCAATCAGCGCCAAACAACCTTTAACCACTTCGGTCAGGTTGTGGGGAGGAATATTGGTAGCCATACCCACGGCGATACCGGAGGCACCGTTTACCAGCAGGTTAGGAATTTTGGTAGGCAGAACGGCAGGGATTTGTTCTGTGCCGTCATAGTTGGGTACGAAGTCTACCGTTTCTTTTTCCAAATCCGCGAGCAGCTCGTGAGCCAGCTTTTCCATGCGGATTTCGGTATAACGCATTGCTGCTGCGGCGTCGCCGTCGATAGAACCGAAGTTACCCTGCCCGTCTACCAGGGTGTAACGCAACGAGAACGGCTGGGCCATACGGACTATGGTGTCGTACACAGCGCTGTCGCCGTGAGGGTGGTATTTACCGATAACGTCACCGACCACACGTGCCGACTTTTTATAAGGCTTGTTCCAGTCGTTTTTAAGTTCGTTCATCGCGAACAGCACTCGGCGATGCACAGGCTTAAGGCCGTCACGCACATCCGGCAGTGCCCGACCCACGATCACGCTCATGGCGTAATCCAGGTACGAATTCTTGAGTTCGTCTTCGATATTAATTGGCGAAATAGATGAAGCCAAATCAGTCATAAACTGCTCGATCCCCTGAAAATTAGCTGACAAGTCGTTTTCCGTGTCATTGTCGAGCCTTCAAACGTGATTTGGCATTCTAACACAGTAATTTAATGTCGAAACCCCCTGATTCGATTCTCCCGTGGCGGGGGGTAAATGACTGTCTCAGTCATGATGAAAATCAAGTTTATGCTATTGAAAAGGCGTTATTATTTTTATCATCTCGATGCAAATGCTGCCAAAAAGCCGATAAGGCTTTTTTTTGCTCGAGTGTGGATTGGGTTTTGATTGCTGAATTTTTACCCTCTAACGCTTAAAAAAGCATCTGTGACGCCTTATTTACTGTGTTTGACGGTTGCCGCACCGCTTTGCACTTCGTTTGCGCAACGGAATAGATATAATGGCGCCACATTAATAGAAAACCCGCTTGGTTACCTGCCAGTGCGCCGGAGCCTTGCCCGACCGAATTTCGGGGCCGCTATGTCAGAAGTCATGAACGTTGATACCCAGGAAATTGCCAAATTCGAAAAGATGGCCGCCAGTTGGTGGGATCCCGATGGCGAATTCAAACCCTTGCATCAGTTAAACCCACTGCGGCTTAACTATATCGATATGACCTGTGGTGGTTTGTTCGGTAAAAAGGTGCTGGATGTGGGCTGCGGCGGCGGCATTTTGTCTGAAAGCATGGCGCGTATCGGCGCAGAGGTCACCGGTATCGACATGGGCACTGAACCACTGGAAGTCGCCCGACTGCACGCGCTGGAAACCGGTGTTACGCTGGACTACCTGCAAACCACCGCCGAAGGCCATCGCGAGAGCTACGTTGAGCATTATGACGTGGTCACCTGCATGGAGATGCTGGAGCATGTGCCCGATCCCCTGTCGGTTATCCAGGCCTGCTGCGACATGGTGAAGCCAGGCGGCTTTGTGTTTTTCTCCACCATCAATCGCAATCTGCGCTCCTATGTCGAAACCATTCTCGGTGCCGAGTACCTGCTGAAAATGCTGCCGGTGGGTACCCACGACCATGGCAAGTTCATCAAGCCGTCTGAGCTGATTGAGATGGTCGACCACACAGAGCTTCTGTGCAAGGACGCCATTGGCGTGACCTACAATCCGCTCACCAGCACCTTCCGCTACACTTCCCGGGTGGATGTGAATTACATGATTGCCACGGAAAAGCCCCTTGATTGACCCGCTCGCGGCCGAAAGCACCATGGCGTCACTAGCTGACCCGGCAGCAGTAACACAAATAGGCGTGCTGTTCGATTTAGACGGCACGCTTGTCGATACAGCGCCGGATCTGGTAGCTGCGCTGAACCTTGCCCTCAAAGGCGCAGGTTTCGCCAGTGTGATGCTGGATGAAGTGCGTCATGCCGCCTCACACGGCAGTATGGCGCTGGTGCGTGCCGCCCAGCCATCGATTCCCGACGAGCAGGCCTACTTGTTGCAGCAATCGCTTCTGTTACATTACGCCGAAGTCAATGGCCGCCGTTGCCAGCTGTTTGACGGGATAGCGCCACTGCTGGATGCCCTTGGCCGGGCACATATTCCCTACGGCATAGTGACCAACAAGGCCGCCTGCTTTGCCAGGCCGCTGATTGAGCGTATAGGACTTGCTTCAAGCTGCAAAGCCCTTATAAGCGGCGACAGTGTCACCCGCGGTAAGCCCGACGCTGCGCCCATGCTGCTGGCCGCAAGTCAGCTTAATCGCTCTGCCCGCCACATTGTTTACCTTGGTGATGCCAAACGGGATATGGAAGCCGCCCGGGCCGCACACATGACCTCGGCACTCGCAAGTTGGGGCTATATCAGCGCCGGGGATGATATCCACAGCTGGCCGGTGGATGTGACGCTTGCGCACCCACTTTCGCTTCCTGCGCTGTTTGGGCTATGAGCTTGGGTATAAGCGAGGCCTTTTGAAAGGTCTGTTAATAGGCAACACAATCAGTGCGGCCTTAAGGATAAACGCGCCTTCACTTAAGGCGCATAAACCACAGCCAACGAAAGTCGTCCGGCTTTGCTGAGGCTGGTTATTTTGGCAGCAGATCGCCGCAACGCGATCGCTTGCAAGATAAGCGATCGATACCGAGATCTGACACGGTCAAAAAACTGTCATACAAGTAACATGGCACACAGAAACTGACCTTCAAAGTTAGCCTCTACTAACGTTTCGGTTTTTCCTCAAGATATCCACAGTTTCTCCAAAGATTTCCTACTTGCAAATACCCTCTCACCTCACTATCTTGTATCTTAACTTTTAATAAGCACCATATCTTGTGTATTGGTAGCAATCTCACACACCAGAGACGTTCTCCTCGAAACGGTGTTTCTTTCGGCATCCAGCGGTGTTTCAGGGATTTTGAGTGACGATTGCTTACAGGGATATGTAGGGCAATACCAATCTATAAGGCCTATCTTCGATGAATAGCAACATGACAGTCACTAAACGCAGTGGCGAGCGCGAGCAGATCGATCTCGACAAAATCCACCGCGTAGTTACCTGGGCAGCCAAAGGCTTAAAGAATGTTTCGGTTTCTGAAGTAGAGCTGCGATCGCACCTGCAGTTTTTTGATGGCATCCCGACTGAAGCCATCCACGAAACCATCATCAAGGCCGCGGCCGATTTGATTTCGCCCGAGTCTCCTGACTATCAATTCCTGGCAGCCCGTCTGGCCATCTTCCACCTGCGCAAAAAAGCGTTTGGCCAGTTTGAGCCACCAAAACTGTATGAGCACGTGGCCAGATTGGTGGACATGGGCAAATACGACCGCCATATCCTCGAAGACTACACCAAAGAAGAGCTGGATATTCTCGACAGCTATATCGATCACTGGCGTGATATGAACTTCTCTTATGCAGCCGTTAAGCAACTTGAGGGTAAGTATCTGGTACAAAACCGCGTGACCCACGAAGTGTACGAGAGCGCCCAGTTCCTCTACATACTTGTGGCCGCCTGCCTGTTTGCCGGTTATCCAAGAGAAACCCGTCTGAAGTACGTGAAAGACTTCTATGACGCGGTATCTACCTTCAAGATTTCCTTGCCTACGCCTATTATGTCCGGCGTGCGCACCCCTACCCGTCAGTTCAGCTCCTGCGTACTGATCGAGTGTGGCGATAGCCTGGATTCCATCAACGCCACCGCGTCTTCCATCGTCAAGTACGTCAGTCAGCGTGCAGGCATCGGCGTGAATGCCGGTCGCATCCGTGCCCTTGGCAGCCCAATCCGTGGCGGCGAAGCCTTCCACACCGGCTGTCTGCCGTTTTACAAGTATTTCCAAACCGCGGTGAAGTCCTGCTCTCAGGGCGGCGTTCGCGGCGGCGCAGCCACCCTGTTCTACCCAATCTGGCACCTGGAAGTGGAATCACTGCTGGTACTGAAGAACAACCGTGGCGTGGAAGATAACCGTATCCGTCATCTGGACTACGGTGTGCAGCTCAACAAGCTGATGTATCAGCGTCTGATCAAGGGCGAGAACATCACCCTGTTCAGCCCATCCGACGTGCCAGGCATGTACGACGCCTTCTTTGAAGATCAGGACGAGTTCGAGCGCCTGTACACCAAGTACGAGCAGGACCCTGGCATCCGCAAGAAGAGCATGAAGGCGGTTGAACTCTTCTCGCTGATGATGCAGGAGCGCGCCTCTACCGGCCGCATCTACATTCAGAACGTGGATCACTGCAACACCCACAGCCCATTTGATTCAAGCGTGGCGCCAATTCGTCAGTCCAACCTGTGTCTGGAAATTGCGCTGCCAACCAAGCCGTTGGAAAGCGTAGATGACACCAATGGCGAAATCGCCCTGTGTACCCTGTCAGCGCTGAACCTGGGTGCCATCGATAACCTCGAAGAGCTCGAAGGCTTGTCCGATCTGGCTGTACGAGCCCTGGATAGCCTGCTGGATTATCAGGACTACCCTATCAAGGCCGCCAAGCTTGGCTCCATGAACCGTCGTACTCTGGGTATTGGTGTGATTAACTTCGCCAATTACCTGGCTAAAAACGGCAAGCGCTATTCCGATGGCAGCGCCAACAACCTGACTCACAAGACCTTCGAAGCCATTCAGTTCAACCTGCTGAAAGCCTCGATGAATCTGGCCAAAGAGAAAGGCGCCTGCCCTGCGTTCCACGAGACCACTTACTCTCAGGGTATTTTGCCAATCGACACTTATAAGCGCGATCTGGACAAGATTGTCTCTGAGCCGCTGCATCTTGACTGGGAAGGCCTGCGCGAAGACATCAAGCGTCACGGTCTGCGTAACTCTACCCTGTCTGCGCTGATGCCATCCGAGACCTCATCGCAGATCTCCAACGCCACCAACGGTATCGAGCCACCACGTGGTCTGATTTCGGTGAAGGCCAGTAAAGATGGCCAGCTCAAGCAGGTAGTACCTGACTTTGATGCGCTGCGTCACGAATATGAGCTGCTGTGGCAGATGCCATCCAACGATGGTTACCTGCAGCTGGTAGGCATTATGCAGAAGTTCGTGGATCAGGCCATTTCTGCCAACACCAACTATGACCCGGCCAAGTTTGAAGGTCGTAAGGTGCCGATGCAGCTGCTGCTTAAAGATCTGCTGACCGCCTACAAACTGGGCCTCAAGACCCTTTACTACCATAACACCCGTGACGGTGCTTCCGATCAACACGAAGACATTGCCGTGGTTGAGAAAGAAGACGACGGCTGTGCTGGCGGCGCCTGTAAGATTTAAGCAGGCAAGGTTAAAAGGAACTTTAGGTGTTAACAGGGGGCCCCATGCCCCCTTTTACCGGAACGAAACATCATGGCTTATTCAACTTTTTGTCAGACTCCCAACGACGCCACCCGCGAACCTATGTTTTTCGGCCAGTCCGTAAACGTTGCCCGTTACGATCAGCAGCGCTACGAAGTGTTCGAAAAGCTGATTGAAAAGCAGCTGTCTTTCTTCTGGAGACCGGAAGAAGTGGATGTCAGCCGTGACAAAATCGACTTCGGTAAACTGCCTGCCCACGAGCAGCACATTTTTATTTCCAACCTCAAGTATCAGACCCTGCTGGACTCCATTCAGGGCCGCAGCCCCAACGTGGCCTTCCTGCCGCTGGTATCGCTGCCTGAGCTCGAAACCTGGATTGAAACCTGGTCGTTTTCCGAGACCATTCACTCGCGCTCTTACACCCATATCATCCGTAACATCGTCAACGACCCGTCAGTGGTGTTTGACGACATAGTGGTGAACCAGGAAATCCTCAAGCGCGCTGCGGATATCTCGGCTTATTACGACAAGCTCATCAAGCTGACCCAGATTTATCACCTCCATGGTGAAGGCACCCACACTGTGGATGGCCATCTGGTTGAAGTGACAGTGCGTGAACTGAAAAAAGTGCTGTATCTGTGCATGATGTCGGTAAACGCCCTGGAAGCCATTCGCTTCTATGTCAGCTTTGCCTGCTCGTTCGCCTTCGCAGAGCGTAAGCTGATGGAAGGTAACGCCAAAATCATCCGTCTTATTGCCCGAGATGAAGCGCTGCACCTGAACTCCACCCAGCACATCCTCAACATCATGCAAGGTGGCAAGGACGATCCGGAAATGGCGGAAATTGCTGCCGAGTGTCAACAGGAAGCATACGAGCTGTTCCTGCGCGCCGCCGAGCAGGAAAAAGAATGGGCCAAGTATCTGTTTAAAGATGGCTCCATGATTGGTCTGAACGAGCAAATTCTGTGTCAGTACGTTGAGTACATCACCAACCAACGGATGAAGTCAGTAAACCTGCCACTGCCATACCCAGAGTCCACCAACCCACTGCCGTGGATGAAGAACTGGCTCGAAAGTGATGCCGTGCAGGTGGCGCCTCAGGAAGTGGAAGTATCTTCCTACCTGGTGGGTCAGATTGACGCCTCTGTCGATGAAAATGAGTTCTCCGATTTTGACCTTTAAAAAGGCCCCTATCGTCAGCCTTCAGGGCCAGCCGGTGCTGCTGTTCAATGGACAGCAGCAGTCACTGCTTGAAGCGCTGGAAATAAAAAAAATCCGCATCTTCTCTGAATGTCGAAGCGGATTTTGTGGTGCCTGTAAAACCAAGGTGCTCAGTGGCAATGTGCAGTATTTCTCAGAGCCACTCGCCGCCCTTGAAGCCGACGAATGCCTGCCCTGCTGCTGCATTCCCGATTCGGACTTAAATCTGGCACTGAGCCCCAAAGGCGCTGACACCATTGCCCGGCCACAGGCATTAAATGCCAAAGCCGAGCAAGTGCTTGTCGATTGATATCCCGAGCATTTTAAATCTGTTTTTTGGCAAACTTGCTGTGAAGTTCACCGATTTGCGTTAACGCCGCCGAGCCATACCATGGCACCAGCTCCATCACCAAACTGCCAGCCTTGATGGCCGGATCGCTCTCGGTAAGCAGCTTTGCCTCATCCACAGTGCTCACATCAAAAATATAAATCCCCCGCAGCTCCCCATCGTCCAAAAATGGCCCGGCCAACACCAACTTACCCTCTTCGGCCAGGCGATTAATGTTATCAAGATGCGCCCGCTGCAATTGCGCCCTTTCTTCTTCGCTGCCACTGCGATTGGGGCCACGCTTTAAAAACGCCATCACGTAGGTTTTCATGCCGTAATCGTCGGCGCCGGCTTGCTTGGCAAGCCGCTCATCATACTCAGCCTGCACGGGCAGGCTTAAACTGATGGCGAGTAACATCAGGATCCCTGGCTTCATCGATTATCTCCTTTTGCTTCAACCTGCTAACAGTAGCAAACAATCTTCTTGTCTGCGGCGAGCAAGCATTAAAAAAGCCCGCTTTGCGCGGGCTTGGATAGCAACATAAAAGAACTCAACTAGAGCCGCATCGCGAGCTCAGCGCCCTGGCGAATGGCTCGCTTGGCATCAAGCTCGGCCGCCACATCCACGCCACCAATCAAGTGCACAGGTTTGCCGGTACCTTCCATTTCAGACAGCAATGTACGGTTGGACTCCTGACCGGCACAAAGCACCACGGTATCCACATCGAGAACTTTGGCTTCGTCATTTACCTTAATGTGCAGCCCCTGCTCATCGAAAGCCTCGTAGCTCACGCCGGTGATCTGCACCACACCGTGCATCTTGGCAACTGCCCTGTGGATCCAACCTGTGGTTTTACCCAGGCCCTTGCCCATTGGCGTGGTTTTGCGTTGCAACAGGTAAATGGTGCGCTCGGCAGGCTCTTTCACCGCCGCTTTGAGGCCACCACGGTGCTCATAGGCTTCATCTATGCCCCACTGATCGCGCCAGCGCTTGGGGTCCAGAGTGCTTGAGCCTTTTTCGCCAAGGAAATGGGCCATATCGAACCCAATACCACCGGCGCCGATAAGTGCGACTTTCTTGCCAACTTCGACATCACCATTGAGCACCTGCTGATAGGTCACAACTCTGGGCGAATCGAAGCCAGGCAGTGCAACCGCTCGGGGCACTACGCCGGAGGCGATTACTACTTCATCAAAGTCTTCATCGTTTAAAACCGATGCATCCAGACGGGTATTGAGCCTGAGCTCAACCCCGGTTTGCTGCATCTGATTGGTGAAATAGCGGATGGTTTCGTTAAATTCTTCTTTGCCCGGGATTTTACGGGCCAGATTAAACTGGCCACCCACTTCAGATTTGGCTTCAAACAGCACAACCTTATGGCCACGGCCGGCAGCGTAAATCGAAAACGCCATACCAGCAGGACCTGCGCCCATAACGGCAATCTTCTTTGGCTGCTGCGCTGGGTTAAAGGTGATTTCGGTCTCGTAGCAGGCCCTTGGGTTTACCAGACAGGTGGCGCGCTGCATCTTGAAGGTATGATCAAGACAGGCCTGATTACAGCCAATACAGGTGTTGATAAGAGCGCTTTTATCCGCGGCCGCTTTATTGACGAACTCTGGATCGGCCAAAAACGGCCGCGCCATGGAAACCATATCGGCCTGACCGCTTGCGAGAATGGTTTCAGCAATCTCGGGCGTGTTGATCCTGTTGGTCGCAACCAAGGGCACTGACACTTCCGATTTCAAACGCTCGGTTACCCAGGCGAAGGCGGCTCTGGGCACACTGGTGGCGATGGTTGGCACCCGTGCTTCGTGCCAGCCAATACCTGTGTTGATAATGGTGACGCCCGCCTGCTCCAGGGCTTTGGCCAAGGCCACAACTTCATCCCAGTTAGAGCCATCTTCCACCAGATCCAGCATAGAGAGGCGGAAAATAATAATAAAATCAGTACCTACTGCCGCACGAATGGCTCGGACAATCTCCAGAGGGAAGCGAATACGGTTCTCGAAACTACCACCCCACTCATCGGTACGTTTGTTGGTACGGGCACAGATAAACTGGTTGATAAGGTAGCCTTCCGAGCCCATCACCTCGACGCCGTCATAACCTGCTTTGCGGGCCAGTTTCGCACTGGCAGCATAGTCTTTGATGGTACCTTTTACCTGTCTGGATGACATGGCAGAGGGTTTAAAGGGGGTAATGGGCGCCTTGATGGCGCTGGGCGCCAGGGAAAACGGATGATAGCCATAGCGGCCTGCATGGAGGATCTGCATGCAAATCTTGCCGCCCGCCTCATGTACTGCGTCCGTGACGATGCGGTGGCGGTTCACCTGCCAGGGAAAACTCAATTGCGACGCGTGAGGCGCCAGGCGGCCACGAAGATTTGGCGAGATGCCGCCGGTAACAATCAAACCCACGCCACCCTCGGCGCGTTCACGGTAGAAGGCCGCCAGCTTTTTAAATCCGCCTCGTTCTTCTTCGAGCCCTGTGTGCATAGAGCCCATTAGTACGCGGTTTTTCAGCTGGGTGAAGCCCAAATCCAGTGGTTTGAGAAGATGTGGAAACGACATTCAAACATCCTTTTAAAACAGGTGATTTAAGTGAGCATATCCTGAGTGGAGTATAAGCTCAACCTCAAGCCATACGGAATGTTAAAATCCTTTACAATTGGATTTCGCTCGGCCGGACGAATTGCGGTAGCATTAGCACAGGAATTCTCAATGGAGTGCTGAATGGCCAAGAAACCCCTGACAACGAAAAACACCCTTCTCCTTATTTGGAATACGATTAACTTTGTTCGCAAGCTAATCATTAATATCGTGTTTTTTCCTATTTTTATTCTGGTGTTGATTGTCGCCGTTGTCGCCATCAGTAGCGATAATGAGTTGAAAGTTGAACCCGGCAGTGCGTTGGTGCTGAATTTGTCCGGCAGCCTGGTCGATCAGGCCCGCCGTATCGACCCCTTCACCCAAATGCTGAGCCAGGGCAATGCCAATGACGAAAACGCCGAGGTGTTACTCTCGGATCTGCTTTACGTGATTGACAATGCCACCCACGATGAGCGCATCGGCGCCATTGTGCTGGACCTCTCTGGCATGAACGCCGGAATAAGTAAGCTTACCGCCGTTGGCGAAGCGCTGAAAAACTTCCGCGAAGCGGGCAAGAAAGTCATTGCCATCGGTGATTGGTACGGCCGCAGCCAGTATTATCTGGCAAGTTATGCCGATGAAATCTATCTCAATCCGCGCGGTGAAGTCTTCGTTGATGGCTATGCCGCCTACAACCTCTACTTCAAGTCGGCGCTGGAAAAGCTCAAGGTCAAAACCCACGTGTTTCGCGTTGGCACCTACAAGTCAGCGGTTGAGCCCTATATCCGCGACGACATGTCCCCTGCCGCCAGGGAAGCAACCCAGCTGCTTATCGACGACCTCTGGTCATCATACGCCGCCACTGTAGCCGCCAACCGCGGTATTGAAACCTCAGAGCTGGTATTGGACGCCGATACCTACCTTAGCCGCCTGAACGAGTTTGACGGCGACAGCGCCGAACTTGCCGTTAAGCAAGGCTGGGTGGATGGTCTCAAGAGCGACGAAGAGTTCCGTCAGGCGATGATCGAGCTTGTGGGTGAAGAGAGCGAAGAGCACAGCTTCCGCCAGGTGCACTTCCATGACTACTACAAGCTGGTGCAACCTCAGCCACAGTTACTGCCGGTTGACAGCGTGGGCGTAATTGTCGCCAAAGGCACCATCATGAACGGTTATCAGGCCCCCGGCGATATCGGTGGCAAGAGCACCGCCGAGCTTATCCGTGAAGCCCGCTTCGATGACAGCATCAAGGCCGTGGTACTGCGGGTAGACAGCCCAGGTGGCAGCGCCTTTGCCTCGGAAGAAATCCGTCAGGAACTGCTGGCCCTCAAGGCCGCCGGTAAACCTGTGGTGGTGAGCATGGGCAGCATGGCGGCTTCCGGTGGTTACTGGATTTCTGCCAGCGCCGATTACATTTATGCCACCCCAACCACCCTCACCGGCTCAATCGGGATTTTCGGCCTTATCACCACCTTTGAAGACTCGCTGGCTGCCATTGGTGTGCATGCTGACGGCGTGGCCACCAGTGAATGGGCAGCGCACTCACCGTTCAAGAGCCTGTCACCCAAGCTTGAAGCAGCAATTCAGCGCAATATCGAGCGTGGCTACAAGGAGTTTATCTCTTTGGTGGCCGATGAGCGTGGCATGAGCCTCGAGCAGGTGGATGCCATTGCCCAGGGTCGTGTCTGGAGCGGTAAGAAAGCGCTGGAGCTTGGTTTGGTTGACGAGCTTGGCGACATGCCAGAAGCCCTGTCCAAGGCCGCTGAACTTGCCGGTATGGAAACCTTTGATACCCAGCTGATTGAGCAGCAAATGTC
Organism: Shewanella zhuhaiensis; assembly: GCF_022484835.1. Taxonomy (NCBI): domain Bacteria; kingdom Pseudomonadati; phylum Pseudomonadota; class Gammaproteobacteria; order Alteromonadales; family Shewanellaceae; genus Shewanella; species Shewanella zhuhaiensis. The sequence continues at coordinate 815,481 of NZ_JAKUDL010000002.1, forward strand.
ACCTGAGGAGCTATTTATTCAGGAAATGTTTGCCTCTGCATCGGCGCTGCTGCCACAAAGTGCCCGTCAAAGCAGCCTGGTAGATAAGCTCATGTCGGTCTGGGGCAAGGTACTGGAAGATATCGCCCGCTTCGACGATCCGAAAGGCGCTTACCTATACTGCGAATATTGCCAGCTGCAATAGCATATCGTCCCCTAAAAAAAGCCCGGCTCCGCCGGGCTTTTTGTTTATAAGCATTTCTTTACTGGTAAGGTTTCGTTTAGTGGTCTGTGTCCTTATAATCGTTTCACCCTCAAGCAGCTGTAATATGCCATGAAGAAGCCCTCCATCTACGTCGCCTACACCGGCGGTACCATAGGTATGCAAAAAACCGCCAACGGCTTTGCCCCGGCGGCTGGATTTTTAACCCAGTGCGTCAGCTCCATGCCGGAGTTTTACCACGAAGACATGCCTGATTTCGTTATTCACGAATACTCGCCGCTCATCGATTCATCCAATATGACGCCCGCCCACTGGCAGATGATTGCCGATGATATTCGCGACAATTACGACAAGTACGATGGCTTTGTGATCCTTCACGGCACCGACACCATGGCGTACACAGCGTCAGCGCTGTCGTTTATGTTGCAGGGCCTTGGCAAACCTGTAATTGTCACCGGCTCCCAAATCCCCTTGGCGCAGCTGCGCTCCGACGGCCAGACCAATCTGTTGAATGCGCTTTATATTGCCGCCCGCTATCCGGTGGCCGAAGTATGCCTGTTTTTCAACAACAAGCTGTTTCGTGGTAATCGCACCACCAAGGCCCACGCCGATGGTTTCGATGCCTTCGCTTCACCAAACTTCCCGCTGCTGCTGGAAGCGGGGATCACCATCAATCTCAAGGCCGGTAAGATTGCCAAAGACATCACCACCGAGCTGGAAGTGGCCCGCATATCCCCGCAGCCTGTGGGTGTGGTTACCCTCTACCCCGGGATCTCCACCGATATCTTTACCAATATGCTGCAGCAGCCGGTGAAGGCGCTTATCCTGCTTACCTTTGGTGTGGGCAACGCGCCGCAGGATCCAGCATTACTTGAAACCCTTAAACAGGCCGATGAGCGCGGCATAGTGTTGGTAAACCTGACCCAATGCTTCCAAGGCAAGGTGAATATGGGCGGCTATGCCACAGGCAATGCGCTGGCGCGGGCCGGGGTTATCAGTGGCGCCGACATGACGGTGGAAGCCTGCCTTGCCAAGCTGCACTATTTGCTCTCCAAAAATATGAGCAATGCTGAGATTAAAACCGCCATGCAGTCCTCGCTGGTCGGTGAGCTGTCGCCCGCTTAAGCAATTCCCGAGTCGCGAACACAAAAAAGCCGGTCGGTCGACCGGCTTTTCTCATGTGGCATCAAATGCCAAGCTTACAGCTCGTCATTGCTGAAGGTAGCAATGGTCTCGCCGCCAAAATCCGATGCCATACGCTTTTTCAGCTCGCTCTTCGACAGCTCGTTGATGGCGCCACCGCGGCCAATGGTAAAGTGCTGATCCTGATCGAGCATCCGCGCCTGATACAGCATCACCACCTGCATGGCATTCTCGCGCTGCTCTTCCGTCAGCACAGTGCCATCATCCCACTTGCCAAGCTCCACCGCAGAGCGCATCCGCTCGTACACTTCAAATGGCAGTTCATCGATGATTTGATTGAGATCTTTCATACGCTTTTCCGCTTGTGTAATACAATTTGCACCCGGGTAATGAGATAACCCACAAACCCCAGTGTCAGCAAGACAGCGCCAGAGGTCAGCCGCAGCCCTTCAGGCTCTTCGCCGCCCCAGAACATCACCACCACACCGGAGACAAACAGCGTCATCGCCAGAAAACTCTGGTTCATCAGCCGTTGTGACTTCTTGATGTTGGCAATCCGCAGCGCAGATCCATTGTCGCCCTGAGTGCCGGTTTGGCAATGTGGGCAGGCAGACGCCTTACTGGAGATCCGCTTTTGACACACGGGGCATTGCACCAAAGCCATGGCTTACCTCAGCTTGTCGACAACCGCCAGCATGGCGATAAGAGAAGCTTCACCCAACTGCTGGCTGCGCTCAGGCGACCAACCCACGAAGGGGTCCTGCAGATTGGCGTTGTCTTTAAAGGGCATTTCCAGGGTATTGGACAGACAACCGAAGGTTTCAGCAACCCAGTTGGATGCCACTGTCAGGTTGGCTTTACCCGGCTCGTCTTTATCGTAACCAAATTCGGTTTGGAAATCGGCGCTGGCAAGTTGCAAAGCGGCGCTGAACTCGGCCTGCAGGCTGGCTAGACGCGCATCCCAGCTTGGTACGCCTTCGCAGCCCGCGAGGAACACATAAGGCAGACCTTCATCACCGTGGACATCGTAGAACAGATCCACACCGGTTTCTTTCATGCGGTTCACCACATAAAACACCTCGGGGCTCTTTTCCATGGACGGGGTTTGCCATTCACGGTTCAGGTTAACGCCCTTGGCATTGGTACGCAGATGACCACGGACGCTGCCATCGGGGTTCATGTTGGGCACTATGTAGAAATTGGCTTTATCGAGCAGCGCCTTGGCGGTGGCATTTTCACGGTCGAGCAAGCGGTTCAACAGCCCTTCCACCAGCCATTCGGCCATGGTTTCGCCTGGGTGCTGGCGAGCGGTGATCCAGATGTTCTTCTTGCTTTCATCGCCATCGCCTATCTTCACCAGCGTCATGTCGCGGCCATCCAGAGTCAGACCCAGATGCTCCAAATCCACCAGCGGGTGCATTTGAACTGCGGCCAGCAAATCCAGATGACGTTCGTAGCTGTAGGGTGCAAAGTAAGCAATTTGAATGCTGGAGCAGTCCAGCGTCACATCCAGCGTCAATTTGCCATCTTCATATTGGGTCGGCAGACGGAACCAGTTCTGACGGTCGTAGCTGGCAACGGCCTGATAATCTACCCAGCCCTTGGTGTAGGAAGCCGTACCGGCATTGATGATATTCAGTCGATAATGGTTACCGACCTCACCTTCCATGCGAAAGTTAAACCACTGATAAAATTCGCCGCCTTCGTCGGGGCGAATCGCCAGTTGGATGTCGTTGTGATCGTCGAGGCTGACAACCTGAATGTTGCCGCCATCAAAATTGGCGCTGATCCGCATCTGTCCTTCCTGAGTCTGTTGCTTTGGGTACAGACCCGCCATGGGGCGGGCTTGCAAGTTGGCATAGGATAAACCAAAAGCGTGGTTTCTTGAATGCGCGGCGCCGATTTTAAGACAAGGTCACCGGACTACTGCGACCAGCAGGCAAAGCTGTAACCCTGACCGCGCACAGTATTGATTAGACTGCGGGGCAACTTGGTGGCCGCGAGTTTGCGGCGGGTATTGCTGATATGCATATCCAGGTTTCTGTCGAAGCGGCCAAGCTCCTTGTGCAGCACGCTGCGCTGCAGTTCCTGTTTGGTCACCACCTGCCCCTGACGTTCAAACAGATAGCGGAACAGTTTAAATTCGGTTTGAGTCAGCAGCACCTGACGCTCGCCAAACCGCACCGCATAACGGGTGTCATCAAAGGCGACTTCATCGGCCAGCATGGGGGCGCTTTGGCTGTGACTGTGACCGTGGCTGTGGTTGCCAATCCGCCGTGCCAACACCTGCATACGTACCAGCAGCTCTTTCACGCTGAACGGCTTGGTCAGAAAGTCATCGGCGCCCAGCTGATAGCCTTTAATGCGCTCTTCTTCGCAGTCCAGAGCAGAAATCACAATCACCGGAATGGTGTTCTTGCGCGCAAGCAGCAGTGAAAACCCATCCATATTGGGCATCATCAAATCAAGCAGGATAAGATCCGGCGTGTCACTGTCCATCTGCGACAAGGCCTCAAAGCCATCGGCCGCAAGGCTGACCGACATGCCTTCCCTTTGCAACGCTTCGGCGAGTAACTCGCGAAAGCCGCTGTCATCTTCAACCAACAGGATCTTGTTCATGGCCTCATTTGGTAATGCGAACGGTTGTTATTTACATTAGCATGCTAAATGAAACACTCCAAGCGCTTTTGCAGCATTTATGGCACAGACCACAAATTTGGCCTGCCACTGTAAAAAAGCCATTAATAACAGTAACAAACAGACAACAAAAAAGGCCGATAACCGGCCTTTTTTTAAGGTTGACTTCAGCTTACTTCAGCATCAGCTCGCGGACGTATTTTACCGGTGCACTGCCAAAGCTTAAGAAGCTTTCATGGAAGTTGCGCAGGTCGAAGTTGTCCTTGTCTTTGGCCTTGAGCTCTTCACGGAAATCGTAGATCTCACGGTAGCCGGCATAGTAGCTGGTGAGCTGTACCTGGCTTAAGGTGGCGCGGCGCCACTTACCGGCAGCTTCCGCTTCCTGCTGGAAGGCCTCTTCGGTCATCAGCTTCATGGCGGCAGCTTCATCCATGCCTTTCACCTGGATGCTGTAGTCCAGAATGGTGTTGGCAATCACCCGCAGGTTCCACTTGTAGTACATCAGCCACATTTCAGGCTCGAAGTTACCATAGCCCTCTTCCAGCATCATGCGCTCGGTGTAAACCGCCCAGCCTTCTACCATGGCGCCATTGCCAAACAGGCTCTTCACCAGACTTGGGGATTCATTTGAGTACACCAATTGGGTGTAGTGACCGGGAATGGCTTCGTGGATATTCAGTACCTGCAAAATCCAGTGGTTATATTCACGCAGATATGACTCGGCCGATTCATCGGACATGCCATCCAGCGGGGTGACGTTGTAGTAAGTGTTGCCGCCTTTATCGTAAGGGCCAGGGGCACTGATGGACGCACCGGCGTAGCCGCGCATGTATTCAGGGGTTTCGCGCACCACCAAAGGCTTGTTCGGATCCAGGGTGATGAGTTTCTTGTCGTTGACGAATTTCACCAGCTCAGGAATTTGCGCCCTCACCTCATCAACAAAGTTGTCGCGGGCCACATGACGGGCCGACAGTTTGTCAATCAGCATGCGGGTAGCAAGTTTTTTATCATCCGGCATTGGTGATTCAAAATACTTGGGCCACAGCTCAGTAGTTATCCGCGCCATTTCACCGTGTACCCGCTCCATGTCGGCCAGTGCCTTCTCGTACAGGGCTTTGGCAGTCATACCCGATTGAATATCCAGAGCAAACTTCTGCTCATACAACGCTTCGCCAATCCGAAAATCACGGGCGCCGCCCTGCTTGAGCGCATCGACCTTTTGCTTGAGCCAATCGATATGGGTTTGCACTGCCGCTTTGGCAGCCTCAAAACGAGTGGTAAACAGAGCTTTCTCGGCATCGGTCAGGCCCGACTGGGCCACTTTTTCGGCCAGCTCGTCATTGAACACCGAAAACGCCCCCTGATTTTGCATCAGCGCAAGCTCGGTGTGCTCCAGCGTCGGATCCTCAATATTGGCGCGGGCCGCAACATAGTAGGCAGGCACAGCATCGAGACGCATCACCACAGAGCGCAGACGTTCATCCAGCGGCGCAAAGTCTTCATTGATGATCTGGGCAAAGCCGCCGGCAACGTTGTAACCGGATGGATCCCATTGCCAGGATTTAAATGTGGTGATTTCCCACTCGAAGCTATTGAGCAGGTTTTCAATGAGCCGGTAGTCAATCTGTTCGCTGGTGGACAGCGCCTTGGTATCAAAGGCCGTTAACTTAGCGCGCTGGCTGCTGACAAAATCGAGTGTTTTCTGACGATTGCTGTCATCTGGCACGTCAAGAATGCCATCGTATTTGTGATACCCGCTGTAGAGCGCCCAGGTGGGCGCCACTTGCCACAGGTTTTCAATAAACTGGCCGCTGAAGGCGGCAAAATCCTGCGCTTGGGCGACCTGGGTGCCTGAGGCTTCAACCTGAGGCTTGGCATTGGCAGTAGTGGATGATGAATTGGTGGCATCGTTGCAGCCACCCAGAACGAGCCCGGCAAGGGACAAGGCGATGGCAAGAGTAGACTTCTTCATGGTTCTTCCTGTAACGCGTTTTGACGTCGTAAGCCGACGCTTTGTTGTTTGAATTGCCCAAGTAAACCATTAATGGCGCTGTTTTTTAAGTAGCAACACCTTTTGTTACCAATTATCAATCCACTATGGCGATATAACAGGCCTGCTACGCTGGTCCGATTAGTTTTTAAGCAAGTCGGCAACGCTCCTTTTGTATTAGCAAAGTACAAAATGCTACGACTTTTCTCGTGCCAAACCCCATCCGCATGTGGTGTTTTAAAACGCATCTGTTAACGCAATGTTGTGCCCTTTGTAGCGCGTTAACAGCCAAACGGAATAGAACTCTTACAACAACTTTGGAGGATTTGGAATGAGACATGGTCACATGCTCAGGACAATGGTGCTGTCAGCTGCCATCGCAGGCTCCCTGGCGCTTGCCCCGCAAGCCCTGGCGCAAAAACATCTGAAACAAAATCTGCAGGACATGGTCAGCGCATCAGCCAACATCATCGCCGGCCAGGTGCTGTCGGTAACCGATGGCTTCGATAACAAAAACCGCCCTTACACCGAAATCACCATCAAGGTGGGTCAGGATGTGAAAGGCAAATATGCCGAAGGTGCCACCTACAGCTTCCGTCAGTTCGGTCTGCTCAAGCCCAAGTCTATGGGTAACGGCAAGGTCTATCTGGGCGTATCACCTGAAGGCTTTGCCAAGTGGCAGGTGGGTGAACAGGTTATCGCCTTTATGAATCCTTCTCTTGGCGGCGGTTTGAACTCAACCGTGGGCCTGGAGCAAGGCAAGTTTGTGGTCAGCAACGGCAAGGTACAAAACCAGCTGGGTAACCTTGGTCTGTTTGAAGACATGACCGCGCAGGGTCTGAGCCCTGAAGAAGCGAATTTGCTGACCACCAATGGCGCCGTTGACTCGGCCGCCTTTATGGGCCTTGTGGGCAAACTGGCCGGAGGACAATAACAATGAAATCGACCAAAATCGCCACCGCCGTGTCTTTGGCCATGCTTGCTGGCAGCGCCTTCGCCGGCGGCCCGCTGTACATCCATGACAAGACCATGCAGCCCTACAAGTGGGATACCACCAAGGGTGCCATTCCTGTGTATACCGATGGTGGCCCTGTTGTACCCACCAAAGACGGTGGCACTGCCCAGGCCTTCACCGTCGACTACGATGGCACTGCCTTCTTGACCATTGAGCAGGCCAACAAGGTCACAGCCGATGCGGTGGCCGAGTGGACCAACGTGGCCACTTCTACCTTCGCCATGACAGTTCAGGGCACCATTGCCGAGAAAACCGGCATTGCCGACGTGAACGAAACCAACGTCGACCAAATCTACAACGCCGAAAACGGTTATGGCTTTTGGGTAAACTACGACACCGATGGTCAAATTCTTGAGCAGTACTTCGGGATCCCGCGCAATCAGGTACTGGGTATCGCCTTTCCTGAGTGGGCCAATGAAGAAACGGGTGAAATCACCGAAGCGACCGCGCTGATGAACGGCTGGTTTGTGGACGTGAGCGATACCGAAGGCAAGCAGGTGGGCGGCGTATTCACCCACGAGTTTGGCCACGCCATCAACATGTCGCACTCACAGGCCAACGGCCACCTGACCTATATGTCAGCCGCCTACCGCCCACAGTACGACGGCGTACCGGGTTGTGCCGGTGTGAACACCTATACCAGCGCCAGCCAGATAGCTCCCGATACCATTGAAACCATGTTCCCCTTCATTAACGTGCGCGGCGCCCAGGGTGCCAACCAGCACACGGTGAACATCAAAGACGATATCGTGAATATCTCGGATCTGTACCCTACCCCTGAATACAAAGCCTCCTACGGCAGCATCAGCGGTACCCTGTACACCAAGGAAGGCATTGAGTATTCAGGCGTGAACATGGTTGCCCGCAACCTGGACAACCCACTGTACGACGTGATCACTCAGCAGTCAGGCAACCTGACCCAGGGTAAAGTCGGCCCCGACGGCAAGTTTGTGATCAACGGCCTGACCCCGGGCGGCCGCTACGTGCTGTACACCGAGTCCATCAACGCCGGTGGTTACCCAACCCGTCAAACCGCCATTGTGTCTGAGCCTGAGTACTGGAACGACGGCGAAAGCGCCAATCCTGCCACCGACAGCGCCTGTGCAGTAACCCCGATTGTGGTGGCCGGCGGCGAAACCAAAGAAGTCAGCATGTATTTCAATGGTTACACCGATGGTATTCAGTACACGCCACTGGTGCAGGCCTTCATCACCGATTTGTCCAAAAACGGTAAGCAAGGCATGGGACAGGCAGGTACCACCCCCTTCCTCTACGACAGCACCAAGAAAGCCGTGTTTGAGCTGCACCCAGCGGGCGCTGCGGTCAAGGTAGGCTCTGCCGCTATGAACAAAAATGCCACCAAGGCCAGCGTAATGGCTGACTTTACCGGTAACGGCATTGGCGAAGCGGCCATTTGGGACCTTAACAGTAACCATCTGACCCCGATTGGCGACCTCAACGGTAACACCTGTGGCGGCAGTGGTCAGTCTGGTACCAACTCCTCCTATCCATGGGATATGGACGATACCGGTGACACAGTTGTGGGTACCGGCTATATCGATGTCGACGGCAACGGCAGCTGTCAGTCGTCCGGCAAAGGCGAAGTGGTGCCATTCAAGTGGACCAAGAAAGGCGGCATGCAACAACTACCCTATGAGCTGCCTGGCTTTGTGCAGTGGGTTCGCGCCGACCGCGTATCCGGCAACGGCGAAACCGTTACCGGCACCAACTCCGGCTACAAGCAAGTGGCCTGGGTCAACGGCGAGTTTGTTGACACCTACAGCCGCTTCGGCGCCCGTGACAGCTCTGCAATTTCCCGTGACGGCAAGCGCATTGCGTTTGGCTCCAGCGAAGGTGTGAAGGTGTGGAACACCGCCACCGACGACATGGAAATGCTGGGTTCACTGCGTTGGTGTGAGCAGGTACCATTCAACCACTTCTTCTATGGCGACCTTTGTGCTCAGGGTTATACCCATGAGACACTGGTACCGCTGGTAGGCATGCCGCCAATGGTACTGCTGGATGCCACTGACGATCTGTCGATGATCTCTGTACGTGCCGGCGGCTTCTTTACCGGCTTTATGGGTGGTCTGTACATTGAGGGTATGGGTTGGATTAGCCTCGAGCAGTTCTTCGGCAAGCAAGGCGTGGTAGAAGCGTCACAAATCACCATGGACAACCCATTTGCCCTGAGCGGCAATGGCTCAGAAATGATGGGCGGCCTGGCCGGAGCTACCATCACCTTCGCCGTGGATCAGAACAAGGCCTTTGTGTGCGATAACGGCACCGATCGCGAACTGTCGTTCCCCAAACAAGTGGTTCAGGCTGTTCAGGCCGGCGCCGAGTTTGGTCGCTGTGCCCACATCAATGACTAATCAGTGATTTGCTCTAATTTACTGCTACTTGTTAAAAAGCCCGGTTAATCCGGGCTTTTTCTTTTGCTGCGGTTGTCAGTGGCGGTTTGGGTTGGGTTTTAGGGCCAATGGTTATCGATGTCGCTTTACAAAGCGACAACACCATAGCTGATTGCTCAGCTTCAGAAGCAATCGATGCAAACGCCCAAAGCAAAACGGGGTTCGCGTTTGCGAACCCCGTTTCAGAATGTGGCGGTGAGGGAGGGAGTCGAACCCTCGATACGTTTCCGTATACACACTTTCCAGGCGTGCTCCTTCGGCCACTCGGACACCTCACCATATTGTCTGTCGTCAGTCAGCGCGTTGCTTTCCCCTGTCGACGGAGCGGTACTTTACGCAAATGCCCTTCCAGGGTCAAGGGAAAAACCAATTATTTTTATCGTTTGCGCACTTGCTGAGCAAAGCGATGCTTTTGCGGGCATTTCGCTCAAAAATCCGCATCTTATGTGCTGTTTTGAACAGCTTTAGTGTGGATGGATTGGTTATTTTCTTAAGCGCTTTGCTAATGATGATTACTCAAAAAAGAACGGGCTTTTGCCCGCTCCTTTTACCGCAACCGAACCCTATTAGCCTTTTGATAGGGAGAAGCGTGAGACTTCCTGGCTCATGGCGTTGACTGCATTCAGCAAATCATCGTTAATGCGCCCAAGCTCGTCTGCTACCCTGTGGGTGCTTTGGTAGATTTCACTTATTCTGAGCGCGTTGCGGTTTACCTCTTCTGCCACTGCGCTTTGTTCGTGGGTGGCCGCGGCGATTTGCTCATTCATGCTGTCTATCACACCGACGTATTGCACAATGCGGCTTAGCTCTTCTCCGGCATGGACTATCTCCTCCACGCAGGCATGGGCCTGGCTTTGACCGCGGGCCATGGCCTCTACGGCCACCTTGGCGCCGTCTTTCAAACGCTCGGTCATGGTGCGGATATCGGTTGTGGACGACTGAGCGCGCTGGGCAAGCGAGCGCACTTCATCGGCTACGACGGCAAAGCCGCGCCCCATCTCACCTGCCCTGGCCGCTTCAATGGCGGCATTAAGCGCAAGCAGATTGGTTTGCTCGGCGATGCCACTTATCACCTCGAGCACACTGACAATGCCCTGAATATCTTCATCGAGCTGGGAGATAGCCGCTGCGGCGGCGTTGATGTCACTGGCGAGGCTTCTGATGGTATCACCGGTATTGCCCACTTCGGTGTTGCCGGTCTGCGCCTCTTTGTTGGCTTTACCGGACGCCGAGGAGGCTTCAACCGCATTGGAGGCAATCTCGCTCACGGTAGCGCTCATCTCAGTCATGGCGGAGGCGACCTGCTCTGCCTCTGAGTGACCAAGGGCAACGTCCTGGCGCATCTGATTTGAGTGGGTCTCCATACGCTCCACGGCGTTGGTCACCGTCTGGCTGTTGCGCTTAACCTGCACGATAACCGCTTCAAAGTCGTTCATCATGCCGTTAAAAGCGGCGCCGAGCCTGCCCAGTTCATCCTGGCTTTGCAGCTCAATCCGGGTAGAAAGATCAAACTCCTCTTTTGCACGGCGCATCTTGCCTTCGATGTGGGAAATCCCCTGATGCAGGAAGCCCATTACCGAGAAGCCCATAAGCACCACCACCGCCAGCACCAACAGCAGTGATACCAGCACCACGATAAAATGGAAGTTTGCCACGCTGAGGCGGTTGTCGGTTTGGGCATCGAGTGCCTTGGCGAGGTCCTGCTCGAATTTATACAGCAGGTTTATCCGCGCGGTGGATGCCTTAAACCAATCTTCTGGCGCTGTGGCCGCTATCTTACTGTTGTCCTGCGACAGGGCGATTTCACGGAAGCGGGTAACTTCTTTAATTTCGGCCTGCTGCTGCAACTGCTGCCAACTGGTGTTTTGATCGGCCGTTGCCAGGGCGCGGAACCGCTCGCCATAGCTGTCCTGCTCGGACATAAGTTTCACGGCGCGAGTAAAGACGCCTGGCTTAAAGCCATCATTGCCGAAGGTGGAAGACAGTACGGCCCGCTCTATCCCTGCGCGTTCTTTCATCTGCAGATAGGCACTGAAGGCGGCCGAGGCAATGGAGATGTCTTTGTTGGAGCCAATCTTAACAATGTCATCCACGGTACTGAGCAACGACGCGTTAAGGTTGGTGTAGAAGGCCACCTGATCCGGCACGCTGATCCCCAGGCTATCGATGCTGGCACGAATTTGCCCAAGGCGTCCGAGCTCAACGCGGATGCGGCCTATTTCGTCGCTGACTTTTTTCGGGAAGCTCTTGCCCTGGGTGTAATTGTCCAGTGCCCTCAGCCTTTCATCGGTGAGTCCGCGCTGGGACGGCAATTGCGCCTTGAACTTGGTGCCGCCTGAGCCGAGGAAGCCCGCGCTCATGCCACGTTCCTTTTGCAGCTCGTGTACCAGCGCACTGTTGGTTACTGCAAGCTCAGTCAGCAATTGTACCTGCTCGAGGGAGTTTTGCTCTTCCACCCGCTCAGCCAGCAAGATGCCACCGTAAATGAGATAGCCAAGGAGCGGCGGCATAAATACCAGCATAAGCTTGGTTTTTAAACTGAGGCTCGCAATCCATCGCATGTTCATAGGGGTTCCCTTCAAGTTGATGAAACAGAGAGTTTGTCGGGTGGTATATGGAGTTTAGAGGTATAAGTGTAGTCGTCATATACCCCTTTGGTCTGGGCTACCTGGGTAAATATAGCCCACAAAAAACCCGCCGAAGCGGGTTTTATGACATAGTTCAAACTTTTTGCGATAAGACTCAGGCGTTGCCCTTAATTTGCATATTCAAGGTCTTGGCAAAATCGAGCATGCGATCGAGTGGCAGCTTGGCGCGCTCACGCAGTGACTCATCCACAAAAATCTCATGGGTGGCGGTGTCAGTGGCAGACAATGCCGCTTCAATCGCCTTAAGGCCGTTCATCGCCATCCAGGGGCAATGGGCGCAGCTCTTACAGGTTGCGCCGTTACCGCCGGTTGGGGCTTCAATCAATGTCTTACCGGGGGCAGCCTGCTGCATCTTGTAGAAGATGCCCTTGTCGGTGGCCACGATAAAGGTATCGTTCGGCAGGGTTTGCGCGGCCTTGATAAGCTGGCTGGTCGAGCCTACGGCATCGGCCATTTCCACCACGCTGGCCGGTGACTCTGGATGCACCAGCACAGCCGCATCCGGGTACTGGATTTTAAGCTCGCGTAGCGCCTTGGATTTGAATTCGTCGTGAACGATACACTCGCCCTGCCACAGCAGCATCTCGGCGCCGGTTTGCTTGGCGATGTAGCTGCCAAGGTGTCTGTCAGGGCCCCAGATGATTTTCTTGCCTTCGCTGTCCAGGTGCTCAACAATTTCAAGGGCAATGCTGGAGGTGACCACCCAATCGGCACGGGCTTTTACTGCAGCAGAGGTGTTGGCATACACCACCACAGTGTGGTCTGGGTGAGCATCACAGAAGGCACTGAAGGTTTCGATGGGGCAACCCACATCCAGGGAACAGGTGGCTTCCAGCGTTGGCATCAGCACGGTTTTTTCCGGGCTTAAGATTTTGGCGGTTTCACCCATGAACTTCACACCGGCAACAATAAGGGTTTGCGCGGGGTGGTCACGGCCAAAGCGGGCCATTTCAAGCGAATCTGATACGCAGCCGCCGGTTTCTTCTGCCAGCGCCTGGATTTCGGGATCTGTGTAGTAGTGCGCAACCAGCACGGCATCGCGTGCTTTCAAAAGCGCCTTGATTTTTTCTTTGTATTCCAGCTTCTGCGCATCCGAAAGTGGGATGGGCTTGGGCGGAAATGGATACTGAATGGGTTCCAGAATGGGGGCTTGTTGACTCATGCTAATTCCGACAACACACGACTTCGGCGCATTATACGTAAAGCCAGGCAAAAGATTAAGGTGTTTTGGCCGATAGCCACTCGCTTATCCGCAATGCCAACCTTCGGACCACGGCTACAGATAACAAAAAAGCGCCCGCAGGCGCTTTTAAAAAGACATGAAGATGAGTTTCAGCGCATGGCCAGCAGCATATCTTCTGGCTGCTCCAGATACTGCTTCCACAGGTTACAGAAACGGGCAATGGTGCCACCATCGATAACTCTGTGGTCGCCGCTCCAGCTCACCTGCATTATCTTGCGCGCCTGCACGCTGCCATCGGCGGCAAAGCGTGGCAGTGTTTGCAACTTACCCAGTGCCACAATGGCCACTTCGGGCTTATTGATAATAGGTGTAGCCACAGTGCCGCCCAGGGCGCCAATGTTGGAGATGGAGATGGTGCCACCTTTAAGATCCGCCGGGGTTACCCGGCCACTGCGGGCCGCCTCGGTCAGGCGGGTGATTTCGCGGGCCACATCCAGAATCGACTTGCTCTGCACATCTTTCACGTTAGGCACCAAGAGGCCCACTTTGGAGTCCACCGCCATACCTATGTTGTGGCTGGCCTTATAGGTCAGCTCGGTGCAATCGGCATTCACCTGACTGTTGACCACCGGAAACTCGCTGAGAGCCAGTGACAGCGACTTCATGAAGAAAGGCATCATGGTCAGCTTCAAATCGTCACTGCTGTACTTGGCCTTCATGCGCTCGCGCAGGGCAACGAGATCTGTAAGGTCAATTTCTTCACAGTAGGTAAAGTGCGGAATGCTGGAGACTGAGTCCATCATCTGCCGCGCCATGGCGGCTTTTACGCCGCGAATTGGCTCAACTCGGTCACCCGCTGCAGGCTGTACCTGGGCCGCCACTGCGGGCGTCTGAGAAGTAACCGCCTGAGTAGCTGTTGCTTGAGCTGCTGGCGAAACGCCACCCTTCAGGTACTGCTCAATGTCTTCTTTGTACACACGGCCATGCTTACCGCTGCCCGGCACCTGCGACAAATCCACGTCCAGGCTGCGGGCCATGCGGCGCACCGCAGGGCTTGCCAGTGCCTTGCCATTCCCATTCACAGCAGCGGTAGCCGGAGCAACACGCTCAGCCTGGCAGGTTCTTGCCGCATCTGCCGACACGGCAGTCGCTGCCGCAGCTGTGGCTACCGGATGCTCAGCTTCCACCTCGATGGCGTAAAGCGGTGCATGCACCTTGGCAAGCTGTCCCTTGCGATAATGCAGGGCGACAATTTTACCTGCTTTCAGGGCGGGGATCTGTACCAGCGCTTTATCTGTCATCACATCGGCAATAGGCTGATCTTCTTCGACCATATCACCTTCGTTTACCAGCCACTCGACCAGCTCACATTCCACAATGCCTTCACCAATGTCGGGCAGCAGGAATTCTTCCACTTGCTTACCGGCACTCGCTGCAACGGCAGTGGCAGCGGGCGCAGCTGACGCGGCGGCAGGCGCGGTTTCAGCACTGGTTTCAACCGGACCCGCTGGCGCATCGGCGCCCTCGCCTTCGATTTCAACGGCGTACAAGGGTGCATGCACCTTGGCGATTTCACCCTTGGCGTAATAAAGCTTGCTGACCACACCGGCAAAGGGCGCCGGGATTTGCACCAGGGCTTTGTCGGTCATCACGTCACAAATGGGCTGATCTTCGGCAATCTGGTCGCCTTCGCTCACCAGCCATTCAACCAGCTCACACTCGACCACGCCTTCACCGATGTCCGGCAAAATAAAATCTTTAATCATACCGGGCTCCTAGAAGTTGACGCTGGCCTTGATGGCTTCAAAGGTCTTGAGCGCATCCGGCATATATTCTTTTTCGTGGATAAGTGGATACGGGGTATCCAAACCACAAACCCGGGCGATGGGCGACTCCAGATACAGGAAGCACTCTTCCTGAATAGTCGCCGCGATTTCGCCGGCAAAGCCACCAGTAAGCGGCGCTTCGTGGTTAATCAGCAAACGACCGGTCTTTTTCACCGACTCGGCTACTGTGTCCACATCCCAGGGTGCCAGGGTGCGAAGGTCGATGATTTCACAGGAAATACCTTCTTTTTCTGCCATTTCGGCAGCTTTTTCGACGATTTCCATCTGCGCGCCCCAGGCGAGCAGCGTGATGTCTTTACCTTCTTTCACTACTTCGGCCTTGCCCAGTGGCAGCTCATAATCGCCTTCAGGCACTTCGCCAACGCTGGCACGGTACAGACGCTTGGGCTCGAAGAACACCACAGGGTTTTTGTCGCGGATAGACGCCAGCAGCAAACCCTTGGCCTGATGGGCGTTACGGGGCACAACTACCTTCAGACCCGGGGTCTGGGTGAAATAGGCCTCAGGCGACTGAGAGTGATAATGACCACCGGCAATACCGCCGCCGTAGGGAGTGCGATACACCAGGCCGCCCACATTGAACTCATTACCTGAGCGATAACGGAACTTGGCGCTCTCGTTCACAATCTGGTCGAACGCCGGGAAGATGTAATCAGCGAACTGGATTTCCGCCACAGCGGTGGTGCCATTCGAGGCCAGACCATTGGCAAAACCGGCTATCCCCTGCTCGGTCAGCGGGGTGTTAAAGCAGCGGTCCTTACCGAAGCTGTCCTGCAGGCCGGAGGTGGCGCGAAACACACCGCCAAAGTGGCCCACGTCTTCACCGAACACCAACATGCTTGGGTCTTTTTCCATCGCAATGCGCAGGGCACTGTTGATGGCTTGCAACATATTCATTTCAGCCACGGCTTAGAGCCTCCCTGCAGTTTTTGGATAAGCTTGCGGATACTTTTTCACGTGCGCCTTCAGCGTCTCCAGCTGCTTTTTCAGCTGCGGCGTTGGCTCATCGTAGACATCCTCAATAATCTCATCGATGCGGGGGGCCGGAATTTTCTCTGCCACTTTTACTGAGGCCAGTACTTCTTCGCGGTATTTCTCGTACATGGCTTCATCATCGGCCTCGGCGAGCCAGCCTTTATTGATAAGCCACAGCTTGAATCGCTTAACCGGGTCGTGCTCACGCCATTTGGCTTCTTCTTCCTTGGAGCGGTAACCGGAAGGGTCGTCCGATGAAGAATGGGCACCGAGTCGATAGGTCATGGCTTCAATCAGCACAGGTGCGTTGTGCTCAAGGGCATAGGCACGGGCCTGCTGGGTGGCGGCAAGCACCGCCAGCATATCGTTGCCGTCAACGCGGATGGTATGCATGCCGTAGCCCACACCGCGGCTGGCAATGCCGTTACCGGCAAACTGCTCTTCGGTGGGGGTGGAAATGGCGTAGCCGTTGTTACGGCAGAAGAAAATTACCGGCGCTTTCAGCACCGCAGCCATGTTCAGACCGGCGTGGAAGTCGCCTTCAGAAGCTGCGCCTTCACCAAAGTAACAAATGGCGACATTGCGCTCGCCTTTCATTTTCAGGCTGTAACCCACGCCGGTGGCCTGCGGGATTTGAGTGCCCAGTGGCGAGGAAATGGTTTGATAATGCAGCGCTGCCGTACCGTAATGGATCGGCATCTGGCGGCCTTTACCGAGATCTTTTTCGTTACTGAACATCTGGTTCATAAACTGTTCGGTGGTAAAACCGCGATAGCGCAGGGCGGCGTGCTCGCGGTATTGTGCCAGGATAACGTCTTTGTCATCCAGGGCAGCTGCGCTGCCGAGAATAGCGGCTTCTTCACCGGTACAGGTCATGTAAAAACTGATACGACCCTGGCGCTGTGCACCCAACATGCGCTCATCCAGCACCCGGGTGAACACACAGGCGTCATAGATGCGCTTGGCAAGGGCTTCGTCGATTTGCGGGAGAACGGCTTCCTCGTAAGGCGTACCGTCGGCCTGAAGGATCTTGAGAATGGGGATGTGCAGCGACTCCCTGTCGAGGAAGGAGACCTTATGCACAGTCTCTTGGTTTGTTGTTGCGTTGCTCATATTCTGCTCTTGTTATCATTGTGGCCGGGCACAACCAGGCCTGTATGTAAAACGCGGGATGAACATTACGTTAACGTAAACTACCTGACAATCATTACACTATGACGGGGGACAAGTTTCCCCCGAATGCATGTATTAATTGCTTTACAGCCTTATTCCACGTGTGGATTTACCGCGGGTACCAGCATGATCACAGTGCGCTGGCCAATAGGCACCTTGGCATTGGGGAAGACCACAGCTTCGGTTTCCTGCTCAATCAGTATGTCCTTACCGGCCTGACGGGCAATCACATGGCCACGGGGGAAGGCGGTAAAGTTCTCTACATCGGTGCTGAAGGTAAATTCAAAGTCGTCGGCTTCCTTATTAATGACCCTGCAAACCTGGTAGAGGTTCACCTGAGTGGCATCAAAGGCTGGCAATTCCAGCGGCTCAGTACAGATAAGGCGCTTGAACATTTCGCGGGTGCTGTCGAACTTGCTCATGTCGTTCTGCCCCATGGGATACACCTTGCCAAGCTCTATGGTAAAGGCGTCGGCGCGGAACAGTTCGGAGGAGAAATAACTGAAAGTTGTGGTCGGTTCGTGGTGGAACAGCACGGTATCTACGCCGCTCGCCGCCAGGAACATAATTTGCTCGCCACTGAAAGCGCGGCCGGGTCGATAGGGGTAAATAGCAAACTTTTCATGCTTTGAGCCGCGGATGGCAGTGTGCAAGTCGTAATGAATTCGCTGCCTGCCTGCGCCGATTGCCGCGCCTTCGCTGAAGAAACGGGTGACATAGGCCTCAAGCTTTTTGGCTCTTACCCGCTCAGGGTTTGACAGCCCGGGGCCACGGCTGTGCTCACCGCTGAAAAGGCGGTTCATGTTTTCATCTACGATGCGGGTGCCATTGTTGATGGCGGCCGGGTTACCAATCAGGAACAGAACCCGCTCTTTTACCTGCAAACGCCCTTCCAGCAGATCCTGAATAAGGCCATTACAAAGCTCAATTGGCGCAGTTTCGTTGCCGTGCACTCCGCTTGAGAGCACCACATCTTTTTGGCTGTTGCCACCTGCTGGTTCAAACAGCAGTACGCCTGTATCCCAAAGGCTTACTTTGGTGTGGCCATGCAGAAGTTGGGGGGCTATGGGGTCCAGGTGTTCAGGATTTGACAGGGTGAGATGCAAAAAGTCTTTGCAGCCTTGCAGTAGGTTAAGCACTTGGGGTCTCCTTTCTCTGAGGAAGGGGCGAAGACAGCTTCACGCCTTCCCTAAGGCTTTGCTTGCTGATAACTGCCTGTTGGCCGGACAGTACAGCCGAGCGGCAGACAACTGTTATGCAGTCAAACCGGCAGCAATCCGTGAGGCCATGCAGTTTTTTGTGCCAATACTATCACAGCTATTTAAGCCTGATCTCAATCATTTAGCCATTGCCACGCCGGAGTTGATAACAAAGCCGCCTCGCCCTATTGCATTTACGACAAAGTTTCATCACAATTTAGCCGTCCAGACATCCATAGAGGTTTCCATGTCACAATCCAGTTCATCATTTGCCACATTCGGCGCCGGCTGTTTTTGGGGTGTAGAGTATTTTTTCCGGCAGATCCCGGGCGTGATCAGCGCCACCTGCGGTTACATGGGCGGTAACGACAAATATTCCCGCTATGAAGATGTAAAAAAAGGCATCACCGGCCACGCCGAAGTGGTGCAGGTTGAATTCGATCCAAGTCAGGTGAGCTTTGACGATTTGCTGCAGGTGTTTTGGAAAAACCATAACCCAACCAGCCTCAACCAACAGGGTGGCGACATAGGCACCCAGTATCGCAGCACTATCTTTTTCCACGACAAGCTGCAAAAAGAGCAGGCAGAAGCGTCCAAACTTGCCCTCGCCCGCTCTGGTCGCTGGGGTAGCCGCCACATAGTGACCGAAATCGTACCGCTGCAAACCTTCCACGTGGCCGAAGAGTACCATCAGAATTATCTCGATAAGAACAACCTGCCCAGTTGCCATATTGAATACTGAGCCTATGTGGCTCCAAATGTACATCCAGAGATAAAAAAACGCGCCATGGGGCGCGTTTTTTATTGTGAAGTAAAGCGTTTAGATTTTAATGGCCTTGAGCGCCGCACCGAGAATAGCCTGTGCATCGGCAATCAGCTCAGCGAGATGGGCCTCGCTGACAAAGCTTTCAGCGTACAGCTTAAACAGCGGCTCAGTGCCCGATGGTCTGGCGGCAAACCAGCCTTTGTCGGTGCACACCTTGATACCGCCAATGGCAGCATCGTTGCCCGGCGCCCTGGTCAGCACCGCGGCTATCTTGTCACCGGCAACAGCGTCTGCCCCGAGGGTTTCAGCATTCAGCGCAGCAAACTTGGCCTTCATCTTGGGGTTTAGCGGGCTATCGATACGTTTGTAGAAGCAGCGGCCATGCTCGGCAACCAGCTCTTCATACCGCTGGGCTGGGGTTTTCCCTGTCACAGCAAGAATTTCAGCCGCAAGCAGTGCCAGAATGAAGCCGTCTTTATCGGTACACCAGGTAGTGCCATCCATTTTAAGGAAGGCTGCACCGGCGCTCTCTTCTCCGCCAAAGCAGACACTGCCATCGGCCAGACCATCGACAAACCACTTAAAGCCCACCGGCACTTCCATCAAAGGCACCTGATGGGCGGCGCAAACCTTGTCGATAAGTGAACTCGACACCAGGGTCTTACCCACAGCTAAGGTTTTGGCCCACTGGGGTCTGTGGCCCAGCAGATAGTCGATGGCAACGGCCAGATAATGGTTCGGATCCATAAGACCAGTGCCCGGGCATACGATGCCGTGGCGATCGTAGTCAGGATCGTTGCCAACACAGATATCAAACTTGTCTTTATGTACCAGCAGGCCGGCCATGGCATGGGGCGATGAGCAATCCATGCGGATTTTGCCGTCTTTATCCAGGGTCATAAACCCGAAAGTCGGGTCCACGCTGTGATTAACCAGAGTGATATCAAGCCCATATTGTTTGGCGATCGGCTGCCAGTAATGAATACCGCTGCCACCCAGAGGGTCAACCCCAATACGCACGCCAGCTTTGGCGATGGCGGCCAAATCCACCACTTGCGCAAGGTCGTTCACGTAGGGCGCTATCAAATCTTTATGCTTTAAAAACGGCAGCGTTTGCGCAATGCCGTAGTTAACCCGCTTCACACCATCGAGGGCATGCAGCAGATAGTGATTGGCACGTTTTTCAATCCAGCCGGTGATCTCGCCTTCAGCCGGGCCGCCATGGGGCGGATTGTACTTGATGCCCCCGTCCTGGGGCGGATTGTGGGATGGCGTGATGATAATGCCATCGCAAAGTGCAGCGGCATTGCTCTGGCCACAATTGGCGGCAACAATGGCCTGGCTGACCACAGGCGTTGGGGTAAAGCTGTCATTGAGCTGGGCAATCACGCACACATGGTTGGCAACCAGCACTTCAATGACCGACAGGTAAGCAGCCTGCGACAACGCATGGGTATCCATTCCCAAATACAGGGCGCCACCGATCCCGGCCTGAGTACGCCAATCCACCACAGCCTGTGCAATGGCCAGAATGTGCTGCTCGTTAAAACCTTTATGGAACGCGCAGCCACGGTGGCCGGAGGTGCCGAAGCTGACTTTCTGGGCCGGATCGTTTACATCCGGTACCAGGCGGTAATAGTGGCTCATCAGTTTGGGGATATTAACCAGATCCCCTTGCTGGGCGGGCTTGCCCGCGCGGTCATGGATTGCCAAGACGTGTAATCCTTTATTCAGTCATCCAAAACGTGTGGCTCAATCAGGCCAGTGCCAATTCACCGAGGGATTTGGCGCGCACAGGATCGCAGCCAAGCTGCAGCAGGGCTTCTTCCAAAATGGTGCGTTTTTTCGCGGTATTGTTATTGGTGGTTACCCAAAAACCACTACAACCAATCTCTTTTGGGTTGGCCGATTTACTGGCCTTAAGCAGTGCATCTTTGGAGGTGGCAAAGTAGAGGCGATCGCGCCCCTGGATTTGCAGCACCTGCTCGAAACGGCCTGGAGCGGCAGCGTGCAGGCACTCCAATGCGTACAGGAAACGGCCTACGGCGCCTTTTTGCGCATCGAGGCTGGTTTCGCTGAGTAAGTTGGCGAAGTCGATATCGGCTGACTGCTCTGCTTTTGCCTCGATGACAGCCGCTGCTACCTGAGCCGCAGAAGATGGCGCCTCAGCGGCCTTAATCGCGGCAGTTTCCACGGGTGGGGTTTCCATGCTGGGCTCACTGATATCGACGGGGGCAGCTTCGGTGATTTCGGCGACCGACAGTCCCAGCAGACGCCTCAGAATGTCGGAGGCACTCTCGCCAATACGTTCGGTTTTGCCGGCTATGTAGCGATAGAGCTCTTCATCCACTTCTATATATTTCATCACCAATGCTTTCCTTTTGTATTCTCTGGCGGCTTTCTTTGAAGCCGACTCGCCGAAGAAAGCCCAGTGTAAGCCACTCCAACAGATTGATAAAGCGCTCCAAATTGAAAAGCGTGTCCAAGTTCGGCTAACTTGGCAGCGCCTGGGTTTAAACGGGTAAAAAATAGCCGCGCCGGCCAGTGTCTGGCCGCAAACAGGGCGAAAATACCAGCGCGCCTTGCACCTATTCGCCCCAAAAGGCAAAATTGCCCTCCTTTTATTCAGCCGCAACAGGTAACAGGCGCAGGATATGCAAGCCACAGAGCACCAGTTACAGGCATCACAGCCGCAGACACTTAATTACGGCACCCAGGGGCAAGGTGAGGATGTCATCCTCGTCCATGGGCTGTTTGGCGATCTGGACAACCTCAAGGGCCTCGGTCAGGCGCTGGAAGAGCACTACCGGGTCACCCGAATCGATGTACCCAATCACGGCCAAAGCCCCCATTGGGATCATATGGATTACCCTTCCCTGAGCCAGGCGGTGGTTGCACTGATGGATGAGCTTGGGATTGAGAAAGCCCATCTGGTGGGTCACTCCATGGGCGGTAAAATTGTGCTCGCCACGGCCCTTGACCACCCAGAGCGGGTCAAATCTGTCGTGGCCGCCGATATTGCACCTGTGGCCTATCTGCCACGCCATCAAAAGGTATTCGATGCCCTCACCTCGCTGCCGCTGGATGGCAGTGTCGATCGCAAAGCTGCCCTTGCCCATGTGCTTGGCAAAGGGGTGGATGAAGGCACGGCCCAGTTTCTGTTAAAAAGCCTGCGCCGCGCCGATGAGGGGTTTTATTGGCGGATGAATCTGAGCGGCCTTATCAGCGCTTACGATGCGATTATTGGCTGGCCTTTTGAAGATAAACGTTTTGACGGCGCAACCTTGTTTATCCGTGGCGAAGACTCAGACTACGTCAGCGCCGACCACAGGGATGCGATACTGGCGCAATTTCCTAAGGTGCAGCTTAAATCCATTGGCGGCGCCGGGCACTGGCTGCATGCGCAAAAGCCCGCCATCTTTAACCGCCTGGTGAAAAACTTTCTGGACAGCCAAAGCCCTGAGGCGCTTGGGTAAAGGCTATAGCAGGCGCTAATATGATGTGATATATTCGCGCCTCCTTTTCAAGACCGGGTTTTTCGCCCACACCAGGACACGAACGGAGTAAGCCTCGATGTTAGCTCAGCATATGCAGCAGATTGAAACCTTGGGTCTGAATCTGTTTTTTGCTGCCATATTCTTTTTCATCGGTATGGCCATCCATGATGTGCTCAAACAGGGAAACGTGCCTAAATTTGGCCGTTATATTGTTTGGTTGGTGCTGTTTTTGGGCTGCGCCGGTTTTATCGCCAAAGGTATCATCCAGATGACATGGGAAGGTGCCGGTATAGGTTAACTCGACAATGGCAAAAGAAGCAGCAGACAGAACAACAATCGATCTCTTTGCCGATGAGAAGCGCCGTGGACGTCCAAGAAGCAATCCTCTGCCCCGTGAGGCGCAGCTGAGGATTAACAAACGGAACCAGATCCAACGGGACAAGGCAAAGGGCCTGAAACGAATAGAGTTAAAGGTGTCACAAGATTTGTATGACGCCTTGAACGAAAAGGCGCTGGCCAGTAACATCAGCCGCAGCCAATTAATCGAATGCATTCTTAAGCAGGTTTTTGACGATTGAGTCAAAAGTCGCAGATGACGCGCAATCGCAACTGATATTTAAAGGAAAGACAATGGCTACTGTAGGTCTTTTTTTCGGCAGTGACACAGGCAATACCGAAGCTGTCGCCAAGATGATCCAGAAAAAATTGGGCAAGCACATGGTAGATGTCAAAGACATCGCCAAGAGCACCAAGGAGCAGATCGCTGATTTCGATCTGCTGCTGTTCGGGATCCCAACCTGGTACTACGGTGAAGCTCAGTGTGACTGGGATGACTTCTTCCCTGAACTCGAGCAAATCGACTTCACCGACAAACTGGTAGCCATTTTCGGCTGCGGCGATCAGGAAGATTACGCCGAGTACTTCCTCGATGCCATGGGCATGGTACGTGACATCGTTGAAGCCCGTGGTGGCATCATCGTTGGTCACTGGCCAACCGCCGGTTACAACTTCGAAGCCTCTAAGGCGCTGGTAGATGACGACCACTTTGTGGGCCTGGGCATCGACGAAGACCGTCAGCCAGAGCTGACCGAAGAGCGTGTCGAAAAATGGGTTAAGCAGGTATACGAAGAGATGTGCCTGGCCGAGCTGGAAGACTAATTCCAGACTCCCACAATATCAGCGGCGCTTTGGCGCCGCTTTTTTATCAGTGATTTTCACCCCTTAAGCCCATACGCAGCGCCCTGATGAATAACGACACTCAAGCAACCCGTCCAAGCCACTGGGACATCTTTTGCGCCGTCATCGACAATTATGGCGATATAGGTGTCACCTGGCGTTTATCCAAGCAACTTGCCCGTGAATACGGCATTGCCGTCAATCTGTGGGTGGATGATGTAAACAGTTTTGCCCACATTCTGCCGGGGCTTGACCCAAGCATCCCAAGCCAGCGGTTCGATGGCGTTACCATTAAGCAGTGGCAGCAGCCGCTTAGCCTTCCCTATATTGCCGGTGACGTGCTGATTGAAGCCTTTGCCTGCGAGCTGCCCGATGAAGTCAAGACTGCTGTCAGCAGCACGGCCAAAGCGCCTGTGTGGCTCAATCTTGAGTATTTAAGCGCCGAAGATTGGGTTGATGGCTGCCACGGCCTGCCATCGTTTCAACCAGGCGGCATCAATAAATACTTCTTTATGCCGGGGTTTACCGAGAAAAGCGGCGGCCTGATTTGCGAGAAGGACCTGTTTGCCGAGCGCGATACCTGGCAGGCTGATCCCGCTAACAAGTTGACACTGTTTGAAAAGCTCGGTCTTACTGGCATCAGCGCTGACGACATGGTTATCAGTGTGTTCAGCTATGAAACAGACGCCCTGCCCGCCCTTTGTGAACTGCTTGCGAGCGGTGATAAGCCAGTGCACATGCTTATTCCAAAGGGCCGCAGCTTCAACAGCCTTAGCACGCTGCTGCCTTGCCCTGTGGCCGAACTCGTGCCCGGAATGCAAATCCACCACGGCAACCTTTGTATTCACGTGCTGCCAATGACAGATCAGCAAGGTTACGATCGGCTGCTGTGGAGCTGTGATTTCAATATTGTCAGGGGCGAAGACTCCTTCCTGCGCGCCCAATGGGCAGCCAAACCCTTTATTTGGCACATTTATCAACAGGAAGAAGACTATCACCTGGTAAAATTAGAAGCTTTTATGCGCCTTTACTGCGATAATCTCGACTCTGAGATTGCAGATTGCTGGAAAAAACTGAACCTTGCGTTCAACCAGCAACAGGCGAGTGCCATGCAACAGCACTGGCGCGACATCGAATCCTTCGCTTTGCCCTTGCTGGCTCATGCCAAACAATGGCCAATCGATGCACTAAAGACGACTGATCTGGCTTCGCGGCTAGTGCAATTCGTCAAAAAATAGTTAAGATACCGCCTTAAAGTAAAACGCCCAAGATATAGGAAATTTAGTAATGAAAACTGCTCATGAAATCCGTCCAGGTAACGTGATCATGTTTAACGACAGCCCATGGGTTGTTCAGAAGACTGAAACCACCCGCTCAGGCCGTAACGCTGCTATCGTTAAAATGAAGCTCAAGCACGTACTGATCGACTCTTCTACCGAGACCACCTTCAAGGGTGAAGACAAGATGGACGTTATCGTTCTCGAGCGTCTGGACTGCACCTACTCTTACTTCGCCGATCCTATGTACGTATTCATGGATTCTGAGTACAACCAGTACGACGTAGAAGCCGACAACATGGGCGACGCTGCCAAGTACATCGTTGACGGCATGACCGAAGAGTGCCAGGTAACCTTCTACGAAGGCAAAGCCATCTCTGTTGAACTGCCAACCACCATCGTTCGCGAAGTGGGTTACACCGAGCCAGCCGCCCGTGGCGACACCTCTGGTAAAGTAATGAAGCCTGCCAAAATCGTTGGCAGCGATATGGAAATCATGGTTGCCGAATTCGTTAAAGAAGGCGACAAGATTGAAATCGACACCCGTACCGGTGAATTCAAGAAGCGCGTAAACTAATTACCCTTCTTTGAAGCAAAAGCCAGCCCTGTGCTGGCTTTTTTGTTGCCCGAAACCAAAGCAATGCAAAGCGCCGTGCAAGCCTGTAACAGCGATTGAGCCCACTCTTTGGGCTCAGGCCTATTCGTGAAGCAGCAGCATCTATAACGCCCGGCTGCTGGCCTTTTAAGCGCATATCTATGCGGCTATCAAGCCGCTGAAGACCTTCCCGTGTTAAGGTGCCCCAGACCAAAATCTAATCTGACCGCCGTAAAGGAGCGACCGCTATCCAGCCATTGATGTTCGCCAAATATCAGACATAAAAAAACACCCGGCAAGCCGGGTGTTTACTGTGAGTTGCGCGATGCGCCTTAAGCGAGCAGGATAAAGCCCACAAAAGCGAAGGCAGCGGCAATCAGCGCATAGGGCAGCTGAGTCACGGCGTGGCTCACCAGATTACAGCCAGAGCCCTGTGCGGCCAGTACCGTCGAGTCTGAGTAGAAACACGCCTGGCTGCCGAAGGACGATGCTGACAGCAGTGCACCAATCACCAGCGCGGTATCGGCGCCCACGGCATTGGCCAGTGGCATCACGATAGGAATGGTTACCGCAAAGATACCCCAGCTGGAGCCGGTAGCAAAGGCCAGAACCGCCATCGCCAGGAACACCACCGCAGGCAGCATCTGGGCAGTCATGTAGGGGCTCAGGGTATCGATAACATACTGAGGCAGCAGCAGCTGATCGCACACATCTTTAAAGATAAAGGCGGCGATTACAGTGCCAATGGCAGGCAGCATGCTCTTAAAGCCGTCAATCATCTGATCCATCATCTCAGACAGTGGCATCAGCTTTTGTACCGCGTAGTAAGGCAGAGTAACCACCAAAGTCGCCAGCAGGCCTTTCCAGACGTCGATATCGAAATACACTGTGAAGGCAACCAGCAGGCCCAGCGGCACCAAAAAGTTGTGCAGCTTACCTTGCTTGTCGGCATGCTCGAACTCGTCTTCAATGGCTTTTACGGCGTACTCGTCAGAGGTTTGCACTTCTTC
Organism: Shewanella zhuhaiensis; assembly: GCF_022484835.1. Taxonomy (NCBI): domain Bacteria; kingdom Pseudomonadati; phylum Pseudomonadota; class Gammaproteobacteria; order Alteromonadales; family Shewanellaceae; genus Shewanella; species Shewanella zhuhaiensis. The sequence goes on from NZ_JAKUDL010000002.1 coordinate 842,228, forward strand.
CCAGTCAACCTGCTCCTTGGCAGGCTCGCCCTTGGCAGCAGCAAGTTCCGCTTTTTTCATCGGGCCGATGGCAGGCACTACGCCAATCACAACCAAAAGCACCATGATGACCGCAAGCCAGGCGTACAGCATGTAAGGAATGGCCGACATGTACACGCTGATGGCCTCGCCTTCGGCGGCAACACCGTTATCGACCAAAAGACCACCAAAGAACACGGCCCAGGTTGACAGCGGCACCAACACACACACAGGTGCGGCGGTGGAGTCCACCACATAGGCCAGCATTTCGCGTGACACTTTAAATTTGTCGGTTACGCGCTTCATGGTTTCACCCACGGTAAGCGCATTGAGGTAATCGTCGATAAAGATCACCAGACCGAGCACAAAGGTCATAAACAGCGAAGATTTACGGCCTTTGGCCAATAAAATGGCTTTTCGGCCGAAGGCCAGCGCGCCGCCGGTACGTACCAGCAGTGCAATCAGGGCACCGAAGCTGCCACACACCAGAATAAGCCAGCCGATGGTTTCATCCTGCATCACCTTCAAGGAGGCATCGGCAAAGTTACCGAGCACAGAAGAAGGATCCAGCAAGAGCAAACCGGCAATGGCGCCGATGATCAGAGCAAGAATTGGACGACGCAGCCAAATGGCCAGCGCCAGCACCACCATGGGTGGGATCAGACTTATCGCTGTCGGTTCAGACATGCAAACAGGTCCTCTATCAGGGCCCAACAGGGGCAAAGGTTTTTGGGTGCCGGCGCCCAGAGGACCTTATTCACTCCCGGGCACCGAATTCGCTGCTTTATTATGGGCATACCGCCAGTCGGTCAGGTTACTGCTGCCGCTTTTGTTCGTGCCTGGGTAAAAACATCGGGCAGAAAAATAATGTGCATCGTCCGACCAGTCAACCAGAAATTCCATTCAGGTGAACATTTTTTTAAAAACTCGAACGAAACCTATAAATATTCCTTTAATTTAAATAAGTTAGATATAAGCAAAAGAAATGAATTTCACCTTGCTTATGCGAATATCCATGCGTCCAAAGCGCCGCTTTCGCCGCAGCGGTAGATTTCAACCGCTTGCTCGCCGCACAGTCCACTGGGAAAGCACTTCACGACAAAGACCTCATACCAAAAGCGGATGAAAAGCTGGCTAAGAAACCTTAAACAACGCCGGGTTTTGGCAATGCACGCTTAAAAGCATCACCAAAACAGCATATATCACTTTTTTAACAGCTTAAATACCGAATCAATCAGGATATTTTACTGAAATAATTTCATAAAATTTGAGATTATCCTCTTTTCGCACTTTGGGAATTTGGGTATTGTAATTGACCGCGCGGCACACTTATGTCGGCGGCCACATTGACAATATCAGGCACAGCACCAGACAGGATCCAGAGGTAACGGATGCATCCCATCATCAAGTCCAACAAATTAGATACCGTTTGCTATGACATTCGCGGACCGGTACATAAAGAGGCCCGTCGTCTCGAAGACGAAGGCCACAGGATCCTGAAACTCAACATTGGTAACCCGGCCCCATTCGGCTTTGAAGCGCCGGAAGAAATTGTCCGTGATGTGATTCTGAACTTACCCAGCGCCCAGGGCTATTGTGAATCCAAAGGCCTGTTTTCGGCCCGTAAAGCCATAGTGCAGCATTATCAGTCCCAGGGCATTTTCGGGGTCGATATTGAGGATATCTACATCGGCAATGGCGTGTCTGAGCTTATCGTGATGGCGCTGCAGGGGCTGCTTAACAGCGACGATGAAGTGCTTATCCCCTCACCCGACTATCCACTGTGGACTGCGGCCGCCAATCTCGCCGGAGGCAAAGCGGTCCATTATCGCTGTGATGAAGATTCCGACTGGTTTCCGGATCTTAACGACATCAAAGCAAAAATCAGCCCGCGCACCCGCGCCATTGTACTGATAAACCCCAATAACCCCACCGGCGCAGTCTACTCCAAAGAGTTGCTGCTGGATGTGGTTGAGCTTTGTCGCCAACACTCGCTCATCCTGTTTGCCGATGAGATTTACGACAAAATCCTTTACGACGATGCCAAACACATTCCGATGGCCAGTCTGTCCGATGACATTCTTACCGTGACCTTCAATGGCCTGTCCAAGGCCTACCGGGCTGCGGGCTTCAGGGTCGGCTGGATGATGCTCTCCGGCAACCTTAAAGCCGCCAAAAGCTATATCGAAGGTCTGGATATGCTGGCCTCTATGCGCCTTTGTGCCAACGTACCCAATCAGCACGCGGTGCAAACCGCCCTGGGTGGCTACCAGAGCATTAACGAGCTGATCCTGCCAAACGGCCGCTTAAGTGTGCAGCGTGATACCTGCTTTGAATATCTGAACAGCATTCCCGGCGTCAGCTGTAAAAAGCCCAAGGGCGCCCTGTATGCTTTCCCCAAGCTCGATGCCAAACGCTTTAATCTGCGTGACGATGAGCGCCTGGTGCTCGACTTATTGAAGGAAAAGAAAATCCTGCTGGTTCAGGGCAGTGCTTTTAATTGGCCGGAACCGGATCACCTGCGGGTGGTGTTCCTGCCCCACAAGGAAGATTTGGAAAAGGCCCTGATGGCCTTTGGCGAGTTTTTGGAAAACTATCGTCAGTGATTGTTGGCAAGCTTTCGCCAATGATGTTGGGAAAGCTTTCGCCGGCACGCTGTCAGTGAGCCCATCAACAACCAAATAAATCCCAAGCACCGCACCTGCGGTGCTTTTTAAGGCTGTCATTCCCGCCCAGCCAAGGCTCACATTGGAATGAAAAAGTCGACTGCCCTTTTTGGCTAAGTTGCTGTAAAGTTGAACTATCCGCCCCAATAAGGCCCAAGCTCACCTCTCCAGTGGCAAGGCGCCACGCATTCAGGGAATCGCAGCATCATGAGTCATCTTTTCGCCCATCTCGCTCGCCTCAAATTAATTCAACGCTGGCCGCTTATGTTCAACGTTCGCTCCGAAAATGTGCAGGAGCACTCATTGCAGGTAGCCATGGTTGCCCACGGCCTTGCTGTGATTGCCAAACGTCAGTTCGGTATCGATGTCGATGCCTACAAAGCTGCAACCCTGGCCATTTTCCACGATGCCTCCGAAGTGCTGACTGGCGATCTGCCAACCCCGGTAAAGTACTTCAATAAAGATATCGAGTTTGAATACAAAAAAATTGAAGCCATTGCCGAAGAAAGACTGCTCGAGATGGTGCCGGAAGAGTTTAAAGAGGACTATCGTCCCTTGCTTATTGCTGACGAAGCCGATGAAGAAATAAAGCATCTGGTGAAATCCGCCGACACCCTGTGCGCCTATCTTAAGTGCCTGGAGGAGCTTAAAGCCGGCAACCGCGAGTTCAATACTGCCCGCACCCGCCTCGAAGCCATGCTGGATGCCAATCCCCATCCGGCGGTGAAGTATTTTATCGACTGTTATGTGCCCAGCTTCAAGCTGGATTTGGATCAGATAAACCGCATGCTCTGAGGAGCCAGAATGCAAAATCCATGGCATGAACGCCGCCACGGCGAAGACAAACACAGACGTAACGACCACAGAAGCCCGTTCCAGCGCGACCGCGCCCGGGTGCTGCACAGCGCCGCCTTCAGGCGCTTGCAGGCCAAAACCCAGGTGCTTGGGGTCGGTATGAACGACTTTTATCGCACCCGCCTCACCCATTCATTGGAAGTGTCACAAATCGGCACCGGCATCGCCGCGCAGCTTAAGCGCAAACATCCGGATAAAGAGTCACTTATTGACTCCATGAGCCTGATTGAATCCCTGTGTCTGGCCCACGATATCGGCCATCCTCCCTTTGGCCACGGCGGCGAAGTCGCGCTCAATTACATGATGCGCGGCCATGGCGGCTTTGAAGGAAACGGCCAGACCTTCCGTATTCTAACCAAGCTTGAGCCCTACACGCCGGGCTTTGGCATGAACCTGTGCAGACGTACCCTGCTTGGCATTCTGAAGTACCCGCAGCTCGCGTCTGTCCTTAAAACCACGGCCCCCGATGTGGAAGTGGCCCATTATCGCCAGCTGCGCCCCGCCGACTGGCCGCCGGTAAAAGCCGTGTTTGGCGAAGATGCCGACGTATTCGATTGGGTACTGGCGCCGCTCTCAGCAAACGATAAACAAGCCTTCACGGCGTTTGCCGCCGCCGAGGGCCGTCGCCACGGCAAAACCCTGTATAAGTCGCTGGATGCGACCATTATGGAGCTGGCTGACGATATCGCCTACGCGGTGCATGACCTTGAAGATGCGATAGTCATGGGCATCGTCAGCCGCGAACAATGGCTTGATGGGGTCGCACCCTTACTCAGGGAAAGCGGCGACAGCTGGATAAAGAGTGAAATAGCCACCATAGATAAGCACCTTTTTGCCGCCGAGCATCACCTTCGCAAAGATGCCATAGGTACCTTGGTGAACGGTTTTGTTACTGCCATCGCCATGGTAGAGGACGACAGGTTCGATGAGCCGCTGCTGCGCCACAATGCGGTGCTCGAGGATGAGTTTGCCCTGGCACTCAATGCGCTCAAGCGGTTTGTGTGGCGCCATGTGGTGAGAAAGCCGGAAGTTCAAATGCTTGAATACAAGGGCCAGCAAATGGTGATGCAACTGTTTGAAGCCTTTGCATCTGATCCCGAGCGGCTGCTGCCCCTAAATACCCAGGGGCGCTGGCGCGATGCTGCCGACAAAGGCGACAATGCCATGCGGGTGATTGCCGACTATATCTCCGGCATGACGGACGAATTCGCCATTCGGATGCACCATCAGCTGTTCAGCCCGCGCCTCGGCGGCCTGAACGATCTGGGTCAGGATTTTTAAGAAGGCCACTCCCAGCTACCCAAAACAAAAAGCCCCGCATTGAGTGCGGGGCTTTTTATTATAAAGGCCGGAACTGGCTTTTGGTGATCGGGCCGAAATTTAACCAAGCAAGTTAGGGAACAGCCCCTTAAAGCCTGCGGCCATCACCTCGATACCGATAGAGAGCATCAACAGGCCCATCAAACGGGTGATAACGTTAATGCCCGTCTTACCCAATACCCGGTAAATCACCGACGCCATCCGGAACAGGCCAAAGCTCAGGGCACCAAAAATCAGTACAGTGACAAACATGCCCACTAAATCAATGAGGGTATTGTGTTCAGCGGCAAACACGATAACCGAACTGATGGCACCTGGGCCTGCCATCAAGGGCAGCGCCAGCGGTACCACGGCAACCGATTCCATGGCCGAGGACTCTCTGTCCTCCTCCTGGTTACGTTTTACTTCACCAAGCTTACCCTGCAGCATCGACAGCGCGATGATGGCAATCAGGGTGCCACCGGCAATGCGAAACGCCGACAGCGAAATAGAGAACATATTGAGGATGTGCTGCCCGGCAACTATGGTCACCAGCAGAATAATCACCACCGCCAGGTTGGCGATTTTACCCGTGTGGTTACGCTCGGCCTCGGTCTGATGGCTTGTGAGGCTCACAAACACTGGCAGCAGACCTATGGGGTTGATGATTGCCACCAATCCCAGAAAAAATTTTATATAAACCGTTACGTCCACCTAAGGATCTCCGGGGCTTGTGAGCCCATAAACTGATGGTAAAAACCGAAGCGATGCAGGTGATTACTCTACATTAACCCCGTAAGGCCGAAAAATGAGATTTTCTGCGTTTTGTCACAAGTTCGGATAAAAATCCCTTATGAATAGTCGGTAATCGTCATTCGTGCAAATTGTCATCAAAGTGTAGCTCTTTCTGTTGTTTTATTTCAGATGCGCGCAGCTTTGTGTTACAGATCACGGTCGCAATACCTATATAGGTGTAATTTTTCAGTCACAGATAAGAGTCTTTAGCTAAATTCAATTTTGCTAAACATTCTTTTTCACGGGAACTTCATTATGACAGTCACCAACACCCAGGAACTCAACGCACTGGTTGAACGCGTCGCCAGGGCTCAGGCTCAATTTGCTTCTTACAGTCAGGAGCAAGTGGACAAAATCTTCCGCGCCGCCGCGCTTGCCGCCGCCGATGCCCGTATTCGTCTGGCCAAAATGGCCGCTGAAGAAACCCGCATGGGGGTTATTGAAGACAAGGTGATAAAAAACCATTTCGCCTCCGAGTACATTTACAACAAGTACAAAGACGAAAAGACCTGTGGCATTCTCGCCGAAGATGCCACCTTCGGCACCATTACCATCGCCGAACCCGTTGGCATCATCTGCGGCATTGTGCCCACCACCAACCCAACCTCCACAGCTATCTTTAAAGCACTGATAAGCTTAAAAACCCGTAACGGCATCATCTTCTCACCTCATCCAAGGGCCAAGGTTTCCACTACTACTGCCGCCCGCATCGTTCTGGATGCCGCCATCGCGGCCGGTGCCCCGAAAGACATTATCGGCTGGATTGATGAGCCTTCGGTAGCGCTGTCCAATCAGTTGATGACCCACGAGAAGATTAACCTAATCCTCGCCACCGGCGGCCCCGGCATGGTGAAAGCCGCTTATTCTTCCGGTAAACCCGCCATTGGCGTTGGCGCAGGCAACACCCCAATCGTGATTGACGAAACCGCCGATATCAAACGCGCGGTAAGCTCAATTTTAATGTCCAAGACCTTCGATAACGGTGTTGTATGTGCCTCGGAGCAGGCAGTTGTAGTGGTAGATGCGGTTTACAATGCCGTGAAAGAGCGCTTTGCCAGCCACGGCGGCTATTTGCTCAGTAAAAAAGAAAACGCCGCGCTGCAAAAAGTAATCCTCAAAGACGGTGGCCTCAATGCCGACATCGTGGGTCAAAGCGCCGCCACCATTGCCGCCATGGCCAATATCAAGGTGCCTGCCCACACCAAGGTGCTGATTGGTGAAGTCAGCAACATCGATGAGAAAGAGGCCTTCGCCCACGAGAAACTCTCACCGCTGCTTGGCATGTACCGCGCCGCCAACTTTGACGAAGCCCTGGATAAAGCCGAAGCCTTGGTTGCCCTTGGCGGAATTGGCCACACCTCCGGGCTTTATACCGATCAGGATACCCAGGATGAGCGGGTGAAAACCTTCGGCTACCGGATGAAGACCGCCCGTATTTTGATTAACACCCCAGCCTCTCAGGGCGGCATCGGTGACTTGTATAACTTTAAGCTTGCACCTTCGTTAACCCTGGGCTGCGGCTCCTGGGGCGGCAATTCCATTTCCGAAAACGTAGGCCCAAGCCACCTTATCAACAAGAAAACCGTCGCCAAGAGGGCCGAGAACATGCTGTGGCACAAGCTTCCATCGTCCATCTATTTCCGCCGCGGCAGCCTGCCGATTGCCCTCGAAGAGCTGAGCGGCAAGAAACGCGCCCTGATAGTAACCGACAAGTTCCTGTTCAATAACGGCTACTGCGACGAAACCATCCGTATTCTCAAATCTCAGGGGCTGGAAACCGAAGTCTTTTACGAAGTGGAAGCCGACCCAACCCTGGCAGTGGTGCGTGCCGGTGCCAAGGTAGCAACCAGCTTCCAGCCCGATGTGATTGTGGCTCTGGGCGGCGGCTCCCCTATGGATGCTGCCAAAATCATTTGGGTGATGTACGAGCATCCAGACGTGGACTTTGCCGACCTGGCGCTGCGCTTTATGGATATCCGTAAGCGTATCTACAAGTTCCCCAAGCTCGGCGCCAAGGCGATGATGGTTGCCATTCCAACCACCTCAGGCACCGGCTCCGAAGTCACGCCCTTTGCCGTGGTGACCGACGAGCAAACCGGCGCCAAATACCCGATTGCCGACTATGAGCTGACCCCTAACATGGCCATTGTCGACCCCAATCTGGTGATGGATATGCCCAAGTCGCTCACCGCTTTTGGCGGTATCGATGCCATTACTCACGCACTGGAAGCCTATGTCAGCGTGATGGCCAACGAATACAGCGACGGCCAGGCTCTGCAGGCGCTGGATCTGCTTTTCAAGTATCTGCCCGACAGCTACGCCAAAGGCGCTCAGGCACCGCTGGCGCGGGAGAAGGTGCACAATGGTGCCACCATTGCCGGTATCGCCTTTGCCAACGCCTTCCTGGGGATTTGTCACTCCATGGCCCACAAACTGGGCGCCGAATTCCACCTGCCCCACGGTCTGGCCAACGCGCTGCTTATCAGCAACGTCATTCGCTTCAATGCCACTGACCTGCCTACCAAACAGGCTGCGTTCAGCCAGTACGACAGACCCAAGGCCCTGTGCCGTTATGCCGCCATTGCCAGCCACTTAGGCCTTGCTGGCAAAAATGATGAAGCCAAGGTGGAGGCGCTTATCGCCAAGCTGGAGGAGCTTAAAGCCGCCATCGGCATTCCAGCGTCTATCAAGGATGCCGGGGTAAACGAGGCCGACTTTATGGCCAAACTCGATGAACTGGCCGAAGATGCTTTTGACGATCAGTGCACAGGTGCCAACCCACGCTACCCACTGATAAGCGAGCTGAAACAGCTGCTTATCGACAGCTTCCATGGCCGTGCTTATAAAGACGAGGTCTGACAGGCCCGTGTTTGGCCGATAACTGCATAAGCTGCAACCATGAAAAAGCCCGGCAATCGCCGGGCTTTTTGTAATCTGCCAAAGCTGGTCACTCACGCTGGGTAACGAGAAATGCGCAGACCCTCAGCAGATAGTCACCAAATCATCGTCAGCGTAAGCCTCAGGTAAGCTTTGCATGTGTTTTAGCAGCAAAGGGTTGCCCAGCACGTAACTGAGCTCCTGACGGCTCAGCAGCGCAAGCAAACTGGTCTGGCACTGGCCTTCCTGAACCTTCACCCGTGCAATCGCTTCCAGTGGCTCAATTGCGCTGCCAGGTACATGGGTCGGCAGCTTATCCATAATGCTCATATGCAGCGCCATCAGCTCGGGCCTTGCCAGCAGCAGCGGCATATTCCAGCTGCTTTCCAGAGCCCTTGCATACAGTTCGCGCCGGTTTGCAGCTTCGGTAACGATTTGCGGCTCTTGCACCTCTTCCGGGGTGGCAAGAATTTTACGGGCTTTGAACCACTCGCCAATGGGACCAGACGCCGTGGCCGCCGACAGCGGCACCGCCAGCCAAAGGCCAATCAGTGCCGGTGACATCCACGCCAGCAACGTCAACGAGTCGAGCATAGCAGCATAGCCAAGCAGCAATCCGGCCACCATATGCCAGCGGTGACGATAGATAAGGTCTTTCCACGGCAGACTGCCATCATCACGGCGCTGGGGCGACCAGCCGCTGTCACGGCCAAACAGAATAGACAGCACGGCGCCGCAGTGGATGAACATCATGATGGGGGCAATCAGCGCCGAGAGAATGACCTCGGTGATGGTACTCAAAATCACCTTGAAGCGCCCACCCAGAGCCTTGCAGGTTTTGCTGTCGAAAAACAGCACCAGCAGGCCAAACACCTTGGGGCCAAACAAGATACCCATGGTGATATAGAAAAGTCGCAATGCCCTGTCAGAGTCCATCACCGGCCAGGTTGGGAAAAGCGAAAACTGATCGGTAAAATATTCAGGCCGGATGTAGTGCGCCTGCAGGGCCAGCAACAAGCCCGATAAAATCAGCAGCAGCCAGAATGGCGATGACAGGTATGACATGATCCCTGTCACCAGATGCATACGACTGACCCAATGCAGCCCCTTGGCACCGACCACGCGGCTGTGCTGCAAGTTGCCCTGACACCAGCGCCGATCGCGCACCGCCATATCGATGATTGACGGCGGACACTCTTCATAGGAGCCGGCCAGATCGGCGGCAATTTTCACGCTCCAGCCAGCACGTCGAATAAGCGCCGCCTCAACAAAGTCGTGGCTCATGATATGGCCGCCAAAGGGTGGCTTACCGGACAAATGGGGCAAACCCGCCGCCTTCATAAAGGCCTCGGTGCGAATAATCGCATTGTGTCCCCAGAAGTTACCTTCTTTTTGCACCCACCACGCAAGCCCGGTACCAATCACAGGGCCATAAAAGCGCGCTGCAAACTGCTGCACCCGCGCCATCAAGGTGGTGCCGCGGATAAGCGCCGGAATGGTCTGGATAAGGCCCGAGTCCGGATCCGCTTCCATGCGCCGCGCCAGCGACACCATGGTGGACGTTTCCATTACGCTGTCGGCATCCAGCACCAAAAGATGCTGGTAACTGCTGCCCCAGCGGCGACAAAAGTCGGCCACGTTACCGGCCTTGCGGGCGATATTTTTACGACGGCGGCGATAATAGACCCGCGCCTTACCGGCGGTGGCTTCGCGCAGCAGCCAAAAGGCGTGCTCTTCGGCCAGGGCAATGTCGGGATCCGTGGTATCGCTCAGAATGAACCAGTCAAAGGCATCCCCTTCCGGACGCGCTGCCAGCGACAGTGACATCGCTTCCACTGCGGCAAACACCCGGTCCGGCGATTCATTGTAGGTCGGCATCAAAATGGCTGTTTTGGCAGAAAGCGGCGTGTCATCTACGCTGGCCATATTACCGGCTTTGTTACCGGCTTTGCGCGCTCTGACACCTTGCTTAATCAGCGAGATAAGCCCCGCTATCCCGGCGCAAAACGCCAGCGCAATCCAGCAGAAGTTAACCGCAAACAGCACCAGCACCGCATATTCCAATGGCGTTAAGCCACCTACCAGGAACACGCCGCGCATCTCATAAATGGCAAAAGCCGACAATAGCAGCGCCGAGCCCACCACGCTCCAGCGTTTAACCGGATTGGATTTCAGCGCCTTGGGCTCCACCGGCGTGCGCGGAAAGCCTTCGGAAAATGCCTTCAGCGACTGGGCAGGCATGTCCCCGGGGCGCTCAGGCGGCATGGCGCTGTCACCCGCGAGGGTGACAGCTTCAGTATCAAGCAAAATGCTCATGGCTGGCCTCAGAGCGTCCAGCGATAGAGCCAGGTTTCGACGCTTTTAGGCTCGTCAAACTTAAGCTCGGCGCGAAACTCGGCCATGCGGAACTCACCCGGATCGAACTCAAACGACAAACGGTAGCCGTTTGATTTGGGGTTTTCGCGGATAACCACGTTGCTCACTTCCCCCTGGCTCACTTCAATCTTGGCTTTGGGCAACTTGGCGGGCTTCTCGCCTTTTACCTCATAGTCCACCACAAACAGGCGCTTGGGCGTAGGCTTGGCAATGTCGGCGCGGCCGCTGGCGGTGCGGGACACTATGACCGAGTTTTCCACCGGCGCCGGATTTGCGCCCCATGACAGGTGATAAGCAAAGCGGTATTCGCTGCCAGCGGCCAATGGCTGGCGCGGCTTCCAGAACGCCACTATGTTGTCGTGTATTTCTGACTGGGTTGGGATCTCAGTCAGTACCACGGCACCAGCGCCCCAGTTACCCACTGGTTCAACCCACAGGCTTGGACGACGCTCGTAGTTGGCTTCAAGATCCTGATAGTTAACGTAATCACGCTCACGCTGCATCAGGCCGAAACCCTGGGGTGAGTTATCCATAAAGGCGCTGATCTGCAGATCCTTTGGATTCGCCAGCGGGCGCCACAGACGCTCGCCACGGCCGTTAATCATTAAAAGACCGTCAGAGTCATGCACGGCAGGACGGAAATCATCGGTCAGATGACGGCCATTGGGCGAGTGCATATACATACTGGTGCTGGGGGCAAGACCCACCTTGGCCAGTTCAACCCGAGGGAACAACACGGCTTCTACGTCCATACGGGTGTTTTCACCGGGACGGATAGAGAAACGGTAAGCACCGGCCACGCTTGGGCTATCCAGCAGCGCGTGCACCACAATCAGATTGGTTTCAAGATTCGGCTTTTCAATCCAGAAGGCACGAAACACCGGGAATTCTTCACCGGCGGTATCGGCGGTCTTGATGGCAAGACCACGGGCAGACAGACCATAGGCATTGCCTTTACCGAGGGCGCGGAAATAGCTGGCACCCTGGAATACAAACAGCTCATCAAAATATTCAGGATTATTAATAGGATAATGGATGCGCAGACCACTGTAACCTATATCTTCGGTAGGCAGCTTCTCACGCAGCACATCACCGGCACTGAACAGGCTTGAATCATAGGACAGGTGGGTGGCCTTTTTGCCTTCAACCACCGCAATCTCAATCAGATCCTGGAAATAAAAGCCGCGGTGAAACAGCTGCATCTGGTACGGCAGACCCTCTTGTTTCCAGATGGCGGCATCGCTTTTAAAACGAATGTCACGGTACTCATCGTAGCTGATGTTGGCGAGGCTACCGGGCAGCGGATCGCTCAGGGCCACATAGGGTTTTGCCGACAATTGACGGGCCAGTCTCACCACAGTATCGGCATCAAAACTGCCGGTTTTGGCAAAGCGCACCTGCCCGGGTTTAACCGGTTTGGGCGGCATTTCTGCCTTCACCCGCACAGGAACCGGTTCCGGCTCGGCGGCAAAAGCAGAAAATGGAGACAGCACAGAGACGCCAAGCAGCAAGGCACCCAGAGCCTTTGGTGAAGAACTGGTGGCACGATGAGAACGAACCATAGGAGCGATGACCCGATAAATGTTGGAAAATAAAGTGTTTTTGGCTAGTTGACCGCAAGTTTGTCTTCCGGACGGCGTGACAGGAAATTGCGATGCTCGCTTAGCGCGAAAGATATCAGAACGGTAAAAAAAAGCACAAACTATGTTGTGCTCTTTCTGGCCCGTTAGAGACTTTGTAATCATATGTTTATTTCATTTTGTTATAAGCAATCCGTAGCCGAGTATCATCCCTGCTCAGGGAAAGGGCATCATAGCCCCTTAGTCGGCACAATCGCAATGAAAATGAAACAGATAACTAACAATCCCAGTCGGAAGGACAATGGCTGTTGAAGCGGGAAATTTCGGGCTCGCCCTCCCCCTTAAGCAGATAATAGTGCTTGTCGTAAATGCGCCAGCGGCATAAGTCGATTGGAGTCACTTCACTGGCATTGACGGTACCGGACAGGCCGGCCTCTTCAAACGCCGCGGCCACCAATTCCGAGCAGAAAAAACGGCTGTAGTCGCGCTCGTTGTAACCCGGGCCCTTTAAGCTGTCGAAGATATCGAAGGCCGACATCAGCGCCTGGGGAATATCAAACTCCTTTCGCGCCTTGGCCTGATTGAACAGAAAGTCGTAAAAACGGCTCTGATTGAACCGGCTTTCCCTGAGCTCAGGGCACAGCGGCAGCCACCAGATATCCCCTTCATAACTCATACGGTCGCTGAAGCGGTTGATTTGCACGCCGGTAAAGCCATTCAGCTCGGTGGACTCGATAATTTGATTGAAAAAACGGCCGCTTTGATCTTCAACCACCTTGGTTTGCAGAATAACCCCAACATGGGACACCGCGGACTGGGTCATAAATTTGGTGAGTATCGAAAAAGGCGCTCGGCCACCAAAGGCCACCACATCGCCTGGTTGCATCCGTTCGCGGGCTTCCTGATAACTTATGGTTTTCATTCCCATGGCAATTCTCCTGACTAAAGTCCTTTTTAGGTCACCTGCATGTCGGCATGACCTGGTTGTGTATGCAGGTGAAATATCGTCGGCTTGCTTGGCTCAACAGTTTGCCCGAGCCAGCCAAGTGGCTCACTATACTTAAGTTTTGTTAAAAAAAAAGCCGGACAGGCGTCCGGCTTCGTGAAGCAGTGAATAGACTCGCTTATTTAGCGGTCCAGCGGTCCATCCAACCCAATACCTTGGCATACCATTGCTGCAGGTTTTCAGGGTTCAGGATCCAGTGGTTTTCGTCCGGGAAAATCAGCAGCTCAGACGGAATGTCGTTGCGCTGCATAAAGCTGAATGCCGCCAGACCCTGATCGTAGGGTACGCGGAAGTCCTTCTCACCGTGGATCACCAGCATTGGGGTTTTCCAGTTTTCAACATAGTTGACCGGGTTGAACTTCTCGTACAGATCGCGACTCTTCTGATAAGTACCACCGAACTCGTACTCAGGGAACCACAGCTCTTCAGTCACATGGTACATGGAACGCATGTCGAACAGACCCGCGTGGTTCACCAGACACTTGAAGCCATCGTTCCAGTTACCCTGGATCCAGTTCATCATGTAGCCGCCATAGGAGCCGCCAAGGGCACAGGCGTTGTTCACGTCCAGCCACTTCTGCTGGCTGCCAACCGCCGCAAGACCTTTTTGCAAATCTTCCAGTGGCTTACCGCCCCAATCCTGGGAAATGGAATCGGTGAAGGCCTGGCCATAACCGGTAGAGCCGTGGAAATCCACCATCACGACACCGTAGCCGGCACCGGCCCACAGTTGGGCATTCCAGCGGTGGCTGAAGCTGTTACCAAAGGAGCCCTGCGGACCGCCGTGCACCAGATAAGCGACCGGGTATTTTTTGCCTTCTTTATAGTTGGCAGGCTTAATCCAGTAGCCGTGTACAGTTTCGTTGTACCAACCCTTGAAGGAGAACTGCTGGAACTCACCGAATTTGATTTTGGCGAGCTTATCTTTGTTTACTTCGGTCAGACGGGTCAGGCGATCGCCATCTTTGCCTATGGTAAACAGATCACCAGGCTCAACCAGGCTGCGGTGGGTAAACACCAGCTTGTCACCGGCAAGGCCAATCAGGCTGTTGCTGCCATCGTTGTAGATGGGGCGCACATCGCCAAACTGGGTGTTCACTTCAAAAATCGATACCTGACCCACGTCCTGCGCGGTCACATACAGGGTGCGGTTATCATCGGCGAACTGGATAGACGATGGGCTTCTGTCCCACAGAGGCGCCACTTCCTTTTCCTGACCGGTTTTCAGATCCCGCAGCATAATGGCGTAGCGATCGGCTTCAAAACCGGGGCGCTTCATGGCGAGATATGCCATGTAGGCACCGTCGCTGCTGAAGGCAGGCTGCGCATCCCAGGCGGTATTCTTGGCGGTCAGGTTTTCGGTCTTACCGCCCTTCACGCTCACTTTCCACAGATCGTAGTTGGTGGTCCAGGCCTGATCTTTGGATGGTGCCTTGGCGCTGTACACCAGATACTGGCTGTCGCTGGTAAAGGCTACTTCTTCCATGCCGGAGAATGGCTTGGGCGGCACTTCGGTATCCAGGCCCTTGGTCACGTTAACCGGGGTTCCCATGCTGTTGCCGCTGATGTCAGCCACAAACAGGTGATTGCGGGCGTGGTCATGCCAGGTATCCCAGTGGCGCACCATCAGTTGGCTGTATTCGCGGCCAGTGCTCTTGCGCTTGGCTTCGGCATCGAACTTGTCTTTTGAACATTCCAGCGTGTCACACTCAGGGAACACTCTTAAGGTCATGGCCAGCTTGCTGCCGTCTGGAGACAGCTTGATACCATTGATATCAAGCGGCAAATCAGACACTTTCACCGCTTCGCCACCGTTTAATGGCAGGCGGTACAGCTGGCTGGTGCCATCGCGACCGGCCAAAAACAGAATGGATTTACCATCGGCGGCAAATACCACATCATGCTCGGTGCCCTTGGCACTGGTCAGCTGCAGCGGTGCGGCTTTGGGGTTGGTCAAATCCAGCAGGAACAGGTTGGACTCGCTGCTGCCATCATCATTGATTTCTTTGAGGCCATACACCAGTTTGCTGCCGTCGGGGGACAGTGCCTGCGAGTGCATTTTGTTGAGCTTCACCAGATGTTGAACCGTGAATGGCTCGGCGCCGGAGGCGAGAGCCGCACTTGAAACACCGGCGAATGCCAGCGACAGGGCGATAGCGCTTAATTTCTTCATGGATGTTGTCCGCAATACTGTTTGTTATTGTTAGTGGCCATGGGCCAGATATGCCATCCCGGCAAAAAAGACACCTTAATCCAAAGACAAGGGCCCGGACAAGTGTGTCTGGGCCCTTTTAATTATGGATTTTTCTTCAAGGCTATCAGGCCTTGGCGTTCTGGATATTGACTTTCCAGATGGCCGGGCCAGTCTCGTGGGCGTTCACGCCCTGAGCGTCCACCGCCACAGTCACAGGCATATCCTGCACATCAAACTCGTAGATGGCTTCCATACCCAGATCTTCAAAGGCCACCACGCGTGCATGCTTAATGGCTTTGGACACCAGGTACGCAGCGCCGCCAACGGCCATCAGGTAAACCGCCTTATGCTGCTTGATAGACTCAACGGTGGCAGGACCACGTTCGGCCTTACCAATCATGCCCATCAGACCAGTCTTATCCAGCATCAGATCGGTAAACTTATCCATGCGTGTGGCTGTGGTTGGGCCAGCAGGACCCACCACTTCGTCGCCAACCGGATCAACCGGGCCCACGTAGTAGATAAACTTGCCAGTGAAGTCCACGCCTTCCGGCAGACCTTCGCCCGACTCAATCAAGGTTTGAATGCGCTTGTGGGCAGCATCACGGCCGGTGAGCATCTTACCGGAGAGCAGCAGGGTGTCGCCGCTGTTCCAGGTTTCGATGTCGGCCTGAGTCACTGTATCCAGGTTTACGCGGCGCACGCTCTCACCCACTTCCCAGGTGATTTGTGGCCAGTCGCTAAGGCTTGGCGGTGACAGATCAGCAGGACCTGTGCCATCCAGGTGGAAGTGCACGTGGCGGGTCGCGGCGCAGTTGGGGATCATCACCACAGGCTTGGAGGCCGCGTGGGTTGGCGCTGATTTGATTTTCACATCCAGCACTGTGGTCAAACCGCCCAGGCCCTGGGCACCAATACCCAAACCATTGGCTCGCTCGAAAATATCCAGACGCAGCTTTTCTTCTGCAGTTTCAGCGCCTTTGGCCATCAGTTCGTGGATGTCGATGCTTTCCATCAGGGCTTCTTTGGCCATCACAGCGGCTTTCTCGGCGGTGCCGCCGATACCAATACCCAGCATACCAGGAGGACACCAGCCGGCACCCATGGTTGGCAGCGTCTTTTCAACCCAGGCGGCGATATCGTCAGATGGGTTCAGCATCACCATCTTGGACTTGTTTTCACTGCCGCCGCCCTTAGCGGCTATGGCCACTTCCACATGGTTGCCTGGCACCATATCGATATGCACCACAGATGGGGTGTTGTCTTTGGTGTTTTTACGGGCACCGGCAGGATCGGCAACAATGGATGCGCGCAGCGGGTTATCCGGGTTGGTGTAAGCGCGGCGAACGCCTTCATCCACCATCTGCTGCACTGTCATGTCGGTTTTGTCCCACAGCACACCCATACCCACTTTCACAAAGCAGGTGACGATACCGGTGTCCTGACACAAAGGACGCTTGCCTTCGGCCGACATGCGGGAGTTAATCAGGATTTGAGCGATAGCGTCTTTGGCGGCCGCGCTCTGCTCGCGCTCATAGGCTTCGGCCATGGCGTCGATGAAATCTTTAGGGTGGTAGTAGGAGATGTATTGCAGTGCATCCGCAACACTTTCAATAAAATCGGCCTGCTTGATCACGACCGGCGAGTGATTCTCTGACACGTTATGCTCCGACTCTTTCAGCTTTGTTGACAGCTCTATTTATAGGGAAGACCCAAACCGACCAGGTCAGGCCTCTTGTTTTGGTTAATCCTTTTTCGGCCAATATGATACTCTGTTGCAAATATTTGGGCTACATCACAAGTTGAATAAGGTTAATCGATGTTACCTACCCTGCCCGTTCGGGCATCTTTTGCCCCACTGGCCGTAAAAACCCTGGATTGGACCGATACCACAGAGGCACTTTTTGCGCATTTTGCCGCCTCGCCCTGGGCCATGTTGCTGGACTCAGCCAATGCTAACCATCCTGACGCCCGCTTCGACATCATAGTGGCTAACCCCATTGCCAGCCTGAAAGTATATGAACACCACTGTGAATTAGCCGTAGCGCAAGCGTTGCAAGCCTCAACTACGCAGACAGCGCAGATGGTGCAGACAGCGCAGCCCACTCAGCAAACTGAGCGCATCGATGGCGGACAGTGCCCGTTTGCGCTGATGCAAACCCTTACCCAAGCCCTGTATTCACAGCCTAAATCAAGCGAGCTGCCCTTTGCCGGCGGCGCCCTTGGGGCCTTCAGTTACGACCTGGGCCGGAAGGTTGAACGTCTTCCGAACATAGCTACCGACGATATTCCACTGCCACTGGCTGCCATCGGCTTTTATGACTGGGCATTGATAAAAGACAGTCACACCAATCAGTGGCAGTTGCTGCACTATCTTGGCGATCCGGCCCTGGAAATCGTACTGGCTCAAATTGAAACTCTGCGCCAAGGTGCAGCCCCAAAAACGCCGGACTTTGCGCTCACATCCCCCTTTGGCTGCCAAATCAGCCGCGAAGCCTATGATGCCAAGTTTGCCGCCGTGCAGGCCTATCTTCACAGCGGCGACTGCTACCAGATAAACCTGACCCAGCGTTTTGAGGCTGGCTATAAGGGCGATGAGTGGCAGGCATATCTGGCGCTGCGCTCGGCCAACAAGGGGCCATTTTCTGCCTTTATCCGGCTGGAAGAAGGCGCCATTTTGTCCATCTCTCCCGAGCGCTTTTTAAAGCTTGCTGACGGTCAGGTAGAAACCAAACCCATCAAGGGCACCTTGCCGCGCTCAAGCGATGCCGAAGAAGATGCCAACAACGCTGACCGCCTGCGCCAATCGCCGAAAGACAGGGCCGAAAACCTGATGATTGTTGATTTACTGAGGAACGATATCGGCCGGGTGGCAAGCCCGGGGTCGGTAGCAGTACCTAAACTCTTCGAAATCGAAAGCTTTCCTGCAGTGCATCACCTGGTCAGCACTGTTACCGGCAAGCTAGCCGACGGCCTTGGTGCCTTTGATTTACTCAAAGCGGCCTTTCCCGGCGGCTCCATTACCGGTGCCCCCAAAATCCGCGCCATGGAAATCATTGAAGAACTTGAACCCTCACGGCGCAGCATCTACTGTGGCTCTATCGGCTACATCAGTCAGGATGGCAAAATGGATACCAGCATCACCATCCGCACCCTGGTGGCGGTGGATGGCAAGCTTTATTGCTGGGCCGGGGGCGGTGTGGTTGCCGACTCAGTGGCCGATGCCGAATATCAGGAAACCTTCGATAAAGTCAGCCGTATTCTGCCGCTGCTCGAGCAGACATTCAGCGATAAAAACCGAGGATAAAGATGCCCTTTCGAGGTCGCCGTTCACTGTCTGCCGATGAGCTTAAACTGCACTTTTCGCTGCAGGCATTACGCCATGACATTGTATCGGCGCCACTGAAAACCAAGGCGCGCAAGGCCGCTGTGTTAATGGCCTTTGAAGAAAGAGACGGTGAACTGTGCCTGATATTCACCACCCGCCCCACCCATCTTCGCGCCCACCCGGGGCAAATCAGCTTTCCCGGCGGCAAGATTGAACAAACCGATATAAGTCCGCTGCATACTGCTTTTCGGGAGGCAGAAGAAGAAATTGGCCTCGGGGCGGACAATCTTGAACTGCTTGGGCAATTTCCCTCCCACCGCACCTTTACCGGCTTTGAGATAACGCCTGTGCTGGCTCTGGTAAAGGCGCCGTTTGAGATGCGAATTGATCCGGGAGAAGTGGCCGAGTGCTTTTATGTGCCGCTCAGTTTTTTTATGAACGATAAACACAGGCATATAAAGCGCTTTGTCCGTCAGGGCCACAGCTATCAGGTAGTGTTTATTCCCTGGCAAGGGCGACTTATTTGGGGTGCCACCGCCGCCATGATTGATTTGCTGTGCCGCCACCTTAAAAAAGATGACAGCACTTTTTTGAATTTGAAGTAAAGCGTGAAGCGGTAGAAAACCAAAACTGAGCGCGTTGTACTGCCAGAAGCATCCTAGCCTGCTTGCAACAAACTGACCCTAAATCAGGAAACTGACATAAAGCCCCGCCGCCAGCGATGCCAGCAGCAAAAGTGGAATATTGAACCAGTAACCCATGCGGCTGTGCTGCGCCACGTAGACATTAAACAGCAAGCTCACCAGACTGATGCCGCAAACTATCCAAATCACCTGTTCAAGCCGAAGTGTCAGCTCTGGGTCCCAAAACAGCCTTACCTGCGCCCCTTTGGACAGAAAGTAACCCACTGCGGTATCGGGCCTTGCGCCATCAAAAATAATCAGCGCCCACACGGCCAGTGCCCAGCCCAAAATCGACAGCCCAGCCAGCAAAAGCTGGAATATTCGCAGTTTACTCATGGCTCACCTCCGAAAATTGTTAGCGGTTGCCACAGGAATGTGAATATATTCCACAGCATACCTTTTTCAGCTTGAGAAAAGCCACCGGAAAGGTAATATAAACCTCCTTTTCAATTTTATATCACATGTTTCGTTGGAGATAAGCGCAGCAATGAGCATTGCATCTATCGCATCCGTTTTTAAGGGTGAATTCGCCCCCGGCACTGAAATCACAGTGCGCGGTTGGGTTCGTACCCGTCGGGATTCCAAGGCAGGGATCTCCTTCCTCGCCGTCTATGACGGCTCCTGTTTCGATGCCATTCAGGGCGTAGTGCCCAATGCTCTGTCTAATTACAATGACGAAGTGCTGAAGCTTACTGCGGGTTGCTCCGTGGAAATGACCGGTAATCTGGTGGAATCTCCAGGCTCAGGCCAGGCGTTCGAACTGCAGGCCACTGCCGTGAAAGTGACCGGCTGGGTAGACGATCCTGACACTTACCCTATGGCTGCCAAGCGCCACTCAATTGAGCACCTGCGTGAAGTGGCTCACCTGCGTCCACGTACCAACATCATTGGTGCCGTGGCCCGTGTGCGTAACTGTCTGTCTCAGGCCATTCACCGCTTCTACCACGAGAACGGTTTTATTTGGGTTTCAACCCCCATCATCACCGCCTCTGACTGTGAAGGTGCCGGTGAGATGTTCCGTGTCTCTACCCTGGATATGGAAAACCTGCCACGTACCGACGCTGGCAAGGTAGATTACGATCAGGACTTTTTCGGCAAAGAAGCCTTCCTGACCGTATCCGGTCAGCTGAACGGCGAAACCTACGCCTGCGCGCTGTCTAAAATCTACACCTTCGGCCCAACCTTCCGCGCCGAAAACTCCAACACCAGCCGTCACCTGGCGGAATTCTGGATGGTTGAGCCGGAAGTGGCCTTTGCCGATCTGAACGATATCGCCGGTCTGGCCGAGTCTATGCTGAAGTACTGCTTTAACGCCGTACTCGAAGAGCGTATGGATGACATGAAGTTCTTCGCCGAGCGTGTAGATGGCAGTGTTATCGATCGTCTGCAAAACTTCGTCAGCAGCGACTTTGCCCAGGTGGATTACACCGACGCCGTGGACATTCTGCAAAACTGCGGCAAGACCTTCGAATACCCGGTTGAATGGGGTATCGATCTGCAGTCTGAGCACGAGCGTTATCTGGCCGAAGAGCACTTCAAAGCCCCTGTGGTTGTGAAGAACTATCCGAAAGATATCAAGGCCTTCTACATGCGTCTCAACGAAGATGGCAAGACAGTGGCGGCCATGGACGTACTGGCACCTGGCATAGGTGAAATTATCGGTGGCTCCCAGCGTGAAGAGCGTCTGGACGTACTGGATGCCCGTCTCGAAGAGATGGACCTGTCGAAAGAAGACTACTGGTGGTACCGCGATCTGCGCCGATACGGCACAGTGCCACACGCAGGTTTCGGCCTCGGTTTTGAGCGTCTCGTGTCTTACGTGACCGGTGTGGGTAACATCCGCGATGTGATCCCATTCCCACGCGCACCACGCAGCGCAAACTTCTAATCGCGTAAAACAATCACGCGATGACGAAAAGCCGCCTTATAGGCGGCTTTTCTATTTGTGTTTCGTTGTGCTTCACGCTGCTTTTAGCGCTGCACCAAATGCATCAAACCTTCGCCGAGAAGGAAGGCCTCTGCCCCCTCGCCCTTGAGCATCGCCATGGTCGACAGCATCCCCGCCGCCGAGGCGCTGGGTGCCAGCACAGTGACAGAGCGCGGCGCATCCGGCACCGGATAGCCGGTTTTGGGTGACAGGATATGGCCAACACGCTTACCGTCCACCAGCACAAAGCGCTTGGTGTCGCCACTGGTTGCAAGACCGCCACCGGGGAACGCGATAAGACCCGAAGCTTCCGACTTGAGCAGATGAGAGTCACATCCGGCGTGGATACCTTCAACCCCAATCAGCCAGGGGTAACGACTTGCGGCGATATCGCCGCCAAGGTTTACCAGCACAGCAACATCAAACCCGAGTGATTTAGCATGGCGCTCCATCAACAGCAGCGCCCTGTCAGCGGCGTATTCCTTGGCGATACCGCCAAAATCGAGACTCATGCCAGCAGGAAGCCAAAGAGAATTACTGTCGATCCCAAGCCGTTCAAAGCCGATATAGTCAAGGACTGAGCTTATCTGCTTTTCTTCTGGCAAACACCGATTTTTAACACCATGATTTTTATAGCCAAAACGCCACAGCTGTTGCAGTGGTGCAGTGGTGATATCAAATAGCCCACCTGAAAGGCTGAAGCAGTTGGCCGCGAATTGAAGCAGCCCATGGGTTTCGGCATCAATGCAAATGCCGCTGCCAGCAAGGCCATTGATGCGGCTAAGCTCACTGCCTGGCAAATAACGGCTGTATTTGGCCTCGATGCGCCTCACTTCGGCGATCGCGAGTTCGGCAAGCGCCTTGGCCTGCACCTCACCCTCACCAATAAACAGCAGTTCACAGTCGCTCGCCATGGCGCCAAAGCGTATCCGCCTCGTACTCCCCTTGCCGCCAGCCACGAGACTCAATTCCACGAGTAGTTAAGCTGCAGCATGGCGGCATTGAGTTCGGGGTACAAATCGAGCCCCTGAAGCCCTTCAAGGTTTGATGCATTACCGCTTGGCAGTTGGCGGTAATACTCAAGCCGAAACGCAATCTCATCACCATCTTTGAGGCGCCAGCCGGTTTTAAGGCCAAGTGTCCAGGTATCCATATCGCCGATGCGGTAATCGGCGCTGATATGCGGTGAGACAACCTCGCCCTGCAAAAGATAAGGCGTAAAGAAATCCACGCCCTGCTGACGATAGGCCCGCAAATGAAACTGCAGATAAGGCCCCATTTTTCCAGCGAAATAATGCCGATACCGGCCTTCAAGGGTGTGGGAGTCAAGCCCCCAGTCATCATGGGTGAAGCGGTAGGAATATTCGGCCACGCCGCGCTTGAATGCCGTTTTACCGAGCACAAAGGCACTTTGCTTTAAGCGACTGTCGGGACGTGATTCATACAGGTAGTGGCTGGCGTTGCCATCGGTATCCAAAACCGACACCAGCTTATAGGGGTCGTTAAGATAACCACTTGAATAACCAAGGCCGAAATTGAATTGCACCAGGGTGGATTTGGTGAGGACTTGGGTGACGCCGAGCATCAACTCGCCAATGAGTTTATCACCGACACCGCGCTCACGGCTTGAATCAAACGCCTGCCAAAAGGCCTCTTCAGTGGCAAAGTCTTTTCGAATCGCCATTGTGCTTAAGGGCACGGGTCTGCCGCCCACGGCATCAAACAGATCGTAGCCCAGGGCGCCGGAGAGGCTTAATGTAGTGTTGTCTTTAAAAAAGCCCCACTCGATACCGCCATTCACGCCAAGTGACAGATAATCAAACTCTTTCGAGCCATAGACACCTGCGTTAACCCTGGTGGCGGTATCCAGGGTCTTTTGCCAGCCCCCCGAGAGCGACAGCCGCGTATCCTGAAAGGTGTCATCCAGCGGCACATCACCCGCAGCCACCTGATATTCGCCCTTGCCCGATGGCCGGGTGAAGGTCTGAACGCGCTGCTGCGCTACCGCACCCGAGGCCGATGCGCCGGATAGACTGTCTAACACAATTTTGGCATTAATAGATTCACTGTCGGATAAGGCTTTGGTGCCGGACACCACGCCTTCGATGGCCTGAACCCGCGCATCTTCGCGATACCACAAGAGCGCGGCATCAATTTCCCAGCCGTCAATCAGGCGGGTGAGCAGACTGTCATCATCGCTATCCGGCACTTGATTTAAAGCATCAGCGGCGCCAACTGCCGGTGCTTCGGTTGCGGGCGCGTCAAAACTTATCATGGCAAGACTTGAGAGGCAGATGGCGGCTGCAATGCCGTGTTTGGGCAGCTTTGAAGAAGTTACATCGTCATCCGGCTTTGCTTGTGTAAATCGCGAATTCACTTCATCGGCAATATGATTTACGGGCTCGTTAGGCTGTGAGACTGGAGACTGTGAGCCTGGCATCAGTTGCATCCGCAGCCGCCTCCGCCAAAGCTTCTGCCGCCGCTGGCACCTTCTTTACTGAAATACACATGGTCGTCCAGCGATAAATCCAGCGCCTCGGCGCCCAGCTGCATATCCTCGCGGGCAAATTCGCCCTTCTCCCAGGGCTGCAAGGTGGTGCAGCCGCCAAGCAGGAGCAGTGCTCCCGCGAAAAAGAATATTGTTTTGAACTTCATTGCGGCTGCTCCAGTAAGGCCACAAGCTCAGCTTCATATTCACTTGCCTGCTCGGTAAAAAAGCCCACATGGCTTTTAACGAGTTTTCCTGATTTATCAAATACAAAGCTTGATGGCATACCCAGCAAATCAAAACTTCTGGCCGCCTCCCCTTCGCTGTCATAGCCGATGTTAAATTGAGGCTTGAGCTCATTGGAAAGGGGTGGCATCGTCTTTGTCGGTATCAAGATTAATGGCGAGTACCACCAGCCCCTTGTCCTTGTAGCGATTGTGCATCTCATTCATCCAGGGGAAGGATTTACGGCACGGGCCGCACCAGGAGGCCCAAAAATCCACGTACACCACCTTGCCGCGATAATCGCCGAGCTTTAGCACCTTACCCTCTGCATCCAGTACCTGATGCTCAAGGCTCGGGGCGGCGACGGCCTGAGCGGCAACACCCACCAAAAGCAAAGACGCCACGGCCAGGGAGGCCAGTTGCATTCGAAACTGCGGTGCAAAGAATGTAGAAAAATTCATGGTTGGCTCTCTGGCGTGTGCTCTAGCGGTCTCACTAATTGGCACGGGATTGTCTTTTCATAAGCTTAAGGATTTATTAACCATCAGGGAAGTTTTTACGCCATCCCATAACCTTTCCCCATTCGCAGCTTAAACACCAACAAAATGGCGTAGAAAACAATCAAAATCTGCGACATTTTGACCCACCGCCCCAACAAAAATTTGAACCACCTCATGTTACAAAGATGTCACAAGCATGGGCCCGGCGACGTTGGGTAAAAGCTTGACGTGTATCAATATGATGGCGCGCCCCCCTTCCTACACTTTTCCTGAAATGTCGTGCATGCGAAAGGCATGTTTACAACTTAAAAACAAAAAAGGTCGTCACCATGGATACACATGCAGCCCTCTACGAGCAAGGAAAGCAGCGGCTTGAAACCCTGCGCTCCCTGCCAAGGCGCCACGAGGAGACCCTCTTTGACAAGATGGCTCAACATGGCATTACCCGTCGTGATTTTATGAAATGGAGCGCCTCGGTCACCGCCATGCTGGCGCTGCCTCTGCCGTTCTCAAATCTGGTGGCGGAAGCTGCCGAACTGGCCGATCGTGTGCCGCTCATCTGGCTGCACATGGCCGAATGTACCGGCTGCTCTGAATCCCTGGTGCGTGCCGATACCCCAAACCTGGATACGCTGATTTTCGACCACATCAGCCTTGAGTACCACGAGACCCTGATGGCCGCCGCCGGTTGGCAGGCCGAGGAAAACCTTGAACACGCACTGGAAACCTACAAAGGCAACTACCTGCTTGCCGTCGAAGGTGCAGTGCCCACCGCCAATAACGGCGCTTTCTTAACTGTGGGCTGTAAGGGCCACACCGGGCTTGAAATCATCAAGCACGCCGCCGAAGGCGCAGCCGCCATTGTATCTGTGGGTACCTGCGCCTCCTTCGGTGGTGTGCAGGCAGCCTACCCAAACCCCACTGGCGCCAAGGGCATACACGAAGTGGTCAGCAAGCCGGTAATTAACCTCGGTGGTTGCCCGCCCAGCGAGAAAAATATCGTTGGCACCCTGATGTACTTCATCATGTTCGGCAAACTGCCTGCGCTGGATATGTTCAACCGGCCCAAATGGGCTTACGGCGCCCGGGTACACGACAACTGTGAACGCCGCGGCCGCTTCGATGCCGGTGAATTCGTTGAAGAATTTGGCGATCACGGTGCCAAAGAGGGCTACTGCCTCTACAAGGTGGGCTGTAAAGGGCCTTACACCTACAACAACTGCCCCACCGAGCGTTTTAACCACCATACCAGTTGGCCGGTGCTCGCCGGTCACGGCTGTATGGGGTGCTCCGAGCCCAACTTCTGGGACGACATGGCCGACTTTGAGAAGCCACTTGGCCGGCAACTGCTGCATGGGCTTGATGCCACCGCCGACACCATAGGCGCCGTCATTCTCGGTGCCACCGTGGTCGGCATCGGCGCCCACGCCGTTGCCAGTGTATTTGCGCAAGCCAAAGAGGACTAAATCATGAGCCAACGTGTTGTTATCGACCCCATCACCCGCATCGAGGGCCACTTGCGCATCGAAGTCGAAGTAGATGAGAACAATGTCATTCAGAACGCCTGGTCCTCTTCCACTCTGTGGCGCGGCATTGAGGTTATCCTTAAGGGCCGTACCCCGATGGACGTGGGCCTGATTGTGCAGCGTATTTGTGGCGTCTGTACCTATTCCCACTATCGCTGCGGTACCGAAGCGGTGGAAAACGCCCTTGGGGTGAAAATTCCACTCAACGCCAAATACCTGCGTTCATTAATGCAAACCTCGCTCTATATGCACGACCATATAGTGCACTTCTATCACCTCCATGGTCTCGACTGGGTGGATGTGGTCTCTGCGCTCAGTGCCGACCCGGCCAAGGCGGCTCAGGTGGCGCTCAAGTACACAGACAAGCCGATTGCCGCCGGTGAAGGCGAACTTCGCGCTGTTCAAAAGCGGGTAAAGGGCTTTGTGGAAAAAGGCCAGCTCGGCCCCTTCGCCAACGCCTACTGGGGTAACGGCACCTATAAGTTCACCCCAGAGCAGAACCTGATTGCCCTGTCCCACTACCTAAAAGCGCTGGAAGTGCAGCGGGTAGCGGCCGAAATGCTGGCCATTTTCGGTGGTAAGCAGCCTCACCCACAATCTTTGGTGGTGGGCGGCGTGACCTCGGTGCGTGACATGTTAAGCCCTGCCCGTTTGCAGGAGTGGAAGCAAAAACATGCTTATGTCACCGACTTTATCAAGCGTGCCTATCAGGCCGATATCGTGATGGCGGCCGAAGCCTTCGGTACAGAGCCTTCGGTACTTGGCGGCGTGAATGTGAAAAACTTCCTCGCCACCGACGACTTTGTGCTGTCCGGCGGCGAGTACATGTTCAATGGCGGCGTGATCATGAATGGCGATCTCGCTGGTGTGACAGACATCAATCCGGATCTCATTGCCGAGGACGTTACCCACGCCTGGTACAGCGCGGACAAGGCCCAGCACCCCTACGATGGCACCACAGTGCCCAACTATACCGGCTTTGTGGAGCGCGACACAGTGTACGGCAAGCTGCCGACTCTGGATGGTGATGGCAAGTACTCCTGGGTCAAATCCCCTCGCTATAACGGTGAGCCGGTAGAAGTGGGCCCGCTCGCAAGCCTGCTGGTAAGCTACGCCCGTGGCAACAAGGTGGTGGTAGATGCCGTCAATGGTCTGCTTGCCCGCACCGGTCTGCCGGTGGAAGCGCTCTTTACCACCCTTGGGCGCACTGCCGCGCGCATGCTGCAAACCGTGATAGTGGCCGATGAAGGCCTGCGTACCTTCGATGCGCTTCTAACCAACATTCAGTCCGATGAAGCCACCTACGTGAAGCCCGAAATCGATGCCAACAAAGAGTATGTGGGCCATGCGATGATTGAGGCGCCACGGGGAATGCTCAGTCACTGGATCCGCATCAAGGGTGGAAAGGTCGAGAACTATCAGGCGGTGGTGCCTACCACCTGGAACGCCGGTCCCAAGGATGCCAACGGCAAGATTGGCCCCTATGAGGCATCACTGATTGGCCTCAAGCTTGAAGATCCTGCCAAGCCGCTGGAAGTTATCCGCATCATCCACTCCTTCGACCCCTGCATGGCCTGCTCGGTACACGTGATGGACTTCAAGGGCGCAAGCCTGGCTGAGTTCAAGGTGTCACCCAATGGCTCTTCCGGGTATTAGAGAAAGGGAGGCAGTATGAACACGCAAGTCAAAACGCCCCCCGGGGGCGGCACCAAGGCGCACATGCCCCAGCACACAGCGGAGCAGGCGCCAGGCGGATATGAGCGGACCTTTATCTTCACCGCCGCTATCCGCATCTTCCACTGGCTCAGGGCGCTGGCCATCCTGGTGCTGGTAGTGACCGGCTTCTACCTCGCCTGGCCGTTTTTGGTCGCGCCCGAGTCCAGCGATGTACTGGTGCAGGGTTGGGTGCGCTTCGGCCATCTGGTGTTCGGCTTCGTGCTGTGCGCCGTCACCCTCGCCCGCGCTTATTTGTTTTTCTTCAGTAAGCACGACATAGAGCGGCGCTCCATACGCGATGTGCTGAGCATCAAGAGCTGGATAACCCAACTAAAGTCCTACCTCTGGATGGGTAAGCTCAATAAGGCGGGTGTGTACGGGCCACTGCAATTTGTGACCTACTTTGCGATTTCGGTAATTGCCGGCGCAATCTGCATCACAGGGCTGATACTTTATGCCAATGTGTACCATGAAGGCATGGGCGGCATGCTGTGGGGCACGGCAAGCACCCTCACTGCCTGGATGGGTGGCCTTGCCGAAGTGCGGCTGTGGCATCACTACTTTACCTGGGTATTCATTGTGTTTGTGGTTATCCACGTTTACATGGCTGTGTGGACAGGTATTCGCTTCAAACACAACTCGGTAGACTCCATCGTCTCCGGCTACGACTACCATAAGCATTGATGCCGCTTGCGCCATGCCTACTCCAGGGAGGATAAGCATGGCGCTGTTTCTGTACCCTACTTTGTACACACCGCATTTGGTGACGCCCACTGACGGGCTACTGGAGGAGAAAGGATGAAAGTCCTGCTACTCGGCATTGGCAACATACTCTTCGCCGACGAAGGCGTGGGCGTGCATTTTGCCAATTATCTCGCTGAAAATTATCGTTTTACTCACCCACAGCATTCCCTTGATATTCTTGATGGCGGCACCCTGGCTCAGGGCCTTACCCCCATCATCGCCAAATACGACCATCTTCTTGTGTGCGACACAGTCAACGCCCCCGGCGTACTTCCCGGTGAAGTCTATTTCTTCGATTTCGATGCCGCCCCAGCCGAAATCGA
Organism: Shewanella zhuhaiensis; assembly: GCF_022484835.1. Classification (NCBI taxonomy): domain Bacteria; kingdom Pseudomonadati; phylum Pseudomonadota; class Gammaproteobacteria; order Alteromonadales; family Shewanellaceae; genus Shewanella; species Shewanella zhuhaiensis. Next base: position 871,354 of record NZ_JAKUDL010000002.1, read on the forward strand.
CTGGCAGGGCAGCGCCCATGAAGTGGAAATGCTGCAAACCCTGACCATGATGGAAATGCTGGGCGACAGGCCCAAAACCTTTGTGCTTGGCGTAACCCCCACAGTGCTTGAACCTATGCATCTGGGGCTGACTGAGGCGCTGCTTGGCGCCATCCCTGTGATGGAAAAGGCGCTGCTAAACCACTTAACCTCCCTCGGATTTGAAGTGGAACGTATTGCCAATAAACCCATCGACAGCCTGTTTCAGGGCGCCATATATCGGGAGGCCGGTAATCCATGTCTTCAATAACCACAGCTCCCGCTGACTCAATTTCAGACGTCCCCCCACGGGAGCCACCCCCAGGGGTTAAGCAGGTTCGATTCGAGTTCGATACCTCACGTCAGGTACCCTTTTACCGGGAAACCCTGCAGCGCCTGACTACAGATAACCATTACCAGGCTCTGGCGCTTAAGGCCGGGGTAAGCAAGCTTGAGCGCGGCTACCGTTATTGGCTTGGCGCGCAGGGCGAGCAGCGCGAGCTTGGCGCCTTTGCCGATACCCTGGCGCAGGCATTTCCGCTGTCGAGTTTTCTGCTGGATGCCCGGGTTTGTGCAGCTGATGATGAGACGAAAGAATCGAAAGAGGCGAAAGAGTTGCTGCAGTCCCAAACGGAAAACTCGCCTACGCTCGATACGCCAAAGCTTGCCTTTTGCGGTCACTGTTACCCGCGCTTTGGCGACAACCAAAGCCCGGATTTTGGCAAACTGGATTGGGTTTGCCCCCACTGCCACGGCGAGCACTATCCGCAGCAAGGCGTTCACGAAAGCGTTCATGAAAACGCTCATAAAAACCTGGCTCCACAGACTATCGGCCTGGATACCCTCAAATCCTTCGCCTTAATGCTGATGGATGGTCAGGCGATACCCCTTGAAGGCGCGCAGTATCAGCTCGGCGGCAATCCGCTCAAAGACAGCCTGATTTGCTGCAACCCCAATAATTTGTCAGCGAGTTTCATTGTCACCGATGCCGAGGTGCTTGCCCTGTCCGGCATCGAAAAACCACGATTACGATTAAGGCCGCAATCGCAGCCAGCGGCCATTCCCGCAGCGCAGCCGGAGGCGGCACCCAGCTACAGAGTGCGCTTTGCCAAAAGCCGCGCAGAACTGGTGCTGTGTGAACTGCTCCGGGTTAAGGGTATCGATTTTGTGTTTGCCAAATCAGGTGATGAAACGAAACCTGAGCTGGATATCTGCCAGTTAAACGGGGTTTGGCATGTGTTATATGAAAATGCGCAAAGGCAATTGCCGTATGCTGCAGTGCTGAGTCCCGTTCTCAGCCCTGCACGTATGCCAGAGCACAGCGGGGGGGCAACGCTGCACGAACTGGCAGAAAGCAATGGCTATATTGCCAAGCTACGTAAGTCAGCGGTTAGCATCGAGATTAAACCCGCCGCGAATAAAGGAAATCGCCTCAGCGCGCCCTCGCTGCTGGCACTGAAGGGGCAGACTCTTTGTCATGGCAAGGCACTCGCCCACCAGGCGAGCCTGTATCTTGGCGGCATAGGGCCACTGGAAATCGCGACAGTCGATGCCCACGGCAAGGAAGAAGTGTTTTTCAGCCAAAGTCCGCTGCCCGACAACGGCTATGACATTTATCGAATCTTAATGGAAAGTCCCCAGCGCACCGTGCTTGAGAAATTCAAGGGGCAGTATCCGCAGGAGTGTCTGGCGATGCTGGACATTTTGTTTGCACCCACTGCTGAGCGGGGCAACCTTCAGAGCCTGTGGGCGGTTGCGGCCTGCATTCTCGGCCTTGGGCTTGGGCGTGAAAAGCCCTCAGTGGCCTTTTTGGCCGACGCGCTCATCAGTGAAGCACAAAAGTTCAGCGGCCAAACGGCGCCGCGCATCGACTATCCGCTGGTCAGAGGCGAGGCGCTGCGCTCGATTAACTGGTGCAAAACTTTGGGTACCTTAATGAGCTTTCGCCTCGCCGGCGACGAAGATAACCCCAAGCTCGCCTTCGCCATGATGGATTCGCTGGCCGATTACCTTGCCAACTGGATTGAGCATCTGGATTTGAATGTCGGGGTGCACAAGGTGTGGCTGAGCGGCAGTGAGCTTGCCAACAGCGTGCTTGTCAAACGGCTGTGGCTGCGGCTTGGGAAGAACTTTGCCATTGAAACCAATCCCGAGCAGGATCTTGACGGCGCCCTCTTTGCCGTCGGCGCGCTGTTTACCGAAACGCCGCGCCGCTTTGGCGCTCTTGGGCGAGAGCTTGCCTGTGAGCCTGCCCGTGAGGCCGCGCTTCAAACAGATAACACACGATAAACAGCAAAGGAAAAAGGATACGCATGGGTGTCGGCATAGCACTGCAAATCACAGGCATAGTGCAGGGGGTGGGCTTTCGCCCCCACGTGTTTCGCTTGGCCCATGAACTTGGGCTTGGCGGCAGTATCCGCAACGACGCAGAAGGCGTGTTTATCCGCTTGAAAGGGTCTCAGTACAAACTCGATGCCTTTATCACAAGCTTAAGGGCCTCACCGCCACCGCTGGCGCGTATCGATGCCTTCGAGATCCTCGCTGATGATGCATTGGATCTCGATGAAAACCACTTTGTTATCGAGCAAAGTAAAGCAGGCGGCGATGCCCAGGTGGTGGTGTCACCCGATAAAAGCATGTGCCCGGAGTGCCTGAAAGACATTCAAAACCCTGCTGACAGACACTACCTTTACCCTTTCACCAATTGCACCAATTGCGGCCCTCGCTTCACCTTGATAAAGGCTTTGCCCTACGATAGAAAGCACACCTCCATGGCGCACTTTGCCATGTGCCCGGAGTGCGAGGCCGAATACAAAAACCCCCTGGACAGGCGCTACCACGCCCAGCCGGTAAGTTGCCCTCGCTGCGGCCCGGGTCTAAGGCTCACGCAGCCCGATGGCAGCCTTATCAGCAATGATAATCTTGAGTGTTTGACTGAGTGTGCCCGCCTTATCAAAGAGGGGGCTATTTTCGCCATCAAGGGGCTTGGTGGTTTTCATCTGGTGTGCGATGCCACCAATACGGCCGCCGTTGAGCGCTTAAGAGAGCGCAAAGTGCGTCCGGCCAAACCGCTGGCGGTGATGGTCAAAGACATAGAGATGGCCAAAAGCCTGGCACTGGGCTCAGAGGAAGAATGGCAGTTGCTGGAGTCCCGCGAGCGGCCCATCGTGGTGATGAGAAAGGCCAGTCGCCAGGCCTCAAATCACAGCAAGATACCTGCAGACACAGCCCCGCCCGGCTTGGCCGATGCCGTTGCACCTGGAATTGATCGCATCGGGCTGTTTTTGCCTTACACGCCGCTGTACGCCTTGCTGCTGGATAAGATAGGCAGGCCGATCGTTGCCACCAGCGCCAATAGAAGCGGCGAGCCAATTATTATCGATAGCGCTGATATCACAGCAAAACTTTCAAGGGTGGTGGATTATATTCTCGACCATAACCGCCCTATCGTCTCGGGCTGTGACGATAGCGTGGTGCAGTACTGCGCCGGGCAGCTGCAGGTACTTCGTATTGCCCGGGGCTATGCCCCCATGGCGCTTCATGCCCAACATGCGCTGCCACATCAGCTGATGGCGGTGGGGCCGCAGCAGAAAAACACCCTGGGCTTCGGCTTAGGTCATAACCTGTTTTTAAGCCCGCACATTGGTGACCTCTTCAGTATCGAGGCAGAAGACTACTTCGTTCGTACCCTGCAAAGCTTTAAGCGGCTCTATGGCGTCAATCCAACCCGGGTGATTGCCGATAGTCACCCTGATTATGCCCCGAGCCGCTTTGCCAGAGACTATGTCGGCAGTGCTTCTTCCATCGAGGCAGGCAGTAGCAGTATCAGTAACACTGGCACTGTCAAAGGAAATAACAGCGGCGCCGGACAGGCGCGGGAGCTTGCCACAGTGCAGCACCACTTCGCCCATGTGCTCTCGGTCATGGCGGTGAATAACACCGCAGGCCCTGTACTTGGGTTCAGTTTCGATGGCACAGGCCTGGGGGATGATGGCAGCCTGTGGGGCGGCGAAGTCATGCTCTGCACCGCCACCGACTATAAGCGCCTCGGCGGCCTGATGCCCTTTGCACTGCCAGGGGGCGATAAAGCAAGCCACGAGCCCTGGCGTCTGGTGATAGCGCTTTTGCACGATAACGTGAGCGCCGAGACCCTCTCAAGCCTCGGGTGCTTATCGCATCTATCTCCTGCCGCCTTAGGCAATCACATCAAGGTTGCGGCCCGTAGCGATGTGCTGAAAAGCTCCTCCATGGGTCGGCTATTTGATGCCGTCGCGGCCCTGCTGGGGCTTTGTAATCAGATTCAGTTTGAGGGTCAGGCCGGTATGCTGCTGGAAGCTGCCGCCGCGCGGGCCAATGCCAATTCAGTAAACGCAAACGAAACGCAAGCAATCACTTTTTCAACAAATACTGCTTCAACAAAGGCTCAAGCCAACAAGGACCGAGTAACCCAGCGGCTGTTTGCAGCCTTTGTGTCGTCGAACGACTGCTCGAATGCTGACGCTTGCCAAGACTCTGGCTGGGACTCTTGCTTAGAGACTGGAGTAGAGACTGGAGTAGAGACTGGAGTAGAGAGTGGCGCAGACAGTGGCGTAAAGATTGACTTAGAGACTCTTCACAGCAAAAACCTAACGCGCTGGAATGGCGCGGCGCTCATGAATGCCATACTGCATGAACTGATGGAATTGACGTTAAGCAAAACCGATGCGGCAGAATTCTCCTCGGCCCGAGACACCCTAGCAGCCGCCTTTATCGACACCATTGCACTGGCTATTGCCGATACCGCCAAATGCTCCCCAGAGCTACCTGTGGTGCTCACAGGCGGCGTGTTTCAAAGCCGCACCCTTGCCAATGTGACTTATGAAAAGCTTATCAAAGCAGGCCATACTGTGCTGCCCTGGGGAGAGGTGCCGGTGAACGATGGTGGCATTGCCCTTGGGCAACTTTGGTACGGCGCTCACATTTTTGCTTAAAAGCTGCGCCAGTTTGACCCAGGCAACCCAAACTCTGATGCAGGTCAAACCGGCGGTTAACAGTTAGTAGCAAAATTGTCAGAAATACCAACAGGAGATCCCTACCATGTGCCAGGACTGCGGCTGCTCTTTGCCACGCTTCGGTATGCAAGCCTCCCAACATACACACAGCACCGCCAAGGCGCCCCATGCGGAGCTAAGTACTAATCTCCATGAAGAGCTCAGCACAAACCCTCAGCTGAGCGATGCCAAAACCTTGTCGGTTATCCATAAAATTCTTGATAAAAACGATGTGGAAGCGGCCCATAATCGGCGCCATTTTGAAGCGCGCAGGATAAGCGCCTTTAATCTGATGAGTAGCCCCGGCAGCGGCAAAACTACCGTGCTTGAGCACCTTTATGAATACACCTCCATCCCCTATGGCGTGATTGAAGGGGATCTTGAGACCTCCAAAGACGCCGACCGCCTGATTGCGAAGGGTATAGACGCGATTCAAATCCAAACCGGCAGCGCCTGCCATCTCGATGCCTTTATGGTGCACGGCGCCCTGCATCGGTTAAACCAGAAAGATGGCAGCATCGCCTTTGTTGAAAACGTCGGTAATTTGGTTTGCCCGGCCAGTTACGATGTGGGCACCCACCGCAGCGTGGTGCTGCTGTCCATCCCCGAAGGCGATGACAAAATTGCCAAGTATCCGGTGATGTTCCGCCGCGCCGATCTGGTGCTTATTACCAAGTGCGATCTGGCACCCTATTTCGACTTTTCCATTGAAGATGCCAAAGCAGCACTGATGGCGCTTAACCCCCACTGCCCAGTGATCGAAATCTCGGTCAAAGATGGCCGCGGCATGCAGGAATTTGCCAACTGGTTGCAGGCCGATCACCAGGCGAGGTTTGATGCCGTGGAAGCAACGCAGTTCTCCGCAGCAGCTTCTGCATCTGCTGCATCGGCTGCAACTTCAACTCATACCGCGGAGGAATGCTGATGTGCCTCTCAGTCCCTTCTGAGGTGGTTGCCCTGCACCCGGATGAGCAGGCTATCACGGTCGATACCCTGGGCGTTCGCCGTAAAGTGAGCCGCCATCTTCTCAGTGATGATATCCAGATTGGCGATTATGTGCTTATTCATATCGGCTTTGCGATGAATAAAATTGATAAAGAGGATGCACTGGAGAGTCTCAAGCTTTATCGGGAGATTGCCGCAAAGCTGGAGGCTGAAAATCATGTCTGAGCCAGGCAAAAACTCAACCACCAATGAAACTGACTCACTTCCATTAAGGACCCTTTACGCGGGTTTCAGGGACGCCGCCACCATCAAGGCGCTGGCGTCCAGCATCAATGAAGCGGCCCAAAAGCTCAGTGAGCCTTTGTATATTATGGAAGTGTGCGGCGGCCATACCCACACCATCATGAAATATGGCCTGCTGGGGCTGATGCCTGAAAATGTGCGCTTTATCCATGGCCCGGGTTGCCCGGTCTGCGTGATGCCAAAAGAGCGTATCGATCAGGCCATTGCCCTTGCCAGCTTCGATGGCGTTATTCTGCTTACCCTCGGCGACATGATACGGGTGCCGGGCTCCAAAGGCAGCCTTGCCCATGCCCGCGCCAATGGCGCCGATGTGCGCCCTTTGTACGACCCGCTGGATGCCCTTGCCGTCGCCCGGGATAACCCGGATAAACAGGTGGTGTTTTTTGCCATCGGCTTTGAAACCTCCACCCCGATGACAGCTGTGCTTATCAAAGAGGCCGAAGCACAGGGCCTGGATAATTTACTCTTTCATATCAACCATGTGCTGGTGCCACCGGCCATCGATGCGGTGATGGCCGAGCCTGCCACCAAGGTCAATGCCTTTATTGGCCCGGCCCATGTCAGCGTAATAAGCGGCGCCAAAATCTATCGGCGCGCCGCCAGGGTGCATGGCACCCCCGTGGTGGTCAGCGGCTTTGAGCCGGTGGATGTGATGGAGTCCATCCTGAGGCTTGTTCAGCTTAAACTTCGCGCTGACGCTTCGGCACAGGCGCAAGTTGATATCCAGTACAGCCGCGCAGTCACCGAAGAAGGTAACCTCGCCGCTCAGGCACTGGTGGATGAGTACCTTGAGGTGCGGGACAGCTTTCGTTGGCGCGGCCTTGGCCCCATCCCCCGCTCGGCACTGAAGCTCAAGGACAGCTTTGCCCACCGCGATGCCGAACAAGCCTTTGCCGGACGTTTGCCGGTACAGCAAATCGATGACCACAAAGCCTGCCAGTGCGGCGATATCCTGCGCGGCCTTGCCAACCCCATGGATTGCAAAGTGTTTGGCCGGGGCTGCACCCCGCAAACACCCCTTGGCAGCTGCATGGTGAGCTCGGAAGGCGCCTGCAACGCCTACTACCGCTATCAGGGCTTAACGGAAACGGCCTGAGTAGCAGGCAAAAGAAGGAATTACCGATGTCAGTCAAGCACATACAACTCGCTCATGGTGGCGGCGGCCTTGAAATGAACAAGCTCATTCGCGAGCTGTTTTTTAATGCTTTTGATAATGCCATCCTTCGAAATGAGGAAGACGCCGCGCTGTTGAATCTTTGCGGCCCCACCGCCTTCACCACCGACTCCTTTACTGTATCGCCGCTGTTTTTTGCCGGCGGCAACATCGGCAAACTCGCCATCGCCGGCACAGTGAACGATTTGGCCATGATGGGCGCCGAGCCCCAGTACTTAAGCCTCGGGGTGATTATTGAAGAAGGCTTTGCCCTGGATGACTTAAAGACCATAGTGCACAGCATGGCTGAAGAGCTTAAAAAATGTGGCGCTAAAATCGTTTGCGGCGACACCAAGGTGGTGCCCAAAGGCTGCGCCGATGGGCTGTTTTTGAACACCAGCGGCGTTGGCCGCATCATACGCCCGGGCATTTCGGCAAAGGCCCTTAAAAGCGGCGATGCCATTATTGTCTCCGGCGATATCGGTCGCCACGGCGCCGCCATTCTGATGGCACGGGAAGGCCTGGAGCTCGAATCCAGCCTTGAAAGCGACTGCGCGACCTTGTGGGGCGCTGTCGAGCAATTACTGGTGCACCCTTTTGACATTCATGCCATGCGCGATGCCACCCGCGGCGGCCTTAGCGCTGTGCTGAACGAGTGGGCGGTAGCCTCAGGCGTTAACATTCAGCTTGATGAAGCGGCGGTGCCTGTATCCGATGAAGTGCGCGGTCTTTGCGAGCTTTATGGCTTTGAGCCGCTGGATTTGGCCAACGAAGGCACTTTTGTGCTGGCCCTGCCAAAGGCGCAGGCTGAAGGCGCCCTTGAAGTGCTTAAACGCTTTGGCCATTGCGAGCAGGCCGCCATCGTTGGTGAAGTAGTTGCAGCGCCAGCCGGTAAGGTGATTCTAAATACCGCCTGGGGCAGCAGCCGCTACCTGGATTTGCCCGCCGGTGAGCTTTTGCCAAGGATTTGCTGATGCACGAATTCTCCATCGTTCAGGCACTGATTGAAAGCTGCGAGAACCACGCCCAAAGTCAGCAGGCGAGCGCCATCAGCCGGGTGAAAATCCGCATTGGCGCGCTTTCTGGCGTTGAGCCAAGCCTGCTTGCCACCGCGTTCGACACCTTTAAGCTCGAAGGTATGTGCCGTGAGGCCGTGCTTGAGATGGAGATAGAGCCCTTGATGCTAAGCTGCAACGAGTGCGGCTTTGAGGGTGAGGCCAACGGCCTCAGTGTGCTCTGCCCGCACTGCCACAGCCCCTTTACCCGGGTCACCGGCGGCGAAGAGATGCTGCTGTTGCAGCTAGAGCTTGAGGGCAATACTTGAGGGAATGCCTGTCTGACGGTCTTACTGTCTTACTGCCTTGGAAACGAGCTGCCTGATACCTTTGCATCTTTGCACAGCCCGTCAGATCTTTGCGGTATCAGTCTGACTGCGCTGTCACCCAACCGTTTATGCCATCCCCTTGCTGCAAAGTGGCTTTTATTTAGTCATTCATTCTGAAAAAGGGAAGATCTTAGGGTCAGACTTTTGTATATTGCCTGTGAGAGTACTGTTAAGGATGTACCAAACTTGCATCGAGTCAGGCATATTCCCAAACCCGCGGCGCTGCTGTTTCACATAGTCGCCATGCTGACCCTGCTGCTTTATGGCAGCTATCGGCTCTATCTTGGCGACTGGATGCTGGTGGCCATTTATGGCCTGTCACTGCTGCCTCTGGGATTGTCCTTCTCCAAAGAGCTTAAGAGCGTATCCAGCCCATTCAACCGGCGGGTCACGCTGCTGATGGTTTCTATCGGTATTGCTGCCACCAGCCTGGAAATCGGCTACGCCGGGCTGATTTTTATCTTCCCAACTGTGTTTATTTACTTCTTTTTGTTTCCCATCACCGAAGCCTTTGTGCTGTCGATGCTGTTTGGCGCGCTGACACTGGCCTGCGGCGCTCAAATTGAGCCGGTCGATGTGATTGTCCGCTTTGCCGTGGCTGGCGTGAATTGTGTGATTTTCGGCGCCGTGTTTGCCTATATTGTTTCCAACCAGCGCAATGCGCTGGTGACCATGGCGGTAACCGATACCCTCACAGGGCTATTCAATCGCAAAAAGCTGACCGGCGATCTGGAGGAAATGACGCTTGGGCCCGGGGCGGCCTTAATGCTGATTGATGTTGACCACTTTAAACGTATCAACGATGAAGCAGGCCATCAGGAAGGCGATCGGGTGCTGGCTGAGATGGGGCGACTGATCCGCGCCAGTATGCCAGCCAATGCCCTTGCCTACCGCTTCGGCGGCGAAGAGTTTTTGCTGCTGTTTCCCGACCCTCTGCTTGCCCAGGCCACCTGTCAAAAGCTACAAATCGGCCTTAAGCGGCTCACGCTCCCCGATTGCCTTCAGTGCAAGGTGCCCCCTGTCCAACACCCGCCAAGACAGGCTGCTAACGATGAAGCCGAAAGCGACCTTATAGCCCAAAAACAAAGTGTTACCTGCTCTATGGGGCTGGCATTCAAGGAGCCTGCAGAAGACATTGAATCCTGGCTTAAACGGGCCGATGCGGCGCTATATCGCGCCAAAGATGAAGGCCGTAACCGATTGTGCCTGGCCGAAAGCAGCGTGACCGATAAACCCTTTGCGCCTGAGCCTTCAGCGCCTGAGCCTTCAACGGCTGCCATTGCCTCTGGGCTGGAGCCTGCGCTTGGCGCCGACAGAGTCCAGTCCCGCTAAGGGGATTTACTCTCTTTACTCTCCCCGCTCGCGTTATGGGAAGGGGATTGAGCCAAGCATAAATTAATCCACAAAACCGGCTTTATTCCAGATAGTTAACGTACAACACCTTGGCAGGCGTACCGTTTTCATTCAGCCACTTAAGCCAATCTGTTTGATGGGGAGCCAGTCTGTCGCCGGGCCCTTTGACCTCGACAAACTTAAGCTCGCCATGGTCGATAAGTAACAAATCCGGCCAGCCACTGCGCCGCTCTTTGGGCGAAACCAGCATATGCTCGATTAAACTCGCAAGCCAGGCACCCAGATGTGGCTCGTTTGGCGCACGTTGCTCAGATGCTTCAGCACTGCCGGTTTTGGCTTGGTCTTGGTCTTGCTCTTGGTCATGGAGAAGCACTGGAGCCTGAGCATTAGTTGAAGCTTCGCATTTGGTTTCACATTTGCGTTCGAACCTGGCGTTTGCTCTGGTGCCCTTTAACAACGGCATCAATTGCTGCCAGAATGCCTCGGTCCACAGCGCCCAATTGACCCAGTCGTTAGCAATCCCCCGCTTTTCCATTAAATGGCGCTCAAGGATACTGAAATCACCGCCGCGAATAACATCGAGCCTGGCTTTCAGCGCGGCTTGCCGCGGCGCACTGAAGTCACCGCGATACATATCGGCAGGTGCCGTTTGAAATGGATGATCGAACACCGCTTTTACCGTCATGAATATGATGTCCCACAGCGCAAGTCCGAAAAGCCCACAGCTGAAGCCATTCTCTACATGCCATGCCGCAGTGCCCTGCCCTTGATAGTAGCGCACGCAGCGCGCTTCCACGGTTTGCTGCGCGCCTTCAACATCATCATCAAAATCGCCATCTTGGCTTGGATCTGCTTTGGAACAGAAAGCATCGGCAATCTGCAAACCAAGTTGCTCACTCGGCGGCACATAGCTTGGTGGCGCCTGCCAGGGCCTGTCCGCTTTTTTGGCAAGCCTTGGCAGCATTTTCAGGCTGACCCGGTACTCATCATCGTTCAGCGGACTATGAAAAAGCGCACTCGCCGCGCTGAAGGCCGCCTCATAGTTTGCCAGCGCCTCAAGACAACGGACGGCGCGCTCCCTGGCTGGCGCCAGCATCAAACCTTGATAGAGACTCAGTGCCTTATCGGTTTGGCCTCGGCGCTCAAATTCGCGCCCCAACTGGCAGCGAATGCGCCCAAGCCGCCTTGCACTGTGGGACATCTCCAGCAAATTGTCGCCCCCAAGGACTTCCAGTTGCTTGAGCGTTTTATAAAGCTGCTCCAGCGACTCGTCATCCAGCGCTTTGGCCGCATCCAGTTCACGGCCAATGTCGGCGCAGCCAAGCGCAATCTCGATTTCTACCCGGCTATCGAAACGGCGATGCTCGGCATCGAGCAAGTAGGCTTCGTAGCGCCTGTGACCAAGCTCTGCAACCACAAACTCACTGAAGTCCTGCCAACTGTTTCCGAAATAGAGCAGCTTCAAGGTGCGAAAGTGCCGCGCTGCATCGACTTCAATCACATCCCCGGCAATCAGCTCCCAAATCGCAGACCAGAGCTCAAGCTCAGTCGCAATGGCGCAAAGCGCTGACTTTGTGAGGGATTTTGACAAGGGCGTTGACAGGGACTGTGAGCGGGGTTTTGGGATGGCTTTCGACTTTGCTCCCGGCGCAGGCTCCCTTGTGCGAACCGCTACACCTTCGAAAGCAGAAGTCAGGGCAGCGCTTGCATCAGCGCTAAGAAGGTCCGTCAGCACTGCATATAGCTCTGCTTTGGTCACAAGCGAGGTCACAAGCGAGGTCACATGCGAGGTGTTCAGGGCTGACAAAGTGCCTGTATCATATTCGGTATTCAGCCCAGCGCTTGCGTCACTTGCAGCACAGGCTGAACGGGTGTCCGCGCCATAAGACTCAGTGTCAGCGGCATATACAGGGTGTGAAGGCTCATGAGCTGCGGCTTGCCGCTCTTTTGCTGAGTCGAGTGGCTGGCTCACCAACCCCATGGCTTTCAGTTGATGGATGGCATCATCAATATCGCCGATATCCCCATAACTTAGCTTACTCACCCGAAAGCAGCTGCCGCGGCGGCTGATGAGCCGTACCAGTAGCCGTTTGGCATCGTCTGTGATGGGCGCAGCAGAGTTGATGTGAGCTGGGTTTGGATTGCCCTTTGGGGGAGCTGGCGACTTATCATCAGGGCCGCAGGTAGAGGCTGAAGGATTACCACAAGCGAGCAGCACAAGCTCGCCGGGGCTTAACAGATCCCGATAACGCGCCACCGACTGACACAGAAGGTCAAAGTGGCGCAGGAAGTAATCGGGATCGTCCAGAGTCGCGGCCAAGACGTTATTCGCGCCTCAGTTGCGATAGATGGTTTGGATAAGATGGAAGCCAAACCGGGTTTTCACCGGACCATGAACTTCGAGTACCGGCTTTTTAAACACCACATCATCGAAGGCTTTGACCATCTGGCCTGGGCCAAACTCACCCAAATCGCCGCTGCGACGCTTGGATGGGCACAGTGAATACTGCTTGGCAAGCTTGCCAAAGTCTTCACCTTTATCGATACGGGCCTTGAGTTTTTCCGCTTCTTCGCGGGTTTTCACCAAAATATGGCGGGCACAGGCACGGGCCATGGGAGTCTCCTGAAATCACTGATGGCGCTATTTTACCTTAAAGCGGTCGCCCAGTTCACCTTGGCATTTGCAAAGGCTTGCAAGCCCTCAATCCCTTCCCTACACTGCCGCAACACCGACGGACAGGCGCGTGAGCATAGTCACCCAAACGCTCATGGCCGCTTTGAGGAGAGCTTATGTGGTATCAAAAAACTTTGGTGCTCGCGGCAAGGCCGCGGGGATTCCATCTTATAACCGATGATATTGAGCGGGCATTGCCTGAACTTGCGACGCTTAAAACCGGCCTGCTGCATTTGCAGCTTCTGCATACCTCGGCATCGCTCACCTTAAATGAAAACGCCGATCCTACCGTGCGTCAGGACTTTGAGAATTTCTTTAACCGCACAGTGAAAGAAAACGAGCCCTGGTACCGCCACGATTATGAAGGCCCTGATGATATGCCGGCGCATCTCAAATCGAGCCTGCTTGGCACCAGCCTGATGCTGCCCATCAGCGACGGCCGCCTGGCGTTGGGTACCTGGCAAGGGATTTATCTGGGTGAGCACAGAGACCATGGTGGCAAACGTAAAATCATCGCCACTATTCAAGGCACTGAATCAGGGCTCTGAATCAAGGCACTGGCTCAGGACACTGAATACCTTCCGCCTCGTTGGGGATTTCATTGAACAGGTCTGCGGTGGAAACGGAACTTAACGCCCCCGGAAACGCTGCGTCTTGCGAATGACGCTTTGTTCGCAAGTTGAGTGAGTCAGGGATATTAGCGGCCTAGCCGCAGGCCTTGATGCCTTTTGCCTGAGAGTCGACTCCGGCGTCAGCTGGCCCCTGCTTTTTCAGCAGTTCCAACAGTGCCGATGGAGGCATGGGCTTATGGAAATAAAACCCCTGCACCTTCTCAACCTGCTGCGACTTAAGGAAACTAAGCTGTGGCTCAGTTTCCACCCCTTCGGCCACCAAACACAGATCCAATGCCTGGCTCATTTGAATAATGGCCTGCACCAGCGCCCTACCTTTGCCGCCGTTTGCAGCGCCGGAATGCGGTTCTGCATCGCTGCCAAGGCTGCACAGGGTGCTTAAAAAGGATTTATCGAGCTTGATACAGTCGACCGGGAAGTTGGCCAGATACGACAGCGACGAATAACCGGTACCAAAATCATCAATGGCAATCCAGGCGCCCTGCTGACGCAGGCCTGTTAAGGTTTCCACCAACTGGGCGTTTTTATCGAGCAGCAAAGACTCGGTGATCTCAAGGATTAAGCCATCGAGCGGCTTGGCGTGTGCGGGGGGGGCGTGAGTTGCCTGGCCTTGGCTGGTTTGCGCATTCTGCGGTTCAGATACGGCCTCAGACAAGCCTTCAACAAAGCGTTGCTGCAATGGTGTCGACCAAAGCTCAAAACTGGAGACATTGACCGAAATCTTGATCGGCAAACCCATCTCACCCAGGCGGCGAATAAGCGCCAGCGCCTGGCTTCGAACCCAGCTGTCCAGCTCCACAATCAGCCCTGAGCTTTCTGCCAGTGGGATAAACTCCATCGGCGAAATCATTTCACCTTCGTGCTCCCAGCGCAGTAAGGCTTCAGCGGCAACGATTCTGTGCTGCTCCATCTCCACAATGGGCTGATACACCAGGGTCAGCGCCTCTTTGGCCACCGCTTCTTTGAGCGCGCCGGCAAGCCGTGCCTCACGGTTGGCATCCTGCTGCATCCTGGGAGTAAAGTCGCGCCAGGTGTTACGCCCGGCGGCCTTGGCACTGTACATCGCCTGATCAGCACCGGACAGCAGCTGCTCAAGTTGCAGCCCGTCTTCCGGGTAGCGGGTCAGCCCAAGGCTGATGCCGCTGTAGAGCCGACACCCCTTTATATCAAAAGGCATGGCCATGGAGTCCACCAGACGCTGCGCCACGCTGTGGCCGACATCGAGCGGCGCTTGGGGCAGATACAGGGCAAATTCATCCCCGCCGAGGCGGGATAAAATCGCGCTTTCGGGCAATAAGGCCTCAAGCCTGCGTGCCACGGCTTTGAGCAATTCATCGCCGGTATCGTGGCCAAGGCTATCGTTCACCTGCTTGAATCTGTCCACATCCATCAGCATCAGGGTAAAGCCTTCACTGCGCTCACAGGCCTTATTCAGGCAAGAAAACAACTGAAAGCGATTGGCAAGGCCGGTAAGCGCGTCAAAATTGGCCTGATATTCAATTACATTGGCGGCGGCTTTACGTTCCGACACATCCGTGAGCAGCCAGCCGTAGATGGCGCCTTCCCCCTGGGGATCGTCGATGGGAGTCGCCTGCAGCTCAAGCTGCCTGCGATCGCCACCCTGGACCTCGGCTTCAAACTCGCCGCTGAAGCTGCAGCCCGATGCCAGCGCCTCACGCAGGGCAACCAGCCCGCCAGGCTGCGCGGCGCAAAGCAGCGCTTCTGGGTCGAAATGGGAAAGATTGGCAAACCAGGCGCTAAAGCCCGGATTTTTATACAGGATCTGGGCGCGATCGTCGGTGATCACAAAGGCCATCGGCATGCTGTTGAATACCATTTCAACCAGCTTGAGATAGCGCTGATCGCGACTGCGCTCAATCGCCAGCGCGGCGAGTTTGCCGGCCTGGGAGATAAATTGCAGCTCGTTTTCGGTGGGACTTTTAATGCTGTCGTGATAAAGCGCGAAGGTGCCTATCACCTTGCCGGAGACAGACTTTATCGGTTCAGACCAACAGGATTTAAGCCCTGCAGCCAAGGGTAAGGCGTTGTAGGGCAGCCAGTATTCGTGGGTGGAGATATCGCTCACCACCACCCGCTCACCAAGATAGGCCGCAGTGCCGCAGGAGCCAACGCCCATGCCGATTTCTACACCGTGGACGATACGATTGAACTCGGCGGGCAAATGGGGGGCGGCGCCATTGAGCAGCCGCTTACCGTCTTCACTGAGCAGTAAAACAGACGCTACTGTGCCCTGGGTCTGGGATTCAATCAGGGCAGTCAGCGCATGAAGAACCTCGGATAAAGGCCGGTGCTCGAGAACCATGGCCAAAATGCTGCCATATCCCAAGACTTCAAATCCGCGATCTTCCATTTCCCGGCCCATGCCCAACTCCGACGCCCGTCACTACATTCTGTATACAAACTGATTAAGCGAATTTCAACCCAAACGCCGGTCTAAGTGTGCTTACTCGGCGATCCGCTCGAGTCTGGCAAGGTAAAAGCCGTCAAAGCCGGAGTTGGCCGGGGTGATGTTTTCATCATCCAGCAAACGGAAGTTGGGATTGGCGGCCAAAAATGCATCCACCTGACCGCGGTTTTCACAGGGCATGATGGAGCACGTGGCGTATACCAGCATGCCGCCCACCTTTACCATACGGCTGTAGCTGCCAAGAATGTGGGCCTGCAGCTCCATCAATACCGGCAGCCGCTCTTCGGTGTCGCGCCACTTGGCATCGGGATTGCGCTTAAGTACCCCAAGGCCTGAGCAAGGCACGTCCAGCAGTACCCTGTCGGCAGACAGCTTAAGACGTTTGATGGTCTTGGAGCCGGCAATCAGGCGGGTTTCCACGTTGTGGGCAGCGGCGCGGCGGGCACGCTCTTTGAGGTTATCGAGCTTCCACTGCTCCACATCCATGGCAAGCAGCCTGCCCTTGCCAGCCATCATGGCGGCAAGGTGCAAAGTTTTACCACCGGCACCGGCGCAGGCGTCAATCACCCGCATTCCAGGTTTAACGTCCAGCGCTGCGGCCACCTTTTGCGACCCGGCGTCCTGCTGCTCAAACCAGCCATCGGCAAAGGACTGAGTGCGAAACAGCGCCGAGTCCGAGGTCACTTCAAGTGCACTGTCAACTCCCGCAACAGGCTCGGTGCTCACGCCTTCGCCTGCCAGACGGCTCGCCAGGGCATCGCGATCGCACTTGAGTAAGTTGGTTCTGAGGTAACGTTTTGGCGCCGCTTTCAGTGCTGCTCGCTCGGCGGCCCAGGCGTCGCCAAGCTCACGTTCGCCAAGTTTATCCAGCCAGTCAGGGCAGCCGTCCCAAAGCGCGCTTTGGGTCTTGGCATGGCTTAGGCGCTCATTAAAGCCGTTCTCATCCACCGCCAGTGAGTATTGAAGTTTGGGCGTTGGCAAGCCATGAAACAGGTGCCAGGCGTTGATAAGCCGCGAACCTTCACGCTCAATGCGTCCGGGTTCGACGTCGGCCAAATAGCAATAAAGATTCAGGCGGCGCAGCAAGTCGCCGGTTACAGTGGCGATGCGCGCCTGCTCTTCGCTGGCAAGTTTTAAACCGGAGAAATGGCGTGAATAGGCCCTGTCCAGGGGCGATCCCCCATTGAGCACCAAATCGAGGATCCCGAGAACAAGCTCGGTGGAAGACGGAGATAAAGGCGATTTGAGCATAGGGGCAATTCCAGAGAAGAAAAAACCGCGAGATCATAGGAGTTATTGGCAGCGCAGGCAAGGAAGCTTAAGCATTAAACGCCGATTGCCCATGAAAAAGTTGGCCACTTTCAGCCAGCGCAGAGTTTAAGCCGCCACTCCTTCATGAAAAAGCGCACCCGGGGTGCGCTTTTGGTTAGGCTTGATGCCAGCTTTAAAGCAAGGCTTAACCGGCTTTTACCTCTGAGCCCTTAAGGCCATAAAACAGGATATAGGCATAGCACAGTACCGGCAGCAGGAAGGACACCGACAGCCCCGCCGCATCGGCAATCAGCCCCTGCGCCAGTGGCACTATTGCGCCGCCGACGATGGCCAGACACAGGATACCGCTGCCCTGAGCCGTTGCCGGGCCTAAGTTTTTCAGCGCCAGACTGAAAATAGTCGGGAACATAATGGAGTTAAACAGCCCCACCGCCAGAATCGCCCACATGGCCACGGCGCCTTCACTCATCACAGCGACCACCACCAGCAGCGCGGCCATAAAGGCATTGAATCCCAGCACCTTACCCGCCGCTACTTTTTGCATTACCGCCGCGCCGATAAAGCGGCCAACCATGGCGCCGCCCCAGTAAAAGGCAATGTAGTGCGCAGCCTCGGCTTCTTCCATCGCCGCCACATGGGGCTGACCGAGGAAGTTCACCAGCAAACTGCCTATGGCCACTTCGCCGCCCACGTAGACAAAAATTCCGATGGCGCCCAGCAGCAGATGACGATGGCTTAACGCCGAGACCGGTTTTGGCGCGTCACCCTCCAGAGTTTCATCTTCCTGGCCCTGAATATGGGGCAGCTTAAGCAGTGCAAACACCAGCGCCAGTACCACCAG